>CAWKCS010000009.1:0-212300 GCA_963848165.1 uncultured delta proteobacterium | reverse complement strand
CAGCCAAATATATCATCAATTTCTTTTTGGCCAGGTTGTGCTTGTACCCGCTGCGGCTGCCCATGGCCGCAAGAATCGAAGCGGCAATTTCTTCATCTGTGCGGCCCTCGCTTCTGAGTTGTTTGATCCTTTCACCGTTCATCTCGATCAAGTTTTGGAATCCCTGGCTGTCCCGGTTGAAAAAAACCACAAATCCAAGCACAAAAACAATCAGTGACGATATAACGGCAACGTAAATATCCCCGGATGGGTCCGGAAAAACAGATCTGAGCAGACTGTTTGAACTGCCCGCATTCAAAAGCGTATACATGGCCAATAGACCCACGGCAATCAGCAGTGTATAGACTATGTTCATAAACGGCTTGGGCAAGGGTTACTCCGCTATAGGGTAACAAAAAAAGGGTCCGAGAGGCCGAGGGGCCAAGAATTGAAGTGAGAAGGAGGGCAGGTTTAAATACCTGCCCTCCTTTTTGAAGATCCTACAGTGCAAATCAAGCGGCGCAGCCGCGTTAGATAACTTCGCAGAGCGAAGTTATACGGGTCTCATTTCGCCCTCTGCCATGGCATCCCATTTCGCTTCAGCCTCTTCCCAGGCTTCGTCTGATGCCTCGGTTTCCCAAAGTTCCAGGCCCCTTTCAGCGCGTGTGGCACCGGGGAGCAGGTTGTCGAGAATAATACCGATAATGGCAGTTACCGCCATACCCGTGCTCAGGACGGCCTGAAAGATATTTCCCAGCACATTGATAAAACTGCCCGGTGTTCCCCAGGCCAGGGCACCGCTGACAATCTGTCCGGTACCGACATCAAAATGGGGGGTAAACCAGAAAGGAACGCTGAGACCGGCAAAAAAGGAGATGCCGATGATAAACAGGTTCCGGGAGTTGTTCAGGTTGACGATCTGCAGGTTGGAAAGACCTACCGATGCGATCATGCCGAACAGGCCCACAAACATGGCGCCGACCACGGGCATGGGCAGGGTTGCCAGCACAGCACCGAATTTGCCGACTATCGGGATAACCAGCATGACGGCTGCCCCGCAGCGCACGACCCTCCGGCTGGCCACTTTGGTCAGGCCGATGGAGCCAATGTTTTCAGAATAGGTGGTGGTGCCGTTACAGGTTTGCATGATACCGGCAACAAAACACCCCAATCCTTCGGCGCCGAGGCCCCTGGAGATCATTTTTCCCGTGGGAACGGGTGCTTCTGAAATACGGGCGCAGGCATAGTAGTCACCAATGGATTCGATCATGGAGGCCAGATAACCGGCCAGCATACCAAAGACACCGGCCCACATTACCGAACTTCCAAACTGCGGAAATCCCCATTTAAACGGCATCAAGGGTTTTAAACTGATCAGAGGAGCTGATGCAATCAGGCCAAGTTTGCCGGCCAGGTTAGCGGCATTGCCATCGGGAATAAGTCCGGTAATTGTGCCCAGCAGGGAGAGTATCCATCCCGTGGCAATGGCCAGAAGGACCGGAAACAGCATGAAAACTTTTGATTTGATGGAAAAAACCTGGGAATAGAGAATCAGGGCTATCAGGGTGGCCAACGAAATGATCCAATTGCTTGCCATCCAGGGAGCACCGATGCCAAAGAGCGCCAGACCGATCATGGCGATGGTGGGGCCGATGACGATGGGGCTGATCAGTTTTCGGACCTGGCCCATGATGCCGGTGTAGCCCAGGACGATTTCAACAACAGATGCGACCATGATGGCACCGGAAACCATCTGGATTTTGACCTGCCAGAGCGGAATGCCGGCGGATGAAAATTTTTCTGCGGTGACCAGACCGAGAATTGCGAATGTGGGCCCGAGAAAAGAGAACGTCCCACCCTGGATAACAGGCAGTTTATTCCCGAGAGGGGACTGCTGAATCAGCGTACACAATCCCGAAGTAAAAAAGATGGTTGAGATTAACAACGCCAGTTCTTCGGGGGGAAGACCCATGGCACCGCCAACGATGAACGGGATGAGTACGGTCGCCCCGAACATGGTCAAATACTGCTGGATACCCAGTAGTACGGCAAGGCCCCATTTGGGCTTGCTCCCGATGGGGTAAACAATCCAATGTTTGTGTTCACTTTTTTCTTCGCTCATGGTACTTGCCCCTCCTTCCTGTTTGCCCATACAATTGGGTCGGGTTAACATATTAAGAACAAAAAGACAGCCTTTTAGTCTTTTAAGACCTGTTGAGCTTATAACGTCTAGAGCTGCTAATCAGGAAGGCTCACGCCTCGTATCGAACCCTGTGAATCCTTGACCCCTTGAACCCTGCTCTATTACGGCAGTTGCCGGCAAATCTCCGTATACATTTCAGGTCTTCTGTCCCGAAAAAACTGCCAACCATCCCTGACTTCACGGATCAAATCAAGATCAAGGTCTGCGATAACGACTTCATCCTTGTCTTCACTGCCTTTTACGAGCATTTCGCCGCGCGGGTCGACAAAGTAGCTGGAACCGTAAAAACGTCCGAATTCCCAGGGCTTTTCGACACCGATTCTGTTGTTTGCACCAATAAAAACACCGTTGGCCACGGCCTGGGCAGGCTGTTCAAGTTCCCAGAGATACTGGGATTTCCCGGCGGTTGTTGCGGATGGATTGAAAAGGATTTCGGCGCCGTTGAGAGCCAGAATCCTGGCACATTCGGGAAAGTGTCTGTCATAGCAGATGAAGATACCGATCTTGGCATAGGCGGTCTGAAATACCGGGAAACCGAGATTGCCCGGTTTGAAATAGAATTTTTCCCAGAAACCGGGCCATGTGTGGGGGATCTGAACTTTCCTGAACTTGCCCAGGTATTTACCGTCGGCGTCGACAACTGCGGCCGTATTGTAGTAAACACCATGCATGGCTTCCTCGTAAACGGGGATGATCATCACCATGTTGTATTTCTTGGCATATTCGGCCAGCAGCTCGGTGGTGGGGCCTGGCACGGTTTCGGCTGTTGCATACCACTTGGTGTCCTGCTCACAGCAGAAATAGGGTCCATAGAATATTTCCTGTAAACAGAGGATATTCACACCTTTTTCCCCAGCCTCTTGGATGAGGGGAATATGTTTCTCGATCATGGCGCGCTTGATTTCGGAAGGTGTTCCGTCGTGTTTTGGATTCGAGGCTTGAATATGGGCGCACTTAATAAGTCGTGGCATGTCGGTCCCCTTTCCTACTACGAGGTAGTATCTAAATTGTAGCTATTTTTGGTTCAACATGTATCTTATGTAGGGATTCTGCGTCAAGTGTTTTTGGTGTAATTTGTATTGTAAAAGCATGGCATATTTTCTATATGTTTTTTTTGTCGGACATATGTCATTATATGCCCAGAGTTTGTTTATAAAAAGGAGGCCATTGAGTGAATTGTGCAGATCATTTCAAGCAGATGAACAAGGGATTTGATTTTGGACAGGCCCTGGCAGAGGTTGACCGCTGTCTTCTTTGCCATGACGCGCCCTGTTCCAAGGCATGCCCTGCGGAAACAGACCCGGCTGGATTCATTCGAAAATTCCGGTTTCGAAATATCACAGGGGCCATTCGAACGATTAAGAAAAACAACATTCTCGGTGGTGCCTGCGGCGTGCTCTGCCCCACAGCCGAGTTGTGTGAAAAAGAGTGCAGTGCAACGGGTATCGGTCGGCCCATCGCTATCGGCAAGATCCAGCGATTTCTTATCGAACATGCCCGGGAAATGGATTTCAGGGTGTTCGAGAAAGCAGAACCGCGGCCTGAAAAAATTGCCGTGGTGGGATCGGGGCCGGCGGGATTGAGCTGTGCTGCGGAACTGGCCAAGGACGGTTATCAGGTAACGATTTTTGAAGCACGCAAGGAGCCCGGCGGTGTACTGCGTTATGGTGTTGTTTCGTTCCGTTTTGACCGGGACTTTCTGGGGGCCGAGATGACGGATATCAAAAATCTGGGGGTTCAATTCAAGTGTTCCTCTCCCATTGATAGCCGGGAAGGCGCAGAGGATCTCCTCAAGAAAGGCTATCAGGCCGTGTTTCTGGCACCTGGATTGTGGGACGCCGTGAGCCTGAGAGATGCGGGGCCACCTATGAAGGGGCTTTACAGTTCCGTGAAGTATCTGGAGGGATTGCGTGATGGAAGGCTGGAATCTTTTGCAGAGGAAATTGAAAACAAGACGGTGGCTGTCATCGGCGGCGGTTCCGTGGCTATGGATTGCGTGGAATCGGCTGCCAGACTGGGGGCCAAAGATGTTTATCTTGTTTACCGACGCTCTTACACCCAGATGCCGGCTGAAGAGGATGAAAGAATCGCGGCGCTGCAGAAGGGTGTCCACTTCCTGCTGCTGAACCAGCCCATGGATTTTGTCATCGATGAAAACAAGCGTGTAAAGGGTCTTAAACTTGTCCGTACGGCTCTGAGCGGCGTGGATGCATCCGGCCGACGCTCACCTGTCAACATCGAGGGCTCCGAATGGATTCTGGACACCGACGTGGTCATAGAAGCCATCGGCAACAAGGCTGATGACCAGTCGCCGGCGTGGTATCCAAACATCAAACTGAACGCAAAAAATCTCATCCAGGCGGATTCCAAGACAGGTAAAACGTCGGTGGAGGGAATTTTTGCCGGCGGTGATATCGTCAGGGGACCGGCACTGGTGGTTAACGCCGTACAGGACGGGAAGGTGGCCGCCCGGGCTATCAAGGAATATCTGGCCTCAGTTTAGTTTTTCAAGTGACAATGGTTGCTGTTTTAAGGAAAAAACAATCACGAAAACACGAAAGATCGAAAGCACGAAATTTTTATGATCTTTTTCGTGTTTTCATTGATATTTCGTGATAAAAAAATATGCTTTTTCTCAGACAAATCGGGATTTACATGTATGCAACCTGTTTCCAGGTTATTCCAAATCAGGAGGATATATAGTGTCCAGTCAACCCATCGATCTATCCATTGAATTTTGCGGGAAGACGTTTTTAAACCCATTTCTGCTCTCCTCGTCACCGGTGTCCAACAGTGCTGAAATGGTTGCCCGATCTTTTGAGGCCGGTTGGTCCGGCGTGATGTTCAAAACACTGAACTCGGATCGGCTGAAAATCACCCATCCATCCCCAAGGATGAACGCTTTTCATTATGGCGCCAAACGGGTTGTGGGGGTTCAGAACGTGGAACAGATTTCCGATCGGCCCTTGAAGGACAACCTGGCCGATTTTCTCTATCTGAAAAAACATTATCCAGCGCACATTTTGATATCCAGTATCATGGGGTTTTCCAACGAAGAGTGGGCCTATCTGGCCAAGGTGTCCGAGGACAATGGTGCGGACATGTTGGAACTCAATTTTTCCTGCCCCCATATGTGCATCGAGGGATCGGGGCATCATGTGGGTCAGGCGTTTGACCTGATTGAAAAATTTACCATGACGGTCAAGAACACGGTTTCCATCCCGGTGATCGCCAAGATGACCCCCAATATTACGGATATGACGGAACCGGCTATTTATGCTAAGAATGGTGGCGCTGACGCCATCTCCGCCATCAACACGGTGAGCGGCATATCAGAGGTGGGTCTGGAAGACCTGGTTCCAAAACCCAATATATTCGGCATAGGGGCTGTCAGCGGCACATCCGGGCCGGCCATCAAACCCATCGGGCTGCATTTCATTGCCGACATGGCCAGGTGCGAAGGTCTTGCGCTGCCACTCTCCGGGATCGGAGGCATCGAGACCTGGATCGATGCCCTGGAATACATCCTGCTGGGTGCCTCGACGATACAAGTGACCACCGGCATCATGCACTACGGCTACCGAATTGTTGAAGACATGATCGAAGGGTTGTCGGACTTTATGGCCCAGCGCGGCATAACAAGGGTCAGCGATCTGGTGGGCAAGGCACTGCCAAACCTGAAAACCACCGATCATTTTGATCTGAACCGCCAGGGTATTGCTCAGTACGATCTCGATAAATGTGTGGGGTGTGGTCAGTGTTACACCGTATGCACCGATGCCGCCGGCCAGGCAATCGAGTGGGATGCAATAGCGCGCAGACCGAAACTGATGGAAGACAAGTGTTTGAGTTGCATGCTCTGCAGCTTTGTTTGCCCCGTGCCCGGGTTGATTTCGTTTAAGGAGATGCCGGCAGCATGGCGCCGTGGTGAGACGCGGGTAATGGATAAAAACCTGGAGAGTGAGATCAAGTTTGAAGCATTTACCAAGGAGGGACCCAATGAGTGTACTTATTAAAGACGGTACGATTGTAACCTCGACCGGGCGGTATGTTGCGGACATTTATACGGAAGGTGATAAGATCAAATCCATTGGAAAGGGTCTTGACGTTGTCGCAGACGAAACCATCGATGCAAAAGGGAAATATGTGCTTCCCGGAGCCATCGATCCCCATACGCATATCTCCATGCCGTTTATGGGAACGAGTGCACAGGACGACTACGAAACCGGTACCATTTCAGCCGCGTGTGGGGGTGTCACCACGGTGGTCGACTTTGATCTGCAGCAAAAAGGTGAATCCCTGCTGGAGGCTCTGGAGAGGAAAAAATCATGGGCCGAAGGAAAAGCGGCGGTGGACTTCTCATTGCATCCTGCTGTCATGGATCCGAGACCGGAGGTTATCGAGGAGGTCAAAAAGGCAATCCTGGATTACGGCACACCCAGCTTTAAGATATTCATGGTATATGATTTCAGGGTGGATGATGCCACCATGATCAAACTCCTGGAGGAGACGAAAAAATATGGCGGGCTGGTACAAGTCCACGCGGAAAATGTCTACATCATTCAGCACATGAACGAAGTGCTCGAAAAGGAAGGAAAGCTGGCACCCTATTACCATGCCGTCAGCCGGCCCAATATTGCCGAAGAAGAGGCTGTTTTCAGGGCCGCTAAAATGGTGGAACTGACCGGTTCACGGATTTATATTGTCCATCTTTCTTCCAAAGAAGGGCTTTTCAAGGTTAAAGAAGCCAGAGATCACGGCATCGATGTGTTTGCAGAGACCTGCCCCCAGTATTTACTTTTGAATGAAGATCGCTACAAGGAGGCGGATTTTAACGGCGCCAAGTACGTCATGTCACCGCCACTGAGAACAGAAGAAAGCAGCGAGGCTTTGTGGGGGGGCTTGAAGGGTGGGGATCTCCAGGTGGTTGCAACGGATCATTGCCCGTTTGACTTCCATGGTAAAAAAGACATGTTTGGAAAGGATGACTATAAAAAAATTCCCAATGGTGCGCCAGGCATCGAAACACTTCTCATGCTGATGCATACGGAAGGTGTCGTCAAAGGCCGCATCAGCCTCGAACGGATGGTGGATGTTCTTTCTACGGGAACTGCCCGGATGTTTGGATTAAAGGACAAGGGTGAAATCATCGTGGGCAAGGATGCCGATATCGTTGTTTTCGATCCGGATCAGAAATTTACAATTACCCAGGATAAACTTCATATGAATGTCGATTACACACCTTATGAAGGCATGGAAATGACCGGTATGCCGTATGCTGTTTATTCCAGAGGCAAGCGGGTTGCCGAGTGGAATGGCGAACAGGTTGCCTTTGTCGGCGAAATAGGCAGGGGCCGATTCGTCAAACGGGAACCCTTTGAAGGGTTTTAATTGAATTGATTCAAGCTATAAGCCGTAAGCTGTAAGCGCTAAGATTGCTTATAGCTTACAGCTGCTCCTATTCCATGAAAGGTAGCCATGACAGATCAAATTGCCAATGTTCAGGACGACACGCATCCCCGCATAAAAGAGCTGAGTGAACTTCTTGATGCAGTGCATCAGTTGAGCGACACCCGATGCTCCGATGAATTGTATGGAACGTTTGCCGACATACTCAGCAGAAAACTGGGTGCCGATGCCATCGCTATTTTCAATTTCAATCAGGAGATCAACAGCTTTAGCCTTGTTTACAACCAGGGATTCAAGGTCTGGAAAGATGAACTCAAAAGTGGGGGTGGCTTTTTATCCCGGCTGCGTCAAAACGGCTTTCAACCCATGGAAGCCATTGATGATATTCCTGAAGTTAAGTCGTTTTTCAAGGAGGAAAAACCAAAAAGCCTGAAATCGGTGACATGGGTCTTGTTGAACATGAAGGAGAATGTCATCGGTCTGGTGGCGTTGAACAAATCTCTTAAGGCAATTTCCAAAAATGAATTTCATCTCGACTTTTTAACACGGATCTGCATGCATGCGGCCGTCTCCATCAACAGCTGCCTCCTGTATGAACGGCATAAAAAGGAAAAGGAGGATCTGGACAAGACGCTTAACAACCTGTCTCTTCTTTATAATATCGGGCGGGCCATGACCTATATCAGTGATCTCAAGAGCCTTTTGAAGTACATACTGAACCAGGCTATCGAGGTGACGGTCGCCGAGAAGGGCTCCATCATGCTTCACGACCCGGATACGAACCAGTTGAGCGTTCGCGTACTGGCAGGCTTGCAAGACAAAGAGTACCAGCGGAAAGTCAACAACAATGAAATCAAGTGCAAAACCTTCGAGCCGGGAGAAGGTGTTGCCGGGACCGTGTTCCAAACAGGGGAACCGACCTTCATCAACAAAACCGATGGAGACAACAGATTTATCGGGGGCAGTGCATCCTTTGCAGACTCCATTGCCTGCATCCCCATGAAAGTGTACGATGACATCATCGGTGTTATCAATGTCACCAACAAGAAGACCGGCGGCGGTTTTACGGATGAGGATATCGAGATGCTGGGGGCGGTGGCAGACCAGGCAGCAATCTCCATCAGCAAGGCGCAGTTGTGGGAAATGGCCATCAATGACTCATTGACCGGTCTGCATGTGAGGCGCTATTTCATGGCCAAGCTTCAGGATGAAATTCACCGTACTCAGCGGTATAAAAAAAGTTTGTCCGTGGTCATGGGAGATCTGGATCAGTTTAAAACCGTCAATGATACATACGGGCATACTGCCGGAGACAAGGTACTGAAAGCCGTTGGCGCCTTCCTGCAGAAAAGTGTTCGAGACGTGGACAGTGTCGGTCGATATGGCGGCGAAGAATTTATCATGTTTCTACCGGAAACCGTCAAGGAAGCCGCCTTTATTCTGGCTGACCGCCTTCGCAAAGGTGTCTCCGAAATTGTGGTCGGCAGCCTGCCGCCGGTGACCATCAGTCTGGGTATCGCAACGTTTCCCGATGATGGCAAAAACATCGATGATCTGTTGCAACGGGCCGATGCGGCTTTGTATGCGGCCAAGGAAAACGGGCGGAATCAGGTGGTGGTCTATACCAAAGAA
Organism: uncultured delta proteobacterium; assembly: GCA_963848165.1. GTDB lineage: Bacteria > Desulfobacterota > Desulfobacteria > Desulfobacterales > B30-G6 > B30-G6. Next base: position 203,077 of record CAWKCS010000009.1, on the reverse strand, counting down.
ATTCCTGTTCCGGAAAAAATAGGGGACGTCCTTGACTAATTGGACTAATTTGTATCTGGTCCGCAAAGGTTTATTTGATCATGGAGTGCGCGATTCGTTTAGTCAAATTAGTCAAGGACGTCCCCTATTTACTCCCGCAATCTTTATCAAATCTTTACACAAATATTCCAAATCGTGCTTATTGTGGGTTTATAGTCGCTGTTACAAGTATGCTCTATCTTTGAAAAGAAAGGATAACTGCGATGAAAAAAAATGACCGTATAGACAAGGGATGGTATTGCATCCTGTTGGGTTCGATGTTGTTTTTGTGGACCTGTTCCCAAGCCATAGAACCCGCAAGCAGTCATGAATCAAAAACAAGGGAGTCTTCCATGAGCATTGAAAAGAGCCTGCCTTCTATGGATACGGCAGCGCCATCCAACTATGAAACCGCATCTTTCGGGCTGGGATGATTCTGGGGCATCGAATCCCGGTTCGGGATTATCGAGGGTGTCATCCGTACGCGTGTGGGATATGCCGGCGGCGAGATGGAGGGACCCAGCTACGGGCACATGGGTGATCACACGGAAACCGTACAGGTTGATTTTGACCCCGGGCGCATCACGTATGCCCAGTTGCTGGAGATTTTCTGGAACAGCCACCAGCCGACCCGCCGAAGTGGATCGCGGCAATATATGCATGCGATATTTTACCACGACGATGAGCAGCGCCGGCAGGCAATGGATTCCAAACATGACGTGGAGCAGAAAAACAACGGAACCATCAGGACCGAAGTGCTGCCGCTTCGATCTTTCACCATGGCCGAAGATTATCATCAGAAATATATTCTGAAACAACATGTTAAACTCAAGGGTGAGATGTCGCGCATCTATCCGCAGCACCGGGATTTTGTGGCATCCACGGCTGTGGCGCGTTTGAATGGATATACAGGCGGGAATGGCACCCGCGATCAATTGTTGCGGGAACTGGAAACACTGGGACTGAGTGACCAGGGGAAACGAATATTATCGGAGATGGTGGGGCGGTAAGACAGGGTTCGAGGGTGAATAAGGGTTTATCGAGTTTATTGAGTTTCTTGGGTTCATTGGGTTGATGAAACGGAAACGAGTTGAAGGCTCTATGCCGATGACGGTAGATACTCAAATCCGAAGCACGAAATTCGCATCCGAAGCAATACCGTACAGGATCAAATCCGAATGATCAAAACAATACCTTGAATGATCCAAATTCGCACTATGATCGAACGCAACAACGAGCGCATTCCCGTAGATTCTGCCGTACGGCGAACGTTCCTCATAGCTTACTGCGATGTTCTTCAATCATTTGAGCATTTGATATTTGTATTTGTTTCGTATTTCGATCTTCGGATTTAGAATTCATCACACGCTGAATGTGCATAATATTAATCCCTTATAGGGTTGAATCAGTGCCGGGCCCTTTGGACCCGGGTATCTACTTTTTGCGTCCGCTGAACACCCAATACAACAGCCAACCCAGTAACACCGGTCCCAGACCGGCATATAAAAAAAGAATCAAATCTTTGCGCCAGGGCTGCAAAAATGCGGCTGCGATGGCCGGGTAAATCACGGAAGCGGCAATGGCTACCCGCAGATTGCGTGAGATGACGATTGCAGGCCGGGCCGATGTCTGCACGCCCTTTCTTGGCAGCATGCGTGGTACGAATAAAATACCCAAAAGAATAACGGCAACCAGCAATATTTCCTGAAAACCCGACATATGTCCTCCTTGACAAAAGCCTTGATTCGGTATCATAAAAGGATGATAGAATCAACAACATGACCGCAGCGAGCGAGATCCGGCTTCAACTGCAACTGTTTCGGGAGGGTAGCCTTGAGAATACGTGAGGAGATGCCATTAGCGATAAGCTGTAAGCCGCTAAACGCTTATTGCTTAAGGCTTACAGCTGACAGGAGGAACCGATGAAAAGAATAGTTATGACTGTGATCGTCGCTGGTATAATCCTATCTGCATATCTGCTACTCTGGCCCACAAAGATAGATCCTGTCGCATACAGCCCTTCGCCAAAACCTGAAATGACCGGTATCCTGGCGCCCAATAAAAAGCTGCTGGAGGCAGAGCTGATTGCCAGGGGCAGCGTAAACGGTCCCGAAGATGTCGTTCTGGATACGGAAGGGAGAATATACGGTGGTACGCAGGACGGGAAGATCGTTCGTATCCGGAAAGACGGCAGTGTCGAGATCTTCGCCGAAACAGGCGGGCGGCCACTGGGCCTGGCGTTCGACAGGAAGAACAACCTTATCGTGGCGGATGCCTATAAGGGTCTTCTCTCCATCGACCCGGGAGGCAACATTGCGGTTCTTTCAACGGAAGCCGAGGGTCTGCCATACAGGTTCACGGATCATCTTGATATCGCATCGAACGGCATCATTTATTTTACGGACGCAAGCCATACCTACCCGCAGAATGAGTATCTTTTTGATCTTTTAGAATCGCGACCCAACGGTCGATTTTTGCGTTATGACCCGGAATCCGGAAAAGCCGAAGTTCTTCTGTACAACCTCTATTTTGCAAATGGCGTTGCACTTTCCCGGGATGAGGATTTTGTCCTGGTGAACGAGACCTACCGCTATCGTATTCAGCGTTACTGGCTCAAGGGGCCAAAGGCCGGGACATCAGATATCTTTGCGGACAACCTGCCCGGCTTTCCGGACAATATCACCTCCAACCGCCGGGGCACCTTCTGGCTGGCGCTTTTTACCGTCCGAAACGATCAGATGGACAAGATGCACCCGAACCCGCTGCTCAAGAAAATACTATCAAGACTTCCCAAGTTTCTGTGGCCCAAGCCAAAACCATACGGGTTTGTTCTGGCGCTGAATGAAAAGGGTGACATTCTGGAGAATCTGCAGGATCCCACCGGCGATCATCTAAAGGAGATTACCAGTGCCCGGGAGCACGATGGATTCCTTTATCTGGGGAGTCTGCACAACGATCGGATCGGTAAGTACCGGATAAGCCGTAAGCCGTAAGCTGTAAGCGTATAGCCGCTTACAGCTTATGGCTTAATGCTTAGGGCTGTTCTGCATCAACACCAGTCCCAGAACAAGCCCCGCGGATACCAGCAAACAGAACCCCATGGCGTAGAATACGATTTGCAGGCCATATAGATCGGCAAGGTAGCCGGAAACTGCGGCTGCGGTGGATCCAACCCCGAAGGTGAGGATAAAGAGCGTGCCATACCCTAGACCTTGCCGATGCTGAGGCAGGTATTTTGAAATGATGTAGTTTTGAGCAGGCTGAACCGCAAAGTAAAAAAAAGCATAAAAGATGGATGCCAGCAGCAGCAGTAACCCCTTGGAACAGGACATGAGGAAGACAAAAATAGTGCCCATACACACCGCGCCGAGGTATATCTTTTCCACCGGGTATTTATCGGTAAGACGGCCGGAAACATACTGACCAAACGCCCCGGATATCAGGGCAAGGGTTGCGAAGGTACCTCCCAGAGCCACGATATCCATCTTCAGGAAGCTCAGCTGGATATTTTGACCCATGTAAGTGGGAAGGAAGGTCATGATCCCCTTATAGGACAGTCCCAGGGCTGTGGCTGACAGAAAGAAAAACGTCAGCGACAGGATAGACACTTTCTGTTCTGGAACGGTCCGGGGTCCGGTCTGTGGCGTGCTCCCGTTCTGGATTGTCGGGCGTTTGGGCAGGGTCAGGGAAAAGAAGCCGAGGCCGATGCCGATCAGGCCGAAAAAAACATGCGGCGCCCGCCATCCCAGCAACGTGCCGACCCATGCGGACAAAACAGGTACAACGGCTATTCCAATGCTGCCGGCGATACCGTGGAGACCAAAGGCATTACCCTTTCCCTTGATGCCCAGGGAGATCAAGGTGTTGGCCGCTGGGTGATAGGTGCTGCAGAAGGCACCTATCAGTCCCATGATGATGGCATAAAAGAGCAGTGAACCGGCAGGCAGAACCAGGACACCGGCGCTTCCGGCACCGAACAGGAAGAGGCTTACCAGGCGTCGCGGGCCTATTTTATCGGCCAGAATACCGGCCGGCAGGGATCCGAGCCCAAAGGCATATGAGAACACCGAAACGATGATACCCATGGTGAAATAATCCGTACCAAACTCCGCCATGACCAGCGGCAGGAGCGGAGGCAGAACGCCTTCATACAAATGGACCAGACCGTGGGAGGTGGTTACGAGGCCCATGATTTTTTTTTCTTCTGGATTCAAGATAGTTCCTTTCCGACATTGATACGAAACAGCATGCACGGTATAGGGGTTGTCAGAAAAACGTTCCGATTGAGGACCTTTTTTCTGCTACAACCCCTTATGCCGCCATCCTATTTTCGGAACATTATTATGACAAGCGGTGTAACCGAAAAACGGGTGCTCCGGCAATTCGACGCATGAGCTTATATGGACATGCCCGGAGAATCAACCTAAAAACGCGGCAGTCTAAATAAACGTCTCGGAAATTCTATATTTCAAAGGTCTCATTGATGCCCAGTATCCGGACAGTGATATCAGGATGGGATGCCCGGACCTGGGTTACAAAAGGTTCCGTGTCCACCAGGGTAGAAATCGGCGGAAAAAAATTGTCCTGATGAAGGGTTTTTCCCTCGAGACGGATGCGCCAGCTGAGGACCTGACCTTCAGGGTAGTTGCGCAGCGAGGGCAGATAGCGGGGCAGGTTGATATGCATCCGGCAGTGCCGAACCAGGTGAGTTTCATGCTACCCTCATTTCATATTATTCGCCGCGGATCATGACCAGAAGCATCTTAAATCGTTTTTCGGCATGCAGGGCATGAGTAATGTTGGCCGGCATAATCGGCATGGTAAGGGGTGGAAATGAGATGATTTTTACGGATGGTTATCAAGGAAAGCACGGAATTCATATTTTGGGGTTGACAACGGGCAATATTTATCAGTAATGCTTAAATCATGATGCGAACATCTCTCATGGATAATAGCGAACGACGCTCCGAAGACGATAGACGCCATTTCTCCTATGCATTTCATATACCGGAACGGAGAACCGGCAAGGAACGTCGCAACAGCGCCGACTATCAGGAATCCAGATAGCACCTGAACGCACAATTTCCAGGTGAACCCCCTCTTGATCCTTCTGTTTTTCTATCATTTCCACAAACACATCAGCACAATCTTTTCAAGGACATGCCGGGCTCTTCAAGGAAAAGCCATTGAAATAGTTTATAGTTCTGTGTTAAACAAACCCATTCATACCTCAAATTTCAAATGGCCCTATCATTTTAGTCAGAATGATGACGATAAAATCGATTGACGCGAAGAAGTTTTACGGAATGGACATCGGAACTGCCACGGTTTTGAAGGAACTTGGCCGAGGGAGCATGGCCGTGGTGTTTGAGGGATATCAGCGAACCCTGAAGCGTAAGATTGCCGTGAAAATATTACCCAAGGTACTCATGACACAGTCTGCCGCCGAGAGGTTTCAACAGGAAGCCGAGGCCGCGGCCATACTTTCCCATCCCAATATTATCCCCATCTACGAAGTGGGGGAAACCGACGAGTTTCTCTTCATGAGCATGCAGCTGGTTCAGGGAAAAGACCTGCTGGTTTATATCAACAAGGCCAAGAAAAATGTAATTCCGTCCAAGAGAGTGTTGCCGTTGATACCGACATTCAATGTGGTTATTCATGTTCTGGAGGCGCTCGGCTATGCACACGGGCAGGGGATTGTCCACCGTGATATCAAGCCACCTAACATTCTGATTGAGGCGCATACCCGGCGACCGCTGATTTCAGATTTTGGAACAGCCCGATTTACCAGGGGAGATGAACTGGGAAAGGAGCTTATTCTGGGTACCCCGCTCTACATGGCGCCCGAACAGATCGCCACCACAGACGTGGACGGACGGGCGGATATCTATGCCGTGGGGGTGATGCTGTTTCAAATGCTCGTGGAGAAACTGCCGTTCGTGCGCTATCCCTCGATGATAGCGCTCCTGACGCACAAGCAGAAAGATCCCAAGGGCATTTTTTTGAAAAAGCCATCACAACTCAATGCCCATCTGCACGAAAGCCTGGACCGTATTATCGGCAAGGCCATGGCATATGATCCGGAGAAGCGTTTTTCCACGTGTTCCGAATTTATTCAGGCCCTGAAGTGGTACCGTAAGAACCACCTAAAGGGTTAAGGGGCGTCATCCCGGAAGAGAACCATTTTCACAAACAGTGATCGTGAAGGAATCGAATGATGGATAAAGCAGGCCTCCAGAAACAGCTTTCGGATACCATCGGCAGAAATTTCAATTTGGTGTTCAACCAGATTTCCATGTACAATGTTTACCACAAGTCGGTTATCGGCTCGCTGGAACGGGCATACGAATCGTTTCAGGACGGCTTTAAGGTTTTACCCACCATTGCCTTGTCGCTTCACCAGGACCAGTTGTTTGTTGAAGACGAGGCCCTTGATTCCCGCATCAATACCAATAGGATGACGGCCCATTTCAAGAAAGCCGACATTCAGTCCCTGGCCTTCGAGGCCGGTATGACCCTGGCGGATCTGACCCAGTTTCTGGAGATACTGGCGGATCTCAATCGATATCCGAATGCGGACGCCATGAAAAAGGCCGTGCAGAAAAAGGGTCTGGATAAAATTCTGATTAACTATTTTGTCTACCAGAAGATCAAGAACGATGAGCAGGTGGTTAAAAGCAGCCGGATTGAAGGGGAGGGATCGGGAGGTCCGACCACGGAAGACCTTTTAGCGATCATGACTGCCGATATCCTTTCGGAGGAGGCCCAGAAGAACATTTCGGTTCAAAACCTGATGCAGGGACCGGCCGAATTTTCTCAGATGCTCATCGAAGAAGATCTGGCAGCGGCCAGGAAAGTTGAAGACGGGAGTGTTCAGCCTGGGACCGCCCTGGTGCAAAGCCTGAATCGTTTTCAGGAAGAGGTCAACGGGGTGATAGCAAGCAAGACCGATGTCAACATCACCGAGCTTGCTGAAGATATTTTTAAACTGAAACGCCGGCTGATTCAGGGCATTGAGGCGCAAAAGGCCCAGGGCGTGGTCTATCTCGATCAGCAGATTATCGACCATGAGGTGGACGAGGTCGCGGACAGTGTTTTGATCCGACTGATTACCGGGGAGTACAACCAAGGGGCGGTATCCATCAAGCGCCTGGCTCAGATTGTCCTGCGCATGACGACGGATACGGCGGAGCTTCAGCGGATCATACCGAAACTCAAGCGGGCCCTTCTGGACGCCGGGATGCCCATGACGGACTACCTTCAATTTGTTCAGGAATTGAAAGAGGAGCTCCAGAGCGACGAACTGACACGTGTTCTCGAACAAAGCGCCGAAGCCATTGGCCTGGAAGGGGAGGACCTGATTCAGGAAATCGTCAAGAATCCCCAGGGGACCGCAGAGCTTATCTATCTTGCAGCCGAGATACGTAAAAGCGGTCAGGACGATCGCATTCTGTCCGATCTCCTGGTGGATTATGTCGAACGAGCCGGCAGTGAGCTGACCCTGGAAGCCATGAAAGAAACCGGTGATGTCGCCGGGGGCAAGGTCAACAGTATTTTTTCACGGATCCGTACGGAACTCGTGGACAAACTCAAGCATAAGGATATCGATCTCGATGTTCTGAAAAGAATGGAGGAGCGTTTGACCGAGCGGATGGAGGATAGCATCCGTCATCTCAAGTCCAGCATGGTTTTTAATCAGATGCGCTCGGAAGATGCCCGGCCGCCGACAAAAGCGGACATGTTGAAATTACTTAAAACCCATGCAAAGGATGACGATGAATTAACGGCGATTGTTCTGCAGGTCAAGGAAACGCTGGCGGAACGGGGCGTCCAGGAGAGCATGTTTCAGGAGATCTATGACGATATTATGGCCAAACCGGCTCCAAAAGAGAAAGAAAAATCAAAACTCACCCCACCGGGCAGCCTGAACCGGGGGAGCACTCTCTTTGTGCTGGAAAAGGAGATTTTAAGAGCCAACCGCTACGATACCCCTTTTTCGATCCTCTCCTTTACGGTGGTGAAGGCGGCCCCTAAAGAAGCTGCAAAGCCGGGCAGCGTCAGAATGGAAGACATTATCGCAGTGTTTGTGGGTGCCCTGACGCGTATTGTCAGGGAAACCGATCTCGTGGGGATGCTGGGGGCCAAAATGATCGTGGTGATTCAACCCATGACCACAGGCGACAATGCCAAGATCGCCCTGGAGAGAATTTCGAAATTATTGAAATCCCACGAGATGGTAATAAACGAAATCCCATTCGATATCAACTTCGCGGCCACTGTGACCCCCTTTGATGCGGAAGAAACAGTCGATCTGAAAACGTTTGTAAAGGCGGCTCAAACCAATCTTAAAAACCTGGCCGATCGGATATCCAACATACAGAGCATGGTGTAAATAAAAGGGTTCGAGGGTCTGAGGGTGATACAAGGGTTCGAGGAGTGGCTGACGGCTTAAAGTAGATAGCAGCTTCCAAGCATCCCGGCGTCCCAGCATCAGGGTTCACGCAAGAATGTTTCAGGATCTATTTTAAGCGGCAAAGCCGCGCCAAATAACATCGCTACGCGATGTTATTCCTGGTTTTCCTTGACATTACCAGGCAATACCCATAATTACAGAAGATCAATTATCTATCCTCAGTATTGACGGGATCCGCTTATTTCAGAAGTAATGCCGAAGCATGACAGCGTCTTCAAAAAACTAATTTTCTTTTTTATACCAACGTTCGTTAATCGGCTAACATACGAAAACAACCAAAAAGGAGGCAATCGATGGACAAAATCTTACGCGTAAAAATGGGAGAGGAAGGGGGTCCCCAGATCATCGTTGAGCCACTGGGCGACTACGCAGGATTGGGCGGTCGGGCCATGACGTCGGCGGTTGTAGCAAAGGAAGTGCCACCATTATGCCATCCTCTGGGAGCTGATAACAAACTCGTGATCGCACCCGGGATGCTCAGCGGATCTGCAGCGGCCATGTCCGGTCGTATTTCCGTGGGATGTAAAAGCCCGCTCACAGGCGGCATCAAGGAGGCCAACTCGGGTGGTCAGCCGTCACAGATGCTGGCAAGGCTCGGGGTTGCTGCCATTATCCTGGAGGGACGGCCCGCAGACGATACGCTTTATAAAATGGTCATCAACAAGAATGGCGCCACGATAGCGGCTGATAACAGCTTGAAAATGCTTGGTAATTACGATCTGGTTGAAAAAATGAAGGCCGCATACGGTGACAAGGTGGCCTGCATCAGTATCGGGCCTGCCGGGGAGATGAAGATGTCGGCTGCATCCATCGCCTTTACGGATATGGAACAGCGTCCGACCCGGCATGCCGGCCGGGGTGGTGTGGGCGCGGTCATGGGGTCCAAAGGTCTCAAGGTGATTATCGTGGATGACGAAGGCACGGCCAGACGTGAAGCCGCAGACCCCGATAAGTTCAAGGAAGCCAACAAGGCCTTTGTTGCCGGTTTGAAAAAGCACCCTGTTACAGGGGAAGGCCTGCCGGCCTATGGCACCAACGTGCTGACCAACGTCATCAACGAAGCTGGCGGATATCCCACCAACAATTTTTCCACTGGCCAGTTTGCCGGTGCATCCAAGATCAGTGGTGAGGCACAGGCGGAACTGGAAAACACCAGGGGTGGCGAAGGCTCCGCCACCCACGGATGCCACAGGGGGTGCATCATTCGATGTTCAGGAACTTTTTACGACAAAAACGGTAATTTCCTGACCAAACAGCCCGAGTATGAAACCGTCTGGGCCCATGGCGGCAATTGCGGCATCGATGATCTGGATGCCATTGCCGAGATGGACCGTATGGATGACGATTTCGGGCTGGACACCATCGAAATGGGGGCCACCATCGGTGTTGCCATGGAAGGGGGTGTCGCCAAATTCGGTGATGCCCAAGCCGCCATCAAGCTCCTCAAGGAAGTCGGCCAGGGCACGCCTCTGGGAAGGATCCTGGGTAATGGCGCTTCAGTGACCGGCCAGGTTTTCGGCGTGGAGCGGGTTCCGGTGGTCAAGCGGCAGGCCATGCCCGCCTATGACCCCAGGGCCGTTCAGGGAATCGGTGTCACCTATGCCACGACCACAATGGGCGCCGACCACACAGCCGGTTACTCCGTTACGGCAAATGTTCTGGGGGTGGGCGGGACTGTGGATGCCACCAAACCTGAAGGCCAGGTGGAACTTTCCCGGAATCTTCAGATCGCCACGGCTGCCATCGATGCAACGGGCATGTGCCTGTTTATTGCTTTTGCCATCCTGGACCAGGCAGAAACGTTTCAGGCGCTTCTGGATGTGATCAGCGGATTCAGTGGACAGCCGTTGTACAGCGGACGATGTCTCGGCTCTTGGGCAAATCGATCCTGAAAAAGGAGCGGGAATTCAATGCCGCTGCCGGGTTTACATCCAAGGATGACCGGCTGCCGGCCTTCTTCAAAACAGAACCCATCGCGCCGCACAATGTGACCTTCGGCGTAAGTGATGAAGAACTGGACAGCGTGTTTAACTTCTAATACCCGCTGATGGAGCGTGTGTGAAAATACAAAAAGGGGAGACGCAGATTGTCTCCCCTTTTATACTGTAGATGTTATACGGATCCAAATGTCGGATCCCTGCAAAAAGGGTGTTGCCCATGAAATCAAATCAGGAGAATGCCTCCGGTGACATGCCGCAACCCGGTCTGGTCTTGACCCTTAACGGCGAGTGACGATTCCAAATTCGTGGGCCTGCTGAACGGAGGCTTCATGATCAAAGCCCGGATCGGGGAGTCGGTGCAGACGCTCCTTTGTGATCGGCTCGGTCTGGATAAATCTTATTTCGATGAACGGATTCAAACACTTTTTCTGAACAGCAAACCCGTGGATGATCCTGCAACGGCAGCGGTCAAAAACAATGCCGTTCTGGCGCTTTCGGCTGCCATGCCGGGTCTTGTGGGAGCGACCTTCAGGAAAGGGGGCAAGTACCGCTGGATGCGCGGCAGTATTTCCCACCCCGACGACAGTGATATGACAGCCGGAAATACCGGCTGGGTAACGGTGAAGCTTTTCAACCTGATCCTGAAGGAACTGGGACCCTTTTTTCTGGAAGCGGGCGTCTGGTTGAAGGGCGATACGATTCAGGACTTTTTTGCGGAGCGGGCCGGCAGTCTGGCTGGCATAATCCAATCCGTTTTCTGGAATGGTCAGGAGATCGTTCCGGGCGGCATTTTGGAAATCGCGTGGCCTGATGACCCGGTATACATCAAGATTGTCAATGACCTGCCCACCGAACAAGTTTCAAACTAAAAATAAACGGAACAATGTACAAAAAGAAGGGCGAATAACGCGACCGCTGGATAATCCCTATTCGGCTGTGAAAAACTCGTTCTAAAGTGGCTGTAATGCCGATGTTTGGTTTATAGGTCCGAAAAAACAAAAAAGGTTGCCGATAAGGCAACCTTTTTTATTAAAAAGCGGCAACGCCGCGTCTCATAAAATTTCGGTACGAAATTTTATTCGCATAACTCAAACAGCGCGGCAGCACCCATGCCCCCGCCGATACACATGGATTCCACGCCGTAGCGGGCACCCTTTTTGCGCATATTGGTCAAAAGGGTTGCACATAGTTTGGCACCGGTACATCCCAGGGGGTGACCCAGGGCGATGGCTCCTCCATGAATATTCACCTTGTCCATGTCGATACCGAGTTCCCGGGTGCAGTAGATGGCCTGGGATGCAAAGGCCTCGTTGATTTCAAAAAGCCCGATGTCGCTGATTTCCAATCCAGCCAGTTTGAGCAGCTTGGGAATGGCCACCAGGGGGCCGACGCCCATCTCGTCCGGGTGACAGCCTGCGGTCGCATAGCAGAGGAATTTTGCCACCGGCTTGAGACCCAGTTCCTGGACTTTTTCTGCGCTGGCCAGGATGGTGGCGGCAGCCCCGTCCGTCATCTGTGATGAGTTGCCGGCCGTTACAGAGCCGGTAGCGGAAAAAGCCGGTCTCAATTTTGCAAGGCCCTCGGCCGTTGTGGAATCCCGAATACCGTCATCATGATCCTGGATAAAGGTTTCCTTGCGAAATGTACCGTTTTTTTCCTGGACGAAGCGCGCAGCCGGGGTCGGCACGATTTCCGTAAACCACTTGTTTGCCCGCGCTGCGGCGGCCTTCTGCTGGGACAGGGCGGCAAATTCATCCTGCTGTTCCCTGGTGACGTTGTATCGATTGGCCACATTCTCGGCCGTCAGTCCCATGGATATATAGAGTTCCGACTGTGTTTTGGCAAAGGTCGGGTGTGGCCGGGGTATGGATCCGCCCATGGGGACATAGGTCATGGATTCGACACCCCCGCCAATGGTCACATCCGCCCATCCCGCCTGTACTTTCAACGCGGCCAGGGCGATGGCTTCCAGACCGGATGAACAGAACCGGTTCACTGTGGCACCGGTCACCTCGTTGGGAAAACCTGCCATCTGGGATGCAAGACGGCCGATATTGAGCCCCTGCTCCGCTTCCGGAAAAGAGCACCCGATCATGATGTCGTCAACATCCTTTTTCTCGAGGTTTTCTGTCTTGTCGACAGCGGCATCCAAAATAAAGGAGAGAAGATCATCGGGTCTCGTGTCCTTGAAGGCGCCTTTGTTGCGTCTGCACCCGGGTGTTCTCACGGATGTCACTATATAGGAATCTTTCATTTTTTATCCTCCTTGAATAAAATCGCTTCTGCGATTTTATGTGCAGCGGCGTATGCCGCTGATGTTATCCTTTTAAAGGTTTCAATTCCTGAGGGGTTTGCCTGTTTTGAGCATGTGATCGATCCTGGCCAGGGTCTTTTCTTCTTTCAGCAGATCGATGAAGGCCTCTCTTTCCAGTGTCAGGATGACGTCTTCCTCGATGGTGCTGTTGGCACGGACACTGCCACCGCTCATGACATAGGCGATCCGTTTGAGAACAAAGGCATCGTATTCACTGATATACCCGGCGCGCTGCATGTCTGCTATCTGTGTACTGGCCATTCCCTGGGCGGCTTCTCCCAGAACTTTTATTTTTCGTTTGACCGGGGGCGCATACCCTGCGTCCACCATTCTCAGCACCTCTTTTTTCGATTCTCCCACCAGATAATCACGGTTGAAAACAATCCGGTCCGTGGGATTCAGAAAGCCGTTGGCCCTTGCCTCGGCAGCGGACATGGAGACTTTGGCCATGGCAACGGCCATAAAGGCCGGTATAAAGAATCGCGTCAGGTCGACATCCCCTGCGGCTGCTTCGGGAATCGAATCCACAAAGTTTCGCCACAAGGCCAGGCATCCGCCGCCGGCCGGCAGGAGACCGACACCGAATTCAACCTGACCCATGTAGAGTTCTGCTATGGGCCACGACCCGGTCCGAGGCCAGACAGACCTCACACCCGCCACCCAGGGCCAGGCCATAGGGTGCTGCAACAACGGGAAAGGGCGCATAGCGGGCCTTCAGGAGACCGTACTGGAGGTCCTTGATCATCTGTTCGATTTCTTCGAAGCGGTTTTCCGTCACCGCCTGTCTCACGGCAGCCAGATCGGCCCCGGCTGAAAACGCTCCCGGCATACCGCCGGCCTGGTTGCCGATCACGAGCCCGACCCCATGGGTATCGACATAATCGATAGCGGCGTGGATGGCCTGAATAATATCCTGGTTCAGGGAATTCATCTTGGAGTGAAATTCGAGACAGAAAACACCATCGCCCAGATCCACGAGGGAGGCATACTCATTGGATTGAACCTCTTTGCCGTCTGCCTTCAAGCCTGCCAGGGAGATGATATTGGCACTCATCTGAACGGGTTTGTATTCACCGGAAGTAAAATCGTAGAAAAGGCGTCGGCCCTGCTCAATCTTATAAAAAGAGGTATGACCGGCTGCCAGCATTTTGCTGATATTTTCGGGGATGAGAAATCCATCCTTTTTCATTTTGTCCACTGATTTGACAAGATCGATGGCATCCCAGGTCTCGAATGGGCCCATTTCAAAATTGAATCCCCATTTCATGGCATTGTCGATTTCAACGATGGTGTCCGATATTTCCGGGATCCTGTTGGCCGAGTAAACCAGGTTGCCGGCAACGGCCTTCCAGGCAAAGCGTGCCCCATTATCGGTGCCATACATGATCGCATTGATCTTGCCGGAAAGGGTCTTGGCTTTGCGGGCTTCTGCCAGACAGGGAAAATCAGGGGGTTCATACGCAGCATATTCCAGTGTTGACGGGTCGATAACCTTGCGGATCTTCTGCCATTCCGGCGTCAGGTCCGTCTTATAAAAGCCTTTCTGGGTTTTTTTGCCCAGCAGGTTATTCTTGAGCATGCGGGTTGCGAATTCAGGAATCTGAAAACTGTCCCTGTCCTCGTCGTCCGTTACCAGTTCATAGGTGTTTCCAGCCACATGACTCAGGATGTCAAGTCCCACCAGATCGGCAGTTTTGAACATAGCGGTCTTGGGGCGCCCCATGACCGGGCCGAAGAGCGCATCCACTTCAGGAATGCTCAGTCCTTCTTCCATCATCAATTTCATGGCTTTGACCATACCGTGAATACCGATCCGGTTACCAACGAAATTGGGTGTGTCTTTGGCCCATACAATCCCTTTGCCGAGAATCCGTTCGCCGAAGTCCGCCATAAAATCGAGGACATCCCTGTGGGTTTCTTCACCCGGAATAATCTCGAGCAGTTTCATATAGCGGACGGGGTTGAAAAAGTGGGTTCCGAGAAAGTGCTGCCTGAATTCCTGGGAACGCCCCTGGGACATGGATTTCAAGGGAATACCGGAGGTGTTGGAGGAAACGATGGTTCCTGGTTTCCGGACCCCTTCGATACGTTCGAACAGCTGGTGTTTGACGGCCAGATTTTCGACGACGACTTCGATAATCCAGTCACATGTGGATATTTTGTCAAAATCGTCTTCGAGGTTGCCGATGGTGATAAGATCAAGATCCTTTGACTGCATGAGAAGCGCCGGTCTGGCTGCGGCAATGTTGTCGAGGCCTGTCTTGGCTATCTTATTGCGGGCTTCCCGGTTTTCTTTTTCATCGTCATTCAGGTTGGGCGGAACGATATCCAGCAACAGCGTTTTGATGCCGGCACCTGCCAGCAGCGCAGCAATGCCCCCTCCCATGACGCCTGAGCCGATAACAACGGCTTTTCTGATTTTTCGTTGCATGATTTCCTCCTGGTTGTGGTGGTCTGTACGGGTTTCTGATGGCGGGTATCGGGTCCAAATGCATGCAAACAGATTGGTTCTACCGAACTTCCCGTATCCATCGGAATAAAATGAATGAATATTCATTTTACTTAACAGAGATTCAAGGACCATGTCAAGGGATATTCATCGACATTTTAAATAGCCGAAAAATCGTATATTAAATATAAATACAATATTTTATGTTAAATATACCTGTTTCGATGAATATTTATTATTTCAATCCGGTTGATGGAATGCGAGAATAAAAAGAATGAATATAAATTCATAGCATTTGTCAAAATAATGTCCCGCTACTCCGAAAAGGCTGTGGGACGCATACTCAAGTATGTTGAGGACTTGAAACGAGGACCCAACGCAGGATTTGGGCTAAAAGACATTTTTGAGATAGCTTCTAAAAAAAAGGCAGCCGGTCTACTGCGATGAAAGCAGATCCGGCTGCCATTGATGTCTTGTCTGTTACACGTTACAGATGACGTCTAAACAGCTTCGCTCAGTTTTTTCCCGGCGGTGAATTTTACCACATTTTTACCCTTGATCTTGATGACCTCACCTGTCTGGGGATTACGACCTTTACGGGTTTTGCGGTACATCTTTTTGAATGTTCCAAAACCTACCAGCGTGACTTTGCCGTTTTTCTTTTTCAATGCCTTGGTGACGTTGTCCACAAATGAATTGAGTGCTACCCCGGCGGCAGCCTTGGATATACCGGCATCCTTTGCAATGTTTTCGATGAGTTCTGCTTTTGTCATATTCCTCCCCCTTTTATTTATGTTAATTGATTAGCCCCTTGTTCATCGCGGTGTATAGCATTCATAGGTGAAAGTCAATAGTCAAGTATGCGTAAGCCCTTAAACCAAAGGTTTTGGGTTCGTCAGACCGGCCAGAATCTTTTCTCCACTTTTTTCGGCGGATTTTCCAAACAATTCTTCCATCTCCAGGTGTTGCAGATACGTGTCCTCCCAGGGGACACTGTTTTCCATCACAATGTTTTTAATATGCTCATACTTACCGCCGAGAGCCTTAATGATAATGGCCAGGGGTACGTTCTCACGAAAGGAGATATTCAGGAGCAGGAGGTTTTCAATGATGTTCGGTCTGTCGGAAGATGTCGAAATTGCGGGAATTATAAGGATGCTCCGACCGTCCTTGCGTCCTTTCCCGATGTAGACGTTTCCTTTTTGAACAATAATACGCTTGGTCCCCTTGAGGGCCGTATCGGTTTCAACACGGGAAGGGATCTCTTTTAACACACCTTTTTTCTCCAGCACTTCAATGGTGGTTTCCTCCGTGAGTTCGCTCAACAGGTCGAGCTTGTTGATACGGTAAAGGATGGACCCGCCAATGCCCGCAACGACCTCCTGAAGATTTCTCAGTACGAGAACATTGTTGGGGGTGATCTGGGAGATGAGGATACCGTGCTCGGTCAGAGAGTCGAACAGGAGTCCCTTGATCCTTTCACTGATGCGACTGGTTCCTACGGTTACCGTTTTTGCCTGGTGCTTGATGGCATCGATGGGCCGGGACATGGCGTTGATGGAGTCACTGATGAACGTGAAAAACGTGTTGATCATGTTCAATGCCGTACCCTTGACACCAAAGTCGAGTTCGAAATCGGGCATGGGAAGTTTGCCGGAAAGGTATTTCAACAGGAGTGTCAGGTCAGAGGCCATTGCTATGGACACAGGGAAGCGATGTTTTTGTTTTTTTTCACGAAAGTCCTTATAAAATTTCGCTATTGTTTCCCGGAATGATTTTTCCAGGACAAGCTCATAGACATCCATTCCCTGGGCTGCTTTTTGATCGATGGTTTCCTTGATCTCTTCACGAAACGTGTGCAGAAACCTGGACCCCTCGTTGATGGCCAGGGCGGCATAATAGCCCCAGAGATGACCCACGAGGGTGCTCAGGATAGGTGCCAGGTGTTCACTGGTGACCGGGACGTGGAATATGTCTTCTGCATAGGGATCGAATCGGGTCTCCCCTTCATCGGCGATGACCACAGGTGTTGCCTTGTGAGCCTTGAATATGGCGGTGTCTTTAATGATGTCACCGATGACCGTACTCTTGGCGCCGGCCGCACACACAAGTATCAGGGGCTCTGATGAGAGGTCGATATGCTTTTTGTCCTCGACATAGTCCGAGGAGATGGTCTTGTAGCAGAGTTCACTCAGCTTGATCCTGATTTCGTCGGCGGAAGCCTTGTTGGGTCCGCTTCCCACGGCAGCCCAGTAGGTTTTTGTGGCCGCAAGCCTGCGGGCGGATCCTTCGATGACCTTTGCCTGGCCGAGGATTTTTTTCATGTGAGCCGGCAGCTCGAGCAGCTTCTTGATTTCTTCGGTCACGAAGGCGATATCCCGGCGCCCTGTTGCGGCAGCCATGTGGAGTCCCAGGACTGCGCCGGCCACGATTTGTGAGTAAAAAGCCTTTGTAGAGGCTACCGACATCTCGATGTCGCGGCCGTTGCTGGTGTACATGACTCCCTCGACCTTGAACGTAATATCGGAATCCCGGCGGTTGACGATGGCCAGCGTCCTGGCGCCGCGACCCCGGACCATATCGACGGTGCGGTTGGTATCGGTGGTTGTCCCCGACTGGCTGATGGCGATTACCAGGGTGTCCGACATGCTGTCCGGCTTGTCGTGTTCACTCATCCTAAAACCGCTCAGTTCCGATGCTTTCAGGGCGTCAATAAAAAGTTTCGAATCATTCAGGTAGTAACTCAGGATGTCGGCGCAGACTTGGGCGGCAATACCCGCCGTGCCCTGCCCGACAAAATAGATTCTTCGTATGCGGTTGCAACGCAGGGCGTCGATGATGGATGCGTTCAACACGGTGTTGTCCAGTACGGTGGTGTATTGTTCGTTTCCGGTTAGCTTCCACCGGTTATGGAGTGTTTTTTCAATGGAGGCGGGAGCTTCCGAAATTTCCTTCAAGAAATAATGGGGGAAGTGCTGCCGGTCGATATCCCTGGGTGTGATGTCGGTTCGCTTGACATCGTCTTGCCCGAGTTCGAGGGGTGAGCCGTCATAGGCCATGGCAACGATTCCGTTCACGCCTCCGGATGAGTTCTGGTCCAGGATGAAAATCTGTCCCTGCACATCCCCCTGCTTGCCCTGGACAATTTTTTCGCCCTCCAGTTTCAGGTAATCGGGGGTTTCTTCGACAAAGCCGTAAACTTCCGATGACGGTATATAATGGTCTTCTGAAAGACCCACAAAGACAGCCTGGCCGCTACCCCGCTGGCCCAGAAACAGTTTGCCCGGGGCCAGGTTGGTATGCATGGAAATGGCATGGGAGCCCTTGAAGTCATTCAAGGCCCGGCGAAACGCCTCAGCCACCGGGGCACCTTCATGAACATACTTCTGGATCTGCAGGGGGATGACCTTGGTGTCGGTTGAGATGTCATCCTGGATGACGGCACCCGATTTTAGAAGCGCTTCTTTGATTTCCAGATAATTGTCGATGTCGCCATTGAGACAGGCATGGATAATCCCCCCGGCATCAAGGTTGTTTCCCTCCGGTATATTGTCCACGGGATGACAGTTCGATTCGGTAATGGCACCCACGGAAGCCCAGCGTGTATGGGATGATATGGTGTAGTTGACGGGTGTATACGTTACCGCCCGCTGGAAGATGGGGTCTGTTTTGATCTGGCGGCGCAGATAGGATACGTTGTCTCCAAGACTGCCTATTTCAGCGGCAATCTTGTAGGTGAAGACGATGGTGACGTGATCTTTCTGGGTCGATTCCCGGGCCGGATCAATTTGTATGCTGCCGTTGGACAGAATGTTGCGTGAGGACCTGCCGGAAAAGGCCTCCAGCAGGCCGTCGTCATCGATCGTTCTGCGCAGGCCCTGCCAGTCCTTTGCGTCCAACAGGAGCATGACGGAGATGCCGGCCGAATCTCTTCCACGAACCTCCAGCCGGTCGATGCTGTTGAGGACAGCATTGATTTCCCGAAATATCTTGATAAAAAATGGTGACGCCATGCCCGCAGGGTAGGAGACGAGACCTTCGACCTTATAAACATTTCCGACAATTTCGGTCTTGAGAGACCAGTGGATATCTTTCAGAATCTCGAGGAAATCCGTGATCGTTTTGACTTCACCCGGTGAAAGATGGCCCACCTGTCGAGAAAGTAAAGCAGATTCCGACTCGATGACGGCCTGGATCTTTTCAGCAAGTTCGAGCAGATCTTTCAGGGCGTCCCTGTGGGTAAAGACATGCAGGAATGCGTCCGTCCGCTTGAACTGCTGAACCTGATCATGGAGAGATGTCAGAAGTACCTTTCCGCCCAGGTAGTGGTCTTTCCCGGTGAGTTCTTCCCGGGTACACTGATGGATGGTTTTCTGTGCAAGTGACCGGACCTGATCTTTCAGGGCGGGTATATCGATTCGGATGCCCGATGTCTGTTTTGATTTAACGGAAACGATTCCCGTCAGTCCGCAGGACAGTCTGTTGGGGAGATAGGGAAAGAATACAAGAGAATCCCGGGGGACCCTGTTGAGATTTCGGCCAAAATAAACCTGTCGACGTAACAAGGCGCCGAGGGCGCTCTGCCATTGGCTGTGTCTGCTTTTCATTCGGGAGCGAACATCATGTTTCATGCTTGCCATCCTTTGAATATTAAAAAGATGAATATCGAATGTCGAACAAGGAATATTGAATAATGAAGTGTTGAATCGCTCGCGCAGCGCAGGCGCTTGCGCCGCGTGGCGCTCTTTCTTTTTTTATCAATTGCTGACAACCATCACTTCGAAATTCATGTAATCGATATTCGATATTGGATATTCTAGCCCCTTTCGAGGGGGCGCCTTGAGTCCATCCGCTCCGCGGGTGGACTCATTATACCTGCAACCAGGAAATCTGCAAGCTCTTTTCAGGTATTGGCCTGGTGGAGAAGTCTCATACGTCGGCCGGTGTCTCAAGCGATACGGTTGCCAAGATGGCGTTTCAGCCTGGTTTTAAAAAATCTGTATAGTATTTCTTGATCGCCATGCGGGCGTAAGCGGCCGCCCGGATGCCGATGTATTCTTCGTGAGCCACCACAACGGCAATGGCCATTTTCTTGTCACCATTTTTCAGGTCGGCGAAGCCTACGAACCAGTCGTACCGCAAATCATGTTTCTGGTTATAGATCGATCCGGTTTTCCCACCCAGGTTGCACTTTGAGAGGACAGGGTCTTTTTGGAAACCCGTGAAGGCTTTTTTGGCCGTGCCGTATCGGACGGTGGCCTCCATGAGGTCGTAGACCACCCGCGAAGCCTTGGGTGTTATGATCTGTCTCAGTGGACCCGGACGGTTTTCATAGAGAAGTTGACCGGATTCATCGGTGATCCGATGGACGATTGTCGGTTCTACTTGTTGGCCCTGATTGAGAATGACGGCGGGCAGCAATGCGGCATGAACAGCCGAAAGCGTGGTCTGCCTGTTGAATCCACTGGCGATTTCAGCCCGTCGATAAGGGGTGTCGGTGATGTTGAAACGACTCGCCGGGAGGGGCAGTTCGAAATCAATTTCCATGTTGAAACCGAAGGCCTCTGCACATGCTGACAATTGATCCTTTTCGAGACTCAATGCGCCCAGTTTGCCAAAAACAGGGTTGATGGATTTGGCAAAAGCTTCCTGGAAAGTCGTGTGGTTGGTATAGCGGTTTTTACGATCCTTGAGCTGGGTTTTGTAGAGTGTATGCTGGCTTCCGTTGAACATGAGTTTCGAGTTTGAATCGAGGTCACGTTGTTCCACGGCAGCGGCAGCCGTGACAATTTTAAAGATACTTGCCGCGGGGTAGGTGTTGTCAAGGCAGGTATTGTTGTCAGGGTCGATTTTGTCATAACCGGCCATCATAAGGATTTCACCGCCGGCAGGATCCAGCGCAACCAGCGCAATGTAACGTGAATTCTTGCGATCCAGTTTTCCCAGCATGTAGTCCTGCAGAGAGGGGTCGATGCTGGTGTCGAGACGCAGGGTCGTGTCCCGGCGGGTTACCTGGAAGGTGGCATCCTTGAGATTGAGCAAAGGTATTTCCTGCAAAAGCTGCTGGGCCACCTGTTTGTCGTTTTGCCGGGGAGTTTCATTGGGCGAGGTCGTGGCTGCTGTTTTGGAAGTGTTTTTGCCGCTGTCGGTTATGCGGTTGAAACACTGGACCAGACTATAAATTCCAAGAACGATGACCACCGTCATAATAGCCAGCCGGACTCCCTTACGGAACAGGGTTTTGCGGGTCCGGGTCCTCTGAAACAAACTCTGGTGGGTTTGCCATCCGGGCACGGAGTGGTTCCGGTTGTGGTTCGTGGGAATTTCCATGTCAGTTAACAGAGGATCCGGGAACGGCGCTTCGGTCCAGGACAACCAGGCTGTCTCCTGAATCGGCGTCGGCCGCCAACAGCATACCCTGGGAGGTGATGCCCATGAGCTTGGCAGGTTTGAGATTGGCCACTACCACAACCTGCATCCCGACGATGTCCTCAGGACGATAGCTTTCTGAGATGCCGGAAACAATCGTCCTGCGTTCTCCCATATCGATTTCTATCTTGAGGAGTTTTTTCGATTTGGGGACGGCCTCGGCATGGACGATGGTGGCAACCCGCAGATCCAGCTTGTTGAAATCGTCAAAGGTAATCAGGGGTTTGCTATCGGGTTGTGGTGGTGGGACGGCCGAATTCCCGGAAGGGGCTGCAGGTTTCGGTGTCGTTTCTATGCGTGGAAACAGGGGTTCAAATGCCGGAAGGACTGATCCCGGAAGGGTTTTACCCCAGCGTTGGAGTCGCTCGATCTCGTAGAATCTTGATTCGGGATCCAGCCCCAGCTGCCCCTGCATTTTCCGGGCGGTATCCGGCATGACGGGGTATATCAACCCGGAAACAATTCTGAGTCCCTCCAGAAGGTTGTAGATAACGGTCTTCAATTCAGCCTGATGTTTGCTGCTCTTGGCCAGATTCCAGGGGGCGGCGGTATCGATGGTCTTATTCATCAGGTTGATGAACTCCCATATGGCCAGGATGCCTTTATGGAAGGCAAAGGCCTGCATCTGTTCGTCAAATTCGGTAACGGCAGCCAGAGCGGCGGATTTCAGTTCCATCCAAGCGGTTTTTACCAGACCGGCATCGGGTTCAGGGACGACGCCTTGGAAATATTTTTGTGCCATGGAGAGTACCCGGCTGAAGAGATTTCCCAGATCGTTGGCTAGATCTGAATTGATGCGTTGCACAAGGGCTTCCTGGTTGAAGTTCGCATCGAGTCCAAAGACCATGTCCCGCATGAGGAAGAATCTGAAGGCATCCAGGCCGTAAACATTTTTCAGCTGCAGTGGCTCCACCACATTGCCGAGACTTTTGGACATCTTGCTCTGATCGATGTTCCAGTAACCATGGACGTTCAGATGCTTATAGATGGGAATGCCGGCCGCCTTCAGCATAATGGGCCAGTAGATTCCGTGGGGCTTGAGAATGTCTTTGGCGACAATATGCTGGGCAACGGGCCAGAAGGTCTTGAACAGCTTGCCGTCCGGATACCCGAGACCGGATATATAATTGAGCAGGGCATCGAACCAGACATAGGTGACATAATCCTTGTCAAAGGGGAGGGTGATGCCCCAGGAAATTCTGGATTTTGGTCTGGATATACAGAGATCTTCCAAGGGTTCCTTGAGAAAGGCCAGGACCTCGTTGCGGTAGCGTTCCGGGCGGATAAAATCGGCATGTTTTTGGATATGTTCGATCAGCCAGTCCTGGTAGCGGCTCATTTTGAAAAAATAATTGGATTCCTTGATGACCTTGGGTTCGACCTCATGATCCGGGCATTTGCCGTCCACGAGTTCGCGTTCCGTGTAGAAGCGCTCGCAGCCGAAACAGTAGAGGCCTTCATATTCCGAAAAATAGATATCCCCGGAAGCATGTATCCGGCTGAGCACTTGCTGCACAACGGCCATGTGGGAAGGATCCGTGGTACGAATAAAATGGTTGTTGCCGATATTGAGCTCCGGCCAGAGATCCCGGAACAAGGCGCTGATCTTGTCGACATATTGTTTCGGGTTGAGACCTTCTTTTTCGGCGGCCTGAAAGATCTTGTCTCCGTGCTCATCGGTACCCGTCAGGAAAAAGGTTTCGGCCTGTCGCATGGTATGGAAGCGTGTGGCGACATCGGCGATGATCGTGGTATACGCATGCCCCAGATGCGGCCTTGCGTTGACGTAATAGATGGGCGTTGTGATGTAGAATGGAGCGGTCATGGAGACTCCTGCTTGTTTATTCAGTATTTAAGCAATAAGCTCTAAGCTGTAAGCAATAAGCTGTAAGCTGCTTACCGCTCATAGCTTAGAGTTTACCGCTTAGTTCTCGATATCGTCGACACTTATTTCCATCTCAGATCCATCGTCCAGACGGATGCCGATACGCCTGCCGATGATATTGTGTCGGATCACCTTGCCGGTTTTGTCGCTGGTCTGGATGGTCTTGCCCATTTTGGGAAAACTGGATTTCAATTGTTGATAGGTCTTGTTTTCATAGGTCAGACAGCACATCAACCGACCGCACTGGCCGGAAATCTTGGTCGGGTTCAACGACAGACCCTGCTGTTTGGCCATTTTAATGGAAACAGGCTCAAATTTTTCGATGAATGCGGAACAGCATATCTCACGACCACAGCGCCCGATGCCACCGCACATCTTTGCCTGGTTTCGGATACCAACCTGGCGCATCTCAATTCTGGTCCGGAACTCCTTGACAAGGCGTTTCACCAGTTTGCGAAAATCTACGCGACCGTCCGCCGTAAAAAAAAACGTGAGACGGCTTGCGTCGAAGGTACTTTCAACAGAGAAGAGGTTCATTTTGAGTCTGTCTTCTCTGATGCAATTCATGCAGAAGGTATATGCACTTTGTTCCAGGTCCAGATTGGTGTTTTTCTGCTGGTGATCTTTTTCATTGGCGATCCGATAGACCTTTTTCAGGGGCCGGTTGGCCTCCGGCGAATCTTGCAGTACCGGCGGTATGGCAACAAAACCGAAGCCGAGCCCCTTTTCCGTTTCAACGATCACTTCATCGCCTTCGTTCAAGACAAAGGCGCCACAGTCAAAATGATATATTTTTCCAGCCGATTTAAATCGGATGCCTACGACTTTTTTCATGATCGAACCCCGTGAGTTTCATCATCATGACATCGAGTGTCAATCTTGGATTTGCATTGCCGTTGATCTTTTCCTGGGCCGATTGAACGGCGTCATATGCCGAGAGAAGATCATTCATCGCGGTCTCTTCCGAGAGCCGTTTCAAGGTGTGGGATAAATCCTTGTTGACGACCATATCGGGCGACAGCTGATAGATCATCAAATCCCTGAACCATATCTTGAAAATTTCCAGTGCATTTTCGATGCGGTCTTTTTCCTGGGCCAGTTTTTCGGAGAAGGCCAGGAGGGTTGTCACACGATCCAGTGGCGATTGACCGCCCGACTCCTTTCCAATCATCCGCAAAAGCCACGCTCTCTGCTCGATCCATCCGGATGCCACTAGCGAGAGCGCTGCCGTAAGGCTGCCTTTTGCCAGTGTTGCCAGCAGGTCTGCTTCCCGAGCGGGTATTCCCTCTTTGGTCACAAGAACGTTCATAAGGGCGTCATGTGAAATCGGGTTGAATCGAATGTGCTGACACCGCGAAGCGATCGTGGGAAGAAGATCATGCAGATGATAGGCGGTAAGGACCAGGACCGTTCTGTCCGGTGGTTCTTCGAGTACTTTGAGCAGAGCGTTGCCGGCTCCCGGATTCAGGGTGTGTGCATCGGCTATGATCACGACCCGGTATCTCGCCTCATAGGGTTTCATGGCCAGCATATGGCAGAGGTCACGAATTTGCCCTATCAGGATACGAGCCTTTTCCGGCTGTATTGTGATAACATCAGGGTGGTTCCCGGAGATGATTTTCCGGCACGATTTGCAGGCGCCACATGGTGATGGTGGCCTAGCTTCCCTTTCATGATCAATGCCCTGGTCTGAAAACGTCTGGTTTGGGAGGGTCTCTGCCAAGCAGTTGCAGGCCATGGCAAATACGTTTGCGGCTTCTCTTTTCCCGACGCCCTCGATACCTGTAAAGAGCAGCGCGTGGGGGATTTTCCCTTTCTGAATAATATTCGATAGAAGCCTGACAGGTTTTTCCTGATCGACTATGGATTCGAATCCCGGCACAAATTTAATAATCTACCCGCTCTTTGAGCTCTTTACCGGATTTAAAAAAAGGGAGCTTCTTGGGGTTGATTAACACCTTTTCGCCGGTCTTGGGATTTCTGCCCATATAGCTTGTGTAGTTTTTTACGTAGAAACTGCACAAGCCCCGAATTTCCACCCGCTCTCCACGAGCCAGAGCTTCCGCCATATGATCAAAAAACAGCTGAACAACTTTGGCGGCTTCAGATTTGGATATATTTGCCTCTTTCTTCAAAGCGGAGATCAGTTCTAATTTGTTCATACACCCTCCTTCCCATATTACCATATCATCACGATATATTGTAGAGAGTTTTAATGATGAATTGATAAAAAGTCAAGTAGTTATGCCAATATTTTAGACAGCAGCTCAATGTCGTCCTCGTAAACATCAACGCCGGCGGTCTGTCCGAGGGCATCCACATTGATGATAACCCGGCCTTTTCCCCGATAGTTTGAAAAGGTTCCGATGACACCGGTAAAAGGACCTTTAACCACCATGACCTTATCCCCCCTGGCCAGGCGTTTGCCTGTGATGATGGGGCTATCGTTGTTGACCATGATTTTAAGCGAGGCAATGGCTTCATCCGGAACCGATACCGGCCCGTTTTTGGTGCCCACAAGGCGGACGGCTCCGATTGTTTTGACAATGTCCAGGTGTTCGTGGGCGCTCAAATTCGTTTTGACAAAAAGGTATCCTGGAAACACCGGAACCCAAATCATCAGTTTTCTGTCCCGGCGTTTGCTGGGAACCCGCACCTTGGGCAGGAATACGTCGAAGGACTTTTTGAGCAACCCGTCACTGACCACGTTTTCGAACCGGCTGCGGGTGTGGATAACGTACCATTCTTGCTTTAATATGTCGTGATTCATATTGATGACCTTTGATTGATAAAGCTATAAGCAATAAGCTGTAAGCTTTAAGCGGCTTATCGCTTATGGCTTACAGCTTATAGCTTATCGCTTAGTTAAAAATCACTTTCAATTTCCCCGAGACCGCGGAAACCGATCATGAAGTCATATCTGTCGTCGCCCTCTTCCCGGGTGTATGTCAGCTGGAAGGACCAGCATTGGGCCTTGTAGAGGGCACCGATACTCGTGAGAAGATGATTGTCATCGTACAGATCTTTTTCATACTCGGTGGTAACTGATAAGGACTCTGTCATGCTGATCAACAGCTTGGCATAGGCGGACTTCAGACCCTCCTGATCGATGGCGGGGATTTTTTGCCTGTATCGGTGTTCAATCGTCAGCCGATCGCCTCGACGGTCCCACAAGGTCGTCGAAAAATTACGGGATATCAACGCATTCTCATATGTTGACCACTCGGCATCCGCCTCTAAGGTGATGGTGTTTCCCGGCGTCAGTTCCATACGTCCGAATACCGGTGAAAAAGGCTTGCGGGCTTCTTGGTATCCCCACACGGAAAGATCCTCTTCATCAACCGTGCTGAAATTGTAGCTCTGTTCGAGATAGAGTCGCAGGAATCGCTGGTAATGGAATTCCGGATCAATGGTCTCTTCCTCTTCTGATTTTTTTTTCTTGAACC
This sequence comes from uncultured delta proteobacterium, assembly GCA_963848165.1. Taxonomy (GTDB): domain Bacteria; phylum Desulfobacterota; class Desulfobacteria; order Desulfobacterales; family B30-G6; genus B30-G6. The sequence continues at coordinate 176,120 of CAWKCS010000009.1, read as the reverse complement.
CGGACCGGTAGGTAAGCAGATTCGTCAACGAATAGGTCAGTCGGTTCTGCTTCCCGATTCTGTCCTTAGCATCAAAATCGGGATAGGCCGACTGGTCTTCTTCCGGAATATAGGTATAGACAATCCTGGGACTGACGGAGTGCTTATAGCGATCAATCCGATCGCCATCCGTATTCAAGATATTATGGACCTCCGTGGACAAATCGAGCTGGTAGTCCATGAGTTCCCTGTGGAAGGTTTTGTCGTTGTTGGTATCGTCATCCGGGTCCTCATGATCTACCACCTGCCAATAGGTCCCCCGAAGCCCCATGGAGGGTTCCAGCGTAAAATAGTTTTCCCAACTCAAGGGCAGGTAGATCCTGGGATAGACATCAACGCGATGATCCCGGGTGACACCATTTGAAGTATCGGTGTTTTCCCGGTAAAAATAGGTATATTCATTTGCCATGGATCCGTAGAACAGGGACGATCCCAACTGTTGTTTGGATGCGTTGAGCTGGATGAACGGCAGTCGCTGTACTGTGGTGTCCCGGTCTCCCTGTTGTCTGCTGATGACGTCGTCATACCATCTGAATTCAGCATTGAGACTGAAGCCGGACCAGCTACGGCTGATGTTCAAACGGTTGAGGCGAATGGGGTCGTTGTAGTCATCGATATCCCTGTTGAATTTGTCATGGTAGTAATCTTCTGTATCGTCGTAACCCGTGTAGCCGCTCTTGAATTCCTTGAGGTAATCCTGGTCGCTGACAATGTCCAGGTCGGTCATGGCCGAAAAACGCCAGGGCAGCGTCTGGTCATGCTTCATGCGAAACCAGTAGCGATCCTGGTTGGTGCGCAGAACATCCTCATCCGGCTCGTCGTCATAGCCCCATTCATGATTGCCGTCCGCGTCGCCATCCACCTTGTCGTCCTCAAGGTAATCCATCATCAGCGACCCCTTGGTGAGGGGACTCGTGACATAACGAAATTCAGCACCCAGTTTGTTGCCGCGCCGGTCCATGTAGTGATCGTAAAAGGTGGCATCCATGCTGTCGTTGATGGCCCAGAAAAGAGGCTGATGGTATTCAAATCCCCTTCGGGAAGAGGTGCCGAATTGTGGTGGCAGGAGACCGGTCTGCCGTTTCGATTTTACCGGAAACGCGATAAAGGGCGTGTAGAATACCGGGATATTCTTGACCCAGAATACAGCGTGATTGGCATACCCGTAGCCTTCGATGGTAACATTCAGGTTCCTGCCGGTTATTTTCCAGGCCGGTTTTTCCCCATCACATGTGGTCAGACTGGCCTTGTCCACATGATAGGAATCCTTGCCTGTTTTGACGATCTCATGGCCGTTTATGTGGAAGTTTTCCCGGCGCAGGAAAACAGAACCGTTATGAAGGGTTCCTTTTTCCGTCTCGAGATCGATTTGAAGACTGTCCGCTGTTATCAGGTCCCGGCCTACGGACATGACCACGTGCCCTGTTGCCAGTGCTTCCATTTTCTTGTGGTCAAAATGGACGGTGTCGGCGGTGATTTGCTTGTCCATCTTTGAGATGACGACATTCCCAATGGCGATGTAAACCTGATGGGTTTCATCGAAGCTGAGCTCGTCGGCGGTGATATGCCAGGGAAACGCTGTCTCTCCCGGGCCGCTGTCAAGGACTTGACCCCAAACGGTGCCATGAAACAGCAACAGGAGGCAGAGAACATACGTGCTGTGTCTCAAAACACCGAGGATATGAGGATATGAGCACAGATGTGTTGCGCCATCCGTGTTGACCTGTTCGACGTTTGAGGTGCTGCATGAGCTTTCGCATGAGGGTTCTTTTAAGGGAAACAAACCTGTTGCATCTGCCAAAATTAGTCAATATAAAGCCAACGTATTGAAAAAATCAAGAATAAGATCGATGCCAAGCCCTTTTCAAATCCATGCAATTGATGTATGAAGGCAGAATCATTAGCCTCCTGTGCAGTTCAGGGGTGTTGCCTTCAACTTGCACGATAGGTTAAATCCAGGGGCTATGACGCAGGGTTTGGATAACTTCCCGGACAAATAGGGACGGATGAAACTTTTATTGTCGAACGATGACGGGATCTATGCCGAGGGTCTCAGGGCGCTCCACCGGCGATTTTCAGACACCTGCTCTACCGTCGTGGTGGCACCCGACCAGGAGTGCAGCGCCATCAGTCATGCCATTACGCTTGAAATGCCTATCCGGTATCGCAACGTATCCCTGAACAATGGTGATAAGGCGTATGCGGTGAGTGGAACACCGGCGGACTGTATCAAACTGGCCATGATCGAACTTCTGAAGGAGCGGCCGGATCTGATGATTTCGGGAATCAACCCGGGTGCGAATACCGGTGTCCATATCAACTATTCCGGGACACTGGCGGCAGCCCGGGAAGCTGTTTTCTACGGCATCCCGGCCCTAGCGGTTTCCATTATGGGCAAAACCCCGGGCTATTATGACCAGGCCGCACAATTTGTCGAGAACCTGGCAAAAAAGGTGATGGCAAATGGACTGCCTGAGGGTACGTTCTTGAATGTCAATATTCCCGATCTTCCCCTGGAACGTATCCGGGGTGTCCGGATCAGCAATCAAAATCTCGCATTGCCTTGCGAACAGATGGAAAAGCGTTTTGACCCCAGAGAGCGACCCTATTACTGGCATGGCATCGCGGCCCAGGCGTCCGGCGGGGATTCGGACTCTGATGTGGCGGTCATCGAGAAAGATTATATATCTATCACCCCCATCAAGTGTGATATGACTGATTATCAATCAATTCGAACGCTTAAGTTATGGGATATCGGCATTCGATGAAAAAACAATTCATCAACCAGATAAACGCCGGCGATGTTCTGTCGGATTGTTATGTCCTGGCTGAAAAAAGCATGGCCCAGAAAAAAGATGGCAACAATTACCTCAACCTGGTTCTGTCCGACCGGACCGGGAGTATCAAGGGGGTGGTCTGGGACAATGTTGGGGAGATCTCTTCTCAAGCGGAGACGGGAGCGGTGGTGGCGGTCAAGGGGCACGTGGGTCAATACCGCAACAATCTCCAGGTGGTAGTCAAGGAGATGACGGTGGTTCCCTTGGATGAAACAGACCCCTCCGATTTCGTGCTTACAACAGAACGGGATGTCGACAAGATGTTTGAACGGGTTGTGGCACTATCGCAATCCCTGGAGGCCTGGTATTTAAAAGCGCTTTTTAGTGCTTTTTGGGAGGACGAATCATTTACGGCCCAGTTCAAAAGGGCACCTGCAGCCAAGAAAATGCACCATGCCTATATCGGGGGACTTCTGGAGCACACCCTTTCCATGGCGGTTCTGGCCGACAAAATCGCCGGACATTACAACGGCATCGACCGGGATCTCCTCGTGTCGGGTGCGCTTCTTCATGACATCGGCAAGACCCGTGAATTCAGCTACGATATGGGCATCGATTACTCCGATGAGGGCAGACTGGTGAACCATATCGTTATCGGTCTCCAGATGATCGAGGATAAAATGCGAACCATCGCCTCCTTTCCCGAGGAACCGGCCTTGTTGTTGAAGCACATGCTGATCAGCCATCATGGCAGCAGGGAACTTGGGTCACCGGAGCCACCCAAAACCATCGAGGCGGTGATGCTGAACTGCATCGACGAAATGGACTCCCGGGTACAGGCAATTCGGGAATTTATGAGAAAAGAAGATCCCGGAGAAACATGGACATCGTTTCACCGGCTCCTGGGAAGACATTTTTACCAAGGGAAAACAGCATTATAATGTTTATTTCATTTGAAGGCATCGAAGGTTCCGGCAAGACAACCCAGATTCAGGGTGTTTGTGACCATCTTCGTCAAAAGGGTCATGACGTCATCGTGACAAGAGAACCCGGTGGTTCGAATATCGGCAGACAGATACGGTCAATCCTCCTGGATTCAAAAACCAAAGGCTTGAATCCCTTGTCGGAACTTCTGCTCTACATGGCCGATCGGGCGCAGCACCTGGATGAAATTGTCAAACCGGGTCTGTCCTCAGGGAAAGTCATTCTCTGCGACCGCTATTATGATGCAACCATTGCCTATCAGGGGTATGCCAGAGGGTTGGACATCGATCTGATAACCCAGCTCCATGGGCTCGCCTTTGCCGGCTATAAACCCGATCTGACGTTTCTGCTGGATCTTGCCCCGGAAACAGGGCTGGGGCGTGCCTGGCGACAGATTGAAAACGGGCAGAGAACCGGAATGGAAACCCGTTTCGAGGAGGAAGCTCTGAGCTTCCATGGACAGGTTCGTGAAGGCTATCTCGCATTGGCCCGGCTCGAACCTCAGCGATTCAGGATCATCGATGCTTCCGGACCGCAGGAACAGTGTGGAGAAGGCGATCCTGACCGTGCTGGACGGCGTTATCCGCAAGCCAATTGAGACATGATGAACAGATCGATTTTAGACAGTATCGGCAACACCCCCATGGTGGAAATCCGGGCCCTGAACCCCAATCCCGGGGTCAAGATCCTGGCCAAACTGGAATATTTCAATCCCGGCGGATCCGTCAAGGACCGAACCGCCCTGCGGATGATCGAAAACGGGGAAGCGTCCGGAGAACTCACCCGGGACAAGACCGTCATCGAAGCCACCAGCGGGAATACGGGTATCGGCCTGGCACTGGTCTGTTCGGTCAAGGGATACCGGCTCCTCCTGGCCATGTCGGAATCCGTCAGTGGGGAGCGGCGGAAGATTCTCAAGGCAAGGGGTGCGGAAATTTTGCTGACACCCGGTCATTTGGGGACCGATGGCGCCATCGAAGAAGCCTATCGTGTGGTGCGCGAAAATCCCCAACAATATTTTATGACGGATCAGTTCAATAACGACGCCAACTGGCAGGCCCACTATGATGGCACCGCACCTGAAATATGGGAGCAGACAGGCGGACACGTCAACAAAGTGATTATGACACTGGGAACCAGCGGCACGGCCATGGGTGTTTCCCGCAGGATGAAAACATATGATTCGCGCATCGAGATTATCGGTGTCGAACCTTATCTCGGTCATAAAATTCAAGGCCTCAAGAACATGAAAGAGGCCTATCGACCCGAGATATTCGATAAAAACCGTCTGGACAGAAAGATCAATATCGAAGACGAAGTTGCCTTTGAGATGGCAAGACGCCTGGCACTGGAAGAAGGCCTTTTTGTGGGCATGAGCAGTGGTGCCGCCATGGCCGTCGCCCTGGAGGAAGCCGGCAACATGACGGAAGGGACGCTGGTGGTCATCTTGCCGGACGGGGGTGAGCGTTATCTGAGCACACCGCTTTTCACCATCAGGGACAAGGTGGAGTTGAAACTGTTCAACACCATGACCCGCAAAAAGGAAGTGTTTGAACCTCTGGTGCCGGGCAAGGTCAGCATGTATTCCTGTGGATTGACGGCACATGCCAGAATCCATCTTGCCGAGTGCCGCCGGTTTGTTTTCTCCGATCTGCTGAGACGGTATCTTGACTATCGCGGTTATGATGTGACGCACATTATGAATATCACCGACCTGGACGACAAGACCATCGACGGGTCGGAAAAAGCCGGTCTGGAGTTATCTGACTTTACCCGCCGGCATATCCATGAATTTAAAAATGACTTGAAACTGCTGGGCATCAAGCCGGCCGAAAAATATCCCAGGGCCAGTGACCACACCGGCGACATGGTGTCGCTTTCCGAGAAACTGGTCAGAAAAGGTGTGGCCTATGAAAAACTGCGCTCAATCTATTTCGATATTTCGCGCTTCAAGGAATACGGTCGTTTGTCGGGAGTCGATATCGACAAGATTCGGTTAGGGGCCACGGTGGACCTGGATGAATACGAGAAGGACAACCCCCGGGATTTTACGCTCCTGAAACGATCCAAATTGTCCGAGCTCAAAAGGGGGATCTACGTCAAAACCGAATGGGGAAACGTGCGGCCCTCCTGGCATCTCCAATGTGCGACCATGTCCATGAAGTACCTGGGTGACAGCTACGACATTCATACCGCCAGCCGTGAACTGACCTTCCCTCACCATGAAAATGAAATCGCCATCGCCGGAGCCCTGACAGGAAAACCGCTGGCACGTTTCTGGATTCATTGTGACCGGGTGCTCGTGGATGGAAAGAAAATGGATGAAAAAGGAGAGGGATTGACGATTCAGCATCTCATGGACATGGGATTCAGTGGCAGGGAAATTCGATACTGGCTGATTTCGAGTCATTACCGCAGGCCGGTCCAGTTTGCCCGGGCCAAACTCGTCAACGCTGGAAATTCGCTCCAAAGAATGGATTCCTGTATCGCCAGACTTCATGAATTGCGCAATGGACCTTTCTACCCGGACCTGGATCAGCTTTTGTACGATATCCGGCACGGCTTTGTGGATGCCATGGACGACGATCTCAATATCTCCGCCGCACTGGCAGCCATATTTAGAATGATCAAGAAGATCAACCGGCTGATATCGGAACAGGCCCTCAATCCGTCGGATGCTACCAAGATTATCGATGTCTTCAAAAAGATCGATACGGTTCTGAATCTGTTCGAATTTGAAGCGCAGACCCCGGACGCAGACATCCGGCGCCTTATGGAAAAACGTGACCAGGCCAGACAACAGCGAAATTGGGATCTTGCCGATCAAATAAGGGAAGAACTCATCTTGCGGGGTGTTGTGGTCAGGGACCGGGAAAAAATCTCATGAAACCCTTATTCTTTCCCTATACGTATGTGATGGAACCGACCATGAACGCATACCGCTGTTTTTTCAGCGGCATTTCGGTTCTGCAGTCCTCCATGAGACACATCCCGGAACCCATGGCACAATGGGCTGCCCAGGGTTTCCTGGATGTAAGGCTGCCGGACCCGAAAATTTCCCGAATTTTCGATAAGATGCTGACCGAAACTGAAAATTGGGCCCGGAGCCATCGCGGTGGTGCGGCCGCCTTTTTAAAGGGTTACCAGGACGGGGTTCCGTTTTTCGAATCGTCATCGGTTTCGCAGATAACCCAAGACATCCGGGCGGCAGGACGGGCGGTTTCCCCTGACGCGCCGCAGCAGGAGGCCCTTCTTCGGGCCCGTATATTTCTGCAGATGGCCCAGGAATTTGACGCTCATAACCAGTGGCTCTCCCATCAGCTGCAGCAGCAGGAAGCCATGGAAAGAAATCTGTACCGGGAACTGAGAGGCGATGTTCATTCACCGGACCTGGCGACCAAACCTGTTCGACCGCGAGAGGACCAAGATCCGTTTGAGTATATGATACTGGATCGTCTGAAAGCGTGGTCACGTGTCATGCTTTCCCATGACCACGTGCAAGGACCCCTGGTGACAACCGCAGCTTCGGTTCTGACCTTGATACAGGAGTATGTACCGGAGGGGGTAAAATTGATTCCGGCGGCGACGATCCCGGCTATCCCCAGGGATGCGGCAACGGCGAAAAATGAGCGGCAGGCTCTGATGGAATATTGCGAAAAACTGCTGCATACGCCCATGCCCCTTCTCGGCGATTCCGGGTTGCTGGATACCTATCCCGCTGAAACCACGGACACCCTTTCCATGAAATTATACCTGCTGCCGGGTATTGCCCCGCAATCTCTATTTGCCCGGTTTGCCGGGGTAAAACACCCTGGTGACGAGGATGCCGTTGTAGAGGCGAATACGCTGATCGGTTATATCCATACGCAGACAGACTGAGATATCCCCTTTTGCTTTATTCGGCGCCAAGATATTTCCATGAATTGTCAGAAGAAGACTTGACTCGAAAAATGAATTGGTATAATGGCATTTTCGTTGATTTAAAAATGGTGTCTGACACCCTGACTGAACATTACCAAAGGAGGCATGAAAAATGGCTTTTGTACCTACAGTTGATGAAGGAAAATGTGTGGGCTGTGAAGAATGTGTCGATGTTTGTCCTACCGAAGTTTTTGAAATGGTCGATGAAAAATCATCACCCGTGAATGCGGAAGAATGTCTGGGTTGTGAGAGTTGCGTGGAAGTATGCGAAGAAGACGCAATCACCGTTGAAGAGACCTAAACACCTCATATTCTGAATTTCCCCTGGCCGGGGATTGCCATATGGGCCAGGGGAAATCGGATATCTTTATCCTCCGGATGTCATTTGCACTTCGTGCGACATTATACCCTGCGGGCGTCATTACACCTACGGCTGTCATTAATTCTTCGAATGTCATTATACCTGCGCTGATATACTGTTTGTCAGAATAAACTGTTCACGAAACTGCTTCGGCAAATAACGTAAACAACCGCTCGAACTTGCAAATAAGCGTTCGTAAAGAACACCAGTGCCAAAACATTAAGTATTCGTTTGAAATTATATTACTATTTGGCTAAACGAATAAGCATAACACTTAAAACCTTAACACCTAAACGCTCCTTATACCATAAATTGCTGCTTTTCCATGGGGGCGACACACAGGGTGGAGGATTTCAATTCATTCAGCAGAGCCTGGGCATGGTCGTTTTTTGCATCGATGGCGGCATCTGTCTGCCCGGGATCATGGTGGAACATGTAGAGGGTGCCCACCTTGGCACGATGTGCCAGATGGATCACTTCCGTGATGGATGAATGCCCCCAGCGGACTTTCTGGGCGTACTCATCCTCGCCATAGGTGCAATCGGCGATCAGTGCGTCTGTATTGCGGATGAAGGTCGTCAATTTCTTGATGTAGGCGCTGTTGTAAAAGCGGCTCGATTTGGGAAAAAGTTCATTGTCGGTGATGTAGCAGATGGAGCGGTCCTTGTAATCGATCCGATATCCCAGGCAATGCCCCGGGTGATTGAGCAGAACCGTCTGAACCTTGATACCGTCGATGGAAACAAGCCCTTCCTTCAGGTTCTGGAAGGATACGGTAGCGCCGAATTCCTTGATTTCGATGGGGAAATAGACACCGTCCATCTGACCGGAAATCAATTCACGGATGGAAATATCCCCATGGGCCGGTCCCATGATCTCGAATTCATTGCCCTGCTTGTACAGGGGGGTGAAAAAGGGCAGGGCATTGATATGGTCCCAATGGGGATGGGAGATAAATATCTTGGCTTCGATCTGTGAACGATTCTGGGTTTCGAGATGATCCGACAGGGATTTGATGCCTGTCCCGGCATCGAAGATAAAAAGGCTGCCTTTTGGAAACTCGAGACTCATGCAGCTCGTATTGCCACCATACCGAATGGTATCCTGTCCAGGAACGGGCAAGGTACCCCTGACACCCCAGAACGTCATTTCAACGCGATCTTCCACGATGCGCTGGATCTGTCCCGCGATTTTATCAGGAGCCACCGGTTTGACGATATACCCATCGGCGCCCATGTCAAAGGCCCGTTTGCGGTCAATTTCATAGGTTTTGCCTGAAACCACGACAATTTTTGTGTTATCCAGGGTGGGTTCGGCTCTCACCTGCATGCACAGTTCAAGACCGTCGATATCCGGCATCATGATGTCCAGGATGAGACAATCCGGTTTGAGACGTTTGATTTCCTGGAGAGCACCGGAACTGGTGGTACTGGATGTGATGGTCAATAAATCCGAGGCCAGATACTTGGTCAGGAACTTGATAAAGACGCGATCGTCGTCTACGATGAAATATGTTCTTTTTCATGCATGGCAAAACCACTCAAATCCGAAGCACGAAATTCGAAAACCTAAACAATACCCAATGACACAAATTCGAATGATCAAAACAAATCGTATAAAATATAATCACATGGTCTGTTTCGGTCATTTGGGTATTCGATATTGTTTCGGATTTAGATATTCGATATTCGAATTTCCTCGCTTTTATGGATTTTTGCTGGCGATTTGCCGGAATGCCGGCAGGGATTTTATAAAAAGGCCATAAAAATAGGGGTCGAAGTGATTTCCCCGGGCCTTGTCCATTTTTCTTAGAACCTCGTCTTCAGTGTCGGCCTTACGATAAACCCTGTCCTGGCTGAGGGCATCGTAAACATCTACCAGGGCAACGATCCGGGCTGCCTCGGGAATCTCTTCAGCCGACCGGTTTTCAGGGTAACCCTTCCCTTCCCATTTCTCATGGTGAAAAAGCGCGATATCATGGGCCAATTGCAGCATGGGAAATTCAGAGTCCCCCAATATTTGACCACCGATGATTGTGTGTGACTTGATTACCTCAAACTCTTCTGTGGTAAGAGGTCCCTCTTTTTGCAGGATGGCGTCCGGAACACCGATTTTGCCGATATCATGCATGGGTGCGGCCAGACGGATATCATCCACCTGTTGCTTGGTCCACCCTGCGGCCTCGGCCAGATAGGCGCTGTAAAGACCGATTCTCCTGACATGCCCGCCGGTTTCTTCATCCCTCGATTCGAGTGCCGTCAAGAGCCGGATAATGGTTTCTTCCTGGGTCTGGCGGATCAGGCGGGTCTGTTTCTGGACGATTTTTTCGAGTCCTTCTCCGTACTCCCTGAGGGTTCTCTCCAGCCTGACGGTTCTTTCCCCGACAGACAGACGGGCGCGCAGTTCATCGGGTTCAAACGGCTTAACAACATAATCATCCACACCGACTTCGGATAATCCTTTGACCACATCCTCCTTGTCTCCCCTCGACGTCAGGAGAATGGTGTAGACATAAGGCTTTTCTCTTCCCCGGCTTCGGATATGGCCCACCAGTTCCAGGCCGTCCATTTCCGGCATCATCCAGTCTGTGATGACGATGTCGATATCTTTGGAAAGAAAATGCTCCAGGGCATCCAGTCCGTTTTCCGAGGTGATGACATGGTGGTCCCACTTTTCGAGAAAATGCTGCAGTCTGCGCCGGGTAACCCCATCGTCTTCGGCTATCAGTATCCTCAATTCATGGTCTCCCTGGATAAATCCAAAAACATTCTTTCGAGGCTGTCAAGTTCGGTGGAAAGTTGCGTGTAAATGTCCGCGGCTTGTTCAAGATTTCCCTCCGCACCCATTTTTTCGAGATTGTATGCTTTTTTAGTTGCTGTTTCAACCTGAAAGTTGCCCAGCATGCCCTTCAGGGCATGTGCCGTACGCTGGAGTGCAGGGGCATCACCGGCCTGGATGGCATCATGAATATTTGTAAGCATTTCCGGATAATCCGCGATAAACATGTCAATGACCTCTTTCAGAAAATCCCAGTCATTGTCAAACGCTTTCAAAAGAGCGTCTTTATCGAATACCGGCTGCGTGTTCTCTATCATGGGTGATTCCTCCTTATTGCGTTCAGGGCGTTCCGGTACGAGCATTTTGATGGCATTCAAGAGGGCTTCGGAAGAAATGGGTTTGGGAACGTAGTCATCCATTCCCGCATCGAGACAACGTTCGCGATCGCCTTTCATGGCATGCGCCGTCATGGCGATGATAGGGGTGTGTTCTCCTTTTTTTTCTTCGAGTTCCCGTATTCCGGCGGTGGCCTCAAACCCGTCCATTTCCGGCATTTGAACATCCATGAGGATGAGGTCATAGCGATCCTCGGAAACGGCTGTAACGGCCTTGCGGCCATCCCCTACAATTATGGCCGTGTGGCCCCATCTGCCGAGCAGACGCGTGATGAACTTCTGGTTAAAGGGTGTGTCTTCGGCCACGAGAATCTTGAGCGGTTGCATCTGCTGATCGTGGGCCGATTTTCGTGCGGGTGCTTCTTTTTCCTGATCGGGTTTCGTCTGTACAACGGCACGGATGATGGCATCCAGCAAGTCCGAGGGCCGCACCGGCTTGGTGATGGATGACGATATGTTCAAATCCTGCATATCCATCTGCCGCCGGTCCCGCAGCGAGGTGATCATCAGGATCATTTTACAATCCAGGTTTTTTTGGTCCCTGATCCATCCGGCAAGAGAAAGACCATCCGCTTCCGGCATGTCGGAGTCGATCAGTACCAGCCCAAAGGGATTTCCGGATGCCTGGGCTTCAGAGAGAATATCCTTGGCTTTTCCAAGCGTTGTCGTGCCGGTGGGAAACAAATGCCAGCTCTCCATCATTTCCATGATGATTTCGAGATTGCTCAGGTTGTCATCGACAACAAGTCCCTTTATACCGCTGATATCGATATCCGCTTTGCGGGTTGCGGGTTCGCTGTCCGTTACGGGTTTCTTAAAATGGGCCGTGAAATGAAAAGCACTTCCGGGTCCCACGGCATCCCCCCCGGAGGTGATCTGTCCGGACGACACAGGACTTTCAATCCAGATGCGACCGTCCATCAATGTCACCAGTTGTTTGGATACCGCCAGCCCCAGTCCCGTGCCGCCGTACTTGCGGGTGGTGCTTCCATCTGCCTGGGCAAAGGCACCGAAAATCGATTCCTGTTTTTTCTTGGGTATCCCGATACCGGTATCCCTCACCGAAAAAGCCAGATGATAGGGATCCTGCCCACTGCTTTCAGGGCCGACCGTCAGGATGATTTCGCCTTTGTCCGTAAATTTGACGGCGTTGCCGATGAGGTTGAGAACAATCTGGCGGACTCTCGACGGATCTCCGACGATCGTTTCCGGCACATCAGGATCGACCCGATAGGCCAGTTCCAGTTTTTTTTCATGGGCCTTGGCTGCGACGATCCTGAGGGATTCTCCTAAAAACTCCTTGAGGTTGAAAGGAATGGCTTCGAGCTCGAGTTTGCCTGCTTCGATTTTTGAAAAATCGAGAATGTCATTGATGAGTGACAGGAGGGCATAGGCGGCAGATAAGACAACGGTCAGATCTTCTCGCTGCTCGGGTGTCAGATCCGAGTCCAGGGAAAGTTCGATAAGTCCGATAATCGAATTTAAGGGTGTCCGGATCTCGTGACTCATGTTGGCCAGGAACTCGCTCTTGGACCTGCTGGCAGCCTCGGCGGCCAGCTTTTCCTGGTACATGGCCTCGGCCAGTTTACGCCGGGTGATATCCCGCAGAAAGCCCCGGAATCCCGTTATTTCGCCCTCGGCATCCTTGATCAGGGATAGGGTGGTTTCAAAATAACCTTCAGAACCGTCCATTTTTTTAAAGGACCAGTCCAGTTCATTTGACGGGGCGGTCTCATCGTTTGAAATTGCCTCGAAGGTCTGCATCAGCATCCGGCCATTTTCCTGTGCCAGGATGGAATGGATATCCCTGCCTATGATGTCATGCTGAGATTGTTCGAGGATCTTCGCCAGGGAACTGTTACAGAATGTCAAGATGCCTTCCGTGTCGAATTCGTAGTAGCCGTCCTCGATACTTTCGATAATGGTTCTGTATTTTTCTTCGCTTTCGCGCATGGCGGCTTCGGCAATTTTTCGCTGGTTGATGGTGAACTGGGCGTGGGATCCAAAAATAGCGAAAAAGGACAGGACCAGGAATCGGGTGAGCAGGTCATTGAAGTGGGGTCCGATGAGACGCTGGGAAAAGCTGATATCATTGGGAAGCATGGTATATACCAAGGCTTCGATAAACCAGTAGAAAATAGCCACACCGAAACCGATGAGGGCCATGTGATCCAGGAATCGTTTTCTGCTTCTGTTTCTCATCGGCGCCATATTATGACAAAATGGTGAAAACTACAATAGTATTTTCCCGGTCCGACCCCCACGGGTTGTTATGACGGTTCATTCTAAACATATATATTGCGATCAAGGCAAAACTGTGGTAGCTTCCCCCATCATGAAGCAGTATGTCATCGATGAGATAAGAGCTGAAGATTATAAACAAATCAAAGCCTTTCTCGATAAGGAGTATGGGAAATCAGAACTGGGAGGAATCTACTGGGTTCCGGTGGATGAGGCGCTGCTGACAGCGCTGCAGGCAGCCCACCAGTCCTGTCAACCGTTCTATATTGCCCTGGACCTCGAACCCGACAGGTTATGCTGCGAACTGCTGATCCGGACCAAACAACGCGTGCGCTGCGCGTGTATGGGCTATGCCACCCAGGAACAGCGTAACTGGATTATCAGCGGAATCGACAGGGTGTTTGAACAACTGGAGATCATACCATAATCATATGACACGCCAATTTCTGCAAACGGTCTTCATTCTTGTTTATGTTGTTCTGGCAACGATTGTTATGGCCACCGTCGTCATCATCGTCGCTCTTTTCAGCAGGGACGGCAACGCACCCCATTTGGTGGCCAGGGCGTGGGCGCGATCCATTCTGTTCGTGAGTGGTATTCATGTCCATGTCAATGGTCTTGAAAACCTGAACGTCGGCGGCTCCTGTATCTTGATGCCCAACCATCAGAGCAATTTTGACATACCGGTCCTGCTGGGGTGTCTTCCCATTCAGTTCAGATGGCTGGCAAAGGCCGAGTTGTTCAAAATACCGATATTCGGCCGTGGCATGCGTGGCTGCGGTTATATCAGTATCGACAGATCCAACCGTAAATCAGCGTTCCAGAGTCTGGCTGAGGCCGCGACCAAAATCCGAAATGGGGTATCGGTACTGATTTTCCCGGAAGGAACCCGGAGCTGGGACGGAAAGATCCTGCCGTTTAAAAAAGGCGGTTTTGTTTTGTCCGTTGATGCGGGCGTTCCCATCGTACCGATCGTTATATTCAATACCTGGTCCATCATGCCCAAAGGCAAGCTGCGTATCCGGACGCAATCGGTCCGAATGGATATCCTGGCGCCCATACCCACAGCCGGTTACACGCGCGAAACAAAGGATGACCTCATGGATTCCGTGAGAAACACCATCTGTAACGCATTTGAAGAGAATGTCCACGAATAGCACATGTCACTGAAAATCATACCCCTGGGAGGTTTGGGCGAAATCGGCCTGAACATGATGGTATACGAATATGACGATGTCATTTTCATCGTCGATAGTGGCTTGATGTTTCCGGAAGACTACATGCTGGGTGTCGATTATGTGATCCCGGACATGGAATATATCCGCACCAACAAGGCCAAAGTGCACGCCATCGTCCTGACCCATGCCCATGAAGACCACATCGGGGCACTCCCGTTTCTGCTCAAGGAGGTCCAGGTTCCTGTCTATGCGACCGCATTTACCCTCGGGATTGTCCGTAACAAGCTGGAGGAGCATGACCTCCTTGCGACAACGGTTCTCTACGAGATTTCGCCCCGGGACACACTCAGGATCGGCCCCTTTGAACTTGAATTCATCAGGGTTTGCCACAGCGTTGTGGACGGTGTTGGCCTGGCTGTCAAGACACCCGTGGGGACCATCATCCATACCGGTGATTTCAAGATCGACCACACTGCCCAGGATGACCTGAAAACGGATGTAGGCCGCTTTGCCCAGTGGGGTGAAGCCGGTGTTCTGGCTTTGCTCTCGGATTCTACCAACGTGGAAAAAGAAGGCTATACGATCTCGGCAAAACAGATCGGGGAGTCTCTTTTTCGTCTGGCGAACAAGTGTTCCGGACGCATCATTGTGGCCCTGTTTGCATCGAATATTACGCGTATACAGAAAGTGGTGAATATCGCGGTTGCACTGGGCCGAAAAGTGGTTTTCAATGGCAGGAGCATCGAGTTGAGTGTCCGTATCGCCAAGGAATTGGGATTTCTGAAAGTTCCCACCGACATGGAGATCGAGGTCGATGCCATCGGTGACCTTCCGGATAACGAAATCGTTATGATCATGACCGGAAGCCAGGGTGAACCCATGTCGGCACTGGCCAGGATGGCTGCCGGAACGCATAAACAGATCACCATCGAACCGGAAGATACGATTCTGCTGTCATCGAAATTCATTCCGGGCAACGAAAAAGCCATTACCAATATTATCAACAATCTCTATCGCCGGGGTGCGGATGTTATCTATGAAAAAATATCCGCCATTCACGTATCGGGTCATGCTTTTCAGGAAGAACTGAAGCTCATGATCAATCTGGTCAAGCCCCGGTATTTTATTCCCATTCACGGTGAATTCAGACACCTGACCTTGCACAGCCGTCTGGCGCAACAGGTCGGTATCCCCAAGAAACGCGTGCTGGTGGCACAGAATGGTAATATTATCGAATTTGCAAAGCACGGTGTCTCTGTCAGCGAGAGTATCCCCACGGGAAAAGTGCTTGTGGATGGCAAGGGGATCGGGGATGTGGGCCGAAGTGTTCTCAAGGAGAGGCATTCCCTTTCCAAAGAAGGGCTGGTAGTGGTGAACATGGCTTTTGATGAAGAAACGGGCATTATCGTGTATGGACCGGAAATCGTATCACGCGGATTTGTTTTCGAGACAGAGACCGGGCACCTCCTGCGCGATGCCCAGTGTGTGGTTCTGGAAATCGTAGAAGAGCTTGGTCCGGAGGTAGCCAATAGGATCGATAAGATCCGCCATGAGGTTCGAAGGGCTTTGCGGCAGTATTTTTTTTATGCCATTGGGCGTCGTCCTGTTATATTGCCTTTTTTTACGGAGATATAGTGCGCAAAGAAATCATTGGTATTGTGTTGTTTTTTCTGGTTGTTTTTACACTGATCAGCCTCTTGAGCTACAGCCCGCATGACCCCTCCATCAACAATGCCCGGGCCGGTGGTGATATCCACAACCTGTTCGGGGTATTCGGAGCCCACACGGCAGGGATTCTCATCGGTCTGTTTGGTATCGGCTCGTTCTGGTTTCCGCTGCTGCTGCTGCTCATGAGTATCCATTTTTTCGGCAAGCAGCCTAACAGAACCGTTGTCTATAAGACACTGGGTGGACTGCTTCTTATCATTACCACCGGAAGCCTGCTGGCATTCCACAATGATTCTGTGGCGATTTTTGGGGGTCGCTTTTCCAGCGGCGGGGTTATCGGCATTCCTCTGAAATCGTTTCTGGTCAAATATACCAACCCCACCGGCGGTATTATCATTCTGTTTCTGGTGTGGTTGATCGGGTTTATTCTGACAACCGGTTTCTCGCTCATTCGTTTTGCCCAGTTTATTCACCGGAAATGGGGGGGGCTTTTCGCGCGACTGAAAACCCTACTGATCAAATTGAAGGAACGCAGGGAAAAAGCCAGGAAGCGCACAAAGATTGTCAGGGAAAAGAAAAAGCAACAAGCACCCGAAGTCACCATCCAGGCACCCACACCCAAACCCATCAAGAAGGTGGCGGTTCCGAAACAGGAAGTGTTTGAATTCATGCGGACGGGCAAGAACTTCCAGTTGCCTTCGGTCAATTTCCTGGATGATCCGGATACAGTACCGGTTTCGGCGGACAATGAAAATCTGATCATGCAGTCCAAACTGCTCACCAAGAAACTGGAAGATTTCGGTGTGCATGGGAGCGTGGTAACGGTCACTCCGGGCCCGGTCATTACGACGTTTGAATACGCGCCCGCCCCGGGTGTTAAAATAAACAAGATCGTCAACCTGTCCGACGACCTGGCCTTGACGCTGCGGGCCACAAGCATCCGGATCGTCGCACCGATCCCCGGCAAAGCCGTCATCGGGATCGAAATTCCCAACGCCGAGCGGGAAACGGTTCGCTTCAAGGAGATCGTCGTTGCCAGTGTGTTCGAAAAATCCAAGTCGCCCCTGACGCTGTGCCTGGGCAAAGACATCGTGGGCAATCCCGTTGTAACCCAGATGAATAAGATGCCTCACCTGTTGATCGCCGGGGCCACCGGGGCGGGTAAGAGCGTTGCGCTGAATACCATGATCAGCGGTTTTCTCTACAAGTCGTCACCGGACGATCTGAAGCTGATCATGGTGGACCCCAAACGCATCGAACTTTCCATGTACGACGGCATTCCGCACCTGATTACGCCGGTGGTGACCAGTGCTAAGAAAGCCACCAATGCCCTGTTCTGGGCGGTCAAGGAAATGGAGCGACGTTACGAGGTTCTGTCCGAGCATAAGACCCGCAATGTGGATCAGTACAACCAGAAAATGGCCAAACAGGGACCGGACAAGGATGGCAACCCACCGGAAAAACTTCCCTACATCGTCATTATCATCGACGAACTGGCGGATCTCATGATGGTGGCATCCCGGGATGTGGAAGTTGCTCTGACGCGTCTTGCTCAGATGGCCCGGGCTGCAGGTATTCACCTGATCATCGCCACACAGAGACCTTCCGTGGATGTCCTGACCGGCATTATCAAGGCCAATTTTCCCACGCGGCTCACGTTCCAGGTTTCCTCCAAGACGGATTCGCGGACCATCATCGACATGAATGGTGCCGAGAGTCTTCTGGGTAACGGGGACATGCTGTTTCTGCCGCCGGGTGCCGCCAAACTTCAACGAATCCACGGCGCCTACATCTCCGAAGCTGAAGTTGTCAGGATTACTGAATTTCTGAAGTCACAGCGGCCCCCCGAATACTTAGAGGATGTGATCCAGGCCCCGGCGGAGGATGCTGCCGAAAACGGTGACGTGGAATACGACGAAAAATACGATGAAGCGGTTGCGCTGGTCACCAGGACGCGTCAGGCATCGATCTCCATGGTTCAGCGGCATCTCAGGATCGGCTACAACCGGGCGGCCCGGATCATCGAAACCATGGAAAAGGAGGGCCTGGTGGGTCCTTCGGACGGAGCCAAAGCACGCGAGGTGCTGGTGAGAGGATACGAGGACGTTGATTGAGGCCCAGCGCGAATTGTTTAAACAGGCCAAGGGTTTTCTGGATACAGCCGAAGGGGAGGCACTCTATGCCATCGCCGGGGAAGCCGGCAAACTCGGCCCCTGCCTGGAAATCGGGAGCTACTGCGGCAAGTCGACCATCTGTATCGGCACTGCCTGCAGGGAAACCAACAGCACCCTGTTCACCATCGACCACCACACGGGTTCGGAAGAACAGCAGCCCGGTGAAGAATATTTCGATCCGGATCTGTTTGATTTCCGAACCTTCCAGGTAGATACCCTTACGACATTCAGGAAGACCCTGAGACAGGCCGATCTTTTAGACACGGTGGTGCCCCTGGTCTGCCAATCCCATGTAGCGGCCCGAAACTGGGAGACCCGACTGGCCCTGGTTTTTATCGATGGCGGTCATGCGGCGGAAACCGTGCGTCTCGATTACAAATCGTGGGCCCACCACATCATGCCGGGCGGCTATCTGGTGTTTCACGACATCTTTACCAACCCGGAAGAAGGCGGCCAGGCTCCTTTTGATATGTATCGGATTGCGCTTTCCTCAGGCCGGTTCACTGCAGAACCCATGGTCAAGACCCTCGGTGTTCTGCGCAGGAAACATGAACTGCAACCGTGAGCATATTCCCGGCGTGACTTGCAGAAGATTCCTCTATCTGCATCAGAAAGCCTTCGGCATCCTCTCGAACGATATCGCCGGTCAACAGCCGGACACCTGTCATAAATCAAGGAGAGTCTCTATGAGTGCCTTAACACCCCCCTGGGATACGATCAGTGATTTGATCGCTGCGGAAAACAGTATTGAATTGACAACATTTATCGATGCCCTCAGCCCGCATGAGACGGCCCGGGCCATTTCTCGATTGACCGAGGAGGAACAGCTTCGCCTTTTCAGCCTTCTCAGCCCCGAAGATGCCGCCGATGTGATCGAGGACATCCCGGAAACCCAGGCCGCGGAGCTGGTGGAGGATATGCCATCGGAGCGGGCGGCGGCAATTATGGAGGAATTGACCAGCGATCACCTGGTGGATGTATTAGGCGAGATGGATGAGGATGCAAGCCAGGCAGTTCTGGCAAAAATGGATCGTCAGGATGCCAGGGAGGCACGGATGATGCTGGCGTACGCGCAGGATTGCGCCGGTGGTCTCATGATTTCCGAGTTCCTTGTCTATACCGTAGACCATACGATTCAGAATGTGCTCGATGACCTGCAGGCCAACCGCAGCGCGTACATGGATTACCATGTGCAGTATTTTTATGTCGTGGATCGGGAAAAAAAGCTGACCGGTGTGCTGCGCCTGCACGATCTGCTTTTCCCCGACCGGAAGACGCGTCTCGCTCAGGTAATGATCCCTACACCTCTCAGTGTGTCGGACAAGGCGTCTCTTAAGGAGCTCGAGACGTTTTTCGAGGAACATCATCTGTTCGGGGTACCGGTTGTGGACGATGCCCGGCGGCTGGTGGGCGTGGTGCTGCCGGCTGCCATCGAGGAGGCGGTCAATAAGCGCAAGACCAAGACATTTCTGCGCTTGAGCGGTATTGTCGGCGGTGAGGAATTCCGGACCATGCCGCTGATGTCCCGTTCCGGACGCCGTCTGTCCTGGCTGAGCATGAATATTGTTCTCAATATTATCGCCGCAAGTGTCATTGCCATGTATCAGGACACCCTTGCCGCAGTCATTACCCTGGCGGTTTTTCTGCCCATGGTCAGCGACATGAGCGGTTGCTCCGGCAACCAGGCAGTGGCGGTTTCCATGCGTGAGCTGTCTCTCGGCCTGGTCAGGCCGGGCGAGCTGCTCTGGGTGCTGGCAAAGGAGGCCAAGATCGGCATCATCAATGGCCTGGTACTGGGACTGCTGCTGGGTGGGGTAGCCTTTTTCTGGAAGGGTAATCCATGGCTCGGCCTTGTGGTGGGCGGTGCCCTGGCAACCAACACACTGGTTTCCGTTACTCTCGGCGGTATGCTGCCCCTCATACTCAAGCGGTTCAAACTGGATCCGGCCCTGGTTTCCAGCCCGCTGCTGACAACGGTCACCGATATGTGCGGCTTCTTTTTTGTTTTGAGTTTCGCCACGGCGGTTCTGCCCAAACTCGGTGGTATGTAGTGATGATGAAGCCCAGCTGATCAAGATTCCACTGGTGGATCATCACCGTTGGCGCCGGCAGGCCCATCTTTTGCTCTATCGACATGCAGAAAGACATCAAGCCCAGGACTGTCTTTGGATCAAGATGGCTATTCATTCGGCCGATCACTTCCTTGCGCTTCTCAGAGCCAAAATGGCGCAGCAGGTGTCATTTTGGCTGCCTTGAATAAGGGATCTATTTAGGCGCTGCAAGTAAATAACCTATTGAAATATAATTTTAAAAACCAATAAGAGAGTCATTGTAATATGTGGCATAAATTCTGCAGCTACTGAGTCAGCGATCGGAAGAGTCAAAATTCCCTGAGGATCCTTTGAACAGGGCAAGGAAACGATAAGAAAACTGTCTGGATGAAACAAAAAACGCCTCTCTCACCGGACGCGGGTACGAATTTGCTTTTTCTTGGGTGGGATTGAAACGCTTCTTGCCGACATACCGGAAATGGAAGGGGTGAATATGCAGCCTTCATGGGAGCCGGGGGGCGATGCGGCTTGGACGTGATATTGAAGCAATGCTTCAAAAAATCTGCCGGATCAAAGAGGGTATCAATGGCAGTGCTACGGGGATCAGCAAGCGATTGCAGTGCGAACCGCAGCAAATCGAGTTGCCTTTTACCCCCGGTAAAGATCTGCCGCTGCAGATCATCGGTTCGCTTGTAAAGCGATACAGTATATCATTTGTTGAGGAAAGGGCGGTGGCGTTATTCGATGCCGTAGGATTTTCCCATTACTCTCCCCTTGAGCAGGCAGTCCAGCTCAACAGTTTGTCCTATTCCGTGAATACAGCTTACAGCAAGCTGATGGATCGTAAAATCAAAATTCGATTTGCCCGCACCTCCACCGGAGACGGATTCTATATCTGGAACAGAGGCCGGAGCCTGCATGCCAATGTGGATCTCTATCATTTCATGCATCTGGTTCTTGCCGACAATGCCGTTGCCCGCAGCAAGTCACGGGGCCATACAGCCCCGCTATTGCGGGCCTGTTTTCATGTGGGCAGTCACTATGAGTTTTATCAGGCCGAAGGGCTGAATCCAACGACATTCAGTTATATTGTGGGTGATGTCACCATCGAGCTTGCCCAATGATCAAGCAAGCCCGGCCCGGCCAAATATTACTTGGTGATTTTCATCTGATGACGGCGGACGCCTCTAAAAATAAAAATGTAAAGTTAAATGCCGGTGATTTCATACATGAGGCCCGACATCGGTTGTCGAGTCTTCGGAACCTGGTACTCGGAGGTGATCCAATCAAATCCATCAACTGCTATCTAACAGGATCGCGTCGCCCCGACGGTGGCTATAACATCCATAAATATCGCCTCTTAGACAAGCATGGATATTCGCGACTTGTGTTCAATGCCAAAGTTAACATTCACAGACAGAGTGACGACCCGATATTCTTAGGGATACAGGATGCCGAGCTTTCCGATTTCGGCATGGCCGACACCGGGAAAACCGCAACGGTTTAAACGTAAAAGCAGGCAAATTATAAAAAACGTAATCATATCAAAGAGCAAAAAAGTTATCTGATCATTCATCACGATCTTTCTGATGACAAGTACCATAACGGATATGGCGATGCCCCAGATGGCAGGAGATCAGTTGGTTCGGGAGTTATTCAAGATTCGTTCGATATGTGCCTGTCATCATTTGTACAGGCCATAGCGATCGAATCGATGAAGAAAAGGCTGGTGCTTTGGGAGCTGCGGCCTACCACATGAAACCGTTGACAAAAAAATGCTTGCTAATATGGTTCGAAGAGTTCTGGATGAAAAAAGCTCTGCTCAATTATCCGAACGACAGGAGTAGAAAATTGGCTGAAGTGTCATAAACCCGAAAATTTAGAGAAAAAGCGAAAACGCAATTTTTATATTCTGGTAAGTTCTTTTGGAATGTTATTGATTCTGGTATTTGCAATTATCGATTATTTTGAAGGAGATACCCTTGAGCTTTTCCTGGACATATTGATGATTGTCATTCTCATCTGCTGCACTGTTGGAATTTTTAAATTCAATGCAGATCGACTTGTCTTCTGTATCGGTCTCAACCTGATAAACCTGGCTTTACTTTACAGTGTTTCAATCGGTGCCGGGGACAAATTTGCCCTTTTCCTGCTTTATCCTTTACCTCCGCTGATATTTTTCTTTTTTGAAAAAGCAGAGGCGATGGTATCGGTAATGCTATTCCTTTGTATTACAGGCATACTATTGTTGTATCCATCGTTGTTCGGAACCTTTGACTATGGTCTGGGTGTGGGGTTTCGTTTCCTGGTAACGTTATTGTTTTTAACGATTGTTTCATACGGTTTAGAATCATCGCGGGCTCGATTCAGCAGACTGCTGAAAATATCGAACGAAGAATTAATCTTACAGAAAGAGAATCTTGAGACGGCGTTATCTGAAATAAAAACACTGGGCGGCATGCTTCCCATCTGTTCCCACTGTAAAAACATTCGTGATGACAAAGGATATTGGAGCCAGGTGGAAACATACATACAGGATCGCTCGGAAGCAGAATTCAGCCACAGTATCTGCCCGGAATGCGCAAAGAAATATTACCCCGATATGGACATCTATTGATAGGGGTCAAACCTTGAATTGTGATTATAGATTGACAATTTGAATGCGAATATCTATTTAATGAGCCTATGGCAAGACAATGGAGAATAGAATATCCTGATGCACTTTACCACGTGTTGTCTAGGGGGAATGGTCGTCAGGATATTTTTCTTTCGGACGATGATCGGCATCTGTTTTTATCCTTATTGGAAGAGTTGTCCGAACGATTTAATGTCGAGGTCTACGCCTATGTGCTGATGAGAAATCATTATCATCTGTTGGTAAAGACACTTGAAGCTAATTTATCCAAGGCCATGCAATGGTTCGGCACCAGCTATACACGCAAATTCAATCTGAAAAATCATACCGGTGGTCATCTTTTTCAGGGGCGCTTTAAAAGTATCATTATAGAAAATGATGCCTACCTTTTACGGTTATCGTGTTACATCCATCGTAATCCCCTTCGGGCAGGAATTGTGGAACGGCTTGCCGAATACGATTGGAGCAGCTACCGGTTTTATGGCTACAAGAAAAAACCGCCTGACTGGTTAAAAACCCAAACTATTTTGGATCAGGTCTCTGGCGATGATCGCCACATGGCGTATAGAAAAAAAGTCCAAAAGTATTCAGATGAAAAAAGCAGCGTTTGGGAAGATGTAAAGCACGGGTTAATTTATGGCAGTCAGGGTTTTGTTTCCGATTTAAAGGTTCGGTTTTTAGAGGACAAAAAAGATGTGGAGTTGCCTCAGCACAATAGCCTGTTTAGAGAATTTGATTTTGATCTGCTAATAGATAAGGCTTCGAGATATTTAGGATTTAATATTGAAGCCGCCCGTAATGCTCAAAAGATTAGTGCCGGCGAAAAAGATAAGCGGGACTTGCTGATTTATTTGCTATGGAAAACCGGACGGCTTTCAAACAGAGAAATTGGAACCTTCTTTGGTCTGACCTATTCGTCGGTTAGTCGGAGTGCCAAAGCAATCAATGATAAGATTGCTGCTGAACAGAATCTTAAAGAAAAATACCGAGAGCTTAAATCACAAATCAAGGTTTGACCCCATGGCCTACCGTATACTGTTGGTTGACACGGAACATGATGTTCGCAAAAACGTTCTCGAATCCCTCGAGAGTTCCGGTCTGGTAGTCAAGATAACCGACAATGGCCGGACAGCTCTCGACCTCCTTGATACGGATCACTTCGACTTTGTCCTCACCGAGCTGGTCATTCCGCCGGTAGATGGCCTGACCGTGCTGAAGCGGGCCAAGGAGGTTCAACCCGAGGCCATGGTGATCATTCTCACCGGTTACTTGTTGACGGATGCAGCCATCGAGGCCTTCCGCATGGGTGCAGACGACTACCTTATCAAACCCTTTGATCTCGAGGAGCTGAATTTCAGGATCAGGAAATGCATCGAGAAGCTCGAGTTTCGCCGTCAGGCCAGGATATCGGAGACAGCACGTCTCACCAGCGAGGCGGAATTCCGCGCGCTGGTGGAATCTTCATCCGACCATATCTTTATGCTCGAACTGGACGGGACCTACCGGTTCAGTAACAACCGGATTTCCAAAGAGAATATAGCTGGCCGGAAAGCACTTGTGGGTCTCAGCCTGAAGGAAGTTTATCCACCGCAGGTCACCCGCCTGTACAGAAAAAAACTGCAAAGTGTCATCCGCAGCGGCAAACCAGTGACGTTTCAACACACCCTGCCCGCGTCTGACGGGCGACGGTTTTATATGGACACGCTTTATCCCATATACAGCGGGGGTGCGCTGATCGCCGTGGGCGGCATCTGCCGGGACATTAGCGAGCAGAAAAAGCTGGAGAGTCACTTGTTCCAGTCCCAGAAAATGGAGTCGCTTGGGACATTGGTGGCGGGTGTTGCCCATGAAATCAACAATCCCATCAACCTGATTATGTTTAACCTGCCGCTGATTCAGAAAATCTGGAAAGATCTGGAACCGGCTCTCGATTCTGCCGGCCAGGGCAAACCCGGATGCTAAATACGGCGGACTGACACTGAGTTTTCTTAAAGAGAATTTATCGCAGATGATTCTCGACATGAAATCGGCGGCCGATCGAGTTGCGAGCATCGTCAAAGGACTCAAGACTTTTTCCAGAAAGACCGGGCCGGCAGAATTTCAGCCCATCCATGTTAACGAGGCAGTCGAAAACGCCCTCAAGCTTGTTCAGACTACGACGCGCAAGTCGGGTATCGAACTTAAGGCCAAACTCGGTCAGGACCTGCCCCGCATCAACGGCAACCTGCAAAATATCGAGCAGATCGTCATGAACCTGGTGATCAACGCGTTGCAGGCTATCGATCATGAACAGGGCCGCATCGATGTAACGACGCGGTATTCAGCCGAGGCCGGCGAAATCTGTATCGAGGTGGCCGACAACGGCAAGGGGATCGATCCGGATATCGCCGAAACCATATTCGATCCTTTTGTGACGGACAAACAGATGGAAGGCGGAACGGGTCTGGGTCTTTCGGTGACATACGGCCTGGTAAAAGATCACGGCGGCGACATCTCCTTTGAAACCGGGAAGGTCAAAGGCACGCTATTTTCGGTGCGGTTTGCCGTTCATCCCAGGTATGAGCCGGTCAAAATCCTGGTGGCGGATGACGAAGCCTCCATCCGCCGGTTGATTGTCCAGGCGCTTTCAAAGGGGCGGAAACTCATTTTCGAAGAAGCCGGCAATGGCATCGAGGCCCTCATCAAGCTGGGTACATTTCAGCCGGATCTGCTGATACTCGATATCATGATGCCGGAGATGGATGGCCTGGAGGTATGCCGCGCCATCATCAAGGAGCCCGAACTGTCAAGCATGGATGTCATTATCGTTACGGGACATACACGAGATCCGCGGATCGAAAAGGTGGCCCGCATGGGTTTTACCCATATTTTCCAAAAACCACTGGAGATAAAATATTTAAGAAATACCGTGACGACGCTGATCGAAAAGCGGCGAAAGATAAACGGGATATAAAAGGAGACACCATGGAATCGATTCCCGAAAATCCCGGAGCCATCCTTATCGCAGACGACGACAAGGGTCTGCTTCTGAGCATCAAGGCGATCCTTGTCAGCGCAGGTTTTCCAGAGCCGGCAATGGTTTCCGACAGCAGTCGCGTGCTCAGCCTGATACGGCAACACGGGTTTCAGCTCCTGCTTCAGGATCTCATCATGCCGCCGGTGGGTGGCATGGACATTCTGAAGCAGCTGAAAGAGGAATCCCCGGAAGTCGAGTGTGTCATCATAACGGCTGTGGACGAGGTGGACTCTGCGGTGCAGGCCATGAAGTACGGGGCCTATGATTATCTCGTTAAACCGGTGGACAAGGAGCGGCTGATCATCGTGATAGACCGGGCCCTGGAACGGTATCATCTGAGAAAAGAACGGATTATACAAAAAACAGAATCTTCGTTTCAGGATCTGAAGAGACCGGAGGTTTTTTCGGATATGATTGCCGAGGATCCTGCCATGGCAAAGGTATTTCGGTATGCGGAAATCTGTGCGGCCAACGATTACAATGTTCTCATTACCGGGGAGACCGGCACCGGTAAAGGGTTGCTTGCACGGGCGGTTCACCAACTGAGCCCGCGCAGCCAAAAGACGTTTATGGCTGTCAACATGGCGGCTTTCAGTAAAAACCTCATCGAAGACGATCTGTTCGGACATCAAAAAGGCGCTTTTACCGGAGCTTTGAAAGATAAAAGAGGCTTTTTCGAGGCTGCCCAGGGAGGCACCTTGTTTCTGGATGAAATAGCCGAGTTAAGCCCGGAGGTCCAGGCCGCCCTGCTCCGCGTACTCGAAGAAAAAGAACTTTACCGTCTGGGCAGCACCGAGGTGCAGCATGTGGACACCCGGATACTGGCCGCCACCAACCGCAATATCAACGAAGAAGTCCTTGCCGGAAAGTTTCGCACCGATCTTTATTTCCGGCTCAATACCTGCCAGATCGATATTCCGCCGTTGCGGGAGCGCAAGGGCGACATTCTTCCCCTGGCGACATATTTTATGAAAAAGCATGCCGGCATCAGTCATAAAAACATATCTTCCATTGCTTCCAACCTGGCCGAAAGACTCATGCTGTACCCATTTCCGGGCAATGTGCGTGAACTGGAGAACATCATCGCCTCGGCATGCCTGGTGGAACAGACCCGGGTTCTCACCCTTGCATCGGTGCCGCCTGCCAAGCTCCAGGGCTTTGGCGAAGAACAGAGAGAACACCCGGCTTGCTCCACTTTGGGAAGTGGAGTCGGCTCATATCCAAAAGGTTCTGGATGCCGTGGGCGGCAACAGAACCCGGGCGGCCCGGATTTTGGAAATCGGTGTTCGCACCCTGCAGCGACGTCTTCAGACCCTGCAACCGACAGCGGATCTGTCGGGTTCCGTCCTGGCACGCTCATAATGGCGTCGTCATGTTAACATGCTGATATATAATAAAAATATAATGCATTTCTCATTCCATGCCATGTCACTTTGACACTAGCAGCGCCTGCCTTTTTTGATACCCATGGAGGATCCATCCGGAACTCTTTCGTTTAACTATCTGAAATAAAATGAAATATAAGTTTTTTTCATTTGGTCTGCAGCTTGGCATTTATCCTGCAATCAACATATTACATGAGAATTTTGATTGTAGATGATAGCAACGGTACCCTGAACGCCCTGCGGATTGGACTGACCAGTTTTGGGTATCACGTCACCACCGCTTCCAGCGGCGTCCAGGCACTTCACATTATTAGTCGAAACCCTTCATTCCAATGAGAAGCCCGATTTGTTGCTGACCGATTTTAAAATGCCGAAAATGAACGGCCTTCAACTGATCGCTTCGGCAAGAGCCGTCAGTGCCAAACTTCCGGTGATTCTCATGACCGGATACGGGGACAAAACCGTCCGCAGGCGCACTCTTGGGCTGGATCGCTTTGCTTATCTGGAAAAACCCTTTCAGCCGGAGGAATTGGTGAAAATCATTCAGCGACTCATGGCGTTGGAGGCATCCGGGCGACCTGCGGAGGATAGTGAGTGCCATCGGATAGAGCAGTATGCAACAAATATTTCGATTAGCTGACCGATATTTCCGAGAAAGGTATGAGATTCGAACTGTTACAAAAACCATTGAGCCAAGAAACCGTGTTAAAGGTCGTCAAAGGTGCATCATGATCATCAAATTATACGTTGCCGGAGATTCTGAAAAAACAAGAATCAATATAACCGATGTGGAAACGGTGTTGAAAAGGATTGAAAAGGATCCTGCTTTCCTGGAAGTTGTGGATGTATTGCTCCATCCGCAAGCGGCCATGGACGATCAAATACTGGCAACGCCCACCCTGTTGATACAAAGGTCGGGGAACACCCAGAGGGTTATCGGGGACTTTGGCGATACCGAAAAAATTATGAAAATCCTTGACCCTGGCAATACAGCTTTGACGGAGGACGGGGAATGAATCTTCGTCACATCATCATCGCTCTGGCATCCATCGCGTTGCTGGCATCAGTTGTCAGCGGCGGCTTCGTCTTTTTTACGATGGAACACGCCGCTGAAAAAGAATCCGAACAAGTGGCTGTTTCTCACACCGAAAGTATTCAGCACCAACTCGGGTTCCTGTTTTCCGAATATAACAGGTCTGTGAGCGTTCTGGCGGGTTTTCCGGATATCGGTTCGCTGCTGACATCCGGTAGCGGTGGGGAAAATGGAACCGTCAACCAAATTCTGGACACCTTCAAGGAGGCCACGGGTGCCAGCGTCTGTTATGTCATGAATACCGGCGGGCTCACCATTGCCTCAAGCAACCGGCATTCCGAAGACAGTTTCATCGGGAAAAATTATTCTTTCCGGCCTTATTTTCAGCAAGCCATGGACGGAGAGGCGGCTGTCTACATGGCCATAGGCGTCACCTCCAGACAGCGGGGGCTCTATTTCAGCCATCCGGTTTATACCGGAAATTCGGGCATTCCGGTTGGTATTGTCGTGGTAAAGGCGCCCATTACGCAGCTTCAAAGGGAAATACAAAAAGCACATAACGTTTTAAGTGGAAAACTGTGCCTGACTGCGCCATCGGGCCTGGTTTTTCTATCCGACGATCCAGACCTGGAGAACCACCTCCTGTGGGAAGTAACGGATGTCGATATCCAAAAAATTGCCGAAAGCAAACAGTTCGGGACCGGCCCCTGGCCCTGGAGCGGCCTGAAAAGGGTATCCGAAACCCGGGTGTTGTCATCCACCGGCGACACGATCTGGTTTCACAGTGCGGATGTTCCCGGCGTTCCGGGCTGGCAGATCGTGCACCTGAGTTATCCTTCGGAAATTATACGGAATCTGGGAGCTCCCCTGTTCGGAGCCGGTAGTTTACTTGTTCTTCTGATATGCCTGTGCTTTGTGGCGATCGTGCTGTTTCTTTTTTACAAGGCCCGGGTCGGCATGGAGGTACGCAACCGCATGGCAGCATCTCTGTCGCGGCAAACCAAATACATGACGTTCCTTCACGAAATATCCCTGGGTCTGATCAACCATCTTGAAATCGATGATATCCTGACTTCGACCCTGAAGGGCGCCGGCCAGATTTTCGGCACGGACCACGCATTTATTTATCTCCTGGATTCGGACCGGTCGCACATGCGTATGCGAATGGGGATCGGTGGCATATTCGATGGACTAGAAGGAAACATGATCCAGAAGGGAGAAGGTGCTACAGGTAAGGTTTGGGAAACCAAAGAACGGCTGGTCATCGAAAACTATGCTGCCTGGCCCCACCGCATCTCCCACCCGGCCCTGGATGCTTTTATCAGCATTATTGGGGTGCCGATCCTTTCCCGAAACCGGGTTTTGGGTGTTCTGGGGCTTGGGCTCCTGAAGCCACCGCCGTTGTTTTCGGAAGAGATCGTCGACACCCTGGTGCGTTTCAGTGAAATGATTGCCATAGCGCTGGAGAATGCGGAGCTATACGCGCAGAAGAATCAATCGCTGAGCCGACAAAAAGAGAGTGAGGATAAACTCCGCTTGTCGGTGGAGGCGCTCGAAAAGAGCGAAGCCCGTTTCCGGTCCGTTATCGAGAAGAATGCCGACGCCATTATGGTGGTGGATCAAGGCGGCATGATCTGTTTTGCCAATCCGGCCGCCAACAAATTTCTTTCAACCGTAGTAGCGGGGACATGGTGGGAACCCCCTTTGGTCTGCCCATCACCGATGGGGAAGGCACTGAAATCGAAGTGCTGAATGCGCAGGGAAAAACCGCTGTGGCTGAAATGCGTCTCGTAGAGACCGAGTGGGAAGGCAAAACCGTCTATTTTGCATCGCTGCGGGACATCACGGAACGCAAGGATAGCGAGAAAGAACGGGGAAAATTGGAAGCCCAGGTTCGGCAGTCCCAGAAGATGGAGGCCATTGGAACGTTGGCCGGTGGCATTGCCCACGATTTCAACAACATTCTCTCGGCCGTGATCGGGTTTTCCGAACTTTCGCTGGACATGGTCAAGAAAGATGACCCCCTGGAAAAAAATATCAAAGAGATACTCAATGCCGGCAACCGGGCCAAGGGGCTCGTCAGGCAGATACTGGCCTTCAGCCGTCAGGCCGAACAGGAACCAAAACCGTTGCAGATTAAATTTTTGGCCAAGGAAGTCCTGAAGCTGTTGCGAGCATCTCTTCCCTCCACCATAGAGATCCGGCAGTACCTGATCAGCGATGGCGAGGTCCTGGCGGATCCGACGGAGATCCACCAGGTTTTGATGAATCTCTGTACCAATGCCGGTCAAGCCATGGCGAGTGACGGCGGTTTGTTGACCGTAACCCTGGAGGATGTGGAACCCGGAGACACGCTGTTTGTAGAACATCCGGAGATGATGTCGAGGCGGTATCAAAAACTGAAAATCGCCGACACCGGACCCGGTATCGATCCCGGCATTATCGATCGGATATTCGATCCTTTTTTTACCACCAAGGATCTGGGCGTCGGCACCGGCATGGGTCTTTCCGTGGTTCACGGGATTATAAAAAATCACGGCGGTATCATTACGGCAGAAAGCACGCCCGGAAACGGAGCGACCTTTACCGCGTATTTCCCGTTGGTTCAGGAAAAAACCCAGGCACCCCACCAAAGAAAGCAGTCCCTGTCCACAGGTACGGAGCGGATTTTGTTTGTGGATGACGAACTGCCCATTATCCGGATGGGAAAACAGACCCTGGAGCGCCTGGGTTATGATGTCGAGAGCGTTCAAGACAGTACCGAGGCGCTGACAATGTTTGTTGCCGACCCGGGCCGTTTCGATCTGCTCATTACCGATATGACCATGCCGGGCATGACCGGTGTTCAGCTGGCAAAACAGATATTGGAAATCCGCCCGGACTTTCCCATCATACTGTCCACAGGGTTCAGTGGCAGCATCAGCGATGAAGAGATTCGCAGCCTGGGGATTCGAGCGTTGGTGATGAAGCCGATCCTCAAAGAAGATATTGCGCATATGGTTCGACAGGTGCTGGACATGAAGGCCTGTTTACCAAAACCACCGCCTGAAAAAGGAAATGAGATCCATGAAAATACTGATTGTCGATGATGAAGCACCCATCCGAATGCTGCTCAATCAAATTCTGGATGCCCAGGGGCACACCTGTACCCAGGTTTCGGACGCTGAATCGGCCGAAAAGATCCTGACCGAAAAGCCGTTTGAACTCGTACTCAGTGACATCAACATGCCCGGCAAATCAGGGCTCACGTTTGTGCGGGATTTGTTGGATGTCTACCCGGAAATGGCGGTTATCATGGTCTCGGCCGTTGTGGACAATACCCTGGCAGAGTCCCTGATCAACATCGGTATATACGACTATATCACCAAACCCATCGAAAAATCGCGGGTGCTCATTAGTATCGCCAATACCAGGCACCGTCTCGAACTCCGGAAGTCGAATCTCGCTTACCGTGAACGTATGGAACAGATGGTAAAAGCACGGACCCTCTCCCTGCGGGAGACACTGGACAAACTGGAAACATCACTGGAGGGAATGGTTCATGCCATCGCCCATATCGTCGAGACCCGGGACCCATATACTGCCGGCCACCAGAAGCGGGTCGGGCTGTTGGCTCAGGCGATTGCCATGGAGATGGGTTTTTCCGACGATCGTGTCAAGGGAATCTACATGTGCGGAATCATCCACGACGTGGGAAAAATTGCCGTGCCCTCTGAAATTCTCAGCAAACCATCGCGTCTGACGGATATTGAGTTTCAACTGATCAAGTCCCATTCGCAGGTCGGGTATGACATTTTAAAGGATATCGCTTTTCCCTGGCCCATTGCCGAGACGGTGTACCAGCACCACGAACGGTTCGATGGCAGCGGGTATCCCCGGGGACTTTCCGGTGAAGATATTATGCTCGAAGCGCGGATTATATCGATTTCAGACGTTGTGGAAGCCATGGCCTCCCACAGGCCCTATAGAGCCGGACTGGGGATCGATACCGCCCTCAAGGAAATCGAAAACAGCAGTGGCCGGTCTTACGATCCTGCGGTGGCCGATGTCTGTCTCAATTTGTTCCGCAATAAAGACTATCAATTGGAGGTACCCCATGAATTTTAGCGTAAAACAGGTCGAAAAATCACCGGCTCAGATGCTCAGTGTTCAGGATCTGGGTCTACGGCTCTCCGAAAGCAAAAAACCGTCGGGGGAGAGAGAACTTGGAATGTATCCGGAACCGATCAGGCGGGCACTGGTGGTGGATAATGACGCTTTCTTTGTGGAGTTTCTTACCGAGCTGCTCGAAGAAAAGGGCTATGAGGTGATCAAAGCCTATGATGGCAAGGAAGGCCTGGAGAAACTGGAGAAGGAAAGAATCAATATCATGTTCGTCGATATCGTCATGCCCAAAATCGACGGGTGGCAACTCATCAAATACACCCGCAAAAAATATCCCGGACGCTGGTTTCCCATCGTGGCTGTGTCCGGAACCATTATCGAACAGCTGGATGAACTGGAGAGCATCGGCGCCGACTATTATATCGCCAAGGGTCCCATCGAGAAGATGAAAATACAGTTCAATGATTTCATGATAAAGATCGCTGCCCAGCCGTTTCCCACAGAAGAGAATTCACCGGTGATGTACTCCGGGAAGATTTATCCGAGACGGGAATCCATCGAACTCATGGAGATGCTGACGTTCCAGCGGGCCATCATGGAATGCCTTGGTCTGGGTATCCTGGTGTGCGACCAGGATACCAGGGTCATGATCACCAATGATATGGCACTTGATCTTCTTGGCCGAGAAGATATCGCGGTCTTGAACTGCAAGGTAGACGCGCTTTTTTCTTCGGCCGATATGCCGAAAGTGTTGCATGCCATGAACGCCATTCTCCGGAAACCCGAACAAAAGCGATCCGAATGCCGGCTAAGCGTCAATGGCTGCGAACTGCGGATCATCATCACCCTCCTTTTTTTCGAGGGCAAAGATGTGGGCTGGGTGCTGGCCATGGAGGAACTGGAAACATGCCAAGAACAAGCATAAAGAACAAACTTATTCTCTGTTTTCTGCTCCTGATCCTCATCGTCATCGTCGTTGTCACCACCATCAATCTGCTCACCGATAAATTCTATCTGGCCCAGGCGTTATCCACGGCCATCGCATTGGGTGCCGGCGTATTCTTGGGCAGCATTTTCTCCAACTCTCTGGTGTCACGGCTCAAGAGTCTCAGCAGTGAGGCGGAAAAGATATCCGGCGGCGATTTGACCCGCGACATATCCGTGGTCTCCATGGACGAAGTGCGCAGTCTCGAAGAAATTTTCGGGGTCATGGTGCATCACATCCGTTCCATGATTTTCGATATCAAGAAAGTGGCCTTCGAAATCAAGGAGGCCAATATTTCCCTGGTGCATCTCATGAAAAAAGTGCTCGAAAGCAGCCGGGATATCAGCCGCGCATCGGGTGTCATTGCCAAAGGTTCTGAAACCCAGGTATTGATTGTGCAGAAAACCTCGCTCAAGGTGGAAAACAGTGTCAAATCCATGGACAGTCTCATGCGCCGGTCGAACCAGACCATGTCCAAGATCAATGAAGCCATGAAGAAGACCCAAACCGGTGAGAGTGATGCCCGGGAGACGCTGAAGCGTCTGGAAGAGGTGCTTCAGGAGATGGGTCGATACGTGGACCCTATTTCACAGCTAGCCAGGAAAGTGGAAAAGATCAAAGTAATTGTCAATGTCTTGGACAGCATTGCCCAGAAGACCGACCTGCTGTCTCTTAACGCCTCCATCGAGGCCACGAGAGCCGGAGAATCCGGCAAGGGATTTGCACTGGTGGCCGATGAGATTCGCAGCATGGCTGACAGCTCCAAGCAGTCTTCTCGGGAAATTTCCAGACTGGTGGAAGACATTCTTACGGACAACAAGGCGGTGATCGGCTTTATGGTCAAAAATCAAACCGACATTAACAAGGGTAACGAGATCATAAACGGTATCGTCGGTATTTTTGCAGAGATGCTCACCCATGTGCGGGAAATTTTTTCTGAGGTCAAAGAGGTGGAAGACGCAACCGCAGAGCAAGTGGATCACATGCGGGGGCTGGCTGAAAATTTTCATGAACTGGCCCGACTGGCCAACGAAAATTTTGTCGCTACCCAGAACACATCGGTGGCCATCGAACACCAGAAGAAGAATGTTCACCGGATTGCCGGCGCGGTGAAAGGACTCAACAGCCTGTCCAATAAAATGGTGGAAATCCAGCAGCAGTTTAAACTTCCGGGAAAAGCAGCATGAAACTCTTTACCTTTAGATTGGGAAATGACGATTTTGGCATCGAATCCAAATATGTTTACCGGGTACTCGAAGATGTCCGGATCACACCGGTCTGTCTCATGCCGCCTTTCTATCTGGGCCTGTTGTACTACCGTGGGGAACTTTTCGATGTTGTCGATCTCGGAGTCCTTCTGGACAGGGGAATGCATCTTCAGGAGAGCCGGCGTCTGGTGGTCATTCGGTGGGGAGACCGGAAACTGGCGATTTCATCGGGGATCATCCAGGGTCTTGTCTGGATCGATGACGATAGGGAGCGGGATGCTCTGATCTCCGAGGATGGCGGTATGATTCACCTGATTACACCGGAGCAGATCTGGGAAAAAATGGGCCGGCAGTTGAGCCGACCCGAAAGGACCGCCTAGACCCATGGATCGATCCAAATATGAACAAATTTTTGACCAGGAATCGGGGCGGTACCTGAAAGACCTGGACGATCTCCTTCTGAAGGTCGAAAAGGAGGCGGGCAATCGAGATCTCTGGGGGGAGATTCATGGAAAAATTCATTCCATCAAAGGTATGGCACGGGCATTGAGTCTGGAAAAGATCACCACCTTAAGCCACCTGATGGAAGCGTGGTGCAAGGCCTATCAGGAGGGGAGTGCCGGGGCTGCCCCGACAGCGATCCAGGCTATCTACGATGGAACGGATTGTCTGCGGCATCTGGTTGCCAGGCAGGGGAGCGTCGAGTCGTTCGAAGACCAGCGCTGGTACAGTTCCCTGGTTGCCCTTTTCGAAAAAGCACCCGATGCCCTCAGTCGGGAAGAAATGGCGGCCTCCCCCGTCGAGGCGGAGCAAAGAACCCAGGTGCAACCCATCAATGAAGTTCGGGTCCGCTACTCCCTCATCGAAGAACTCCTGGGTCTGGCACAGGAGATTCAACTCCTGGAAAAAACCCTGCCGCCACTTCCACCGGAGCAGGAATTTTACGGTGTGAAAAACTGGCTGGCACATTGTACCTCCCTGATGAAGGTCATGTATTTCCGCCTGGCTCACTTACGCTTGATGTCGGTGGGGGATTTTGCCGATCTTTTCAATAAGTCCCTACGGAACCTGGCGGCATCCTACGGGAAGAAAATATGTTTTACCGTCGAAGGTGGGGATATCGAAGCCGATATTACCATTCTTGAAAGGCTGCGGGAGCCATTGGTACACATATTCAGAAACTGCATTGCGCACGGTATCGAATTTCCCGAGGAGCGAATCAAAGCCGGGAAATCGGAAGAAGGCTGCATTTTTATCAAGGCCGGCAAAGAGAAAGAGAATCTCCTGCTCCGGATCGGGGACGATGGAAAGGGAATCGATCGTTCATCTATTATCGACCACCTGAAGAAAGGGGGGACGCTTTCGGAACAAGAGATCCAAGATCTCAGCGATGAAGCACTATTCAGCACGATTCTCCGCCCGGAGTATTCGTCCAGCACAAAGGCCGACGATCTGGCCGGTCGCGGTATCGGCATGAGCGTGGTGGCCCAGGCCATCAGCTATCTGGGGGGATCCATGAAAATCGTCTCCAAACCGACAGTGGGAACCGAATTTCAAGTCCGGCTGCCATTGACGCTTTCCATCGTTCAAGCCCTGACGTTTACCGTGGATGGATACACCCTGTCCATCCAGACATCCCAGGTAGAAGCCATCGACCGGGTTTCGAATTTAAGCGCGGCCCAGTATGGCAAAGTTCAGAGCCTGGGGGAGTTGATGGGTATTGGCAGGAACCAGGCCATGTTGCATGTTATTTTTTTAAATTCGCCGGCGCAACAAAAACTGGGGGTTATAGAAGACCTGCCGACGATCGGTGTGGACAGTATCATCGGCAACCGTCCCCTCATGGTGCTGCCGGTGGGAGAACTCCTGGCATCCGCCGGGGTGTTTGCCGGTGTCGGCATCATGGAGAACGGCGATGTGACCATGGTGCTAGATGTGGAAAAGGTCTTAAAAAGTAGTTCGGGGGAATCGACGGTTGCTGAAGGAAATTATCGAGAGGAAAAAGGTAGGATATACTTTGATGGAAAGCGAGAATAAGCATACAGCCAAAGCAATCACAAAGGAGCGGGATTTTATTTCCGAGGTGCTTTATTGGATTGATTCTCTGGTAGTGGTAATCGATATTGACGGGTACATCATCAATTTTAACCGGGCCAGCGAGCAGTTATCGGGTTATTGCTTTGAAGAAGTTCAGGACAGGCCGTTTTGGGATATCCTTCTGTCGCCCGATGAAAAAGAGGGCGTAAAGACAGCCATAAAAGATGTGCTTCATAAGGAGCTACCCAAAGAATTTCGGAATCACTGGGTTACCAAGACCGGCCAAAAAAGGCTGATTCAATGGAATAATTCCGTTATGAGAAAAGCGGATGATTCCATTGAATACATCCTGTGTACCGGCCTCGATATTACGGAACGTCAAAAAGCGGACACGGCATTAAAAGAAAGCGAAGCCAAATACAGGGAACTGGTACAGAATGCCAACAGCATTATCACCCGGGTCGATACAAATGGCAATTTTACCTTTTTCAATGAATATGCCGAGAGATTCTTTGGCTATACGGAAGACGAAATTATTGGTAAAAACGCAGTCGGGACCATTCTGCCGGCCATCGACACTTTTGGTCAGGATCTATCAACCCTGGTTTCGAATATCACCAAGAACCCTGAGCAATACGCCACTTATGAGAATGAAAACATGCTTCGGAATGGTCAACGGGTTTGGGTGGCCTGGACCAATAAGGCAATTTATAACCAGAAGGGTGACATCATAGAAATCCTCTGCATCGGCAACGACATCTCGGAACGGAAAAGATTGGAAAAACAACTCCATCAGGCCCAGAAAATGGAGTCCATCGGGACCTTGGCCGGTGGCATTGCCCATGATTTCAACAATATTCTGTCCTCTGTTATCGGCTACACGGAATTGGCGCTGGATGATGTCGGAAAAGACTCTCAGCTTGAATCCAACTTACAGGAAGTTTTCAAATCCGGAAAACGGGCCAGGGATCTGGTCAAACAAATCCTTACGTTTGCTCGACAGGCGGAAGGAAAATTTAAACCGGTATCGGTTAAAAAGGTCGTACAGGAAGCTTTGAAACTCCTGAGGGCTTCAATTCCCACTTCCATTGACATCCACCAGCAGATTGAGAGCAACTCTTTGTTAATGGGAGACCCGACGCAGGTACACCAGATTATCATGAATCTGTGTACCAACGCGGCCCAGGCCATGGAAGACCGAGGGGGTGTGCTGGAAGTTGGGTTGATCGATGTCGACATGGATAAGGAGCATGTCAAAACAGCTACAAGACTCAAACCCGGTGCGCATATGAAACTATGGGTGTCAGATACGGGTGTGGGTATCCCACCGGATATTGTCGAAACGATATTCGAGCCCTATTTCACCACCAAAGCGCCCGGAGAAGGCACCGGAATGGGGCTGGCCATGGTTCATGGCATTGTCGAGAGATATGGCGGCAAGATCGAGGTAAACAGTGAATCAGGAAAAGGAACCATCTTTAAGATATATCTACCCATTGCAGAAACGATTCTTTCACACCACCCATATGAATCTGAAAGTTTACCCACTGGCAGGGAAAGTATATTATTTGTTGACGATGAATCCCCGATCACCAAAATGGGCGGTCAATTGCTTGGACGTTTAGGTTATTCGGTCACTACAAGAACCAGTAGTGTGGAGGCATTGGCGTTATTCCGCTCAAGACCGAACGACTTTGACCTAATCATTACCGATATGACCATGCCTAACATGAATGGTGATAAATTAGCGTCTGAAATGATGGCTGTCAGACCTGATATCCCAGTAATTCTGTGTACCGGTTACAGCAAGAAAGTGTCCGATAAAACAATAGCAGAGCTTGGGATAAAGGCATTTGCCTACAAGCCGGTAGTAATGGCAGATTTGGCCAAAACGGTTCGAAAGGTTTTGGATGAGGCCTGAAATCATGAAACGTCCGGGTCAGGCATTTTTCTTGAAATAAAGCACCAGGCTTTTGCCCATGAGCGGATTGAAAAGCTGATCGAGAAGACGGGTCAGACGGGGTTTTTTCATGATATCCCAGGTTAAAAACCGGTGGTATGTCCTGACCAGGGGGTGATTGTCCCGGGTGGGCCCGACACTGCATTTGAGCCACCAGTAGGGGGAGTGAAGACTGTGGGCAAAATGGGATCCCCGATGGGTGAAACCGGCTCCCTCCAGCAGGTTGATGATCCCTTTTTGGCGATAAATGCGGATGTGTCCCTGGTTGGCCCTGTGGTATTCATGGGACAACATCCAGCAGATGCGTTCCGGCACATAGCGCGGAACGGAGAGGGCCAGGTGTTTTCCCGGCTTGAGAATTCTGGCCAGTTCCAGGACAGCCTGTTTCTCGTCCGGGATGTGCTCCATGACTTCCGAGCAGATAACCAGATCGAAGGCATGACGCTTATAAGGCAGATGACGGATGTCGGCCATATTCAACTGCCAGGCACCTCCGCCGTGTTCCCCCAGTCGATCGTGAAACTGCAAACGGTTTCTGGCTTCCATGATATCGTCAATGGCGAGATCCGCCCCGACGACAAAGGCATCTCTGCAGCGGTAGGCTTCGCAGGTATGCCGGCCGCTTCCGCAACCGATATCGAGGATGCGGAAGCCCGGGTCTATGGGGATCCGCTTAAAATCGATGGTGATCACGGATGGCCTCCCGGTAACACGCCACGGTCTTTTCCGCAGCCCTTTTCCAGGTAAACTGGTTCTGAATGCGTTCGAAACCTTTTTGCCCCAGCCGTAAAGCATGATCCGGATTATCCATCAGGCTCTGTATGGCCTTACCCAGGGCCAGTGGGTCAGCTGGTGGTACCAGGATGCCGGCATCTCCCACCACCTCAGGAAGAGCACCGCCGGTGGTACTGACCACCGGGACACCGCATGCCATGGCTTCGCCGGCCGGGATTCCGAAACCTTCGTAGAGGGAAGGTATGACGGCGATGGATGCTTTGGCATACTGCCGGACAAATTCGGTTTGGCCGATACGGCCCGTGAACTTGATGAGATGGCCGATATTGAGTTCTCGAATCTTTTTTTCGATACCGCCGTTTTTCTTGGGGGAGCCGATCACCACCAGCTTGAGACTGTATTTAGGTGCAAGATCGGCCACCGCCTGAAGGAGGTAATAGAGGCCTTTCAAGGGGATGTCGGCACTGTTGGTGACGATCAGGCGATTTTTTTCCCGTTGGATCTCCGGCAGCGGGTAAAACTGGTCGGTGTTGATGCCATTGGGAATCACACGAAAGCGCCTCAAAGGGATCTTAAAATCCTGCCCGATGTCGTTTCTGGCGGATTTCGATACCGTAATGATGTGGGAAAACGTTCTGGAAACAATTCTCTGCATTCTCAGAAAGGAATGCCAGCGCAGGTATTTCATTTTTTTCCAGAATGCCCGGACACTCCGGATGGCAAGGTCACGGTCCACCGTGATGGGGTGATGGATGGTGGCAACGGTGGGGACCCGCCGTTTGATGGCCCAGATGCCGTAAGAGAGGCTTTGGTTGTCATGGACGATGTCATAACGATGGAACTGCGTTCTCAAATAGTGATATGCGCGGAGACCGAAGGTGAACATCTCCGGAAACCCCATGGTGGAAACGGAAACCCATTCCAGCAGGTTGATGGGGTTGGACAGCTCTTTCAGAGAAGGGATCCGAAAGGGATCCTCGGGGTTGTACAGATCGAGACACGGCAGCCTGACCAGGGGGATGTCCGGGTCGGTCAAGGGATCCGGCGGCCCCGAAAGGATATCCACCCCATGCCCCAGATCTTTGAGGGCCCTTGAAAGGTTTTTTAAATAGACACCCTGGCCTCCGCTGTGCGGGTTGCTCCTGTAACTGATAAGGCAGATATTTAACGGGTTCGTTGTGTTCATTGTGTTTATTGTGCCTTTTGGGTTGTCTGAGATAGGGGGTGGATTTGATTACCGTTACAGCTCCGTTCCGTCAAGCGATTTTTGATTGCATCCGACATTTGTCTTGACCCTTTATATAGCCTTCCATATGGTTATAAAATCGTTACACGATTTTATCGGACGCGACCTTGTCGCTATTTTGGCGACGGGTTGTACTGCTCTGGTAAGTGGGGCGTTTGACCCTGCGTGAAATCAGTTTACCCCATAGTTAGGGTTTAATAAGATCAGCCCCAAAACGGATCTATTGCGTATGTGCTGTTTTGATTACAATCAGGGGGAGAAACAGGCCAACGGATCGGCAATGCCTGACGTGGTCAGGCTCATGGAGGTGGGGCCCAGGGACGGGCTGCAGTTCGAGAAAAAAATACTTCCCACACCACTGAAAGTTGAACTCATCACGGATCTCGTGGAAGCGGGGCTGCAGGAGATACAGGTGGCGTCTTTCGTGAATCCTGGTATCGTTCCGCAGATGGCGGACGCAGATACGCTGGTGGCGCTGCTGCCGAAACAGGCAGGGGTTATTTACAATGGTCTGGTGCTGAATGTCAAAGGGGTGGAACGTGCCGCCGCAGCCGGTCTGAAATCAGTTGAGATTTCCATCTCGGCCAGCGAGGCCCACAGTCGCAGGAACGTCAACATGACATTGAAGGAAGCCACGGCCCAGGCCGTTGATATGATCCGACTTTCAAAAGAACTGGGTTTGGCCGTCCGGGCCGGGATTCAGTGTGTCTTTGGCTTTCCTGATGAGGAGGCCATACCGTTCGAACGGATTCAGCGTATGGTGGAAGGGTATATGGAAGAGGGCATCGAGATGTTGTGCCTGTCCGATACCACCGGCATGGCGGATCCGGGCAAAATCGGTACCATCCTGGAAAAGATATGCCCGCTGGTGGGTGATCTGGATGTGGCCCTGCATCTCCACGACACAAGGGGACTGGGTCTGGTGAATGTCCAGACAGCCCTGAAATACGGGATTCGGCACTTTGATGCCTCCCTGGCCGGCATGGGGGGCTGTCCGTTCGTGCCCGGTGCGGCCGGGAATATCGCCACGGAAGACCTGGTCAATTTTCTGCACACCTGCATATCGAAACCGATGTCGACATTAAAAAACTGGCGCGTTGTTCCCGGAGACTGGAGGCCTTTTTCGAGAAACGATTTTCTGGCAGAATGCATCGATTGGTGGTATAAAAGAAGGGTTCGAGGGTTCGAGGGTGATACAAGGGTTCGAGGGTGGCTGACGGTTTAAAGCGGACAGCAGCATTCCAGCTTCCCAGGCAGTATACAGGGTTCGAGGGTGATACGAGGGTTCGAGGGTAATAAAGTCATGGTTGCTGACGCGTCATTAATGAGTCATTTACTTCGTGTCATTCAATCGGTGGCTATACAGCTCTGAGCAACAGATTAATGACAGCGCGCAGCGCTAATGTCGTCCGAAGGACTAATAACGCACGAAGTGCAAATGACAGCCGAAGGCAAATTATCGTGCATAATGACGCCCGCAGGCAAATGTCGCACGAAGTGCATATGATATCCGAAGGATTAAAGGTATGCAGGAAATAAGATTTCACGGTCGCGGTGGACAGGGGACGGTGGTGGCGGCGATTCTGCTGGCAAAGGCTTTTTTTCAGGCCGGGTTTCATGTCCAGTCTTTCCCTTCGTTTGGTGTGGAGAGGCGTGGTGCCCCGGTGGAAGCATATCTTAGAATCGGTTCAGAAAAAATTCTTGCACGAACAACCATTACGGCACCCCATCATATTCTGGTTCAGGATAGTCGTCTGATGCAAACCGTAGCTGTCACCCAAGGCATGCAGCCGGGTGGCTGGGCGCTTCTGAATACACCGGCAGGCGCCGATTTCAGCCATCTGTTTTCAGACTTCCGCCTGGCATCCATCGATGCGACCCGGATTGCCATGGAAAACGGTCTGGGTACGCGGACCCATCCCATGGTCAACACGGCCATGATCGGTGCTTTCGCACGGATCATGGAAATGCCGCCCATCGAAA
The DNA here is from genome assembly GCA_963848165.1 of uncultured delta proteobacterium. Classification (GTDB taxonomy): domain Bacteria; phylum Desulfobacterota; class Desulfobacteria; order Desulfobacterales; family B30-G6; genus B30-G6. The sequence goes on along the minus strand of CAWKCS010000009.1, from coordinate 133,226 downwards.
CCGTTATGGAGGTCATAAAGGCGGATATTTCCGTAGAGCCGGAAAAAAATGCAAAGGCCGCCCTGGAGGCCTTTGAGACCGTAATTTTTCATGGCAAACCACACGCCGGCAGGCAGAAAAGGGGCTGAGCATTGGCGGGGAAGATAGAGAAAGATCACAACCTTCGGCTGCACATTTCCCGGTCGAGAATATCATCGCGGATCAACAAAACAGGCTCATGGCGATATATGAAGCCGGTTTATATCGACAGGACCGCCCCCTGCAGTGCCGCATGCCCTGCAGGAGAAGATATTCCCCGCCTGGAGCACCTGGCATCCCAGGGTCGATTCAAGGAGGCGCTGGAAACCATCCTGAAAGAAAATCCACTCCCCTCTGTCTGTGGTCATGTATGTTTTCACCCCTGTGAGTCCGCCTGCAACCGGTCTCATCTGGATGCAGCCCTGGCCATCAATGCGCTTGAGCGGTTTGTTGGCTGTTGGGACATCAGGGAAAAAAAGCTGCCATCGATTCAAACAGCCCCGGCCAATGGCAGACATGTGGCCGTGATCGGCTCCGGACCATCCGGGCTTAGCGCGGCCTATTTTTTATGCCGTCTGGGGTATCGCTGTGATGTGTACGAGTCTGAAAAAGAACCGGGGGGGCTGCTGCGCTGGGGGATTCCCCCCTATCGATTACCCACCGCGATTCTAAAACACGAAATAGGGCGGATTGAAAATCTGGGTGCGCAGATTTACTGCAGCCGGAAGGCTTCAGCATCATTTCTGCAGACAGCCGGGGAACGTTACCATGCGGTCTTTGTCGGATGCGGCCGGGCGCGCCCGATCCGGATGCAAATCAAAGGTGATGCTCAGGCCCTGGACGGGCTTACATTCCTGAAGGATATGCGCAATGGTAACAGCGATGAATTCAGGGGTGTGTCCGCCGTCATCGGGGGAGGCAACACCGCCATCGATGTTGCCCGCTCACTGGTCCGATTGGGTTCGCAGCCCATCATTCTTTACCGCAGACGAATAGAAGACATGCCGGCCTTCGGACAGGAGATCGGTGCGGCACAGGAGGAGGGGGTGGACATCCGGGAACTGACCATCCCGGTCCGGATGGATAAAGACGCCGGGGGCATTACCCTCCAATTGCAGAAAATGGCGATCGATGGATTAGAAACAGGCAGCAACAGAGCGCGGGTGACGCCCATACAGGGGGAGCAGGAAACCCTGCGCGTGCAGCAGGTGTTCACCGCCATCGGTGCTGATGTGGAAAATTCGTGGCAGCAATCCGACCAGGGGAGTCGTTTACACCTGAGTCACTGCACCTTGACGAATGACGGCTTTCCTGTCGCCCGTGGCGGCGACCTGGTCAACCAGGTGCTGAGTGTCGGCGATGCCGTTGCTTCGGGCAAACAGGCCGCCATGGCCATCGACAGCTGTTTTCAGGACGGTTGGGCATTTGTTGAAAAAAGACTGGCAGACTGTCGGGTGGGCCAGGGTCCTGCAGTGTCCATGGAAAGCTATCTGTTGAACGATGGTTTTCAGCGGAGGCATTCGCAGATTGTCGGCTATCATGATATCAATACAGCCTATTTTATGCCGGCGGACAGGGCAGAACCCCTGGTAGAGGGGCCCAGAGAACGCAGGACATCCTTTTCAGATTACCGGTCCGATTTCACGACCCGGTCGGCATCCGACGAAGCCGGACGGTGCTTTAACTGCGGTATTTGCAACGATTGTGATAACTGCCGTCTGTTTTGTCCCGAGACAGCGGTTTCCGTTGAAGATACCCGGAGGATCGATATGGACTATTGTAAAGGCTGCGGTATCTGTGTTGCGGAATGTCCAAGGGGTGCCATGACCCTGGAGGAGGCGGAACATGAAACAGGTTCTTGAGGGGAGTCACGCTGTTTCCGAAGCTGTTCGCCTGGCAAGGGTCCAGTTTGTTTCAGCCTACCCGATTACGCCCCAGACACATATCGTGGAGGCCATTTCAGAGCTCTGTTTCAGCGGGAGGCTGTCGGCACGGTTTATGTGTGTCGAGAGTGAGCACTCGGCCATGGCATCTGTTATCGGCGCCGCCAGCGGTGGGGTGCGGACCTTCACGGCCACGTCCGGCCAGGGGCTTGCTTACATGCATGAGCTGCTGCACTGGGCTTCGGGGGCACGGTTGCCCATCGTTATGGCCGAGGTCAATCGCGCACTGGCACCCGGTTGGAATATATGGGTGGACCAGACAGACAGCTTGTCTCAGCGGGATACGGGCTGGATTCAGTTCTATTGCGAGGATGGCCAGGAGGTTTTGGATACGACCCTGCTGGCGTATCGGCTTGCCGAGGAGATCAACCTGCCGGTCATGGTGATATTGGACGCTTTTTTTCTTTCTCATACATACGAACCCGTGGATATCCCCGATCAGGAACAGGTGGATCGGTTTGTACCTCCCATGGAGCCGAAAATCAGACTCGATACGGCCGATCCCCATGCCCTGGGGCAGATGGTGCCCCCGGGTGCCTACATGGAGATGCGCCATGATATTCAGCAGGCCATGGAGAAGGTGCCGTTTCTGTATCGACAAATGGAAGGGCTCTTTGCAGAATTGTTCGGCCGGACCTATGGTGATGTGGAAGCGGTTCAGTGTGATGACGCCGATATCGTTCTGGTGGTGAGCGGCACGGCAACGGGCACCTGCAGGCAGACCCTGTCTGATCTGCGTTCCCAAGGGGAAAAAGCCGGTATGCTGAAAATAAAAATGTTTCGCCCCTTTCCGGACGAATCCATACGCCGGGCACTGAAGGACGCTTCCAAAATAGCGGTGGTGGATCGAAACTGCTCTTTTGGTGCCGGCGGTATTTTTGCACAGGAGATCCGATCGGCACTCTGTCATCTGGAAGATGGACCGCCTGTCTTCAGCTATATTGCCGGTCTGGGTGGGCGTGATATCACCGGTGATACTTTAAAGGAGATCTACTACCGGACGAAATCCTCTGAAGTGCCTGAGAAGCAGAGTGTGTGGATTGGACTTAACTATGAGCTGTAAGCTGTAAGCTATAAGCAGTAAGCAGCTTACCGCTTATAGCTTACAGCTTACAGCTCAAATTAGCGTAACAACATTATGAACACTCATAACCATCCCGACCTCATCCATCCCGGCCATGTGGCCTGTCCCGGCTGTGGTGCGGCCATCGCCATGAAATTTGCTCTCAGGGCCATGGGACCCAAAACCATGGTTGTCATTCCTGCTTGCTGCTGGGGCGTTATTGCAGGTCCCTATCCCCAGTCTTCCCTGAAGGTTCCCGTGCTCCATACCGCTTTTGCCACAGCGGGCGCCACTGCCAGCGGTTTGCGGGCGGCACTCGATATGAGGGGTGATTCAGAAACGGTTGTCATGGCATGGGCAGGTGACGGCGGCACTTTCGATATCGGACTGCAATCCCTGAGTGGTGCGGTAGAACGAAACGAAGATATCCTGTATGTCTGCTATGACAACGAAGCTTACATGAATACGGGTGTGCAGAGAAGTTCTTCAACCCCCTATGGGACGCGTACGACCACGACGCCTGGATCGGGCTGGAAACGTTCACGGAAAAAGAATATCGTCGAAATTCTGGCGGCCCACCGGATACCGTATGCGGCAACGGCCAGTATTGCTTTCCCGCAAGACATGATGCGCAAGTTCGAAAAAGCCCGGCAGATAAAATGTGGCTCCCGATTTCTGCACGTGTATGCTACCTGTCCCACCGGCTGGGGCATACCTTCTGATCAATCTATCCAGATTGCCCGGCTTGCGGTTCAATGTAATATGTTTCCTCTCTATGAGGTAGAAGATGGTATGGATTATACCCTCAATTACCAGGGACATGAGGTAGTGGACGTGTACCTGAAAGCCCAGGGACGGTTTCGACATTTGAAAGAAGACGAGATTCAATATATCCAGGCAATGGTGGATGAGGACTGGGATCTCCTGATGCAAAAGGTTTCTCGATGAAAGCGTGGCTCATGACACATGCGATAACACCTTGTATAGGCTGTCTTCTATTGTTTATATGGACGGTGACCCTGCAGCCGGCGGCGGCGGAACCCACGCCGGGGATTCAATTTCTTATGAGAGAGCCCGTGTCCATGATGGATTGGGGTCTAAAAAACATTGAGGACCACCTCTACCGGCATCGAGCCCTGTTTATTCAGAGTGAGAAGCCCATGTTCGAACCGGAGCCGACCATCGCGGTTCTCTATGACTGGGAGAAAAACCGGATCCGGATATCCCTAGGTCTTCGAACGTGTAAGCAGGTTCAAAAGATGTCACAGGGGCTTTCCGATATCCGTTCACATGTGGAATGGGTCATCAAATACCTGCGCGGATCCCTGACCATGAAACCCTACGATGCTTTTTTCAGGCACAGAGGGTTTCGCAGCAAGGAAAGCCCCCGGAGTCTTGAATCCGAACTGGCGGGTCTGACGGAACTGATCGTGAGTGTCCGGGACAGGGAATCCAATATTCTGAGTCACTGCGAAGCGCAGTTGACCGGGAGTGATATCGTGTGGTTAACTATAGGGGAACCCTGATCGGCTCTGCCGCTGTGTTATTCAGCCTTCGCAGTAGTACACTACGGCTTCAGACTGAAATGCCTTGCGCCAAAGCCGATCAGGTTTGTGATTTTATCCGGGGAAAGAACCGTCATATGTGCTGAGTATGTCATTTGCCTTTCAGGCGTAATTTATTGACATTTGTCCTGCGGACGTTATTCATTGTCGCTGATAGCTCGGAGCTTACTTAAAACCTAAAACGTAACACCTGACACCCTTATTATTATGTTCCTTGAATGCAGCAATATAAACTTTCGCTATCCTAACGGTTCCATGGACGTGTTCCATGGTCTGTCCTTCCAGATAAAGACCCCGGGATTCCATGCCCTGTTCGGTCCTTCCGGTGTGGGCAAAACATCTCTGGCGCGAATCATTGTCGGCGATATCACTGACTATTCGGGCGTCGTCCGGTCGGAAGGCATGCAGAATCTTCTCTACTCCTATAATCTGGAGCGGCTTCCTGACTGGTCGAGTGTCGGGAAACATCTCGAAAAGATAACACCACCTTCCCTCATAGACCGGAAAAATGAACTGATCGCTTCTTTTGACATGACCCAAACCATGAAACTCAGATTTTCTCAACTTTCCCTTGGGCAGCAGAACCGGGTGAACCTGATACGCTACCTGCTGCAGGATTTTCACCTGCTCATCATGGATGAGAGCCTGGCCAATGTGGATGAGCGAACACGGGAGAAGATCATATTGAGGATCAAGGACATGTTCCCGGACACCTATTTTTTGTATATCTCTCACAATGTGATCGAGGTTTCCAAATTCTGCAGGGAAATTCTGGTTTTTCGAAATTCCCGGAAATTGCCCCAGGTCGTAACGGTCAACGGCCGGGATCATAAGCTTGGCCAAACCGTGGCCAAAGATCAGCTGGAACAGACCATGCTGGAGATCATGCATGCTTCATAGACGCATCTATCAGTTTTTTATTATTTATCTGCTCGGCGTGGCGGTGCTGTTCAGCGTGAAATACCTCCTGGATCTTTCCGATTATGTCATTCCGGGAATCGAAGATCTGGTCCGGACATTTCGAACCGTTTTTACAAGGTATTTATCGGACGTGGTGGATACCATATCCGTTGCCGTTATCGGTCAGGTCATTTCTGTTCTCATGGCCACCATCGTGGGCGTTCTGGGTCGGCAGACAACCTGGTTCGGGTCTTTTATCAAGGTGGCGGCCTACAATGTCCAGGCCTATCCCATCGTGGCCATTGCACCGATTATTTTTATTCTGTTCGGTGACGGGTTTTTGTCCCGGCTGCTGATTGCGGCCATGATCTGCTATTTCCCCATTCTGCTGTCCGTAATCAGCATCATGTCGGAACCGGTTCATGATATCGAGCATTTTTACCGTGTTACCGGGAGAATGCGCTGGCAACTGGAAGTCAAGATACGGGCATTTGAAAATCTGAACAAATTGACGACCGTTATATCCGGGAGCGCGACCCTTGCCATGGCAGGAACAATTGTTGCTGAATTTATTGCGGCAAATGCCGGAATAGGATATAGTATCCGCATTGCACTTTATCAAAGCGATCTGGCAAAAATTCTCACCGCTCTATTTTTGATCGGTATTACCCTGTCCGTTTACCAGGGTTTACTGGAGATTGCCGGGTACCTCGTGAAAAAAGAGTGGTCAAGCCACTGACCTGAAAAGGGGCTAACTGTTCAGGTAGGTAGGCTGTAGACTATTAGACTGTAGGGTAATCCGGTTGCAGGAGGGGTCACCCGCAACTCCTAACAGTCTAAACAACAAGCTTCACATCGTCTATCAATTTTTAATAGGAGAATGGAAATGAACAGACATATCAAAAAAATAACGGTATTTCTTTTCCTGTTTTCCATCTGTTTTTCACTGCTGTTGTCGCCGCCTAGTGTAAAAGCCGCTGAGGCAGTTACCTACCGGTTGAAATGGCTTTTCAATGCCAGCGTGATTGGAGATATCTATGCCGATGTTCAGGGGCACTTTAAAGCCCAGGGACTGGATGTAACCGTCAAGGAGGGCGGCCCCGAAAGAGATGCCATTCGAGAACTGGAACTGGGGTATGCGGCGTTTGGTGTGGCGTCAGCCGACCAGGTAATTCGGGCCCTGGCCAAGGGTTCTCCCGTGGTCGTCATTGCCCAGCTGTTTCAGGTCAACCCGCTGCAATGGATATATCGGGCGGAGAATCTTGACATCACACGTGTCGAAGACCTGAAAGGCAAGGTTGTCGGTATTACCTTCGGTGGTAACGATGAGACCATTATGCGTACGCTCATGGCAAAAGCCGGAATTACAGAGAAAGACATCAGTGTCTTCAGCGTCCGGTATGATTATACGCCTTTTTATCAAAAGCGAGTGGATGTATGGCCCGTGTATCGAAATTCACAGGCACCGATTCTGGAGAAAAAACTTGGCGATCTCGGTGAATCTGTGGCCTATTTCAACCCGGCTGCCCACGGTGTCAAGTTTGTTGCCAACTCTGTGGTGACCTCGAAGCGGATGATGGAAGAACATCCGGAGGTGGTCGAGAAATTTACCAGAGCCCTGCTTCAGGGATGGGAAGAGGCCCTGGAACCGGATAATGAAGAACAGGTCCTGAAAACACTGCGACAATTTGACAAAGATACGGAACCCGATATCATGCGCAAACAGCTGGTGATTACGCGAAGTCTCATAAAACCTTTCAAGGACACCCGTATCGGGATGATCGATCTGGAAGCCTGGCAGCAGACAGAAAAAATCATGCTGGAACAGAAACAGATTCCGGGTCCGGTTGCGGTGGAAAAAGTTCTCAGAAAGCCCTTTTAGCTATCCCGAAATTTATATTTGTTGATGGAGGATGGTTTATAGATCAATTCGTTATCATAACAAGTCAGGTTAAAAAAAAGGTACAGGTTTCACCTTTCGGCCTTCCATTGATGTTCTATGCCAAATAATCAGCCCCCCTTCTGGAAAATAAAAACCCTGCAGGAACTGACCCGTCAAGAGTGGGAATCGCTGTGTGATGGTTGCGGTCTTTGCTGCCTGCAGAAGCTGCAAGACCGGAAAACCGGCCGGATCGATTACACGAACGTATCCTGTTACCTGCTGGACACCCAACACTGCCGCTGCCGTTCTTATGAAAACCGGATGTCCCTTGTCAGGGAATGCCTGGAGCTGACGCCGGCAAAAGTGGCCAAGTTCCGCTGGCTTCCCAAAACCTGTGCCTACCGGCTGCTGGGTGACGGCAAAGAGCTTTACTGGTGGCATCCCCTGGTTTCCGGGGATGTGGAAACCGTACATCTGGCAGGTATCTCTGCCAGGGACCGGGCCATCTCGGAGGAATATGTTCACCCGGATGATATCGAGAATTATATTGTCTAACAACGAACCCAATAAACTCAACGAACTCAATGAACCCAACGAACCCAATAAACCCAATGAACTCAAAGAACCCAAAAAACTCGACCAACCCAGAGAATCCCGGAAAGGGACATTTCAGACCGGACGCGTTTTTATACTATCGGCATGTCATTTTATTCACGATGCCTACTCCAGTTTTCTGGCACCCCTGCTGCCCCTCCTCATTGAAAAGCTTTCATTGACATTGACCCAGGCCGGTTTTCTCTCCACCGTCATGCAGATTCCAGCCCTGTTCAACCCCTATATCGGTTCCCTGGCGGACCGCATCAGTGTGCGGTATTTTATCATTCTGGCCCCGGCAGCGACCGCGATTCCCATGAGTCTCCTCGGTATTGCCCCCAATTACGGGGTTTTGTTGATGCTTCTCTTTTGTGCCGGGATAAGTGTTGCCATGTTTCATGTTCCTGCTCCTGTAATGGTATCACGTCTGTCCGGCACACGGGTCGGGAGGGGCATGAGTTTTTTTATGACAGGGGGGGAATTTGCCAGAACGGTTGGCCCCATCGTAGCCATAGGTGCTGTTTCGCTTCTGGGTTTGGAGGGGTTTTATCCGGTCATGATCGTCGGCATTCTGGCATCGCTATGGCTTTATCTGCGATTTCGAGACGTGCCGGTCAGCAATTCAGGGAAACGCCGCACGCCACTCGGTGACACCTGGGTTGATATGCATCACATCCTCTTGCCTTTGATCGCAATTCTGGTGGCCCGGGGATTTATGCACGCATCCACGACGACGTTTCTGCCGACCTTTATCGAAGCAGAGACGGGCAACCTTTGGCAGGCTGGTCTCAGCTTGACCCTGTTCGAGGCCAGTGGTGTGGTCGGTGTGATGACCACGGGCTCGCTGAGTGATTATCTGGGGCGGCGCAAGATGCTTCTGATCTCTCTTCTGGGAGCACCCATCGGCCTTTTTTTGTTTACCTGGTTTTCCGGCTGGTTCCGATTTGTCGCACTTTTGTTCACGGGGTTTGCCCTTTTGTCCACGACACCCGTTATGCTGGCTCTTGTGCAGGAAAACGCGGGTCGGAGCCCTGCTGCCGCCAATGGATTTTTCATGATGGCCTCATTCCTGGCGCGATCGGCCATCGTGGTGGTTGTGGGATTTATGGGCGATCACATTGGGCTGCGTGCAACCTACCTGATCAGTGCTGCACTGGGGCTTGCCGGGATACCTTTTATTCTGATGTTACCGAAGCGGAATAGCGATAAGCTGTAAGCTATAAGCGGCTTACAGCTTATAGCTTATCGCTATGTAACCCCCGATGATCTTTTTTTCTGTAAATAAGGGAGAATAACAAAATATGCTTCATAATTTAATTCTATTGATCAGAAAGACCCGGCTTTGATATGCTGCCGCCAAAACGCGGAGGGAGGTTCAGCATGGATGCCATCAGTCGAACCGGAGCGGCCATTGCCGCAGCAATTGAAAAATGACAAAGACCAAAAGGAGAGAAGATGAAAGAGATTAAGACAGTCGGGATCATCGGGTTTGGTGTTATGGGAGCGGCCATCGGTATGAATGCGGCCATGTCGGGATACCGGGTGGTGTTCAAGGAACTCAATGATGAACTGGTGCAGACCATGTTTGACAAGTGGGTCGTCAAATCGCTGGAAAAGCGGGTAGCACAGGGAAAAATAACCCAGGCGGACATGGATGCCATAACGGGAATGATCAGCGGCACCAGTCGTTATGAAGACCTTTCAGACTGCGATCTCATCATAGAGGCTGCTATTGAAAAGATGGATCTGAAAATACAGATATTCGAGGACCTGTCTTCAATTTGTCGGGAGGATGCCATCCTGGTCAGCAACACCTCGACCTTTTTGATTGAAACACTCATGGCGAAAGTGTCCCATCAAGAGCGAACCGCGGGATTGCATTATTTCTTTCCAGCCAATATCAATCGTCTGGTGGAGGTGATTCGTCAGAAAAATACCAGCGATGACACGTATCAGTCCCTCATGACATTCGCTGAAAAATGTCGCAAAACAGCCATTACGGTAAAGGATTTTCCCGGTTTTGCCATTAACCCGCTATTCATTTCCAGCTACATGGTGCTGGATTCCTTTCTGGATGAAACCTACAATGTCGCCACCCTTGAAAGCATATCCCAGGAAGCCCTGAATGTCCGCTACGGAATCATGTGGGTTCAAAACGGGTCAGGCCTGGGGACCTGCTACCACGCAGGCGTGTCCATGTTCGATTACCTGAACGGATCGGATCTCGGTTATCCAAAAGTGCCGGATCAGCTCAAGGCACAGTTTGAAAGCAATGCCCCATGGAACCTGACGGATGGCGAGGTTGTGACGGATCAGCAAACCAGGGACAAGGTTAAAGACCGTCTTTTGGGGAATGTTTTCACCATAGCGACCCATCTTGTGGAAAATGATGTGGTTTCAGTGACGGATCTGGAACTGGGTGTCTGTACGGCCCTGGCATGGCCGAAGGGACCCTTTGGCATGATGAACGATCTGGGTATGGAAGAGACCACACGCTTGATTCAGCAGTCCGTGGCCGTGGGGGATTACAAGATGCCGAAAAGATTTCAGGCAGGGATACCGGAGGCCTGGAAGCTATAAGCAATAGGCTGTAGGCTGTAGGCTGTTAGGCTTTTAGCAGCTTACAGCCTATCAGCCTAACAGTCTAACGAGCCTAGATGCCATGACAGACTATTATCAAATCCTGGGGGTCTCGACCGATACGAAGCCGGAGAAAATCAAGCAGGCATACCGGGACCTTGCCTTTAAATACCATCCAGACCGCAACAAGGAAAGACCTGAAGCCGTTGAAAAGATGAAGCAGATCAATGAGGCTTACGCCGTTCTTTCCAATGCCCAAAAACGTCGTGAGTATGACAACCTGCGCCAAACGTTCGGATCGTCGGCCCGTCATCGATTCCGCCAGAACTATACCGAACAGGATATTTTCAGCGGATCGGATATCCACAGGATTCTGGAAGAGATGGCAAAGTCCTTTGGTTTTAGAGGGTACCATGACATTTTCAGGGAATTTTACGGGAAGGGTTATCAAACCTTTGAAATTAAACGACCCGGTTTTTTCATGGGGGGTTTTATTTTTTCAGGTGCCATGGGCAGGCGTCACGATCCCGCAGGACGACTTCCTTTTGCCGGGCGTTCCTTTCTGCGCCTGGCTCAGCATGCTTTTGAAAAAGCTATCCGGCTTGGCCCCGCAGAAAAAAGGAAGGGATCTTTACGAGGTGATTCATATCGACACCGCCTTAGCGCAAACGGGTGGTCCGTATGCGTATTATCATCGGAAACGATCCAAAAAGCTGGTGGTCACTATTCCCGCCGGGGTGCGTGACGGTCAGAAAATTCGACTGGCGGGTATGGGAGAAAATGGAAAGGGCGGCGGCGTGCCGGGGGACTTATTTCTTAAGGCACGCGTGAAGAAACCACTGCTGGAACGCATCAGGCAACTCATTTCGTAGATACCCGGGTCTATAGGGCCCGGCACTGCCTATGCCCTAAAAGGTTTACGGAATGAAATGTCCCAGCTATCCCTGGCCGGTGATAGTTAACATGATTGCATTCTGGACGTGCATCCTGTTTTCAGCCTCGTCAAAGACCACCGATGCCGGCGATTCCATGACCGAATCCGTGACCTCTCTGCCCCTTTCCGCCGGCAGGCAATGCAGAAAGAGTGTCTGTTTGCCTGTGGATGCCATAAGGGCATCGTTCACCTGATATTCCTGAAAATGTTTCTCCCGTTCTTTTGCTTCATGCTTCTGACCCATGGAAGCCCAGACATCCGTGTACACCACATCGGCATCTTTTACAGCGGTTTTGGGATCATGGACAATTTCGATTTCAGATAGACCTTCTGCAACGGCCGCCCTGACCGTTTCAGCATCGGGCTCATAATTTTCCGGACAGGCACACACAAAGTGGAATGGCAGCCGCATGGCCAGGTGCAGCCAGGAATTCACAACGTTGTTCCCATCCCCGAGATAGACAATTTTCAAGTCCTTCAGGTTTCCGCGATGTTCCTGTATGGTGAAGATGTCAGCCATGACCTGGCAGGGGTGGTTGTAGTCGGTCAGGCCGTTGATAACCGGTATGTCGGCGTATGCTGCCATTTCGATGATATGGGCATGCGCGAAGAGCCGCGCCATGATCATATGGTTGTATCGACTGACAACCCGGGCGATATCCTTGACGGCTTCCCGCTTCCCTATGTCGATATCCGACGGCCCCAGGTAGATGGCGTGGCCTCCCAGGAGATAAAATCCTGTTTCAAAAGACAGACGTGTTCTGGCAGAGGGTTTTGCAAAGATCATGGCCATGCTCTGCCCTTTGAAGGGCTGATAGTCCTTGTCTGTCCGTATCCTGGTCTTGACCTCTGTTGACAGGTCCAGCACATGATGAATCTCGTCGGTGGTCAAGTCAGTGATGTGTAGAAAGTCTCGTTTCACAGGGATGCCTCCATTAAAATTTGAAAAAACCATTTTATGATTTTCTTCGCTTATAAGCTATTTTTTGCGCCTGTGCAAGCCATGCAAAATATGTCATTGTCGAAAGACGTCTATTTGGTATATGAACACTACAGGTGAAACTTGGCGCGTCCAATAATCGGTCATGCCTATATGACAAACAGTATTGTTGAAGAACCTTATCGGAATAATATGCAATGAAGGAAAAAAAGAAAAGTCTGGTCGACATGATCATGGTGAACATGCTTTTAATGATCAGCCTTCCTTTGATTCTTCTGGGTGGTATCGTTGTTTTCGGCGAGTACCATTTTTTCCGCCAGGAACGCGAGGCCATTAAAAAAGCCTATATCCAGGAGCAGGAAGCGATCTTCAAGCACGAGGTGGAGAAAACCATCGACTATATCCGGTGGACGCGCAAACAGCATCGGACGCCCGGCGAGGATCAGGAAGCGGAGATGCTGAGCTGGATATCCAGGATACGGTTTCATAACAAGGGCCGGCTACCCGGATTCCTGTTTGTACGAACCCTGGATGGGATTCAGCTCATGAGCATCAGCCGTCCCGATCTCATCGGCAAGGACATTTCTCTTCTGACAGACCCCGATGGCATTAATTCGCACCAGCTCTTTTTGAAATGCCGTCAAGAAACCCGGGGGAGGGTTTGTCGATTATTCGTGGTTCAATCCCAGTACACGGAAAGTGGAGCTGAAACGGTCTTTTGCCAAAAGCGTACCGGAGTTGGGATGGTATGTCGGCGCAGGATTCTGGTTTGGCGATATCAAACGGGTCATCTTCGATAAGCAGACTGGAATTCAGAAACAAGGTCATGAAGCAGGTTTCGACCATTTCGCTGCTCCTTTCCGCCATGTTCCTGCTCCAGTACCTGGTGTACCGTGTGATGATGCGTAAAATGCGGGGCAATTTCCATCAGTTTGTCGCGTTTTTCAATACATCGGCATCGGGAGCTGTCCTGATGGACACAAAGACCCTCAGTTATTCAGAGTTTGTCAACATGGCCAAATCCGCCAACCAGATGATGCAGGATCGGAATTCAGCCGAACAGGCCCTGCGTGACAGCGAGAATCCGCTACCGGTCAATTATCGAAAACATCGATGAAGGGTATTGTGAAGTAGATCCGGACGGGAACATCACGTTTGTCAATGATCGCATGAGCGACATTATGGGGTATTCCAGGGAAGAACTGACCAAAATGAACAGCGCGGATATGCTGGAGGAGAAGGATGTAGAAAAAGTGTTCGAGCATTTTGCAGATGTTTACAAAACCGACGCGCCGCAACCGGAATTCACCTGTCTGATCAAGCGTAAGGATGGAACGTGGAAATTTGTGGGTCTTACGCCTACGGTCATCAAGGACAGCCCAGGGAAACAAAACAGGGTTGCGCAGTATTGTCAGGGATGTGGACAAGCAGAAGAAATATGAAGAGAACCTGATTTATCTGGCCTACCATGATGCACTGACGGGATTGAAAAACAGGAAAGCGTTCTATGAACAGTTGCAGGACGCTATTTATCACGCCAAACGGTATGGTACCGAGGTCGCTTTGATCTATATCGATATCGACAAATTCAAAAAAGTCAATGACACCCTGGGGCATGAGATGGGTGATGTGCTTTTACTGGAGATCAGGGACCGGCTGCAGAGTACCTTGCGTAAAACCGATTTTGTATCACGAATCGGTGGCGATGAATTTGTTGTCCTGGTGGACAACCCGCATCATATCCATCCCGCAGCCATCGCAGAAAAAATTGTCAAAAACCTCTCCGAACCGTATAATCTCAAGGGGAACATTGTCGATTACATCTCCTCGAGTGTCGGAATCAGTATCTTTCCCACCGATGCCGTAGACATGGACAGCCTGGTCAAAAAGGCGGATCAGGCCATGTACATGGCCAAGGAAAAGCGGAATGGCTATGTCAGTTATACAGATGCCAACAAATGATGCTCCGGGAAAACACCCCTTTCATGCCAGTTCATCCTGGACCGCGACAGCGAGCGCATTCCCATCTGCTTGCGGCGGAAAACTTCAAATTTAAAAAAACCTGATGGGTTTTCGTGCCAGAGGAAACATATGTGCCTGGATATTTTTGATTTAGATAAAATTCGATCCGAATTTCCCGCACTTGGGGAGACGGATGCGCAGGGACGGCCTTATATTTATTTCGATGGCCCCGGAGGTACGCAGGTGCCGGCAGGTGTACCCCAGGCCATGGCCGATTATTTTCGAACGGCCAATGCCAACCAAGGCGGTCGATTTGCAACCAGCCGGCGTAACGATGAAACAATTGACAAAGCCCGGCAGTGTATGGCGGATTTTCTGAATGCACCTCTCGGCCGAAGAGATTGTGTTTGGTCAGAATATGACATCGCTTACCTACAATTTGAGCAGGGCCATCGGCCGCTATCTCCAGCCGGGGGACGAGATTCTGGTTAACGCGTCTGGATCACGATGCCAATGTCTCGCCCTGGGTGGCCCTCGAAGAAAAAGGCATCGTCATCAAGTGGATCGATTTTTATCCGCAGGATTGTCGCCTGAACCTGGAAAACATTTCGAATCTTGATTTCCAGCAGGACAAAACTCGTGGCGGTAGGGTATGCATCCAATGCCGTGGGAACCATCAACCCCATCCGGGAGATCGCCGCCATGGCCCATGCGGTTGGGGCATGGCTGTGGGTTGATGCTGTTCACTATGCTCCCCATGGCCCTATTGATGTGCAGGCGCTGGATTGTGATTTTCTGGTTGTTTCTGCCTACAAATTCTTTGGACCCCATTTGGGAATTCTCTTCGGCAAATTTGAATTGCTGGATCGACTTGCCGCTTACAAGGTTCGTCCGGCCAATCCCGAGCCACCTTTCAAATTTGAAACCGGTACGCAAAACCATGAAGGTCTCGCCGGTCTCATTGCAGCCATCGACTATCTCGCCGGCCTGGGACGATGGATATGCTGCCCTGCAGGACAGGCTTGATCTACCCGCCCTGGATGAATTTTACAGGAAGAAGGAAGGCCTTGAAGCAGGCCATGACACTTGTCGCGGCATACGAGGGCTCCCTGTTTGCTTACCTGATGGCCGGAATCCAAAAGATCCATGGGGTATGCATCTATGGTATTACAGATCCGGAGAGAGCCGGTGAAAGGTGCCCGACCCTTGCCTTTACAAAGTCGGGCTCGACGCCTGGGAACATTGCCGAACACCTTGGGAATCAGGGCATTTTCGTGTGGGATGGAAACTACTACGCCATCAATGTTACACAGCGACTGGGCCTTGAGGAAACCGGCGGTATGGTACGGGCCTGGCTGGTGCACTACAATACCATGCAAGAGGTGGATCGATTTCTGGCCGCCGTGCCGGTTAATTCTTCCCGACCCTTGCTATCGTTATAATATGCTTGACAATTATTATTAGTTAAACTAAATAATACGGCATATGTATCCTGTGGGTTGAGCCGTCATACCTTCCGGGTTGGATCGTGGCAGGCCCATAAAAATAATCAGAACCCGCTGCACAACGGCGTGCAGCCGGGAGCTATATGAAAAAGACAAAGGCGTCTATTCCTGTGACTGCACAGGTCGGCGCCTTTTTTTTTTCTACGAACACCAGACCAAGGAGAGCAACATGAGATTTGTAAAATCGAACGATGTACTGGGAACCACCAACAGGGGCAACCCGACAGAATCAGGGTTATGCACTTTGTGCAGGGCCGACTGCCAGGGCAAGTGTGAAGCCTGGCTGTCGAGTCTTGTGGGCCGGAAACTCCTCTATCCGCGCAGCTACGGCATCGTGACGGCCGGAGCCAACAATACGACGCATGTGGGTGTTTCCTATAATTCTCTTCGCATTCAGGGGTATGCGTATGGGTCGCATGGTCTGAACAGTCGACTGACCAGCGATCCGGATGATTGCATCTTTCCCAATGTGAAACTCGAAACGGAATTTGGCAACGAGATCAAGACCAAGGCGCGCATACCGCTGATGACCGGAGCCCTTGGGTCCACCTTTGTGGCGGCCAAGTACTGGGAATCTTTTGCGGTCGGCGCGGCACTGGCCGGGATTCCTGTTGTAATCGGGGAGAACGTTGTGGGTGTCGATCTGGAGTCGGAAATCGATCCTTCAGCCGGAAAAAAAAGGCAAAATCAAAAAGGCGCCGGAACTGGAACGGCGTATTGACAGCTACTTCAGATATTTTGATGGGTATGGCGGGCTTTTTCGTTCAGTTGAACGTGGAGGATACCCGTAATGGGGTGGCGGAATTTGTGGCCGATAAATACGGGGACAAGTGTATCATCGAGTTGAAATGGGGGCAGGGGGCCAAGGATATCGGTGGTGAGATTCAGGTTACAAGTCTTGAATATGCCAAGTTTCTGCAGGACAGGGGCTATGTCGTGGATCCGGATCCCTCGCTTCCGGAGGTCCAGAAGGCCTTTGAAACACGTCTCAGTCAAATCGTTTGCCAGGCACAGTCGGCTGGGAGGCACCAACCTTTCTACGGTGGAACAGGTCCGGGAAGACTTCATGAGTTCGGTTGTCTATCTGCGAAGTCTCGGTTTCAAGCGCATATCCCTCAAAACCGGTTCCTACGGTATGGAAGAACTGGCCATGGCCATCAAATTTGCAACCGATGCCAAGCTGGATCTTCTGACCATCGACGGATCCGGTGGTGGTACCGGTATGAGTCCCTGGAACATGATGCAGAGCTGGGGTGTTCCTTCCATCAACCTGCACGCCAAAGCCTATGAATATGCCAACATACTGGCGGCCAAGGGCCACCGGGTGGTGGATATGTCGTTTGCCGGCGGGTTTGCCCAGGAAGACAGTATTTTCAAAGGTCTTGCACTGGGGGCACCGTTTACCAAGCTGATCTGTATGGGGCGGGCGCTTATGATACCGGGATTTGTGGGAGCAAACATCGAAGGTGCCCTGTTCCCTGAAAAAAGAGGGGATCTGAACGGCCACTGGGCGGAGCTTCCCAAGAGTGTCCTGCGGGTGGGAAATGCAGCCACGGAAATATTTTCATGCTATCATGACATTGAAAAGAAACTCGGAAAAGATGAAATGGCCCAGGTCCCCTATGGCGCCATTGCCATGGTTACCATGGTGGATAAACTTTATGGCGGGCTGCAGCAGCTATTGGCCGGCGCGCGCAAATTCGACGTCAAGAACATTTCCCGGGGGGATATCTTTTCCGGGAACCGGGAGACCGCCAGAGAAACCGGCATTGCACACATGTGCGATGCCAATGATGAAAGTGCAAAGAAGATACTCAATTCCTAAAAATACGAGGGCCTGGATTTCCAGGCCCTCGGTTCAGTTTACAGCAGTTGTCATCATAACGTTCCGGTTACGCCGAACAGTATTCACTCGGCTGAGGGGCTTCTTCGGAGCATATTTATGACAGCCCCTGTAAACACGCCTGTTCCGAACCGAAACGTTCGAAGACGTGCCGTCTCCTGATCTTTTCCCGATTTGCGGAAAAATGAAAGCTACCCGTTTGATGGGTGGTCGTTTACTTCGATCTTTTCGATGGCCTGAATCCGCTTCAATACCGGCGGGTGGGAGTAATTGAGAAAGACATAGAAAGGATGCGGGAGGAGATTCGACAGATTGTGGACGGACAGCTTTTTTAGCGCGTCAATCATGGCCCCGGGATTCCGGGTGGCTGCCACTGCAAATCTGTCGGCCTGGTATTCGTTGGACCGGGAACGGATCTGCATCAGTATGCCGACAAAAAAATCCAGGGGTGCGAAAAGCATCCCGAAAAAAATAAGCCCTGCATAGACAGACATGTGATTCATATAGAACGCTTCAAACAGGCCCGGATACGATATCATAAAAGAGAGCAGGTAAAACATGAGACCGGTTTGAAGAATCCCCAACAGCATCCCCTGGAGGATGTGTTTTTTTTTATAATGCCCCATTTCGTGGGCCAGAACCGCCACCAATTCCGGTACCGTATGCTGCTGGATGAGTGTGTCAAAGAGGACGATACGTTTGTTTTTGCCGAAACCGGTAAAAAAGGCATTTGATTTGCGGGAGCGTTTGGATCCGTCCATGGTATAGACGCGCTTCAGGGGGAATTGAATGGACTCGGCACAGGACAGAATGGCCGATTTGAGTTCCCCTTCCTCCAGGAGTTTGAACTTGTTGAAGAGGGGCATAATCCAGGTAGGGGCAATATACTGAACCACGAGCATGTAGAGAACGACGACGGTCCAGCAGTACAGCCATGCATGGCTGCCGGCATATTCAAAAAAAGCCAGGATACCCGCCAAGAGGGGGCCCCCAGCAGAATTGCAAGCACCAGTCCCTTGAGCAGATCGAGTAGATAGATTTTCCAGGTGGTTTTGTTGAACCCGAATCGTTCCTCGATGACGAAGGTTGCGTAAATCGAGAAGGGCTGTGACAACAGCGCGTAGAAAAACATCAATGTTCCTATATACATCAAACCGCTCAGTACAGGGCCTTTGCCAAAAGACTGAACCCAGTTGTCCATGGCAGGAAATCCACCCTGGAACCAGAAAAAAAGTATGGCCACCAGATTGACCACGGCGCTTATCCACCCGAATCGGGTATTGACACGCAGGTAGTCCTGTGATTTTCGATACTGGTGGGCATCGTACACGCCCTGGAACGGTTTGGGCAGTTCCGCCTGCAGCATTCTCAGATTGAGTATGTCGGCAACGATGTTGACAACGACATCGAAGACGATGGCGGCGAGTATGATCAAGGCGATAGTGTTCAATGATAAAAACCCTTAGGTTTTGGACGTATGTCATGGCGTTTAAGAAAGTATCTCGTGTTGCACGTATATGTTCCAGGGGTCTCCTAACGCAAATGACACCCGTATGTCAAAGTTTTTTAACCCTTCAAGAGGTTTACTGAAATGGAAAAAAACTATGCCGGTATTGAAAAGAGAGCGCACTCCCGTAAAAATTATCCCCTGGATCATCGACCGACCATCCGGATCGGTCTTCAGGAATTCGATGTCATCGATATTTCCGAAAGGGGCGTGCGATTTGTCAATGACAAAAAAATCATCCAGCAGGGGTGGGTCAACGGCACCATCCTTTTCACGGACAGGGTTCCCATCGATGTCGATGGGGTCATCGTGCGTGACGAAGATGGGGCTATGGGGCTTCATCTGGTGGCCCCCATTGACCCCAACTTTGACTGAGTCTCCACCCAGGATGGTTTCAGACACCTCTCGATAAAATTCGTAATACATGCCAAAGAGAAAGTCATCCATGCAAGCCAGCCGGATACAAAGACGCGTGCTGTTGTTTATCCGTGCACCGGAATTGGGCAGGGTCAAAACACGTCTGGAGAAAAAAATGGATGCCGCCACGGTTCTCAGCCTCTACCGCTGCTTTGTCCAGGACATCATCGAAACCCTGACCACCGGCGGGCATGACATAATTGTTTTTTTTACACCCCCGCACAAGGGATCGGCAGTCCAGGCCTGGCTGGGGGACACGGTCCTTATCCAGGCACAGACAGGGAAAACCCTGGGAGACAAGATGCGAAATGCATTTTCAGATGTCTTTGCCGGGGATGTGGATCAGGCTGTTTTGATGGGGAGTGATCTGCCGGATTTTGACAACCGTATCATCGACGAAGCATTCGAATTACTGAAAAAAAAGGATTTGGTTATCGGGCCGGCGAAAGATGGCGGCTATTACCTGATCGGGTTTCGGAAGAATGCATTTGACAGGGATGTATTTTCAGGCATCGACTGGGGGACGGCATCTGTATTCCGCCAAACCATGGAGAAAATTCATGCCGCGGGTCTAAACTGCCATGTCCTCCCGGCCTGGCAGGACATTGACACCCATGATGATCTGGTGGCCTTTTATCAGTCGCAGCAAAGCCAATGGGCTTACCCACCTGAAAACCATGAAATTTCTGGAGCGGCTCAATCTGAAAGGATTTCAATGAAGCCCGGCAATTTGGAAGCAGTCCTGGTCTGCCTGGCGGTCTTGACCGCTTTCTTTATGGTTCATCCGGGCCAAACCATTGCCGACGAATTGCCAAAGGATCTGGTGGTCGGGTATTTTTCGTCTCTGCAACCCGGTATGGATCCACCACCCGGATGGGAACCCCTGGTGTTCAAGAAAATTGACCGGCACACCCGCTATGAACGGGTGACGGATGACGGGGTTGTGGTGGTAAAGGCTGTCAGTGCTGCCGCTGCATCGGGGTTGATTCGAAAGATCCAGATCGATCCCATGGAATACCCCCTGGTGGAATGGCGCTGGAAGGTGAGCAATACCCTGCAAAAGGGAGATGTCACAAAAAAAAAGGGCGATGACTATCCGGCCCGGATCTATATCACCTTTGCTTATGACCCGTCCAAACTTTCCTTTGGCAACCGGGTCAAGTACAAGGCTGCCAAACTGATGTATGGCGAATACCCGCCCACAGGTGCCATTAATTACATCTGGGGGAATCATGCAGCCATCGACACGATGATCCCCAACCCCTATACCGACCGCGTCATGATGATTGCCGTTGAATCTGGAGATGAAAAGATCAATCAGTGGGTCACCCAGAAAAGGAATCTGCTGGAGGATTACCGCAATGCCTTTCATACAGACCCGCCCCCGATATCAGGCGTGGCCATCATGACGGACACCGACAATACCGGAGAGGCGGCCACGGCATTTTACGGAGACATTGTTTTTAGACAGCTGCCATGAGAACTAACGCTGACATGAGATATTATGTCATTGCCTCGCTGAATTTACCCTGTCAGCTGATCATTCAGCCTTCGGCTGTCATATGTCCTGCGGACGACATTAGCGCTGCGCGCGTAATTATTGTTGCCGATAGCTGAGCCACGTAACCGTATTAGACTTTTGCGCTTAGCTAACGACTTATTGCTTCGCCAATAGCTGTGCAGCTATCCGCTCATACCCTCGCATCCACCCTTGTATCCCCCTCGAACCCTCGAACCCTTCATTTATAATACCTCACCAGCCTGTGGGGGGAGACGCCCATCAGATAAAGCACCATCAGCGTCCAGTTTCTGAGGGTGCCGAAGACCAGACCCTCTTTTTCCCAGCGGCGGGGGTCTGTTTGAACCCGCATACCGATAATCTGGATGGCATCACCGCGCTTTTTGATGCGTCGCATGATGTCCACATCTTCCATGATGGGTATCCTGCTGAATCCACCGATCATATGGAAATAGTCTTTACGGAAAAAAATGGCCTGGTCCCCATAGGGCAGGCGGGTGATTCGGGAGCGGATGGTGGCGACATTTTCGATGATACGGTAGCCCCGTCTGCTGGAACGGATACCGAGATCGAAGGCACCACCGACCATGTGCGGGTTCTGCAAGGTGGACAAAATCGCATTCATGGCACCCTCGGGCAGCAGGGTGTCTGCATGCAGGAACAGCAGGATAGGTCCCGAAGCCAGTTCTGCACCCCTGTTCATCTGGATGCCACGGCCCTTAGCGGAGGTATCGGTTTTTATCTGCAGGCGAGATGCGTTTTTAAAATGGATGGCCTCGAGGGTCGCGGCGTCGGGATCGGCATCCACAATCACGATTTCGATTGTTTTCCCTGGGGAGTGACCCTCAAGGCATTCAAGTGCAGTTTGGATGGTTTTGTGTTCGTTCAATACAGGAAGGATAATGGAGATGTCGGGTTTCACATTTTTTCAACAGATTTCGAGAGATATTCTATTGATGGCAATGGAACAACGGATGCCCCATGGGTGCAGTGAAACTAAAATACATGCTTTTCAGGTGAGGGTCAATCGCTTTGATAAACACGACCGTGTATTTTGTCAGGGCAAAGGAGCTGCCCCCTGTTTGTATTGTGAAATCTGCACCACAATATGTAGGGAATTTGTTACCTATTTTAAGCGGAAAGAAAAATTAGAAATGTATATAACTATCTGAAATTATGTATATAGAAAAAAAATTATAAATTTCGCATGGTTTTTGCATGATAAACTCACGAATAACCCGAACAGACCTGTTCCGATATGTCATTGCATGTAGAGGGGTTGAATATACCGATGAAAGAAAGCTTTTTAGATAACGGCGGCCGGCGTTCCGGGGTAGATAGACGTATTTTCTCCTATGCCGTTCATATCCCTGAAAGAAGAATGGCCATGGACCGGCGGCGCGGCATGGATCGGCGGGATCACCCAAGAGAACACGAATAATCAATTTCCCTGAAGTCGTATTTTCAGGAGGGCGGATAGAGAAAATCTATTCGCCCTCTTTTTTTGGGGGATAGGCCCGTTTTTATAGACCGAATATGGATATGTCCCGGTTTCCGTGTTACGGTGGCGGGAACATGAAAGATTCACCCGTGACATCCCGGTTTTTTTACGGATACGCAATTGTTGTCGTGGCCTTTATGCTCCAGGCTGTGGGCTGGGGCGTATTCAACAGCATAGGGGTTTTTTTTAAACCCTTCATGGATGAATTCGGCTGGTCCAGGGCGCTTATTTCATCTGCTTTTTCCCTTGCCATGCTGGTTTGCGGTATGAGCAGCATCCTGCAGGGCAGGTTGAGCGACAGACTTGGGCCACGGGTTGTCATGGCCGTGGGAGGCGTGTTTCTCGGGGTCGGTTATCTTCTGATGTCCCGGGTGTCGCACTTCTGGCATGTCTATCTTTACTGCACGGTTATCATCGGTTTCGGCATCAGTGGTACGGATGTTGTCATGCTTTCCACCACATCGCGCTGGTTTGTACGATTCAGGGGCCTGGTGACGGGCATTGCCAAGGTGGGTACCGGGGTCGGCATGCTGATTATGCCGCTTCTTCTCAACTGGCTTATCCTTCGCTATGGCTGGCGGATCACCTTTTTGAGTCTGGGCATCTTTTCTCTGCTGATATATGTCTGCTTAGCCCAGTTTCTCGTGCGTGACCCCGGGAAAATGGGGCTCTGGCCGGACAATGAAAAAAGGGTTTCCCCTGTGCCGGGTTCAGCGTCTGAGAAAGGTCTCAACACCCGGCAGGCCATGCGAACCCTGTCCTTCTGGACCATATGCATCACTTACATTCTGGCTCTCTTCTGTCTGGCAACCATGCTCCTGCATGTTGTTCCACACGTGATCGACATGGGGTTTTCTTCCACCAGCGGGGCCCGAATTTTGTCGACGCTGGGCGCGGTGAGCATACTGGGTCGCTTCGTGATGGGGGGCACGGCAGACAGAATCGGGACCAAATCGGTGCT
This sequence comes from uncultured delta proteobacterium, assembly GCA_963848165.1. Taxonomy (GTDB): domain Bacteria; phylum Desulfobacterota; class Desulfobacteria; order Desulfobacterales; family B30-G6; genus B30-G6. The sequence goes on along the minus strand of CAWKCS010000009.1, from coordinate 109,592 downwards.
GGTGATTTGTTTTATGTGCCTGACCATGGGGTTGTTCTGGCTTCAGGTTTCGGATCGATTCTGGATGATGGTGGTCTTTGCATTCTTTCACGGGTTTGCACACGGTGGCCTTTTTGCGATTGTGGCGCCCCTCACGGCGGAATATTTCGGGACCCGATCCCATGGTGAATTGTTTGGGATCGTGACCTTTGTCTCCACTTTCGGTGCTGCTGCGGGTCCGGTTCTGGCCGGTGTGGTGTTCGATGCTACCGGATCGTACCAGATGGTCTTTCGCATTCTGACCGCCGTGAGTGTTGCCGGTCTTGGGTGTGCCATATCCCTCAAGCGCAACTGAGCGATTGCCCATCTTACCGCAACTGCGGCGTCAGAAGCAGCCCCGCATCGCACACTGTAGCGGGACGACTTCTTTCTTGTATCACCGGCAACCTTGGCAAGCGCTCATCTTCGCTGAACCTAGAACGCTGAGCTGTAATTTTTATAGCATTTGTCAAAATAACGTCCTGGTTACTCCGCAAAGGGGGTACCCTGTTTTTTTCAAAAGGACATATCAAACAAAGCCCTGTCTTGTGCCCACCGGATTGATGATGAAATACAGCCGATTGTTAGTAATATCAGGCCGCAGAAACATCATCAATCCGGCAGGGCACGCCGCTAGTGATGCAGATTGATCATGATATGTCCTTTTGAAAAAAATAGGGCATCCCCTCGGCTGAGGGACCTATTCGGAACATATTTATGACAACCCCTATAAACATCTCACGCGATCCCATGAACCCTTCGTCTGTCCTCAGGCGAAAACGCGATCTGCAATCTTGTGCCAGATATCCTGGATGGCCCGGCTGGTTTCAGAAGAGGGGTCGTATTCCAGTATGGTCTGAGCTTGTACCATGGCGTGTGTTATGCCCGTATCAAAAGGGATCCGTCCCAGGGTTTCTGCGTGGGAATTTCGGGCACAGGTGTTGATGTCGTCTGCCAGCTTTTGATTCAGGTCGTATTTGTTGACGCAGACCATGGCGGGAACGTGAAAGTGATCGGTAAGCGTCAAAATGCGCTTGAGATCGTGAATACCCGAAACAGATGGTTCCGTCACCACGAGCACTGCATTCGCATTGCCGATGGATGCGATGACCGGGCAGCCAACGCCCGGAGGTCCATCCGTCAATATGAGGTCGGCCCCGGTTTCTTCAGCTATGGCTTTGGCTTTGTTTCGGACCAGGGAAACCAATTTGCCTGAATTCTCTTCGGCGATTCCGAGCCGGGCATGAACCATGGGTCCCAGGCGGGTATCTGAGATGTACCATTCACCACAGGTGTTGATGGGGAAATCGATGGCTTTTTCCGGGCAGAAGTGGACACAGACCCCGCATCCTTCACAGGCAATGGGATCCACCTGGAAGTCCAGGTTGATGGCATCGAACTGACATAGATCCCGGCATTGACCGCACGCATTGCAACGATTTTCATCGATAAGGGCAGTATGGCCGCTCTGGAATTCATGGCGGGATTGAATGGTCGGCTCGATAATAAGATGCAGATCGGCGGCATCCACGTCTGCATCGCAAAGAACCTTGTTTTTGGCCAGTGTCGCCAATGCACCCATGATGCTCGTCTTTCCTGTTCCGCCTTTGCCACTGATGATAACCAGCTCTTTCATATGTGTTTGTTCCGTTTTCTAATATCGTTAAACAATTTGATTGATCTGTTCCAGGATGCCCAGAAACTTTTCCTGATAGCCGGGTAGTTCTTTGACCATGAGCTTTCCGTTGGTGGTGGCCTCTGCAATTTGTCTGTCAAAGGGTATTTCCATTAAAACAGGCATGCCAATGGATGCCGCGTAATCCTTGACATCTCGATTGCCGATATCCGATCGGTTGATGACCAGTCCGAAGGGTATGTCGAGCATCTGCACTGCCCCGACCGCCAGCGTGAGATCATTGAGGCCGAAAGGAGTGGGCTCCGTTACCAGGATGACAAAATCGGTATCGCTGATAGCGGCGATTACCGGACAGGAGGTTCCTGGTGGCGAATCGACGATGTTGATCCTGTCAAGCGGTGCATAGGACTTGACTTTTTTGATCAAAGGAGGTGCCATCGCCTCGCCCACTCGCAGTCGGCCATAAACAAGCTCAATGTTCTGATACGTACCCCGGGTGATGGTACCGAGTTCTCGATATGATTTCTGGATGGCGTTTTCGGGACAAACCTTGAAACAGCCACCGCAGCTATGGCAGAGTTCCGGGAAGGTCATTGCAGCCGTACCGGCGATGATGGCGATGGCTTTAAACTGGCAGAGCGCTTCACATTCGCCGCAGTAGCTGCATTTGTCTTCGAGAATTTCGGGAACCAGGGCTCTGATGGTATCGGTTTCACCTTTTTCAGGCGTTAAAAATAGATGCAGGTTGGGTTCCTCGACATCACAGTCGAGGAGCCGTACCGGCTGTTTTAATGAAACGGCAAGATTTGCGGCGACCGTTGTTTTGCCGGTGCCGCCTTTTCCGCTGGCGATACTGATGATCATGCGAATATAGTCTCCAGTATCAGATCGTTTTCATCTGTATTCACACCCGTTTTTTCCTTGTATAGCTGTTGCCATAATAACGTTCCGAAACTGCTTCGGCAGATAACGTCAAACAACAGCCCGAACATATAAATGAAATCGCAAAGTTGCACGATTTTATCTGCTCAGTGGTCGCAGACATTGCCCCCTGTCACCAGGGTTTGATTCAGATAGCTTTTGACGAGTTCTTCAGGTGCATCCACCGGAGCACCTACGAAGACCTGGATCCCTGCCTGCTTGAACAGTTCGATGGCACGCTGACCCATGCCACCGGCGATAACGACATTGGCGCCCTGTTCTTTCAGCCAAACCTGGGAAGAACGCCCGGCTCATGGGGCGGCGGATCCAGCATTTCTGTGCCCAAGATTTTTTTATCTTCCACCTCGACCATGGCAAATTCCTTACAATGCCCGAAATGGGCTGTCAGTTTGCCGTCTGCAATGGGTATCGCAAATTTCATTTTTTTATCTCCTTTCATCTGTTCATTCGGGAATCCCTTATACCAAAAATAATACGGGATTCGATGGTATCGAAAAAAATGACGTCTACATCCAATGGCCATTGACATTTGCGCCCGTGGCCGATTGAAATTCACCTTTTTGAATTTCTGGACGACCTCCGTGACGGTTCCGCTGGCACCGGTAACAATCTGTATCCCGGCCCGTTCCAGAACCGTGAAGGCTTTGGGACCGCAATTACCGGTAATCAGAACATCGACTTTGGCTTCCGCAACTGTTTTGCCTGCCTGAATACCGGCGCCCTGGGGAAGGTCCAGGCTCTGGTTGTTGTCGATAACATCAAAGGCCATGGTATCGGGATCGATGACAATAAAATGGTTACATCTTCCAAAACGCGGATCTACCTGCGCTGAAAGGTCGTTTCCATTCGATGTCACAGCTATTTTCATGATGTACCTCCTGAATTGGGTATCGTGGTTATTATGAGCATATGCTCATAACAGGCAATTTAAGCGTTCTCATGGGACTTGTCAAGACAATCATGATTATTTTTTAAGGTGTATCGTTTTTCTGTTCAGGAGAGGGGTTGCCAATGACATGTAGGGCTTTTAATGGGCGTGCGTCATGTTGCTATAGACTTCAGGAGCTGTTGGATTTCTTTTTCGGTGAGATGGCGCCAGGCGCCTTCGGGCAGATCCCCAAGCTCGATATTGGCAACCCGGACCCGTTTCAGAGCGGTGACGCGATTACCTGTTTTTTTGACCATACGGCGAATCTGTCTGTTTTTGCCTTCCTTGAGCTGGATGAGAAAACGGTTGCTGGAAATCCGTTTGACAATGGCGGGCCGGGTTTTTTCTCCCAGGATGGTCATGCCCTTTTCCATTTTTGTGAGGGCGCTTTCGGATATTGGGGCTGCAACGGTCACGATGTATTCCTTTTCGTGATCAAAAGACGGGTGTAGCAGATGGTGGTGGAGGTTCCCGTCATTGGTCATGAGCAGAAGACCGGTGGAATCCTTGTCAAGACGCCCCACCGGGTAAATCCGTTCGGGGATATCCACCAGGTCCACAACGATCTTTTCATTTTTCTGGTTGCAGGTGGTGACATATGATCTGGGTTTGTTGAGGGCAATGTATACCGGGGTCTGTTTTACGGTCAGCAATTGTCCGTTGATGTCGATCCTGTCTTTATCTGGATCCACCTTGGTGCCAAGCTCGGTTATGACGCGTCCATTGACGCGCACCTTGCCCTCCTGGATATAGACTTCCCCCTGTCTGCGCGAACAGTATCCGGCCGAAGATAAAAATTTTTGCAGCCTGACGAGGGGCATGTTGGGGTTTATATCCTTTATTACTGTTTGTCGGGTTTCTTGTGTTCATTGGGTTGAAGAAACCGGAGTTTTTTGAGAGTTGTATGCACTTCGCTGAAAGCAACTCAATAAACCCAGCAAACCCCATAAACGCAACGAACTCTATGACCGATAGTCTGCGTTGATCTTTATATAGTCAAGGGAAAAATCACATGTGAGAACGGAGGCCGATCCTGCGCCCATGTTCAAATCCATGACAATGGCAAACTCGGGTTCTTTGAGCACCCGGGTAGCCAGTCTTTCCGCTTCCGGTCCACATCCGAGACTGTTGCGGGTCATCTGCACCTGGTTGAAATAGATATCGATACTGTCCGGGTCAATGGGGACATGCGCCCTTCCGGCAGCGGCGATGAGTCGACCCCAGTTGGCATCCTCCCCGAAAAGAGCCGTCTTGACAAGGGGCGATGTGGAGATCGTATGGGCAATGGCCTGTGCATCCTGGTTGGACATGGCTCCTTTGACGATGATGTCCACGCATTTGGTTACGCCTTCACCATCTTTAACGAGGCTTTTGGCCAGGCTGTTGAGAACCTGCTCCAGAAGCTGCTGAAAATCACCGGCTTGATCCATGGTGTCCATGGATACATTGGATTGTCCGTTGGCGAGTATCAGGGCTGTATCATTGGTGCTGGTGTCTCCATCAATGCAAATCCTGTTGAGTGTTTTATCGACTGCAGAGACGAGCAGCTTCTGCAGCAGGTGGTGGCGGCATGGATACGTCCGTGCAGATAAAACAGAGCATGGTGGCCATATCGGGCGCAATCATGCCGGAGCCTTTGGCCATGCCGACCAGGTTGTATGTCCGGTCGTGAACGCGGCCCTGGCGGTGTTCCAGTTTTGGGAACAGTATCGGTTGTCATGATGGCCCTGGCAAAATCCATGAAACCTTCCGGGTTTAAGGCCTGGATGAGATTCGGAACGGCGTTTTCGATTTTTTCGATGGGAAGTCGTGCACCGATGACACCGGTGGACGCCACCAGGACAGTATTATCCGTCAATGCCAGGCCCCTGGCAGCGGCACCGGTCATTTTCAGGGCATCTTGAAAGCCGGTCTTGCCGTTACAGCAATTGGCATTGCCGCTATTGACGATGATGGCGTTTGCAAGGCCTGTTTCTATGCGTTTCCGGGTTATGAGCACCGGTGCCGCCTTGATCCTGTTTTGCGTAAAGACGCCGGCAGACGATGCCGGCGTTTCTGAATAGATGAGTCCCAGATCCCTGTTTCCATTTTTTTTCAGCCCGGAATGGATGCCTGCTGCCTGAAACCCTTTACACCTAATTGCTGTCATTTTATTCTTCCTTGAACCGAAAAAGCGAGCGCATTCCCCGTAGCATGCCGCGGGGTTTAGCGAGCGAATCTAAATTTAGACAGAATTCCTTACGGTCGATTGCGCAGCACTGCCGTAAGGCAGAACATTCCTCGTAGCTTGCTGCGAGGTTCTTCAAAAAATCGTATCAATGATTTTATTTTGACACCATCAACAGTGAAAATCAATCATCAAGTATGGCTGCCAGGCTTTCCGTTTCCGGAACTGCGGCATTTTTCAAGGTGTGGTTCGATTTGACAGAACCCCGATTATGACCTATAAATCAGGCTTTGATTGGGTTTGATGTGTTTTGTATTTTGTGTTGGGCGCTGGGTGGGGAGTTAGCTCTAAGCGGTAAGCCATAAGCAGTAAGCCGCTAATAGTCTACAGCCTAAATGCCTATCGTCTGTCCTTTGAACCCTGTTATTTAGGTTCCGACCCGAAGAAAATGGTGATATATGCGCGAACTAAATAGTCGTATGCCCGGATTGTGGCATGCGTCTCGATATTTTTAGAACATGACGTCAGATTCGCTTGCGCTGCAGGTCCTGCGGCAAACTATACCCGGTTGAACAATATCTTGGAGACAGCGACGATGTGTTGGATGAACTCCTGGCAGATGTACGCTGTGATAGGTTTTAACGTACTTAGGGTTTTGCCCTATATAGAGCGCCAGGGGATTATTCATTTCGTGATCGATGAACCCAGAAAGTTGAATTATATGCCATGACCTTGGTACTTTCGAGCCTGTTCCCGGTTTTTTCACTTCTTTTGATCGGCAGTTTGCTGAAGCGGCTGAAACTGACCAACGAGATGTTTTTAAAACTCTCTGACAGGCTGGTCTATTTTATTTTTTTCCCGGTACTGCTTTTCTGGAAAATCGGGGGCGCAGAGGCAGGTCGTTTTGTGAACTGGAATTTGTGCATTGCCGCCCTTGTGTCCATTGCCGTAACCTACATGATCAGCGCCCTGGCGTTGAAGCTGTTCAACATATCCGACTACAAGGCAGGCTCCTTTTCCCAGAGCTGTTACCGGTTCAATACCTATATCGGCATGGCGATCATTTTTTATGCTTTCGGCGAAGAGGGCATCAAGCACTTTGGTATTCTGATCGGGTTTGCCATCCCCTTTATCAATATCCTGGCAGTGTCGACACTGATCTGGTACTCTGGAAAGACCACTTCCTCGGGGCATCGTCTGGGGATCTTTTTCAAGGAGATTTTCACGAATCCCCTGGTCCTTGCATGTGCAGCAGGGTTGGCCTATTCCAGGATGATCGGTTCTTTTCCGGCCTATATCGACAATACCTTTCGTCTCATGTCGGCCGCAGCCCTCCCACTCGCTCTCATCTCCATTGGAGGGGCGTTGACCATGAAAGGATTGCGGGGTAACTTCAGCATTTCAACCATTGGGTCGATCATTAAATTGTTGTGCCTGCCCCTCGTGGGATTTTTTGTCTTGAGAGAACTTCAGGTCATTGGGCTGCCGTTTAAGGTAGGAATGATCTTTTTTATGCTGCCGACATCAGCATCCATCTACGTTCTTTCTTCCCAGCTCAACAGTGACACGGAGCTGGCATCATCCGCCATTGTTCTTTCGACGATCCTTTCCTTTTTTTCCCTTTCGGTAGGTTTGATGCTCTGAAACTGAAAGGTGTTAGAATGGAAAATTTCAGAATAATTGTGGAATATGACGGCACCGCCTATCATGGCTGGCAGCGGCAGAAGGCGGATCGGACCATTCAGGGAGAGATCGAAAAAGCGCTGACGACCATGACGGGAAAACCTGTCAGTCTGGCAGGATCCGGGAGGACGGATGCGGGTGTCCATGCCATCGGTCAGACGGCCAGTTTCAGCAGCGATGCCGGTCTCAGTCCGGACATATACCTCAAGGGTCTTAACAGTCTTCTCCCGGACGATATTCTCATCAGGGTTTGCGAATCAATGGATCCGGCATTTCATGCCAGATACGATGCCCGGAGCAAGCTTTATCAATACCGGATATTGAATCGTGACATGCCTTCCATCCTGGAAAGACATTATGTCTGGCACATCAGACGGAAGCTGAACGTGGAGGCCATGCAGAAAGCCGCAACATATTTTGTGGGCGAACACGATTTCAAGGCCTTCGAAGGGACCGGAAGTCCAAGAACCAGCACGGTGCGACATGTCATTCGTGCCGAAATGCGGCAAACAAGGGACAATCAAATTCTATTCGATATCGAAGCAGACGGCTTCTTGCGATATATGGTTCGCAATATCGTCGGCACCCTGGTCGATGTGGGGAACGGGCGCATCCCTGAAGAAGATGTGAAAGGGATTCTCCTTTCCAGGGACAGGAGCCTGGCCGGTGCCACGGCGCCGGCCAGGGGGTTGTTTTTAATCAAGGTGAATTATTAGGGTTCGAGTTTTTGGTTTTAAAAAAAAGCCAGTGCTGTCAGCTGTCAGCAATGGTCATTTACTTCGTGTCATTCATCGTGGCTTTCAGCTCGAGCAACAATAATGACGCGCGCAGCGCAAATGTCGTCCGAAGGACAAATGACTATAAATGACAGCCGCAGGCTAATGTCCGAAGTACAAATGATCATCAATCACCTTCCTCAAGATCATGCACACCCTGGAGAACAATATCAAAAAGCTCCTGAATGTCGGTTTCTTCCAGACAGGAAAAGGCCACTCTCAGGTTATTCTCGCCGATGGAAATCAGACCTACGCCGTAGGTTTCCAGCAGGTGTACCCGCAGTTTTTCCGCATTGACAGATTTGAGCCGGATGCACATGAAGTATCCTGAATTGAATGGATAGACATCCCAGGCATCCTGATATTTGGGGTCGGAAAGTACCGCCTTGACCGTATGGGCTCTTTTTTTCAGGATATTGAATTTAGTCTGTTTTTCGGTCGTGAAATTTTCATTCTGCATCGATTTCAGGACAATGGACTGTCCCAGGTGAGATGCGTTGGAGATATTTCCGCGGATACAGCCTGCGGTTTTTTTCTCCAGGGCATCATATACGGCAGCAGGATCGGTTTTTGCCTGAAGGCCATACGTAATAAACCCGACCCTGAGACCCCAGACATAATTTTCCTTGGTGCCTCCGTCCAGTTTGACGGCCAGTAGTCTCGGATCCTGGCCGCAAAGCCTGGCAAAAAGGGATTCCTTGAGTGTTTCAGGTTCGTAGAATAACCCGAAGTAGGCGTCATCCATGACGGCCAGAACATGATTGCCGGATCCGGCAATATCGGTCAGGATGGTGACGATCTGATCCCCTTCCTGATGCGTGGCGGTGTATCCGGTTGGATTGTGCGGAAAATTCAAGAGGACGGTTATTTTTTTATTTTTACGCGCCTCATCCCTGACGGCCTCTTCAAAGGCCTTGACGTTAAAAGCCCCCGACGATGTAAAAATTGGGTACGAACGAACCCTGGCCGCTTTTCTCAGGTCAAAGATCATGTTGTAATTGCCCCACAACATGTCCGGTAGAATGACCACATCACCGGGATCGATCCATATATCCGCGAATGTGCTGATGCCGTGGGTAATGCCGCACGTGACCACCGGAAGGCTGATGGTCTTTCCAGCGAGGGATGGGTTTTTCTCAAACAAGGATGCCTGCCAGGCTTTGCGCAGACCCGGTATGCCAAAAGAGGGGGCATAGGTCAAAGATGCACTGGGCGGAATATCTTTTATGGAATCTTTAACCGAGTCAAAACACATGATGTCATCGGCTTCCGTTGCAATGCCGATGGTGGCATTCAGCTTGTGGGCTTTTTCCCTGGCTTCGGCACTTTGACTCAGAATTCCCTTTGGGAAAAAGAGTTGTTTGCCGATGGCTGACAGCATTTCCATTAGATGGGGATTTTCGCTCTGGATGACCTGGTTCAACTCTTTGGCGATGGGATTCATTGGACAACCTCCGTATTCGCAAATCAGTTCTTTTTGGATGTTCATACAAGTTGATCCGGAATCATGTCAAGATAGATAAAAAAAACCCCGCTGTGAAACAGAGCGGGGTTTGCCATGGGATCGTTGGCGGGATTACTTTCTGGCTCTTTTGGAAGCTTTGAGCGGATTGATTTTCTGTTTGGCGCCTGCTTTTTCCATGGTGACATGAGATGCCAGATTGCAGTTCCCATTTTTCCATTTCAGTGACGGCTCGGGACATGTTGTGCAATACCAGCCGGCTGAAAATTCCTGGGCGCGATTACAGCCATTGCATGTCTCAACGGTTTCATGGCAAAGCCCGCCGTTGTAAGAACAGCCTTGTGCGGTCATAAATGTGCATTCAGCACCGTTTCTAATTGTTGTACAAATCATTGGAATCACCCCCTTTTAGTTATATTTCATCAATAAAAAAGGCCTGAGAAAACAAACCCCGGCCCGACGAAGATCTTACCGAAAATTAGGGCTGAACATAGTCAGGGAAAAGGGGTTTGTCAAATGATTTCTTGATTTTTTGAGTCAAAAAATGCATTTTGCATTTGCATGATATCCTTGGGAAAGGTAAATATCGGTTTGATTTTGAAAAAAGGAGCGGACACCCGTGAAATACGAGGACATAAAAACCCGGATCCCGATACTTGGACGCGCAAGTATCCCTTCTCCGGTCAAGAGAGATCCAAACATCAGCATCAGCAACGGGTTTGTGACGGATGACGAAGGGGTAATGATCGATGTCACCTTGAGCGGTTTCATGAATGCCTTGAAAGCCGGTACACCGGGTCCCCATTTCGAGCTGGCGGGCCCCAGGGAAAACATCTATTTCGACCCCAGTAAACTGCGTTGCGGTATCGTCACTTGCGGCGGACTCTGTCCCGGTCTCAACGATATCATTCGGGCGGTGGTGCTGGAGCTCTATTTCGGTTATGGCGTCACCAATATTTACGGATTTCGATATGGACTGCAGGGGTTTATCCCGAAATACGGTCATGACATCATCGAACTCACCCCGAAATTCGTGGTCAATATCCTCGACATGGGCGGTTCTGTTCTCGGTTCATCAAGAGGACCCCAGGATATCGAGGAGATCGTAGACAGCCTGGAAAGATCGAATGTCGGTATTCTATTCATGGTCGGGGGAGACGGTACCCTCCGGGCGGCCACCCGTATCGCCGACACGATCCTTGCACGCGGGCTGAAGATCAGTATCGTGGGCATTCCCAAGACAATCGACAACGACATCCACTTGGTGGCCCGGTCATTTGGGTTCGATACGGCCGTGGATGTGGCATCAAAGGCCATCAAGAGTGCCCACAACGAGGCCCAGGGCTATCCGGATGGTATCGGCCTCATCAAGCTCATGGGGCGCTACTCCGGCTTCATTGCCGCTACATCGGTACTGGCGCAGCAGGATGTCAATTTCGTGTTGATACCCGAAGTTGATTTTGATCTTGACGGACCAAAGGGCCTGCTGGCGAGTGTTGAAAAGCGACTCAAGGAGAGGCGGCACGCCGTTATTGTGGTCGCTGAAGGGGCCGGGCAGAAATATTTTCAAGAAATCCTGAAGGAACAGGATGAATCAGGAAATGTCCGCCTGCAGGATATCGGTGTTTATTTGAAAGATGCCTTGATAACCTATTTTGAACAAAAAAATATCGATATTTCTCTCAAATATATCGATCCCAGTTATACCATCCGGAGTCTTCCGGCCAATGCCAATGACCATGTCTTTTGTTCTTTCCTGGGCAGGGACGCGGTGCATGCCGGCATGGCCGGCAAGACAAAGGTGCTTATCGGATATTGGAACTATACCTTCGTCCACATCCCCATAGAAGCCTCCTCGGTGAGGCGGAAACAGGTGGACCCCAACGGAAAGCTCTGGCGAAGTGTGCTGGATGCGACGGGGCAGGGCTCATTAAAAAACTGAACAAGCGCATTTAACCTGCATGCAAAACCGCTAAAATAAGACGTCATGGGGAAAACACCTTCATGTTGAAAAAAAGAGGGATGCTTCAATGGCCGGTGTCACTTTAAAAAATATTACCAAGAGATTCAATGATGTGACGGCCGTCAACGATTTAAGCATCCAGATCCAGGATAAAGAGTTTGCCGTTTTGGTGGGGCCGTCCGGATGTGGGAAAACCACTGTCCTGCGTTCTGTTGCCGGGTTGGAAGAGGTGACATCCGGGGAAATTTACATCGGTGATAGCTTGGTCAATGATGTTCCGCCCAAGGACAGAGATATTGCCATGGTCTTTCAGAACTATGCATTGTATCCCCACATGGATATTTACAACAATATGGCTTTCAGTTTGAATCTGCGACATGTGGAAAAAGGTGAAATCGATCGCAGAGTACATGAGGCTGCCGATATTTTAGGTATAGAAGACCTGCTCCACAGAAAACCACGCCAGCTTTCCGGGGGGCAGAGGCAACGAGTGGCGGTGGGTCGGACAATTGTCAGAAAGCCCAAGGTATTTCTATTTGACGAGCCGCTTTCAAATCTGGATGCCATGCTCCGCGTGGCGATGCGGGCGGAGATCAGCAAGCTGCATCGACGGCTGGGGGCAACCATCATTTATGTCACTCACGACCAGGTCGAAGCGATGACCATGGCTGGGAAAATATTTATTATGAACAACGGCGCTCTCCAGCAATCAGGAATGCCGCTGGAGGTTTACAGGCACCCGGTCAATAAATTTGTAGCCGGATTTATCGGTTCACCGGCCATGAATTTTGTTGATTGCCGGCTGATAAGAGAGAATGAAGGTTTTTTTGTTGACACCGGGAGTTTTAAGCTGAAGGTCCCGCAGACATTTCATCTAAAAATTCGGCATCTTGAAGGAAAAGAAATCATTTTCGGGATTCGGCCGGAGGATATGTATGACAGTCGTTTTGGGAACAATGAGACAATGAAATGTTCAATAACGGCCGGGGTGGAAGTGATCGAGCCATTGGGAGCGGAGACACATCTTTACCTGGTTTGCGGACGGCACTCCCTTGTCGCTAAAATGGACACCCCCCAGGATCAATTTAAAATAGACCAAAACGTCGAGGTGTTGATCGATATGGAAAAAACCCATATCTTTGATATCGAAACCTCACAGACCGTTGTATGACAGGATTTTCTTCGGCCTGATGTCTACGACCAATCGGCTGTATTTCATCATCAATCCGGTGGGCACAAGACAGGGCTTTGTTTGGTATGTCCTTTTCGAAAAAAAAGGGTATCCCCTTTTCGGAGTAACCGGAACGTTATTTTGACAAATGTTGCTAGGTCCATGCCCGGACCATCACTGTTCAATTTCAGATTTTAACCTTTCGGTATCTCTGAATAAAATCGATCGAATGCCCAGTTTCTCAGCAGCGCGGACGTTTGTCTCGTCATCATCTATGAAGACCGCATCTTCCGGCCTCACCCCCTCGGTGTTGAGAATGTGCCGATAGAATTCCAGATGGGGTTTGGACATACCCATTTTATTGGAAGCATAAACAGCATCGAACAGATCGTAATATCCATGTGGCACGAGATAGTCGTAATGGGAATCAAAGACGTTTGTGCCGCATACAACACGGTTACTGCTTTTTAAACGTGATAATAAGGCGACGACCCCCTGATCAAGACCTGGATTGAAATACCTGGCAAACAGGTCCACCTTCAACGGGTGTGCCGTATTTGGCAGAAAAGCACTCCCAGAATTCGTCAGCGCTTATGGCGCCATCCAAAAGCCTTCCCAATCGTGACCCAGCCAGCCTGTAAAACTGCTTGACCGGTAATTCCAGGTGGCTGCATACTGCTGGAAACACATCCGTATCCGTTGCGACCACCCCTCCCATATCAAAGATATAGAGCGTCATGTGAATTATTCTTTCCGTGCCGAAAATACGACCGCCCCGCTGATAAAATAACGGGATAATCGGAAAAACAGAATTAAAATAGGAATGCTCGCAATTGCCGCTACGGCCATCATGGCGCCTTCGTCGGTGTGTTTTTCAGCCGTGAAGCGAACAATGTACAGAGGGATCGTTTTCATCTCCTCACTCTGGGCTACGAGCAATGGCCACAAAAGATTGTCCCACTGCCCTTTAAAGGTGAGAACCGCAAGGGTCGCCAACGCAGGCACACTGTTGGGCAAGATGATTCTTCTAAAAATTTCCGGTTCACTGGCGCCATCGATTCGGGCTGCATCAAGTATTTCATCAGGAAAAGTGATATAATACTGGCGCATCAAAAAAATGCCGAATGCCGTTACCAGGAACGGGGCAATCAGCCCTGCATATGAATTTTGAATTCCTATCTTGGTAATGATTAAATACAGGGGGATCATGATCACTTCAAATGGAATCATCATCGTTGCCAGTATCATCATGAAAGCAATGTGCCGTCCCTTAAAATGGAATTTCGCCAAACCGTACCCGGTAACGGCCGAGAGAAAAACAGTTGTCACCGTCACGGTAGTGGCCACGATGAGTGAGTTGAGGATATTTCGAAGATAAATAAAACTGCCGTTGTTCCCCCGTATACCCTGCCAGTAATTCTGCCAGTAAATTCCTTTTGGAATCCAACGATAGGGCATTTTCATAATATCGCCGGCCGGCATGACGGATGCCGTGAACATGAATACAAGGGGTGCGAGAATGTACATCGCTGTGATGATAAGAAACACCCAGACAAAGGTGTTGACGGCAACGGACCGGACAGTCCTTTTATGAACCCTTTTCAGATACCTTGGCACGACATGTCCTTTATTTAATAACTGGTCTCATCCGACCGTGCGGTTTTGAATTGAAGCCATGTAAAAAAAAGCATAATACAGAAGAGTATGATGCTCATGGCACTTGCCAGACCGATGCGGTGGTCGCGAATCGCTGTGTTATACAGGTTGAGCGTCACCACGTTGATGGGTTCGATGGGTGCGCCCCCCTGGGTGAAGAGATACTGGGTGCTGAATGTTTTCAGGCACTGAAGCATGGACATGATGGAAACGAGAATGGTCGTCGGTTTCAACAACGGCAAGGTAATATACCAAAATCCTGTCCAGGCGTTTACACCGTCGATTCTAGCTGCTTCATAAATGCTTTTTGGAATAGATGTCAGCCCGACGATAAAGATGATGGTGAAGTAGCCCACGTATTTCCAGAAGTAAACCAGCATGGTTGAAATCTGAACCATGCTGGCGTTGGCAAGCCACTTGTGGTCGACGCCGGGGGTGTTCATAATGAAGTTGACCAGTTGATTGCTCAGTCCCCGGGGATCGAATATGAGCAACCAGATTGCCGCTACCACCACAGACGACAGCACGGCCGGCGAATAATACGCCATCTGGAAAAACTTCTGGAATCGCTTTCGGGACACAATGAACTGGGCGAAAATGAGGCTGAATATGACCATGGGTATGAACGTGCCCAGCGTAAATACCATCGTAGCCCGGATTGAATTCCAGAAATCAGGAGACCGAAGCAGGTAAATGTAGTTGTCCAGTTCGATGAATACCGGTGGTTTCAGAGACAATAACTTCTTCTTGAACAGGCTTGTGTAAAGGGCGTTCAAAATCGGATAGAAACTGAAAAACGAAAAAAAAACCAGGGATGGGAAAATAAAAACCCATCCCCATCGGTTTTTACGGCTTTCGATACCCCCTTTAAATCGGAATTTTTTCATCGGTTGTTTTTCCAGACGAAAACAAAACGATCTATTCTTCGAGTGTTTCCTGCGCCTTGCGTTTCAGGTTTTTCAATGCTTCTTCCGGTGAAACACCGGAAAGCATGACGGACTCCACTGCTCCCCGAATGTGTTCCTGTATCTTGGCGCTGTTTTCACCGTAATAGACAACATGGCCCCTTTCCATATCTTTCTTGAACACATCCGAGTAGGGCATGCCCTTGAATGTCGCGGATTCCATAAGGGTAACCGTGGGTTGGATAAGACCCACTTTTGAAAGATATTCCTCGGAATGACGCAACATGTAGCCGATGAATTTCCATGCCATGGTCTGGTTCTTTTTCGGTTTCTGCGCATTGACCACCAGATAGTGCCCATAATAGGCGCAGGCAGAGTCACTGACGGCGTTTTTAAATTTCGGGAAGGGAATGACCCGCCATTCACCGCTGTTGTAAAATTCCGGATTGTCCGCTCGAATCCTTCCTGCCTGGTAAAGACCGGACAGACACATGGCCATGTCATTGTTGTCTTTATTGAAAAGTTTTCTGGCGTTTGTGTAGGTGGGTGATCCGAGGTTTTTTCCGTTGGGGCCCCATGCCTGCATGAATGTCAGAAATTTGATCCACGCCTGGTCGTTGACAATGGCCTGTTTGCCGTCGTCGCTGATGAGCTTTCCACCGAACTGCTCAACCATGGGAACCATGGATACCAGGTAGTATGGATACCTGAAATCGAATCCTCTCCGCTGGATGATTTCACCTTGCCGTATGGCGATTTTTTCCGATACCGCAACCATATCTTCCCACGTTTTCGGATAATCACGCGCAGGGTCGAGCCCGGCCGATTTAAATATGCGATCGTTGACGTAGACACACCAGTTGGTCAACTCCAGTGGCAGCCCATACAGAGAGCCCTCGTAGGTGACCGGGTCGAGAACTTTTGGTATGTAGGCCTTATAAATCGACTTCATGCTGTCATATCCTGCCGCTTTGGGGTCCACAGGTGCGAGCCGTTGATTGATGATATACGCGTACTCGTCTTCGATCTGCAGATTGAAAATATCCGGCCCCTGGTTTGCCGCAAACGCCGTGAGAATTCTCTCGGCCATCTTCTTGGATGGGTTGGTGACGCGTTTGATAACGACACCGGGATTGGCTTTTTCAAATTCACCGATGTAACGGTTTTCGATTTCGGTTCGATTGGGGTCTTCATGGGTCCAGTAAGTGAGCTCCACCGCTGCCTGGGCAGAAATGGCCGATAGGGGTAACAAGAGCGAAACAAGTAAAACCATGATACATTTTTTCATGTTCGTACCTCCTTTCGATTTTATATGTCCTGATTTTTTTAAATTTATATTTTTATTCGTCATAACCCGTTTCAGGGAGCCTGGAGGGCTTCAAAGGAACGCCCTTTGATCTGTAGAATATAGGGATCTCTGATGGCATCCCCCTTGTAGTCGAAGGATGTGGCGCCGGTCACGCCGGGGAAATCAACCAGATTCAGCAGCTCGTCTTTGAGATGACTCCTGAAACGGATGCGGGGATTGACAAGCGTCTGCAGGAGAATCTTGGCGGAATCGTATGCAACAGCCTGGATGAAGCCCGGTTTTTCATCAAAGGTGTTCTGAAAGTCTTTCAAGAAAACCCTGACCTTCGGGTCCTTGCTCTCAGCAAAAAATCCGTCCGTCAGAACCGCACCCTGAATATAGTCCTGTGACATGCTGATCAGTTGTTGGGAGTGCCACAGATTGGTCCCCATCAATACCACGTCTTCAATATCGGAATAGGCCAACTGGGGGGTAATCAGGCCTGCTTTTTTGGCCGCATCCGGTATGAACAACGCGTCGAAATCGACGATGGGTTCAAGCGCGTCATCCCGTTTTCTGCCCCGAGCGACATCGTCTGCCAGGGGGCCCAGTGGTTGTGGGAACCCCCAGAAAAAAAGTTCCGGTATGGTCTTTGTTTCATCGGGCATGAAGGCGAACATATCGGTCGTTGTTTTTGCCATTGGGTCCGGGCTCACATCCTCTTCAGGTGTAAACGCAAAGTCAATTTCGAGTTCCTTTGGTACCTGGTAATAAAGGCCCACCAGCTTTTTGATGGGTTTGGCAAAGTCCGTATCCATGGGGTCATATGATTCAACCCCCACAACAGCCCCCCCCAGGGAAAGCACTTCATCCCAGAAGAGGTTCATGTATGTATTGCCATAGTTTTCATCCGGGTAGAGGATGGCAAACCGCTTGAGGCCCATTTTTTTTACCGCATACACAACCAAGGGAGTGATTTGCATCCGGGGTGTGATGAAATTTCTGAAAACGAACTCACCGAGCTGTGTAATATTATCCTTTTGTGTAAAAAGGATGATGGGAATTCCCCTGCTTTGTGCTTCCATGGCAGCCGGCTCGGCTGAAATGATGGGTCCGATGATTGCGGAAACATTGGCTTCGTCGAGTTCCCTTATGGCTTGAACAGCCTGAAAAGGATCCGAAGCGGTATCCTTGATAATGAAATATACCGGCTTTTCTTTGTGGGCGCGATGGTATTCGTTCAGGGCGAGTTCAATGCCCTGAAGGGCCTTGTAGCCGTAGGTCTTGTAGGGGCCGCTGAGGGGCAGGAGGCAACCGATGGAATGGGGACTGGAAATCGATTCCGAAAAAATCTCCCGTATCAGCGTTTTGGCCTGTCCCGCCTGTTCATGTGCCGGGTGTTTGTTCACGAGTTCTGAGAGGGCTGCAATGGCATCATCGGTTCTGCCGGTTTCGAGGGAAATCAATCCCAAATGATAAAGCAGGTGGCCCCGCAACACACCGTCTTCCAACCGGTCCAGCAGATGGATGGTGTTGATGGTGTTAAGGTGCGGCAGAACCTCTTTCAGTTTTTCAAGGGTCTGGTCCTTTAACAGGGGAGGGGATTGATCATACACCAGGCTGTAAAAGTAAAAAGCGTCTACCGGTGAATCCATGGCAAGATAGGCATCCCCCGTCATGGTTTCCTTTTTCAGACGCTGCGCCGGGGTGAGCTGTCTGTCTGGAATTTCAAACGAATACCGGATAAGGTCTTCATATTTTCCTTCCCGGGCATATGTGTCCAGCATAGCGATCATCGTATCGGGTACCAGCGGGCTTTGCGGGTGCCTCTCAAGGAGGATCCTGTAGGCATTTCTGGCGGATTCATAAGCACCCAGCTGAACGTGAATATCACCCATCCGTTTGCGTGCTGTATCTGCATGGACACCATCGGGTTGATGTTGAAGATAGAAACCATATTTTATTAGGGCGTCTTCAAACGACTGTGCGGCAAACGATGCTTCGGCTTCCAGGAACATGTTTTCATCGTCGATGATTTCCACCATGGGGGGCACCGTCGGTTCCAGAAGTGGCGGCAGCGGTTTCTTGGGGGCACATGCCCAGACCAGGGCTGTTGATGCAATGATAAGGAGGACGTGTCTAATTTTCATGAACGTACTATACCATTAATCGTACAATGTTGGTAATTTTCGTGCATATTATGGTAAAAAAGCAACAGCAATCACGAAAACACGCACGAATATCGTAAAGGATAAAATTAAAAACACGAAATATTTATGGTCTTTTTCGTGTTTTCGTTCTTTCGTGTTTTCGTGTTAAAAAAACTTCTCTCGACAACCTGGGATTACCACATCACTCCATCCGGCCTGTCCGGGTTGGGAAACTTAGATATGATTTTATTAACAGACAATGATAATCCTGTAAACCCAATACCAACAGCCGACGTATGGTGCAAAACAGCCGGGTTTTCTTCCCGACATGTTCGATAAGAGGTTGATTGACGGATGAGAAGTCTGTTATAAGCTGTCTTGTTGAGACGTTCCCATCCGTTGTTAAAAGAACATATCATAATCAATACATTCGCTCCTGCAACATCCTGCGGGACGCCACCGGTAAAAAGGAGGTTCATCCATGGTTTCTTCATCAGATTTTGAAAAGGCAATTCAAATCGGTCGTCCTCCCAATGTGACCCGATTATTCCCGAATTCCCGGGCATTGATTGTGAGTGGAAAATACGTCGACAGGGCCATGGCCGAAAAAGGACAGTCAATCGCCATGGCCGCCAATGGCAGGAACGGCCTTGTTATCCGGGGTGCCCTGCAGGCAGCGCAACGGGCCAATGCATGTATTATCATTGAGATCGCCCGATCAGAAGGCGGTGCCGATGCCTATTGTGCGGTCAACTACTGGAATATCGCCAGACAGGTGGATGCCATCTGCAACGAACTGGACATCCGTATTCCGGTGGCCATCCATGCCGATCACTACGGTATCAAAAAGGAATCAGACATTGAAGTGGCCAAGGTTGAGATACCCACGCTGTTCGAAGCCGGCATGACCTCCATTGCCGTGGATGCCTCTCACATGCCGGATGATCAGAATCTCTTGGCCAATTTGCAGTTGAATCCCTTCATCCCCGCCTGGGCCGGTCTCGAAACAGAGGTGGGGGAAATCAAGGGCAAGGAAGGGTTATCAACCGTTGCAGAAGCTAGTTTTCTCATCAAGGGTCTCAATGCACACAATATTTTTGCAGACTGGATAGCACTGAACAATGGAACGACGCATGGTATCGAGGCCAGCGGACAAGGCATCCAGGTGGATTTGACACGTCAGATACACGATGCCTTGGCGCCCTATAAAGTATCTGGGGCACAGCATGGCACCTCGGGCAACAATTCAGACCGCCTCAGAGAGATCGCCGCCAAAACCCGAACAACGAAAGCCAATGTCGCCACAGCCTTACAGATGATTTCATGGGGTCTGGAAGTGAACGATTACGGAAATGCCATTTTAAGCGAGGACGGCAGTTTCATCAAGGTCAAGGATCAGGGAGCGACCGAAGAAATGTGGGCGGCCATGGTGGCCTACGCCACTTCCAAAGGCTTCAAAGGCGGGGATTATAAGAAACTCAACCTGCCGTTTGAAAACAAGTTACTGGGTCAACCCATGGCGATTCGTGACAGAATGGCCAAACGCGTGGAAGATTTTGTCTACAACATGCTGGTGAAGGTATTTAACGCAACCGAAACGGCCGATATCGCCATCCAGAAAATTCTGTCAACCGGATCATACGACCCCGGCCCCAAGGGGGAACGGATCGAGAATCCGGATGAATGGACCCCGGAAAAAATCGTCCAAAAGGCAGCCGAGATCGACAGCGATAAGGGACCTGCCGGGGACTTTGACGACTGATTTCATGATGATTTTAAAAAGTTATCCATTCTCTAAGAATTTTCCGATGAATCATTGATTGCGTTATAGGAGTTTGCAGTAAAATACTACGGACCGCTTTTCTGAAAACCGCATAGAAGATATAGGCCATGGGAAAGGGCAAAAGAATGATATATGGAAAGCGTTAATGAAATCCATGCATTCGAAGATTTTTTGATCGTTTTTATGTTGATTTTTTTCGCCTTGAATGGAGCAAGCTATGCCGGTTCTGATTTGTATGACCTAATAGATGACCAAACTTCATTTCAAGATGATGCCACCTATTTTCAACATGGAACACCCATATCCAATTTACAAACATCATTGTCTTCAGAAAGCAAAAGCTCATTGGATATGGGCTTTCTTCATAAATATTTAGGGTACGGTACCCTTCTTCTGGCCGGCGTGGCGGCGGCGACGGGATCCGAAAGTTCAACTCACCATTATTCAGCGGTGGGGTCAGCTAGCCTTGGTGTAATGACCCTGGCAACCGGCTACTATGAATATGGGGATATGTTCGAGGCTGACGAAGGTTTTTCAAAATATAACCTTCATATCGCACTCGGCACTCTGGGTGCTATTGGATTTGCCACGGAAGCCATTATCGCCGCCACCGATTCGGATCATGGCGGGCTCGGCATAGGGTCAGCCGCTGTAATGGGAGCGGCCTTGATTGTTATTATTTGGTAATAAATTTTTAAAACCATTTCAGATAGCCGAAAACGGACTCGGCATGATTTTGGTTTTTGTCGCTTATCAAAGGAGGGGCCAATCATGAAGAAAGCTTCTGTAATTATCTGTGCTTTGGTATTCATTGTGTTGCTTTTCACAGGCAACTCATCAGCCATCGGACTGGGCATGTATATCAATTTTGGAGGCGGTACTGGTGAAGCAGAATTAGACGTCGAAGGGTCGGAGGAATTTGACATCGATACGAATTTCTTTGGGGTTGGATTTCAATTCGAAACCAATCCGCTATCCGTAAAAAAAAAGGTTTTCAGTTACAGATTTCAGGCCGGGATCGAAGGAAGGAATATTGAGAAAGATGATGACATGACAATGGAGCTTGGCGGACTTGTAATCAACAACACGTTTGCTTTCGGCGGGAACCCTTCCAAAAAGATCCGCCTTTGGATAGGTCCTCAGGTTCTGGTTGGATTCTACGGCGGTGAAACCGACGAAGAGTATTTAGGGGATGAAATATCATTTTCGGGTGCTGCGTTTGGTCTTGGCGTAGCCGGGGGTGCTAACTTTGGGCTTGGAAGCGGAAAAACCATTCTAACCACTACCATTGGCGTGAGGAGTATAGGCTTTGCTGGCGAAGCAGAATGGTATGACCAGGACGAGGAGTTGACCGGCAATGCCGGAGAGTTTTTCTTCTCGGTTGGAATCTTGTTTTGAACCGAAAAAGCGAACGCTAACCGCTCAAATATTTTGGCTGAACAATGAAGATTCCCTGCTGCTTGCGGCGGGGAATCTTCAAAAATCATGGGATATTAGAAATCTTCAACCCCGCTCTTGATCCCCCTACCCTCCAACCCTCCTCGACCCACCTCCAACCCTCATTCACTCCCCCCTCTTTACCTCATCCCACAAGCGGTGTTTATCGTTATAAGAGAGTTTTTCAAAAAGGGTTTGACGCTCTTTGGCCAGTTTTTCCATGGTATTGAAGCGGGATTCAAATTTTCGGGTCGATGATGCCAGGGCTGTTTCAGGATGGATGCCTGCCAAGCGTGCTACATTGACGAGGGTAAACAGGACATCTCCAATCTCCAGTTCCAGGGCTTCACGGTTACCGGTATCTTCTTGATCTTTTTTCAGTTCCTGTTTCAATTCCCCCCATTCCTCTTGCGCTTTTTTCATGACACCATTGATGTCGTCCCAGTCAAACCCGGAACGGGCTGCCCTTTCAGATATCCGGTGGGCCCGCATGAGTGCCGGGAGACTTTTGGGTACGCTTCCCAGCATGGTATGGTCCTGTTGATGTGATTTTTCCCGGCGTTTGATTTCATGCCAGCGGTCCCGAACCTGCTCCGGTGTACGGGCTGTCCCTTCACCAAAAACATGCGGGTGCCGACGGGTCATTTTATCCAGATTGCGCTGGGTCAGGGTCTTGATATTGAATAGACCTGAGGACTGAAACTGGATGGCGATGAAGAGAACCAGAAAAAGAACGTCGCCGAGTTCTTCACAGATGTCTTCGACATTGTCCGAGTGGATGGCATCCATGAGTTCGAAGGTTTCTTCCACGAGATAACGGGCCATGGATAAAGGGGTCTGCTTTTGGTCCCAGGGGCACCCGTTTTCACCCCTAAGGGTTTCAATCAGGTCTATGATTTTCTTAAAGGGAGGGGAGGTATGGTTCAGTGTTTCTTCCAAGCCTTTTTTAAGCCTTCAATTTTTTCAGTAAATTCGTGTTTCATGTCTTTGCTCACGATTTTAGCCATTTGCATGGATAAATGAGACAGATGAGGTGCCACAATGGAATCTTTGACAAGGGATGCGTTTTTAGAAAGAAAGGTGGTGAAAACGATGAACAGCACGGATGCGATGAGCAGCCCCTTGATAAAACCAAAGATGCCGCCGCTGATCCGATCGACCCAGCCCAGAAATGCAATGCTCATGAGGTATTTAATGATGACACCGAGAATGCTGATGATCAGAAAAACCACGGTAAAAACCACCAGAAAGCCGATCAATCTGCTGTAGTCGACAACGGAAACCCACTTGGATAAAAACTTGGCCACATAGGGGTAATATGAGTAGGCGGCATAATATCCCGCCATTACCCCGATAATCGAGGACAATTCCTTTACAAGACCGCGAAAGATACCCCGGATCAGACAAAAACCGAAAATGATACTGACAAGAATGTCGAATGAATTCATAGGGCACGAATTTATTGTTAGATAAACAGGTTTAAATAATGAAAAAAGTAAATTAGCAAAGGCAGGCTCCCTTCGTCAAGGCATTTTTCATTTGGATCCCATGCAAATTTGTGATTTGCAATGGTTCAAGCGGATATGTTAAAGACAGGTTTGCGGAAATAATATCGCAACACGATTTTATTTTGGAAACAGGATAGGGTGTTCATGCAAAAGAACGATGAAAATCACCAGGAAAAGGCAACTTACCCGGATGTGGATCTGGCCAGGCATCTTTTTGGTGAGCATAACGACAATTTAAAAAGAATCGGCGATGCCCTGGATATCAAGATTCATGTGCGGGGCAATACCGTACATATCCAGGGTGACGTCATCGTTTCAGCCCTGGGGAAGAAAATTCTGGATCAGTTGTATCAGTTGCTGAAGGAAGGCTACCCCATCTATGAGAACGATGTGGACTATGCCGTACGGGTGTTGACTGAAGATGACACGGCCGATCTGCGGTCCATATTTCTGGACACGGTGTATGTGACGTCCAAGGACCGTGCCATTACGCCGAAAAGCCGGGCGCAAAAAGAATACATCGATGCCATTCGGAACAATGACATTGTTTTCGGCATCGGCCCCGCAGGAACCGGAAAAACATATCTGGCCATGGCCATGGCTGTCTCCGCCCTGTCCAAGGGAATTGTCAACCGGATCATTCTGACGCGACCCGCCGTGGAAGCAGGGGAGGCTCTTGGTTTTCTCCCAGGCGACCTGTCGGAAAAGGTGGATCCCTATCTACGACCGCTGTATGATGCGCTGCATGACATGATGCGTTTCGAAAAGGTTTCGAATCTTCTGCAAAGGGGCATCATCGAAGTCGCACCCATTGCCTTCATGAGAGGGAGAACATTAAATGATTCGTTTGTTATTCTGGACGAGGCCCAGAACACGACGTCGGAACAGATGAAAATGTTTCTGACGCGTATCGGGTTCAGTTCCAAAGCCGTCATCACCGGCGACATTACTCAGATCGATCTTCCGTCCAACAAACCATCCGGGCTGATCGAGACCAAAAACATTCTAGGCAATATCAAGGGGATTCGATTTGCATTCTTCAGCAAAACGGATGTGGTTCGCCATAAGCTGGTTCAGGATATTATCCGGGCCTATGAAGAACTGGAAAAAGAAAAGCAAAGGACCGCATGAGGCAGGAAAAACGCAAAATAACCGTAGAAAAATACCACAGCCTGAATGACTATTTCAAATGGCTGTTGCTGGGGGTGATTACCCTTACTGTTACCGTGAGTCTCTACCCGAGTCTGATCGTGAAGCAGCATGCCTACCTGCTGGGTGATGTTGTCGATGCGGATGTCAAGGCGCCCAAGGATTTTTTGTTTGAAGAAAAGGCTGCCACCGAACGTAATGTGCAGGCGGCTGTGGAATCGGTGCGTACTGTTTACGATCACGACACGACCCTTGCCGAGAAATTGACCCGGCAGGTGAACGATGCCTTCGAGACCATGCAGATGACGATTCAGGAAGACATGTCGGCAGTTCCGGACGCTTTCGCTCCGGAGGACCCTCCCGGGATGTCGGAACCGCAAACAGAACCGGATCAGCTTCGGATCGAGACGGAAAAGGCCGAGCAGATCAGAAAAACATTGTGGGACAGGAAACCCGAATTCGAGAAAAAACTCGGCATCACCTTGAATAGTGGTGCTTTCACGATACTCGAAAAAGAGGGCTTTGCGAATGACATCGCTCTTTATATCACCAAGATTCTGTCGGAAGTCCTTGATAACGGTGTTGTGGCCAATAAAGAAATTTTTCTGCGGGAAGGTGAAAAGGGGATTACCCTCAGGCAGATCGATGAAAAAACCGAAACGATCATCACCAACCTGCGTCAATTTTACGGTCTGGATCAATCCAAGGTGATGGTGCGGGTCATCGGACAGCCGCTTCTCAAGGATCTTAATTATAATCTCAGAAATTTGATCGTAGACGTGGTTCAGAATCCTGATACATCCCAACATCACCCTCAACAAGAGTGAAACGGAAGATCGAAAAAAGCAGGCCGCCTCAGAGATAAAACCGATATTTTACAAGATCAAGACCGGGGAGATGCTGCTGCGTGAAGGTGAAAGGGTCACGGCGTTGCAGCTTCTCAAACTAAAAGCGCTCGAGTCCCAGTTCAAGGACGAGGGTGTTTTTGCAAAGAGTCTGGGTGCGGCAATGGTGATCATTTCTCTGTTCATTGTTATGCACTTTCTCTATCTGTCGCACCTGAAAAAACTGCCGGGCAGTTATAACCGGAACCTTCTCTGTATCACATGTATTTTTATATTTTTTATGGGGATCGCAAAAGCTGCGGCGATTTTTTCCGGATCCCTAACAATGGGAGCAGCCCTGTCCATCAACGAGACGACACTGTTTTACGGAATCCCCATCGGTGCCGGTGCCATGACGATCTGTCTTTTTTTCGGCATGGAGATCGCAATCCCATTTGCCGTTCTCATGGCCATTTGCACAGCGGTTGTTTATCATATTCGTTTTGAAATCCTGATTTATCTCCTTTTGAACGGCGCCATGGCAGCCTACTGGATCCAGAACTGCAGGGAACGAAAGGTGTTTATCAAGGCCGGTTTGAAGCTGGGTTTATTGAACATCGTGCTTGTTGTCGCGGCCGAGATCTATTCTGGAAACCTGTCCGGGATGCGCATTGTGTGGGGTGCTGTTTTTGCGTTTGCCGGCGGTGTCGGTACCGGTATCGTCACGTCGGGGCTTTCACCCTTGATCGAAATGGCGTTTGGATATACCACCGATATCACGCTGCTGGAGCTGGCCAATCTTGATCGGCCCATTCTGAAACAGCTCATGATTGAAGTGCCGGGAACCTACCACCATTCGATGGTGGTGGGTACAATGGTGGAGGCGGCCGCATCTGAAATCGGAGCCAATCCTTTATTGGCAAAAGTTTGTGGATATTATCATGATATCGGCAAGATCAAAAAACCGCTCTATTTTGTTGAAAACCAGGAAGATGGTATCAACCGGCATGACAAGCTTGCCCCATCCATGTCAAGCCTGATTCTGATCGCGCACGTCAAGGACGGCATGGAAATGGGTCGTGAAAACAAGCTGGGTCAGGCCATCATCGATACCATCGAGCAGCATCATGGTACCAGCCTGATACGGTATTTTTATGACAAGGCCAAAAAGCAGAAGGGCGAACATAACGTTAAGATAGAGGATTTCAGGTACCCGGGTCCTCGGCCCCAGACCAGGGAAGCCGGATTGGTCATGTTAGCCGACGCGCTGGAGGCGGCATCCCGAACGCTGGAAAACCCGACACCGTCACGCGTCCAGCGGCTGGTCCAGGAATTGATCAACAAAATATTTTCTGATGGCCAGTTGGACAATTGCGAGCTGACCCTCAAAGACCTGCACAATATTGCCCGCAGTTTTAAAAAAATTCTGACCGGAATCCACCACCACCGCATCGAATATCCTGAAACAGCCCTTTTGACCGGGAGGAATGGGAAAAATGGGAGTACTGATAGAAAACAGGCAAGACAGATACAAAATAGCGCAAAAATCGCTGAAAGAAAAAGCGCAGGCCATCTTAAACGCCTTGGGCAGTCCTGATGGCGAACTTTCCATCCTTCTTCTTGATGATCCCCAAATTGCTGTTCTGAACAAGAACTATCTTCAGAGGGAAGGACCTACCAATGTCATCGCGTTTCCCATGCGAGAGGGGGTGTTTGCCGAAATCAATCCGGATTTGCTGGGGGATGTTGTCATTTCCCTGGAAACAGCCGCGAAAGAGGGCCTGGCAGCCGGCATGTCCATGGAGGATCGCCTGGGGGAGCTTATGATTCATGGTATTCTGCACCTGTTTGGATATGACCACGAAACGTCTGAAAAGGAAGCCGGACGAATGGAATCCAAGAGTCGTGAACTCTTGGAACAGATTGATCCTTTTTCCTAGTAGAACTTATTCTATTTCGAGTATTTCACTATCGTGAAAATTTGAGAAAGGAAAATAACATGTACCTTGTTACCGCCGGGGAAATGCAACTGATGGATAAGGAGACCATTGGCAACATTGGTATTCCCGGGAGAATTCTTATGGAGAATGCCGGATCGGGTGCATTCAGGTTTATGTGCCGGGTGTTTCCGGATCTGGTGGAAAAATCCGTCGGTGTCGTCGCCGGCAGTGGGAACAACGGCGGAGACGGCTTCGTTATGGCGCGATACCTGTCCCAAAAGGGTATCTCCGTGAAGGTCTATCTTCTTTGTGAAAAAGACAGGGTTCAGGGAGATGCCAAGGCCAATCTGAATCTTCTGGCCCCCCTGGGTATTCCTATGGTGGAAATCCCTGATGCCGGGACTTTCAAGAAGCGGAAAGCCGCCATGCGTCGGCATGATGTGTGGGTGGATGCTATCCTCGGCACCGGTTTAAAATCGGATGTCAGAGGTTATTACAAGACGATGATCCTGTTTCTGAATGCCTTGAGAAAGCCTGTCTTTGCCGTGGACATCCCTTCCGGTCTGAATGCCGACAATGGGCAGGTCTGCGGTGTCTGTATACAGGCCCAGGCGACAGCCACATTTGCCTTTCCCAAGATTGGTCATGTTGTCTACCCCGGTGCGGCCTACACAGGCAAACTCGACATCATCGACATCGGCATTCCTGGGCAGGTTGCAGACAATATCCTTCCACGGCAATTCGTCCTGGAGGAAGCGGTTCTCAGGGATGTGCTTCAGAAGAGGGATCCCGATACGCACAAAGGCCGAACCGGCCACCTGCTTACAATTGCAGGATCTCCTGGGAAGTCGGGCGCTGCCGCTATGACGGCAACGGCTGCCATGCGGGCAGGCGCCGGGCTTGTTACCCTGGGGGTTCCCAGAAGTTTGAACCCGGTCCTTGAATCCCAGGTGACGGAAGTCATGACCTATGCGCTCCCGGAGACCACCGACCACATGCTGGACACATCTGCGATGGGTGCTCTCCAGGAGTTGTTGACCGGAAAGAGCTGTCTTGCCATCGGCCCCGGTATTGGTACGGCAGAAGAAACAAAGCAGCTGTTGTTCCGACTGCTGGAGAAGATCGCCATGCCGGTGGTTATCGATGCCGACGGCCTCAACCTTCTCTCAGAGCAGCCCGAGATACTGCACACCTTGAACATACCTGTGATTTTGACACCTCATCCTGGAGAGATGGCAAGATTGTGCGGTGTTTCGCCGGCGGAGGTCCAAAAAGACCGTATCGGCCTGGCACGTCACCTGGCGACATCGTATCATGTCCATGTTGTTCTCAAGGGCGCCAGGACCGTCATGGCCCATCCGGATGGTCGGGTGTATGTCAACCTTACCGGAAACCCCGGGATGGCATCGGGTGGAATGGGAGATGTCCTGACCGGTGTCATTGCCGGATTTTTGGTCCAGGGGTATGCACCTGAGGATGCTGTTCATCTGGGTGTTTTTCTTCACGGGGCCGCCGCAGACCATCTGTCTGTTCATAAAGGACCATTCGGGTACCTGGCCACAGATGTCATGAACCAGCTTCCCCATCAGATCCGGAAACTGTTCAACTAGTGTTTTGTGTTTTGTATTTTGTGTTTAGTGTGGCTCTCTGTTTACCGGCAGACCAAGCTGTTAGGCCCATAAACACCAAACACCAAACACAAAATACACAAAACACAAGGAATTATCTCAAAAATGCAGCGTCAGATGACATCCCGATCCCCGGAGGATACCGTCAAATTGGGCGAGGCTGTGGGTCGTGCGGCGACAAGCCGTTTGATCATCGCCCTGATAGGCAATCTCGGGAGTGGAAAGACGGTATTCGTACAAGGGCTCGCCAAAGGACTGGCCGTTCCAAAAGGGTTCATGATCACCAGCCCCTCCTACACACTTATCAACGAATACCCGGGCAGGGTACCCTTGTTTCATGCAGACCTTTATCGGCTTTCCAGTGCTATGGATATCGAAAGCACGGGACTGTTGGATACCATGGATGCCCATGGTGTCCTAGCCGTTGAATGGGCCGATAGGATTCAGGGTGAATCTCTACAAGAGGATATGATCATTCGCTTTGATATCAAGGAAGATGACATACGGGTTATCACCTTAACAGCTAGTGGACAGACGGGCCTATATCTGCTAAGAGATCTTAAAATTTAAATATTCAACATTCCTTTTCAACATTCGATCTTTTCCTTTTTATTTTCACCGGATCGGTAAATCCGTCAAGTTGGAGGCGTATAAACCAAATGCCAAAAAAGCGACAACGTCGCGTCATATAAAATCGTAACACGATTTTATTGAGGACTGAAGATGGGAATTATTGTTCAAAAGTATGGTGGCACTTCCGTCGCTGATTTGGAGAGAATTCAGCAGGTGGCCAAAAGGGTGATCAAGACCTATGACCAGGGGGATAACGTGGTGGTCATACTGTCCGCCATGGCGGGTGTAACCGACAAACTGATCAATCTGGCAAATGAAGTTACCGAAAATCCGGACAGACGGGAACTGGATGTGCTCCTGGCCACCGGGGAGCAGACAACGGCGGCGTTGCTTGCCATGATGCTGAAATCCATGAACTACTCTGCGTTATCCTTGATGGGCTATCAGGCGGATGTGGTGACCGATTGTGAGTTCGGCAATGCACGCATCATCGAGATCGGAGGGGGACGCATCAAGGAGTTGTTGAAAAAACGGATAATCGTTGTCATTGCCGGGTTCCAGGGGCATGACCCACAGGGCAACATCACGACACTCGGGCGTGGCGGATCTGATACGTCTGCTGTGGCCATAGCAGCCGCCCTGAAGGCCGATGTCTGTGAAATCTATACCGACGTGGACGGCATCTATACGGCCGACCCGAATATCTGCAGCAAAGCGCGAAAACTCAAGGAGATCTCATACGATGAAATGTTGAACATGGCGAGCCTGGGAGCCAAAGTGCTCCAGATTCGATCCGTGGGATTTGCAAAAAAATTCAATATTCCCGTTCATGTAAGATCATCTTTTTCCGACGAGGAGGGAACCATGGTAATAAGTGAGGACGCCGGTATGGAACAGCTTGTGGTATCCGGTGTGACAAGCGATAAGAACCAGGCGCGTATTACCCTTAAAAAAGTCCCGGATCAGCCCGGTGTGGCCGCAAAAATATTTTCACCCATAACCGAAGCCGGCATCGTGGTGGATATGATCATTCAAAACACCCGCTCCGGCGGTCAGACAGATCTGACCTTTACCGTTCCCACGGGAGATTATGCCAATGCGCTGGAGATCGAGAAGCGTGTTGCTGAAGAAATCGGTGCGGAAAAAGTTTTCGGGGACAAAAACATCGCCAAAGTGTCGGTAATCGGCGTTGGCATGAAAAATCACTCCGGCGTGGCATCCATCATGTTTACGACACTGGCAAGAGAGAACATCAACATCTCTATGATCAGTACATCCGAGATCAGGATATCCTGTGTGGTGGAAGAAAAATACGCCGAGCTTGCCGTACGGGTTCTTCATTCGGCATTCGGGTTGGATGCCGAGTAGTCAGGTTTAACCAAATTGAGCTATTGGTTTTGAGAAAATTCAGCGGAGATCAGTTGCTGCTCGTACTCCTGATAGGCGTCATTATTCTGGGGCTGGCCGTCTACCGTATCTTTTGGGTCGTGCCGTGAACCGCGCAGTTTGGGGACGTATATCGGATTATAAGTTAATCAAGTTTGTGATTAACTTATAATCCGATATACGTCCCCTAAGGACGGTAAAGGGCTTTCTCGATTTCCTCAAGAACCTGTCGCGCCGCCATGGCCGGATCTTTGGCATCCCGGATGGGGCGGCCGATGACCAGGTGATCGGATCCGTTCTGAATGGCCCGGGCCGGGGTCATGATGCGCGCCTGATCATCGCCGCTCGGAATATCCCACGCGGGCCGTATGCCCGGCGTCACAGCTAAAAAGGATTCTCCGCACTTTTGTTTTATCTGTCCGGCTTCGT
The DNA here is from genome assembly GCA_963848165.1 of uncultured delta proteobacterium. GTDB lineage: Bacteria > Desulfobacterota > Desulfobacteria > Desulfobacterales > B30-G6 > B30-G6. The sequence continues at coordinate 78,190 of CAWKCS010000009.1, read as the reverse complement.
GACCGGAGCAGATCACGCCCGCAAACCCGGCACTCCTGGCCATGGCCGCCTTTTTGACCACCAGGCGGGTGATATCCTCGTTAAAGGCTGCATCATAACCGGACGACCGGAGATCCTCCTTGGAGACACTCGTCAGGACGGTAACGCCCAGGAGGTGAACCTTGCCGTCGGCACCCCTGACGGCGGCTTCGAGCATCTTTATGGATTCACCGCAGTGGACGGTGGCATAGGTGACACCCAGGGAGGCAATGCCCTGCATGGCCCGGTAAACGGTTTCCGGAATATCGTGAAGTTTCAGGTCGAGAAAGATGCAGGCGTTGGCCGCAATCTTTCGAATTTCATGAATGATGTCGGGACCGGTCTTGATAAAGAGTTCCAGACCGACCTTGAAGATACCCACACTGTCCTGGAAGCAATGAGACATAGCGTCGGGCCTCATGGATAGTGGGAACATCCAGGGGAAAGATGAGATAGTCTTTAGCCTTCTTCATGGCCGGAACCTCTTTCGGGTGTTATCCCAATTATGTGACAGATAGATGTCAGAGATAGTTTCTGTTTCTTGGGTTCCTTGTGTCAGTTATTCGATATGTTTATCTTTATTGGCCTTTGAACCGGGATAAAGCTGGGATGCTTGGGCATTAGGAAGCTGCCATCAGCCATTAGCTTTTGGCTACCCTCGAACCCTTGTATCCCCCTCAACCCTCCAACCCTCCTATCACCCTCTCTCCCCATAGTTTTCCGTGATCCATTTCCGGTACTCCCCGCTCTGTACACGCTGGACCCAGGCCGGGTTGTCGAGGTACCATTGAACGGTTTGCCGGATGCCTGTTTCAAAGGAGGCCTCTGGTTGCCAATGAAGCTCGGTTTTCAATTTGGTACAATCGATGGCATAGCGAAAATCATGCCCGGGCCGATCATTCACGAAGGTGATCAGATCCGAGCGTGGTCGGTTATGACCGGGAGGGACCATCTCGTCCAGAATGCCGCAGAGGGTTTGAACGAGCACGATGTTTGGTATCTCACATTCTCCGCCGATATTGTAGGTTTCCCCGGGCCGGCCATTCTGCATGATCGTCCAGACAGCTCTGCAGTGGTCCCGAACGAAGAGCCAGTCCCGGATGTTGATGCCCTTGCCGTAAACAGGCAGAGGTCTTGCCGGCCAGGGCATTCAGAATCATGAGGGGAATCAATTTTTCCGGGAATTGATAAGGGCCGTAATTGTTGGAGCAGTTTGAAATGGTGACGGGGATATTGTAGGTGCGATGATAGGCACGCACCAGGTGGTCCGAGGCGGCTTTGGATGCGGAATAGGGGCTGCTGGGATTGTAGGGGGTTGTTTCCGAAAAGAACCCCTCTTTTCCCAGGGATCCGTAGACCTCGTCGGTGCTCACGTGATGGAATCGCTTAAGGCGGTTTAGATGGCGCCGGGCTTCTTCAAGAAGGGTGAAGGTCCCCAGGATATTGGTGTTGACAAAAGCGTCCGGCGCTACAATGGATCGATCCACGTGGGACTCCGCCGCAAAATGACAGATGGTATCGATTTCGTAGGTCTCGAAAACGTTCTTTACGGCCGCGGCATTACAGATGTCGGCATGTACAAAGACATAGCGGCCATGTGTGGATTCGTCCAGCCCCGATAGATTTTCAGGGTTCCCGGCATAGGTTAGCAGGTCCATGTTGACGATACGCCCGCTGTAGTCGGTTTCATAAAGCAGATAGCGGATAAAATTGGCACCGATAAAGCCGCTGCCACCGGTCACGAGAATGTTTTTCATGGATTGAGTCCTTTTTTTGAGCTGTAAGCGATAAGCTGTAAGCCATAAGCTTGTTGACCGCTTATCAGCCTACAGCTTATCGCTTACAGCTCTAATACCACATTCTCCCCGACCTGTCAGGCGAAACCTGTGGTCTTCTGAACAGGGACCTTGAATTTTAGGACAAAATAAGATAATGATAGCCACTTAAAATTTGATTTCGCCCCACAGGGCAACCGGCCCGTTAAAATTGAATCAGAGACGACTCCTAATCGTTAGCGTTAAAAAGAGACCCCATGAAAGAGACAACCGACAACCAGACCCTGCTGCGATCTCTTCCCGGTGTTGACCGTATTCTTGAATGGTTCAAGGCGGATCCATTTTTTGAAGAGGTTCCCAGGTCCACACAGGTTGACGCAGCCCGATCTGCCATCGAATCGCTGCGGGCGAAGATTCTTGACCCCCAGGCTGAATTGCCTGGGGAAATGTTTTCCGAATCATCGATCATGCTGCTGATCAAGGAGCAGGTCACATCGGCCATGATGCCGAATCTGAAACAGGTGATCAATGCCACCGGCGTTGTCATTCACACCAACCTCGGTCGTTCGTTGCTGGCAGACGAGGCTCTTGAAAATTTGCAGAAAATCGCCGGGGGGTACTCCAATCTGGAATTTGATCTGATATCCGGACAGCGAGGCTCCCGGTATAGCAGTGTCGAGGATCTCATCTGTGAAATAAGCCGGGCCCAGGCCGCCATGGTGGTCAACAACAATGCCGGGGCTGTTCTCTTGTGCCTGGAAACCATTGCAAAGGGCAAAAAGGTCATCGTTTCACGGGGGGAGCTGGTGGAGATCGGCGGATCCTTCAGAATTCCGGATGTCATGGCAAAAAGCGGGGCTGTTTTAAAAGAAGTCGGAACCACAAATCGAACCCATCTGCGGGATTATGAGAACGCCATCGATGACCACACCGGGCTGCTTTTGAAGGTCCATACCAGCAACTACAGTGTGGTGGGCTTCACCGCCGGCGTTTCTTTAAAGGATCTCGTGGCCCTTGGAGAACAGCATCATGTGCCGGTCATGGAAGATCTGGGCAGTGGGACCTTCATCGATCTGTCCAAATATGGACTTCTGAAAGAACCCACGGTTCAGGAGTCGGTATCCACCGGTGTGGATGTGGTAACCTTCAGCGGAGACAAGCTCCTGGGCGGACCCCAGGCGGGTGTGATTGCCGGTACCGGTGAGATGCTGCGCAAGATCAAACAGAATCCCATTACCCGGGCCCTCCGGATCGATAAACTGACCCTGGCAGCTCTCGAGAGTACCTTGCGTCTGTACCGTGATGAAGCTTCTGCATTGAAGCGGATTCCGACTTTGAGGATGCTCACCATGCCGGAACAGATCATTCAAGGGAAAGCCGAAAGATTCATGGCACTGTTGAAAGGTCTGAATAACGAGAGGCTCGAGGTGCAATCTTTTCAGGCCGCCTCCCGCGCCGGAGGCGGTTCTCTGCCGCTGCTGAAGCTGCCCAGCAGATGTGTGGGTGTCAAGATTCGGAACGTGTCGGCAAACCGCATCGATAGATGGATGCGGGGATATACGCCGGCAATTGTCGGTAGAATTGAAGACGATTTTTTCATGATGGATGTTCGGACCATCCAGGATCAGGAACCGGATGCCATAAAAATGGCTTTTCAACAACTGATGGAAGAAGTGTAATACTGAATCCGGAAAAGAAAAAAATATTTTATACCGCTTGTCACAATAATGTTCCGAAAATAGGATGGCGGCATAAGGGGTTGTAGCAGAAAAAAGGTCCTCAATCGGAACGTTTTTCTGACAACCCCTATATCACGAAATGCACGAAAGTAAGAAATCACGCACGAAGTATCCGTACAGGATAAAAAGATCACTAAGAATTTTTGTGGTTTGTTTATATTATTTTCCACAAAAGGCACTAATCTAAGTATGTTAACTTATGGGAATGTTCAATAATGACACCAAAAGCAGGCAAGACCCAACCGATCATCTTTTCTGAACGCGGCACAACCCGTCACTTTCTTTTCAATCCCCCTGCAGCAACGTCGGAAAAAGGGGATTCCTCATTTGCAGGTAACGGGTCAATCGAAGCCATGCGACAGGCTTTCCCGGAAATATACTGCGGCGACGCGTTTCTGCGGTATGCCGTGGAACAGATGCAGAATGTCTCATGCTTTGGCAGCATGACTATCCGCATGGATGGCGTCGTGAACACCGGATCTTCAGACGATCACGACAACACGCACTGCATCCTGGGAGTCAGCCGGTTGGTTGATGCTCTGTGCAGAATGGAAAACGGCATCTGGGGCCCCATGGAAGAAGATTCGCTGGGATGTTTTTTCCCCGGAAAGAACGATACCGATACTCTGCAACTGGCGGAAGATATCCAGGACAGGGTTGGCGGGCTTGACAATGGTTCGGTTTCCATCGGTGTCGCTTCCTATCCAACGGCAGATTATGGGAAAGCGGATATTTTCGACAATGCCAGAAAGGCGCTGACGCATGCGTCTTTTTTCGGTGCTAGCAGCGCTGTTCTGTTCGATGCCGTCAGTCTGAATATCAGCGGGGACGAACTGTATCAGCAGGGGGATGTACCGGGTGCCATCCGGGAATTGAAAACAGCGCTGAAAATTGATCCAGGGAATGTCAATGTCCTCAATAGTCTGGGTGTTTGTTATGGGGTGGAGGGCGCACTGGAAAAGGCGCTCGAGGTTTTTAGGGAGGCCATCAGATGCGATCCCCAGGAGATCATGGCCCTGTACAATGCCGGGTATGTGCACAGCATGCTGAACCAGACGGAAAGTGCCTTGGAATTCTATAAAAAAGCGGAGGCCACAGGGGAAGATGTCTTTGAAGTCATTTTTCAGCTTGGGAAGCTGTATCTGAGTCAAGGGGACCTGGATGCGGCAAAAACCTATCTGGAAAAGGCGGCCCACCTGCAGCCGGAATCCTGGATTGCCTCTCTTCATCTGGGTGAGTGCTGTGAAGCGTTGCATATGACCGACGAAGCCGTCATGCATTACGAAACAACCATAAAAAAGAATCCCACAGATGCATGTGCCCTGTCAGCACTGGGCCTTCTCTACGATGAGAAAGCGGAAAACCCTGAGATCTCTACCCTGTTCTGTGAGAAAGCCGTTGAGATGTCTCCCGAGAACGGCTTGTTTCAATTCCGTCTGGGAAAGGTTTACTTTCGTCAGGACCAGCATGAAAAAGCGCTTTCGGCATATAGCAAAGCCATGGACCTGGGTTATCCTGCCGAATCGGAACTGGCCATGGTACGTGCAAGCCTGTCGGTAGATAGCGGCGGCAGTTGACTTTGATGACCCGGTGATTATTTTGAAGACCGATGAAGGTGATACCCGAACACCAAACACGAAACACAAAATACCAAACACAAAACACAAAACACAAAAAACGAAACACGCTTCTGGAGTAACCCCCATGCCGATATATGAATACTGTTGTGAGGCCTGTAAGGAAAGTTTTGAAAAACTGATTTTTGGATCAGAAAAACCGGAGTGCCCTACCTGCAGCAGCAAAAAAGTGACCCGTCTCATGTCTTCCTGCGGCTTTGTCAGCAAGGGAGGCGCTGGAGAAACAACCCGTGCCTCTGCGTCTGCATCTTCCTGCGGCGGGTGTGCGGCAACAAGTTGCGCAACCTGTGGCCATTGATGGGCAGAAAAATCCATATCGGAACGCGGGGAAGCAAACTGGCGCTCTGGCAGGCTCACTGGGTCCAAACGGAACTGCTGAAAGCCCATCCCACCCTATCCGTTGAAATCATCGTTATCAAAACAAAGGGCGACAAGATACTGGATGTCCCCCTGGCAAAGGTGGGGGGCAAGGGTCTTTTTGTGAAAGAGATCGAGGATGCGCTTCTAGAGGGTAAGATCGATCTGGCGGTGCACAGCATGAAAGATATGCCGGCGGAACTGCCCGGGGGCCTAAGCATCGGTGCCATCCCACAAAGAGAAAACCCTCAAGACGTCCTGGTATCAAAAAATGGGTGCCTGGCGGAACTCCCGCAAGGCGCCCGGATCGGCACCAGCAGCCTGCGTCGTGCAGCGCAGATATTGTTTGCCAGACCGGATATGTGTATTGACCCCCTGAGGGGCAACCTTGATACCAGGCTGAGAAAACTCGATACAGGTGATCTGGACGCCATTGTGCTTGCCGCCGCAGGCATCCGACGACTCGGTTTGAAACACAGGATTACGGAATATCTGGATAGTCATGTCATGCTGCCGGCCGCCGGGCAGGGTGCATTGTGTATCGAAATAAGAACGGGGGATGAAGAGACAGGTGCCCTGGTAGGGGAACTGGATCATACAGAGACCCGAACCGTGGTCCTGGGCGAACGGGCTTTTCTGCATCGCCTTGGAGGCAGTTGCCAGGTTCCTATTGCAGCGTACGGCAGGATTGAGGGCGGAAGCTTTGAACTGAGCGGATTGGTTGCGGAACCGGATGGTTCCCGGATTTTCAGGGCAGTGTTGAGCGGCCCTGCGGTGACGTCGGTGAGTATCGGGACCGAACTTGCAGAGAAACTGATGGATCAGGGCGCCATGACCATCATAGAAAACCTACAAAGCAAAAGCGAATGAAAAAAACAACCGGTCATGTCTATCTGGTGGGCGCAGGCCCGGGGGATCCCGGACTGCTTACCCTCAAAGGGAAAGCCTGTATCGAAAAGGCCGATGTTCTGGTGTATGATTATCTGGCTTCCTCGTCTCTGCTGGCCCATGCCCGGGAGGGCGCCGAATCTGTTTATGTGGGCAAAAAGGGGGGCGACCACACCCTCAAGCAGCACGAAATCAATCATCTGCTCGTGGAAAAGGCCGGGCAAGGCCTGATCGTGACCCGTCTCAAAGGGGGTGACCCGTTTATTTTCGGACGAGGGGGTGAAGAGGTGGAGGCGCTTGTTGAAGCGGGCATTTCCTTTGACATCGTTCCGGGTGTAACCTCGGCCGTGGCTGCTCCGGCATATGCCGGCATCCCCCTGACACATAGAAAATATACCTCTACCCTGGCGTTTATTACAGGACATGAAGATCCGGAAAAAACTTCCTCGCGTATCGATTGGCAGGCACTTGCCACAGGTATCGGCACCCTTGTTTTTTTTATGGGCGTCAAGAACCTGCCCCGCATCGTGGACCAGCTTACCCGGCACGGCATGCCGCCGGAGACTTTGATTGCCCTCATTCGATGGGGCACAACCACACGGCAGGAAACAGTGACCGGCACCCTGGGCAATATTGTTCAAAAGGTCGAAGCAGCCGGACTCAAAGCACCCGCCATTATCGTGGTGGGTGATGTGGTGGAACTGCGGGAAACCATGCAATGGTTCGAGAACAAGCCTCTCATGGGCAAGCGAATCGTCGTGACCCGTGCAAGGGAGCAGGCCAGTGATCTGTTGCAGTTATTGAATGCTGCGGGAGCGGATTGCCTGGAGTGCCCCACCATCCAGATTGCCCCGCCGGACGACTGGGGACCTCTGGACCGGGCCATCCAAGATCTGGGGGATTACCACTGGCTGGTATTCACGAGCGTGAACGGGGTGGGCTTTTTTTTCAAGCGCCTTTTTGAACTCGGGCTGGATGTTCGCGCGCTTCACCATATCAAGACGGCCTGCATCGGACCTGCAACGGAAAAGCGGCTCAGGGATTTCGGCCTCACCTGCGACATTCTGCCTGAGTCCTACCGTGCAGAGTCGGTGGTGGAAGCATTCAAACACCAGCAGATCGCAGGAAAGAAAATTCTGCTCCCGCGGGCCGGGGAAGCCAGACCCATCCTTCCGGAAGAATTGTCCGGAATGGGTGCAGAGGTGGACGAGATTCCGGTCTATGTCACCCGGATTGCTGAAGACAACACGGCAACGCTCCTGGCCCGGTTGGCGGATCGAAGCATCGACTGTATAACCTTTACCAGTTCTTCCACGGTCAGAAATTTCAAGGAGCTCATACCGGCAGAGACCTTTAAACAACTCCTGGCACCCGTGACCGTTGCCTGCATCGGACCCATCACGGCGGATACGGCCAGAGAGCTGGGATTCGACGTTCACCTGGTTGCCGAAACATACACCATCCCCGGGCTGGTGGATGCCTTGATAGCCCATTATGAAAAATGACTGAGCTGGTAGACAAATACAATCGCCATCTGAATTACCTGCGTATTTCCATTACGGACAGGTGTAACCTGCGTTGTCTGTACTGCGCCCCGGGGGGTCTGGTGCCCAAACTGGCCCATGCCGACATTCTGCGCTACGAAGAAATCCTGCGTATTGTCCGGCTGGGTGTCTCCTTGGGCATTTCAAAGGTCCGGCTGACGGGCGGTGAGCCGCTCATGCGAACAGGTGTTTACGGATTTTTAAAGGAGCTGGCCGCCATTGACGGGTTGTCTGATATTTCTCTCACCACCAACGGTGTCATGCTGGGTGAGAATATTGAAAAAATAGAGGCCGCCGGCATCAAACGGATCAATATCAGTCTGGATACCTTAAATCCCAAGAAATTTAAATATATCACGGGATACGATCTTTTTGACCAGGTATGGGCAGGTATCGAAAAGGCCTATGCGCGCGGGTTTGATCCCATCAAGCTGAATGTCGTGGCTCTGAAAGGATATAACGACGATGAATTTGTCGATTTAGCCGGGCTTTCCATGACCTATCCGTTTCATATCCGCTTCATTGAATACATGCCCATTGGAAACGCCCAGATGAAGAGCAGCGATTATATTCTGACGCCTGAAATACAGGCACGTCTGAGTGTGCTGGGTGATCTGGTTCCGGTCACGAGAAAACGCATGGATGGTCCGGCACAGCGCTATCGAATCAAAGGCGCCAAAGGTGAAATCGGGTTTATTCAAGCCATGAGCCGTCATTTCTGCCATACGTGCAACCGCTTGCGCCTGACTGCCAATGGGCAGCTTCGTCCCTGTCTGCTTTCAGATAAACAGCTGGATATCAAGGGTCCCTTGAGGAGTGGCTGCAGTGACGATGAATTGAAAACCGTGTTTCTTCGTGCGGTCCAGCATAAACACGAATCCCACCATTTTGCCCCGGGCAGCCCCTTTCGGGTTCATGAGCCTATGTCGGGTATCGGCGGATAACCTTTTCACGTAGCGATCTTACTGCATCCGCGGTGTTGCGGACCATTCGCAGTAGTACACTACGACTTCATGGCCCGACGCCTTGCGGCTGCAGCAACCTCGCTACGTGAAAACTTTGGGCAACCTTTTTATACCGCAGTGTTGTGATATGTTCGCTGCTGTTTCTAGACATAACGGAACATAGGGTATATTCATGACAACCCAAATGTCTCGTAAAAGAAAAATTCTCGTCAGCGGGTGTCTTTTTCATCTCTTCCACGACAGCATTGCCGACGGGCTGGCCGTTCTGCTCCCCTTCTGGAAAATAGCCTTTCAGCTCTCTCTCACCCAGGTGGGATTGATCATCACCTGTTTTGAGGGTGCTACGGCATTGTTTCAGATACCTGCGGGCTTTCTGGGGGAGCGCTACGGTGAACGCAGGCTGTTGACCCTCGGGACCCTTGTTACGACCTTAAGCTTCATGGCAATTGCTTTTACCGGGAACATCTGGACCCTGTGTGCCCTTCTGCTTGTGGGCGGGCTGGGAGCAGGCGTACAGCACCCCCTGGCCTCATCCATGATCTCCAAAGCATATGCTCACGGTAACCGACGCATTGCCCTTGGCACCTACAACTTTACCGGTGACATGGGTAAATTCCTCTTCCCGGTCATTGCTGCAGGTGTTTTAGCCGTAACCGGCTGGCGGGCCCTCTGCCTTGGATACGGTATCATCGGTTTTATTATGGCGGTGGGTCTCTATGGGTGTTTACGCAGAAATCGTTCCGGCGGCATGAATATTCAGGCAGGTAAGGTGCAGGGAGGATTCAACGGGTGGGGTATCGAAAACAAAAAAGCATTTTTCACACTGTCCACCATCGGGTTTATCGATACGGCTGTGCGCTCCACACTGATTACTTTTCTGCCATTCCTGCTCATCGGCAAGGGCATGCCCATGGAATCTACCGGCCTGGCTCTGTCCCTTCTTTTCATCGGTGGGGCTTTGGGAAAATTTATCTGTGGTATCATGGCTGAAAAGATGGGTGTCATCCCGTCGATAACCATCACCGAAGCCATTACGGGTTTGGGCATCATATACCTGTACGGATCGAGTCTGTCTGGAATCTTTTTTTTCTGCCCTTGCTCGGCATTGCGCTGAACGGAACCTCATCCGTCCTATACGGGACAGTGGCCGATTTTGTTTTACCGTCCCATGCGCCGCGTGTTTTTGGTCTGTTTTACACCGCCATTATCGTGGGAGCTGCCATAGCTCCCCCGATTTTCGGTTTGCTCAGTGATGCTGCCGGGCTGCCCTTGACGGTTGTGGTTATCGGCCTGACCGCCCTTACAACGCTGCCCCTAGCCCTTGTGCTTTCAAAAGAGTTGTAGCCGATATCCTCACAATAGGTCATTGACATCTATCCAAGGACAAAGGTGCTGCGACCCTCCTTCATGGAGATTTGGGTAAAGACCTCGGGTGTCAGGTCGATACCAATGCTGGAAAGAATCTCCTGGTTGGCCCGAAAATAGAGTGCTTCCGTATCCACCATGACCCCATCATTGTCCCAGAAAATCCATTTAAATTTTGGTTTCATGCGATGTTTGGTGGCTATCTCGTCCGCCAGGCCGAGGTTGCTCTTCTGAAAATGGCGTTGACCACTTCGCTGGCAACTCTCACCAGAATGTTGGAAAGAACGATGAGCATGCACATGGCCGCCGCCGGCGCCTGATCCCCGGCATCGTCCATGTTGACCACGGCCACCGACGCCAGGGCCGTGTCCGAGGAATACAGAAAAATTACCGCCGAAACCGTTGCCATGGAACTGACAAAATAAATACATGGCGATTTCGACGATGGCCGGAAAACAAACCGGCACCGTCACCCGGAAAAAGGTCCGGTAAAAAGGCACGGACATGGACTCGGAAACGGTTTCAAACTCCTTGTCCAGCTGGCGCAGGGCGGAGGTGGCGGTTAAAAAGCTGACCGTGTAAAAATGGATGATGTTGGCAATGACCAGGATCCAGATGGTGCCGTAAAGGGCATATGCAGGGATTGGCGAATGATAATGTTCGTAAAGGGGATGTGAAGTGGGTTGTGTTGAAAAAAAAGATGTAGGCGATGCCGATGACCAGGCCGGGCAAGGCCAGGGGGATGATGGACAGAAAATAGGACGCCTGCCTCAGAATAGCCACCCGTCGGGTCTTTTCGATGAGATAGGCGGAAACAAAGGTGACCATGGTTCCGAGAACGGCCGTATAGGTGGCCATGCGGACGCTGTTCCAGAAAGCGTTGTACCCGCCGCCGCCCACGTCCCTGAAAGTGTAATGCCACAGGCCGAGGGAAAAGTCGTAGGGCCACATTTTGACCAGTGATCCAAATCCGCCGGCAAAGAGCATGGCCAGAGATAAAACCGGCGATCAGGGATGCAATGGTAAACATGACCGTGTCAGTGCCCCAGTTTCGCTTGGGGGTATAGGGGACGCTGCGGGCGGTCATGGCCACCACCTGGCGGCGCTGCACGATTCGGTCGGCAATAAAAGAGATCAGGGCCGGAATGAGCAGAATAATGCTGATGGTGGCGCCCATGCCGAAATTCTGCTGGCCGATGACCTGCTTGTAGATATCCACGGCCAGGACGTTGTAGTTGCCGCCCACGATCTTGGGCGCCCCGAAATCGGTAAAGCAGAGGGTAAAACAGACAAAAATGGCGCTCATCAGACCGAATTTGATCCCGGGAAGGGTCACGGTCAAAAAAGATCCGCAGTTTGCTGGCCCCCAGGCTGATGGCAGCTTCGTAGAGCCGGGCATCGGTGTTGAGCAGGGACACCATCAGGATCATGTAGGCCGCCGGAAAGGTGAACACGATCTCGGCGATGATAATTCCCACCGGGCCGTAGAGGCCGATATCCCAGGCCAGCCAGGGCAGGTGGTCGAAAAAACCGGTGGTGATAATCCCCTTGTTGCCGAACATGATAGACCAGGGACAACCCGTACAGCATGGTGGGGGCATACAGGGGCAGCATGGCCACCACCCGGAAAAAAGCCTTTCCCGGAATCAGGGTGCGGGTGACCGCATAGGCGTAGATCAGGGCCAGAATGACGGCGATGAGGGTGGTGACGACGGAAACGAAAAGACTGTTGTAAACCGAATAATAGAGGGATTCGATTGGAAAAATATCTTTTGAAATTGCTCAGGCCGATCCAGCGGCGAACCTGGCCGCTGTATTCATCGTCCTCCAGCAAGACACCGTCGATGAAATAGCGGTCCCCGTCAATGGTGGCGGTGACCTCTTTTACCTTTACCGGTTCCGCATAATTCATCACTTTGGTACAGGTAGACCGCGGTAGATTTTTTCGTCCCGGATATCGACGGTCATGCCGTCGTGGGAAATGATGGTGTCTGTCAGCGGAAACGTCTTTTTGTCGATATGCAACAGCAGGGTTTTGCCTTCGATATAGACGCGCCGTCCGCCGATGCGCACATCGTCATTGCCCCAGATGGATACCAGCACTTCGGCGTGCAGGCTGCGGTCGATCAGCTGATACACGGGAAAGATAACGGCGACGATCATCCAGAGGATCAGCAGGAAAATCAGATGCCCTTTTCAGCCAGTTCTCTGAGCTGGTTTTCTGCCGGACTTTCTTTAAAACGACGGTTTGAGGGTCAAACGAGGCTGTCGTGTTTTGGACGGTTCATAATCCTGTTCTTTCTATTCGATATGGTCTAGTTGTCGGCATGAATGGTATCGTTTGATTGGCTGAAATATCAGCAATCGTTTCGGCAGGAAAGTAAACCGGTAAGGTGCTTTCCGGCCTGATGTTCAAGTCGCTCGATCTTTTCTGCCGGCAAGATCGGCCTCGATTACCGGGGCTTCCAGATCCGGGCTCATCGATTTTCAAGCGCAGGCGCAGCCGGTAGGATGCGCCGCGGAACTCGATTTTTTCAACAATCGTGGTGAGAATATTTTCCCGCCCTGCGTTTCTTCCAGCACCCGGATGTCTTCAGGGCGGATGGCGACAGTCGTTTTCCGGCCTTGAAAATGCTTTACTTTGCCGTTGTTCGTTTTAAGGGTCAGGTTCCCGAAAGTGAGGGTGTTTTCATCCTTTACCGTCCAGCCCTTCAGAAAATTCATGGCGCCGATAAATCCGGCCACAAACGTTGTCCGGCGTCCTGGTAGATCTCCTGGGGCGTGTCGCACTGGATCAGCCGGCCGTCATCGATCAGGATGATCCGGTCGGCCATGGTGAGGGCCTCCTCCTGGTCGTGGGTGACCATGATGGTGGTGATCCGAAGCGCTGCTGGAGCTCCCGGATCTCTCCCCGCAGATGCACCCGCACCTGGGCATCCAGGGCCGAAAGGGGCTCGTCCAGAAGCAGCATGGCGGGGCTCGGCGCCAGGGCCCGGGCCAGGGCCACCCGCTGCTGCTGGCCGCCGGAAAGCTGGGCCGGATACTTTTTGCCGATTTCGCCCAGCCCCACCAGGTCGAGCATCTCCTGGGTCCTGGCGGCCTTTTTCTCTCTGTTTGTAATTTCGAGCCCTTCAGGCCATAGGACACGTTCTGGGCGGCTGTCAGATTTGGGAACAGCGCATAGGACTGGAATACGATGCCGCACTCGCGCTGGAGGTGGGGATCCGGGAAATATCCTTGCCTTTTAGAAACACCTGGCCCACGTTCTGTTCTTCCAGCCCGGCGATGATACGCAGCAGGGTGGTTTTGCCGCATCCGCTGGGCCCAGGATGCAGACCAGTTCGCCGGGATAGACCTTCAATGGAAACATTTTCCAGGGCCACGAAGCGGCCGAAGGTCTTGGTGACTGTTTGCACTTCCAGGAAAGGATCGTCGGTTGTTTTCTTTTGCCGATTTGGGAGGCATTGAAAGGACTCCTTGAAAAAGAACCGGCATGCCCCTTCAGGGGCACGCCGGTGAAGGTTAATCTCTTGAAATGCAGTGTGCATGCCGGACTATTTCTTGGCCTCACTCTTGCTGTCGTAACGTTTGGTCCACTCTTTCAGGATTGCGTCACGGTTCATGGCCGCCCAGTCAAAATCGTTCTTGATGAGCTGCGTGGCCGGATCTGCCGGGATATCCATCGGGAACCGTAACCGGCACCGTCTTGGAGTCGATGATCGGATAGACCGTGGCATACATTTTGTTGGCATCGTCGCTGATGGCCCAGTCGAGGAAGATCTTGGCTTCTTTTTTGATCTTCGGTTTTTTGATCAGGGCGTTGGCCTCAAGCTCCCATCCGGATTTTTCCTTGGGGAAAGCAACCACGACCGGCTCGCCCTTGGTTTTTGTTTGAACCCCCGGTAGGCAAAGGAAATGCCGATGGGATACTCACCCTTTCCGGCCATTTTGGCCGGCTTGGAACCGGAATGGGTGTAAACGGCGATGTTTTGGTGGAGCTTGTCCAGATAAGCCCAGCCCTCTTCTTCGCCCATGATCTGCAGAATGGCGGAAACCGTCAAAAAACCGGTGCCGGAAGAGGCCGGGTTGGGCATGACCAGGTAGCCCTTGTACATGGGATCCAGCAGATCGGCATAGGATTGGGGCATGTTGAGCCCTTTTTCATTTCGATGGTGTTGCCCACGATGCCGGTCATGTAGGCCTTGATGCCGACCCAGTGGGCTTCCTTGTTTTTCTTGTCGTAGAAAGCCGGGTTTGAATTTTTCGATGCCCTTGGGGTTGTACCCGGTCAGCATGCCGACATTGTCGCAGACCAGCAGGCTGGTGGCCGAGACGCCCCAGATCACGTCCGCCTGGGGTTGTCCTTTTCGGCCAGCAGTTTGGCGGTGATGATGCCGGTGGAGTCGCGTACGATCTTCATTGATTTCGGGGTGCGTGGCTTCCAAGTCTTTCTTGTAGATGGCCAGCTCATCATCTTCGAGGGCGGTGTAAACGAGAATCTCTCCGGCACCCACGTTGGAGACACCGATAAAAGCAAGCACTGCAACCAATCCGAGCAACATTCCCCAAAACCGAACTGAACTTTTTGAGTGAAAACGATTCATTTTTTTTCCTCCTTTCAGTTGTGTTGCATTATAAAAATGAAAAAGAGCGATGCATTATCATTCAAGCATCGCCACTTTAACAAAATTGGGAGAAGAAGCCAAGTAATAATAATAAGAAGCCCGGGGACCAGGCCTTTTGGGTCTCGAACGGGGGTTACGCATTCTGTAAATAAACATACGGGTCGGCGGATAAATCAATGAATACTGCAACCTAATTTTTATCATATTAAGAATAATAAAAAGTTATATGCCAGCCGGCGATGCCTGAACGCCCTCTTCGCTACAGGATGGGTTGGTTTCAGCGTTGAAACGGGTCTAAAAACCCGTATCGTTTATGGCATCCCGGGTTTGAGACTGTTTCCCAGGCCACCTTCTGCAACAGCGATGCCCTGTCCTTTTCCAGGTCCACCCGGTGTTTGCCTTTGAAAAAGAAGCTTCCGGGAAGTCCTTCAGGGCTTGTGTCGAACAGCACGGAATAGAACACACAGGCCGTCAGATAAGAGCCAGCCGGACCGGCATGACGACCGTCCCGATGGTACAGGTCAAAACCGGCATCGACGCGTTGGAGGGCTTCCCAAGCCAGTCCGACCGGTGAAAGGGCGGCATGGAGCCTGCGGGCCGCCGTGGTGTATGCCCCGGTCAGATCCGACTGGGTATCGGGCCGCGATCGGTTGGCCCAGGTCAAAAACAACATTGTCTTGGCACCGTGCTTTCGAATCTCCGCGTCCAGCAATTCAGCGTGCCGCATAAACGAGTCCGGCTCCTCGAGAGGACCGCCACTCCGGTCCTGCAAGACAACATCGTCCCATGGTTTTTTCCTGATGGCATTCCGGCTGGGTGGATGGGTCCAGTGCCATGCCAGGCCGGCCCCCTCACCGGTGCACTGATCACACGCAGTTCAATTCCCCGACCCGCCGAATCCACCAGCATCAAAAGCATGTGGGGCATGAAATTATAATAGGTATGACTGTTCCCCATGAAGAGGACATTGAGCAGCACGATGGATACCCTGCTAATGGTTTTAGTGGTATTTTGCAGGCCGATAATGGTTTCCCAGCCCTTGGTTGATTCCTTATAATAATTGTTCGGATGCGTGTCAAGTCTATAATTTTTTGTCATGTAATTCATCAAAATTATTAGGTTGACCTATTATTGGCGTTTGTTTATTAAAGCGAAAATATGGGTTCGATGTAACGATGATTTTGCGGTCCTAATTATATAAAAGAGGTGCCGGAGGAAAAAATGGAAAGAAAACAATTTTTTAGGAGGAAGACATCCATCTCCTATAAAACAGAAGAAAAAACCGTGATGCGGGGATACAACCTCAGTGATTTGGCTGAAGAGGGTTATTCGTTTTATGATGCCATGTTTGTCCTTTTTCAGGACCGGATCCCCACCGAGAAAGAGGAAAAAATGCTCAAGTATGAGATGGGGGTGTTTCTTGGAGCACTCCATGTCACCATCGGCTGTCGGGGCCATCGGTGTGAGCGCGGGCAGACCCAATCTTCCCGTTTGTGTGGCAGCGGCCGTTTCCACCTTTGGCGGTGTGCATGGGCCCGGGGCCGCTCATGGCTACATGCTGAATAAGTACCTGGAACGCGCCGAGAAAGAGGGCAAAACCATTGATGAAATGGCCAAGACCCTTGTGGATGAATACATGGATGCCGGACGGCCTGTCATGGGCATGGGACAACCCCAGCATATCGACAGTGATCCCAGGGCGGAACCGATTCACCTCAAACAGGAAGAGTTGGAGCTCAAGGGGGTTTACCTGGAATTTCAAAGGGCCGTGGAAAAATATTTTCACGCCAGGCGCAAAGCAGACGGGCGCTCCTATGTGGGCGTGAATGTCGTGGGTTCCGGCAACACCGCCCTGATGGAAATCGGCTTTTCACCCAACGCGGGGTGGTGCATCGGCAGTGTGGTACGGGGATTCAGCTGTGCGGCGCATGCCTTGTTTAACATGAAAAAGGGACGTGCATGGGGAGCGAGCAGAAATGAACCCATGGTGCAGATGATTGACTTGTCCATGATCAAGTATGTGGGCCCTGAAGACAGGATCGTTCCAAAGCAGGAGGAACGGCAGGAATATGCCAAGAAACAGAAGGAAGAAGGAGAATACAAACAATGGGTTATCTAGACGAAGAAAAAACAGATGCGCTGAATAAGCTAAAAAGGGAGCGTACCATCGGAAATCTCGGCAGCCCCAAGAACCCCTTTGACTATTATGACGGGAATATGGAACGGTGCCAAAGGATTCGGAGAGGGCGCCGTTTCAGTGGGTGTCGGAAGTTGCCTACAAGAATGTGCACCGGATCGTTACCAGGGGCTATGATACAACGGAGTTGATGGAAGAGGGCTACGGGGTCATCGAGGTTCTTTTTGTGGATTACCAGGCGCGCATACCGACCATCGAAGAGGAACAGATGCTCAATTATGTCATGATCCTGACGCTCGAGGATGGATTGTCCGCACCGGCGGCCATTTCCAGAATCGTGGCCAGATCCAAGACCTTTTTAACCCAGGCCTGTGGGGCATCCATCATGGCCTTTGGTCATGCTTATGGTGCCTTTTCCGCTTTTGGGAACAGGCTCGAAACCTATTTGCGCATGGCAAATGAGAAAAACCTTTCCCTTCAGGCGGCAGCCGAACTGCTGGTACAGGAGAATCTCTACGATGAAGCCCTGGGTGTTTCAGATCTGATGCTCAAAGACCCTGCCGCAAAACGCATGTTTGCCCGTGCCGAAAAGCTTGGCATCGCCGGAAAATATATTGCCTTCACAAAAGAAATCGTCAAGGCCGCCCAGAATATGTCTGCCCAACCCGTGGATCTGGATATGCTCGGTGCCACGGGCGCTGCCATGATGGATCTGGGATTTACCCCTGAGGCCACCTGGGCGATCCTTGCTGTCACACGTTCTTTTGCTGCCGGCGCCCATTATATTGAAGAGGTTGAAAGGGAAGAAACCAACCGGCTGGGGCAGGAGTTGACACCCAAGGAAGATTATGACGGTCCCGAAGATCGGCCGGTGCCGCCCCTTGCTGATCGGGAAAAAATTGCCACCCCGGCGATCTGCACCACCCCTGAGGAATGGAAGCAGCGTTTTGAAAAGATGAAAGATGTTCGGGGCAGCGGTTTCAGTATTATCGAAGAGGTCAAGGACCCCAGTAAGAAATCGGGAATCAAGAAGGTTGGAAAGCTATAACACTGCAAGTACTATTCGACCATAATCATCAGCATGCGGTTTAAGCCAAAGGGGAGGTAACAATGGAGGTAGTCAAACCTATCAAAAGAAATGTTTTGCTGAACCCGGGTCCGGCAACCACCAGTGATTCAGTGAAATACGCACAGGTTGTGCCTGACATTTGTCCCAGAGAACAGGAATTCGTGGACATCATGACCGGGGTTCGCGCAGATCTTGTGAAAGTGGTTCATGGAGATCCTGAAAAATACAGTGCCGTCATATTTACAGGATCCGGCACCATTATCCAGGATGTCCTGGTGAACTCACTGGTTCCCGAAGGCAAAAAAATATGCGTGGTCAACAATGGCGCATATTCGGCCAGGATGGTGGAGATTGCGCAGTATTACCATATCCCCTGTGTCGATCTAAAGTTTCCATCAACTGAACTGCCGGATCTTGCGCTTGTCAAGGAAACCCTGGAAAAAGACAAAGATATTGCCGTGGTGGCAACGGTTCACCATGAAACCGGCACAGGTGTTCTCAACCCCATAAAGGAAATCGGTCGGATGGCACATGACAACGATGCCATTTTCGTGGTTGACACCATATCGACCTACGGGCTTCTTCCCATAGACATCGAAGAACAGAATATCGATTTTCTCATGTCCTCGGCCCAAAAGGGACTGGCCGCCATGACCGGTGCTTCCTGGACTGTCGGTAACATCGAAGAGATAAAAAAATCAAAAAATTACCCCACGCGCTCCTATTACTGCAACCTGTTCATGCAATATGATTTTTTTGACCGTGTCGGAGAAATGCATTTTACACCTCCCGTGCAAACCATGTATGCCTTGCAACAGGCCATCAAGGAATATTTTGAAGAGGGTGAGCAGACCCGGTGGAGCAGGCTGACCAAGTGCTGGGAGGCAATTCACAAGGGGCTGGAGGAATTGGGTCTCGGGACGGTGATCGACAAAAAGATTCAGGGTCACCTGGTGGTGACGGTGCGGGCGCCGGAGGATGATAAATTCGATTTTTTCAAGCTGCACGATTACTGCTTTGAAAGGGGGTTTACGATTTACCCGGGAAAAATGTTTGGTCTGAAGACCTTTCGTTTGTGTAATCTGGGTCTTATCACGGAAACGGATATCCAGGATTTTTTTGTGGTGGCCAAAGAGGCTTTTCAAGAGATGGGATATAGCTTGCCCCTAAGTTAGAGCAAGATTAACGATTTATGTGAGGTATCATAACCTTGCATAATAAATGAGGAGTAAAAATCATGGAAGACAATGTTCAGGAAATGTATGAGCGTGCCCGAAAGGCCTTCAAGGAAGTTGAGTTCTGGCCCCAGGAAAAAGTCAACGAAATGGTTGAAGCCGTGGCATGGGAGTTTATGAAAGAGGATGTTCGTCATAAACTCGGTCATATGGCCGTAGATGAATCCGGCATCGGCAACGCCCAGGACAAGGTCAATAAAATCAAGAACAAGACCCTCGGGACGCTCTATGACATGCGCAATGCCAAAACCTGCGGACTCGTCGAGGAGAATAAAGCCCTGGGTATTCGCAAATACGCCAAACCCATCGGCGTGATCGCCAATGTGGTGCCCTGTACCAACCCGGAATCCACCATCTGCTGCCTGTCCCTGAGTACCCTGAAAACGAGAAATGCCCAGATCGTGTCCCCCCACCCGCGAACCCAGAAGACGTCCTATGAAACGGTTCAGCATGCTCGCAAAGCACTGGAAAAAATCGGCGCACCCGTGGATCTGATGCAGTGCATCAAAAAGACCAGTCATGCCAAAACCGCCGAGGTCATGGCCCATTGCGATTATGCCGTTGCCACGGGTGGCGCCGCGCTGGTCAAGGTTGTCTATGCCGCCGGCAAGCCGGCGCAGACCGTCGGCGCCGGCAATGTGGTATCCATTGTCGATGAAACCGCCGACCTGGCCGCCGCAGCCAATAAAATCCGGCTGTCGAAAATCGCCAACAACTCGGCATCCTGTTCTTCTGAAAATGCCGTTGCTCTTTATGAAAGCATCTACGACGACATGATAGAAGCGCTTAAATCGGAAGGCGGGTATATGTGCAGCACGGACGAACGCGAAACCCTCAGAAAGTACATGTGGCCGGACGGGACCCATCTGAACCGTGATATCGTGGCCAGGCCGGCTACATTTATTGCAGAGAATGCGGGTTTGACTGTTCCTGAGGACACCAGATTTCTGATGGTTGTTGGTGAGAAAATCGGCCCGGAAGATCGGTTTTCAGGTGAAAAAATATCACCGGTGCTGACCGTATGGAAATGGACCGATTTCGATGAGATGCTGGATCGGCTGGAGAAAATTCTCAAATTTTCCGGTGAGGGCCATTCCACCAGCATTCATTCGGAAAACGATGAGCGACGTGTCAAACTGGCCCTGCGGGCCAATGTGGGACGGATCGTCTGCAATATGCCCCATGCACATGCCAACAGCGGCGGATGGGTCACGGGTCTACCCACGACCGATACACTGGGTTGTGGTTCCTGGGCCGGCAATATATTCAGCGGCAACATCAACTGGGAAAACTTTCTCAACTATACCCTGCTGTCCATCCCCAAAGAAGAGTACGTTCCGTCTGCAGAGGATCTGTGTGCGGGGTATCTGAAGAAATGGGGCAAGGATTAGGGAAACCCCGGGTCTGAAGGCATGCTGCCCATGCCTTGGTTCGGAATGACATATGGCGACGGGCGGGTTCCCACTGGAAACCCGCTCGTGTCGTTTCTTCAGAGACATACTTCGAAGCAGTTCTGAATGATTCCGGACGACAGCGGAGGCATAGATGATAAAAGCGGTACTGTTTGACTTTGGCCAAACCCTGGTCGACTCGGCCGATGCTTTTCGTGCAGCTGAAAAGGAAGCTCAGGACAGGCTTTTTTCCGATATGGCATCCAGACCGGAAGGGCTGGCGCGGGCGGATTTTATGGATCAATATCGCAGTGTTCGCAAAGAATTCCACCAGCAGTCAAATTTTTCCAGGCAGGCAATCTGGCAGTCGGTTTGCCGGTATTTCCACCATGAACCGGATCCAAAACAAATGGAAGCATGGGAACGTGACTACTGGGTTCTGGTTGGAGCCCGAACAAATTCTTTTCCTGAAACCACCCAGGTGCTGGAAGCGCTCTCACGGCGATATCAACTGGCCCTTGTTACCAATACCCAGGGGCAGAAAAGCCATGGAAACCACCGCCTGGCCTTGTTTCCCCGGCTTGAAAGCTTTTTCCAGGTCATTGTTGTTGCAGGAGAGTCCGGGATACCGCCGAAACCCGATATTGCGCCTTTCCATTTGTGCCTGGAAAAATTGAATATTCTCCCACACGAGGCTGTTTTTGTGGGCGATGACTGGCGCATAGATATTTGCGGAGCGAAGAATGCGGGCATCCGGCCCGTATGGCTCCAGCATCAATCGGTAAAACGGAACTGGCCTGTCGTTGAAACAGATGTAACCGTAATTTCGCGACTCGATCAACTCTTTGATCTACCGGAAATGCAAGCGTATTGAAGAAATACCCATGGGGGAAATATCGCGTGTATTCACCTTTCTAGGGCAGGGTAGCTTGAATCGGCATGGGACCTCATGAAACATAGCAATCTTTCCAGGGATGCGTTGGACGTTCGCAGCATAATCCAGGATTTAAAAGAGAGGATTGCCCACCAACAGGTAGGGATGCGTCCGGATCGTCACACGCTTAAATCGCCGTATTCACGCATTAAAGACGTTTCAACAACATGCATTTGTGCCGCGGAAGTTGATGGTTCCGGTCGACCTGCCTGATGGATACCATGGAAAGGTATTGCTGGTCCGGATCGTCGGCGGGATGGCTCACGGGCTGGTTTGCCTTCGCGGAGGCGATGACTGGCACCGCGAAATTCTGCACAATACAACAGAGGAAATTCACGATCTGGGATATGAAAATTCGATTGTGGTGCCGGCCGGCGGCGCATGGGTTCGGTTTGACGATGACGGCACGATCCTTGTGTATGGGAGCAGTGACGAGTTCGGAGCCTGTGACAAAAAAATGGCTGCCGATCTGATAGCAGGCGCGTTTCCCGGGAGAAAGATCCTTGTCCGGCAATCGTGAAGGGATGAAAACCGTAAACGGAAACCCAAAACACCATGAAAATCATCACCTTGCACCAGCCATGGGCTTCGTTTGTGGCCATGGGCGTGAAGACCGTCATAACCTGTCCTTATCCGACCGCATACGAACGTAATGATATAGGGATAAAGGAAGATTTGATCGAGGGGGCTTGTCGGCTTCGGATATCTGTCGGGCATATTCGTTGGCCCAGCGATCCACCTGATCGATGAAATTCTGGAGTGTATGGGAAATATATTTTTCTTTGTGATGGACCAGGTAAAATTTTCTTTTTATGGACAGGTCCGGTAACGGGATAGCCGTCAATCTGCCGGTTTGAATTTCTTCATCGGCAACTTTGCGACTTATCAGGGCAATTCCCAGGCCGCTTTCAACGGCCAGTTTTATGGCCCTGTTGCTCGAGAGTTCCAGGGATGATGTGACGGCAATTCCATTTTTCTCGATAAATGCATGGAAAACTTGGTGCGGTGTCGATTTCTTTTCATGAACGATCATCGGATTACCTTCCAGATCCTTGGGTTTAAAGTGTTTGAGCCGGCATATGGGATGATCCGGCGGAAAAATGAAGACAAGCTGATCCTCGAGAATCTCGCGGATGAATACCTTGTCATGTTCGATGGG
This sequence comes from uncultured delta proteobacterium, assembly GCA_963848165.1. Classification (GTDB taxonomy): domain Bacteria; phylum Desulfobacterota; class Desulfobacteria; order Desulfobacterales; family B30-G6; genus B30-G6. Next base: position 55,352 of record CAWKCS010000009.1, on the reverse strand, counting down.
ATAGGAGACAAATCCGATATCGCACTCTAAATCGGCAATATTTTTTACCACATGCTCGGATGGGAGGATATTCACCGAAATATGTATCAATGGATGGGCTTTGCTGAAAGGATTCATAATGGAAGGGAGATAATATGCGCCGAAACTTTCACTGGCTTGAATGCGGATCCGTCCCTTTTTTCGCTGCTTGAACTCGCGGATACTTTCTTCGGCGTGTTTTTCCAGCTCGAATATCTTTTCGGCAATATTGAAAAGCACCTCCCCTGCATGGGTCAAAACCATTTTTTTCCCGAAACGATCCATGAGCCTGATATCGTAATGCTCCTGGATTCGTTGGATACCCTTGGTCACTGCCGGCTGGGTTATGTAGAGATCCTCTGCCGCTTTACTCAGGTTTCCCCGCTTGGCGGCCATGTAAAAAATTTTAAGCTGATTTAGGTTCATGCCACATACCCTGACGTTATAGAAAATAAAACAGCCAAAGTTAAAGAACCTGGGGATGTATAATCTTAAACCTTTCCTATGTACAAGCCATATTTTTTGATATATTAAGCCACACAAAAAAGTTTGAGGAGAGACAATATGCGGGATCAAGCACAGATTGTTATTATCGGAGGCGGTATTTTCGGAACCAGCGTAGCCTACCATCTTGCCAGAGCGGGCTGCACCGATGTCGTCTTGTTGGAAAAAGGCGAATTGACCAGTGGTACGACATTTCATTCAGTCGGCCTGGTTTCCCAGTTTCGCACGTCACCGGCACTCATGAAGGTCATGAATTATACCATCAATCTTTACAATGAGCTGGCCAAAGGGGAGGGGGGTGATTCCCTGGGCTGGCACACGGTGGGGAGTTTGAGGCTGGCCAGTACCAAGGATCGTTTGAAGGCACTGCAAAGGGAAGTCAGCCGGGCCAACGCCATTGGACTGACAGCGGATATCATATCACCCAAAGAAGTCATGGATAAATGTCCTCAATTGAATGGTGAGAGTCTTTTCGGTGCTGTTTATGTGCCGGATGACGGGCACATCGACCCCAGCGGGATTACATACGAGTTTGCGCGATTGGCAAGGAATATGGGTGTTGAAATCAATACCAAGGTGCTTGTTACGGGTATAGAGCTTTCTATGAACAGGGAGGTTAAGGAAGTTATTACCGATCATGGCAGTATCAAGACCGAATGTGTGGTCAATGCTGCCGGTCAGTGGGCACCCCGCATCGGGGAGATGGTGGGTGTGCACATCCCCATCGTATCCATGATGAACCAGTACCTGACCACCAAACCCATTGAAGGACATGAATTGCCGAGACAAACACCCGTGATTAGGGATCCGGACAGACTGTTCTACTGTCGGGAGGATGTAGGGTCCTATCTGGTGGGCGGGTTTGAAACCAACCCAAAACCGTGGTCTACGGACGGCGTTCCTTGGGGGTTTACCCAGGAGTTGCTGCCCGGCGAATGGGAGATATTTGAGGGTATCATGCATGGCGCCATGCAGCGTATCCCCATCCTTAATCAGGCCGAAGCCATTGAGCTTGTCAACGGCCCGGACGCATTTACGCCGGATGGTTTTTATGCCATGGGCCCGGTTCCAGGTCTGAAAGGTTTCTATGTTGCGGCCGGCGGTTCTGACAACGGTATTGCCGGCGGAGGTGGTGTGGGAATGCTCATGGCTGAGTGGATTCTGGAGGGTGAGACGTCCATCGACACCCATGAAATGAATATCCGGCGTTTCGGACCCCACCTAAAAGATAAAAGGTTTCGTGTCGAACAATGCCGAGAAGTCATCCGATACTACTACCATCTGCGTTATCCCAATGATGAAAACGAATGGGGTCGCCCCCTGCGCACCAGCCCGCTTTATGAACGACTAAAGGAGTTGGGGGCTGTTTTCGGACTGAAAAACGGCTGGGAACGGGTGAATTATTTCGATGCCGGCAAACCCTGGCGAAAGGCAGGCGCCGATCAGAAAAACTGGGGCTGGGAGCGGCCACCTTACTTTGATCAAGTGGGCAGTGAAGTAAAAGCTGCCCGTGAGAAGGTTGCTCTTTTTGATATGACATCCTTTGGCAAAATACACCTGCGCGGGCTCGGGGCCCTGGCACTTCTTCAGAAGCTGGCGGCCAATGACCTTGACAAGCCCGTGGGCAGTGTTACATATACACAGTTTCTGAACCCAAAAGGCGGGATCGAAAGTGATGTGACCGTCACGCGTCTGAAAGATGACGAATTCAGAATTATTTCCGGAACTTCTTTTGTGTCCAACGATTTTGGCTGGATTCAGCTTCACATGCCGGACGATGGTTCAGTTGAAATTGAAGATGAGACCGAAAACCTGGTCTGTCTGGGTCTATGGGGCCCGGAATCAAGCAAGGTGCTCGGGTCCGTCTGTGACAGCGACCTGTCCAACACGGCCTTTCCCTATATGACGGCCCAGTCTGTGATCATAAAAAATATCACCGTATGGGCCCAGCGGGTGAGCTATGTCGGAGAACTTGGCTGGGAGCTGTATATATCAGTTGAGAATGCAGCGACGGTGTGGGATGCTCTGATGGCGGCCGGTGCTGAATACGGTATTCAACCTGCCGGGTACAAGGCCCTGGATGCCTTGCGTATAGAAAAGGGATATTTATACTGGAGCGGAGACATTACCCCGGAGGATAATCCCCTGGAAGCGGGCTTGGGCATGTTTGTTGAAATGGGGAAAGAAGATTTCATCGGCAAGGAAGCCCTGAAAAAATGCCGGGAGCGGGGTCTGGCTACCAAGTTGATGGCTCTCACTATGGATGCCGGCGGCAACCTTTATGGCGGCGAGTCGGTGTCCATAGACGGTCGGGTCGTTGACCGTATCCGTTCGGGCAATTATGGACATACCCTTGGTCAGGATATTGGTCTGGTCTACCTGCCCCTTGAATTTGCGGAAATTGGTCGTGAATTGGAAGTTCAGGTGATGGACAGACGGGTCAAAGCCCGAGTGGCGAAATTGCCCCTGGTAGATGTTAAGGGTGAAAAAATTAGAGCATAACATTTAACAAGAGAGGTGCCTGCCATGGCAATCAGAGGCTTACATCCTGGTCTTGATCGGACTGTCGGTATCGGTTTGAAAATGTTTTCAAACGATGAACTGGAGAAAATCCATCTGGCAACGTTGGACGTGCTTTGGAATGTTGGTGTTAAGGTAGAAAGCCGTGAAGCCATTGAAATTTTTGATGGCGGTGGCTGCACCATCAGTGAAAACTCGGGTGTCGTCAGAATACCCGCCCACCTGGTTGAAGATTCGATCCGCTTATGTCCCCCGACATTCAGGGCCTGTGGTAGAGATGCTTCCAAGGATTTTATCTGTGAAAAAGATCGGGTGGGGTTTGTCAATTTTGGGGAAGCCCCGCAAATGATCGATCCCAGGACCCGGGAATTGAGAAAATCGAATCGCAAAGACGTGGACGAGGCCACCAGGTTCCTGGATGCCTTGGAACAGATCGCTGTTTTTGAACGCCCGCTGACACCCAGTGATATGAACCAGAGTATCAGTTGTCTCTATAATATCAAATCCTATTTCGAGAACTGCACCAAGCATGGATATATCGGAATCAACACGGTTGAAAATCTGCAGACCTGCTACGAAATGGGGATAGCCGTCGCCGGAGGAGCAGATAAATTTAGAGAAAGACCGAATTTTTCCACTACCTGTGACCCCATCAGCCCCCTGGTACATGCCCGGGAGGCCTGTGACATTCTGATCGAATCCTGCCGGCTGGGGATCCCTCTGAAAGTCAATGCCATGGGGCTGGCCGGTGGTACGACCTGTATCAATCTGGCCGGCACCCTCATTACCCATAATGCCGAGATATTGAGTATGATGGTGCTGGGACAACTGGTTAAAAAAGGCCACCCCATGGTGTATGGCACCTCAACAGGAATCATGGACATGAGAACAGCCCTTGCCAGTATCGGCTGCCCGGAGCTGGGATTGTTCAGTGCCGCCATTGCCAAGCTGGCCCAATTCTATTCAATGCCTACCTGGGTGGCGGGTGGATAGGTTGACAGCAAAAGGCCCGATGCTCAGGCCGCCCACGAATTCACCTTAACCGCCTTGTTACCAGCGTTGGCAGGGGCCAACATGATTTATGGCGTAGGGATGCTTGACAGCGGAATGACCTGGGATTATGCCCAGGCCGTAATGCAGGACGAAATGGTCAGGATGATCGTTAAAGCCATCCAAGGGATACCCCTGAGTGATGAGCTGATGGCACTGGATGTGATTGAATCCGTCGGACCCGGAGGGGAATACTTAACACATACACACACCTATAATAATATGAAGCAACAATCCCAGGTGAATCTGTTTGATCGCAACACCCGTGATGTCTGGGAGGAAAGGGGATCAAGGGACATTGTCGAAAAATCCTATGAAAAGGCTTTTGATATACTGGAAAATCATCAACCAGAGCCTTTGCCCGGGAATGTTCAGACCGCCTTGAATGAAATATTTAAGGAGGCGGAAATCCGGGCTGAAAAGAAAGCGAAATAAATTTGTTACACGAATTTATTTTGATACCGGTTTGAAACTCTAATTTAGACCGGCCAAAACAAGCCCAAAAAAAATAGCTGCAATGCCAATCATTTTTGGTAAATAACGGGTCTCCTTGAGAAGTACCATACCGAATATGGCACCCAATGGAATACTGAGCTGACGAAATGCGGCCACATAACTGACATTGGACACATAGTTCATGGAAACCAGAACAATCCCATAGGTAAAATAGATTCCGATGCCGGTTAAGGCTGCCGAGCTTTTATAGGATTTTAGAATTGTGGATATGCTTTGTCGTTCTTTCCGGTTTACGACCACGAACAGAGCCTGCCAGACCGAGCTGCTGATCCCCTCCAAAACCATATAGAGAAGGGTTCCCTCAACCGGACTCATGGGTTGGCCAGGCAGCTCTCTCAGGAAACGCAAAGCCATATCATCAGCGACCGTATAGCCTGTGACCCCGAGGGCGGCAAGAACAGCCAACAGACAGCAAAGATTTTTGTAATTAGAAAAATGAAAGTCGCCAAATGCTTTCAATGGCAGAATAACACAACCGGTGACGATAAGAATTATACCAACGAAAAACCATCCTCCCGTGGGTTGGCCTGAATCCATTATGAGTGTTAGCAGAAAAACCAATATAACGGGTAAGGAGCGTGTCAGAGGATAAGCGATCGAAATGTCTCCCGCACGATATGCCCCTGCCAGCGCTCCCATATAGGACGCCAGAAAAAAGCCGGACATAATGACGATGAGCCATACCGATGCAGGAACGAAATGTAAAAAGCTTGCGTAATAAAATAGAATCGGCAAAATACAGATCACGCCGATACTATTTGCCACCAGATAGAATGCCTGGGTCGGATGTTCCTTTTTGCTGATAAAATTCCAACCGGCGTGCGTAAAGGCTGAGATTATGAGTAGAACAATGGCAATTGTTGTCATGGGTGATTGATACAGGCCGTTTCGTGTAACCTGAAGCGTAGCAGTGTTCGCGAACCCCGTGGGTTCTTCCGCATGGCAGACCATTTCTCGTGGCTTGCTGCGAGGTTCTACAATTTATTTACCGAGACTTTTTATCCTCTATTTTCTATTTCATTGATACATGTGTCAATGATGTCCAGGGCGTTGTCCATTTCTTCGCGTGTAATGGTCAGTGCCGGGGTTAGGGTGAGAATGTTTCCCATGGTGAGTTTGAAGCTGAGCCCCTTTGAAAGGGCAGCATACATGACCGATTCGGCTTCATCTGAGGCCCGTTCGCGGGTCTGCCGGTCTTTCACCAGCTCAATTCCCAGAAACAGCCCAAGACCCCGGACATCGCCGATCAGGGGATGACGCTCCTGCATTTTATACAGACGCTCCAGGGCATGTTGCCCGAGTTCGCGCGCATGTGCCACGAGATTATGTTTTTCAATGTAATGGATAGTGGCCAGTGCCGCCGCACAGCCGACGGGGCTTTTTTCATGGGTGTAATGCCCCATGGCCCTTTCACCGGCAACATCCAGTTCTTCCCTGGCGATCATGGCAGCCAGAGGAAATACTCCCCCGCCCAGACCTTTGCCGATGACAACGATGTCCGGAATGACGCCGAAATGTTCAAAAGTGAACATGTTGCCGGTGCGTCCGAGGGAATGAGGTATCTCGTCAAAAATCAACAAGGCTCCATGGCGGTCACAAGCCCGGCGAATTTTTTGCCAGTACTCGGGCTTGGGGATATAGGGGGTACTGCGGATGGGTTCTGAAATTACCGCGGCAATGTCCCCTTCTTTTTCCAGGATGTATTCAACATAATTGGCACAGGTTAAATCACATCCGCCGCGATCCGAACAGCCAAACACACAGCGGTACGCATCCGGTGGGGGCACATGCTCTGTGCCCGGAAGCAGTGGTCCCATGTCCTGACGGAAAATAGCTTCACCACCGATGGAAATTGTGTCGAGGGTGGCACCGTGAAAAGAATCCCACATGGATATGGTTTTATGCCGCCCGGTTGCAACCCTTGCCAGCTTTATCGCCATGCCGATGGCTTCAGCCCCGCCGGGGCAGAATAAAGATTTGTTAAGATTTCCAGGAGTGATATGGGCTATCTTTTTGGCCAGGTCAACGGCTACCCGGTTGGTATAACGGCGTGTGCAAAACGAAAGCTCGTCCAGCTGGTTTTTGACCGCCCGGATGACATCCGGGTTGGCAAAACCCACCTGGTGAACATTGTTTCCATGAAAATCCATGTAGCGACGACCCTGGGTGTCTTCGATGTAAATGCCTTCGCAAGCACGCATGGTATTCAAACAGGGTGTGGAGAGTGATTGTTTCAGAAAGTAACGGGCGTCTTCATCCAGGAGTGATTGGCTTTCTGTATCAATGTTCTCTTTCTGCCATTTCTTGCGAAGGGGGGATATATTAATGTCGCCTTCAGATTTGTGGAGTTGAGACATGGTGAAACTCCTTTTTATCATATGTTGAAACCATAGTGCCGCTCTTCTATTATCTGCTGACAATCGTCTCAGTCAAACAAATAATACTCATAGGATAAATTACCCGAAGTTATCCGATGGATAAGCAATTGTGACTGATTTGAAACGTGTACTCCCATAATTAAACCGCAACAGAGAGTGCATCCCCCGTGGCGACGCGACTGTCTGCATTCTTTCAGGAGCGGGTGTCCCTCCCCGGATCTATTACTTTTCGTCATTCATAACATGTCATTAATTATTTTGACTGCTTGCATGATAAAATTATAAAAACAAATCACCGCTGACGCCAGGAAGGAAGCCATTGATGGAGATGACGGCAGCAAGTTCCGGGTCGCACAATCTTACAAGCATGGGGTGATTCCGCTATCGAACCCATAGTTCTCATTTTGCTGGGGGCCAGCGCCTATGTCGGCTGGAATATCGGAGCGAATGATACGGCGAATTGTATCGGCACCTCGGTAGGTTGCGGTCTGTTGAGTTTCAAGCGGGCCGTCATTCTGGTCGCCGTTTTTGTGATTTTGGGTGCCATGCTGCAGGGGCATCACGTCATGCACACCATCGGCAAGGGGATTGTCAAAACCGATTTGAACTATCTGGCTGTTTGCGTGGCACTGATCTGTTCTGGATTTTTTGTCACCCTGGCCACTTTTTTTCGCATTCCCACTTCGACGTCCCAGGCGATTGTGGGGGGAGTTCTCGGCATCGGTCTGGCTGTTCGGGCTGAAATAGATTTTTCCAAATTGATCCTGATTGCTGAAAGCTGGATCATATGTCCCATTCTGGTCATGGTACTGGCATTCGGATTGATGCACCTGGTGCGGTATATTTTGAGAAAATTCAATACCGGTTCCCTCTTGTACCAGCATGGCTTGGGATGGATGGCTATCTTATCAGCCTGCTACGTGGCATATACGATGGGTGCCAACAATGCCGGAAACGCGGTGGGTCCCCTGGCAAATCTCAACATCTTTCCGCCCAGGGCGCTCTTGCTGGTCGGAAGCCTGAGTATTGCTGCAGGCGCGCTTACCTATGGTAAAAAAGTTGCAGACACAGTCGGCAAAGGCATTACCCCTTTAGATATTCCCAGTGCATTTGTGGCTCAGATTTCTTCCGCCTTTGGTATGCATCTTTTCTCCATGCTGGGTATTCCGGTATCAACCTCTTCCGCCATCGTGGGCGCAGTAGTGGGTGTCGGATTGGTAAAAGGCGCCAAAGCCATCAGTCAAAAGACCATTCTGACGATTCTGATCGGGTGGGTATTGACACCAAGTCTGGCATGCCTGGCTTCTTACGGCCTATATGTTTTGATAAATATGATCTTGGGCTGAGTTGACACGTTTGCCTGCTTTTTCCTATGGGCTAATATCAAGGATTGTGCTAATTAATTAAATGGCAGTTTTAACTTATTGACGCAACTTTAGGGGTTCAGACAGCGCATAAAACCTTTGGATCACCCGTTGCGCATCATTATGATGAAAACCGAAAGTTGAGATATTATAGCTGTTGTTTGACGTTATTTGCCGAAGCAGTTTCAGAACGTTATTCTGGCAAACGCTATAATAAAAAATTCCGGAGTTGCGAAGGAGATTATATCATGTTGTTTAAAAAAGAGAAAAAAGTCATCGAGGTCATTTTAAAGCATCTTGATTTGACGGTGGATTCACTCAAGACCGGAATTCAGACAGCAGAATGTTATCTGAACAACGACCTGGGTGAAGCCAAGCTTTTGGCGCGTAAGGTCAGAAGCATAGAATCCGAGGCCGATCTCGTCCGTTACGACCTTCGTGACAAATTGTATTCCGGCGCCTATTTACCGTTATTGCGGGAAGATATTTATAAGCTTACCGAAAGTATTGACAGGGTTGCCAATGCCGGTGAAGCCTTCTGTGATTTCCTTCTAAATCAGCGCCCGAAGATACCCCAGGAATTAAAACCCGCTTTTTTGGATGTGGTTCGGGAATCTTTGGGAATCGTCGATATTCTCAAACTTGCGGTTTTGTGCTATTTGAAAGGTGACTGCAAAATAGATACGGTTCGCGAACATACCAAAGAGATCGGCATGCAGGAGTCTCGGGTTGACAAACTCGAATGGGATTTAACGAAGGCTATCTTCACGTCAGACATCGATTTCGCTCGCCAGCTTCACCTGAAACTTTGCTTGGATGGTATTGTCGAAGTTTCAGACCGTGCCGAAGATGCCGGAGACCAGCTCGAACTGGCCGCATTGAAGTCTGTGGCTTGACGATTTTCTCCCGGTTACTCCGCCCCCAAAAAAGAGTCCCTGCCGCTCAATAAAACAATCTTCGATCAAGAACGATCCTGTCCCATTCCGGACGTATTTTTCTCTTGACAAACCCTATGAAATTGGTAGGAAATAACCCTATCATATTGGTAGGAAACAAATATTTTTGCGGAAAAATGAAAGCCACCCGTTTCACGGGTGGTTGTTTACTCGGGTTGCAGAAATGACGAATTTTAAACCAGAGGAAGAAAACATGGCAAAAAGACGACCGTTTGGGTGGGGAAAGGGCATCATTCCAGTCATTATTCTGGCGGGTGTGTTTTTCGTGATCGCAAGCGTTTACAGTGACACAGATCTCGATGACATGCGGCCGGATGTTCTGATGATCGATCTCCCGGCCATACCGGGGGGAGAAAAAATGCCTGCCGTACAGTTCCTTCACGATGTGCACACCCAGCGCGTCCAGGAAAAAGAGAACTGTCGTACATGCCATCTGGAAAAAGATCAGCAGTTCGTATTCAAATTCATGCGGATCGATAACGGCGCCACCGAGACGGACATGGCCATATACCATGAAAACTGTATTGCCTGTCATGTTAAAATAGAAGCAACCGGGGAGACCGCCGGACCTGTAACGGGAGACTGTCGATCCTGTCACAAGACCCAGACCGGCATGGGCAGTTCCCGGAAGCCCCTGTCTTTCGACAAATCACTCCATTATCGCCATGAATCAACAAATGCCATTCAGCCTGAGGACACCGGGGACAATGTCAACTGCAGCGCCTGCCATCACACCTACGACAAATCCGCCCGGAAAACAGTTTATACCCGGGGCGAAGAGGGCAGCTGCCGGTATTGTCATAAGAAAGAGAAAACAGAAGAAGCCGAGCCCATCCGCGAAGCATCGCACCAGGCCTGTGTCAATTGCCACCAGGCACTGGCGAAGCAAGAGAAGAAGACAGGTCCCACCGATTGTGCCGGATGCCACAGCGCCGAAGCACAGGCAGGGATTAAAACAGTCACACCGGTTCCTCGTATGAAACGGAACCAGCCCGATGTTGTGCTCCTGGCAAGCTGGCTGACGGATCAGGACCTGGATGCGAAAAAAGCGACCAAACAGATGGATCCGGTTCCGTTCAACCACAAGACCCACGAGGGGGCGAATGCAAGCTGTCAGTCCTGCCACCACGAAACCCTGAAAAAATGCAGTCAATGCCACACGGAAATCGGAAACCAGGATGGCGGCCATGTTCAGCTTGCTCAGGCCATGCATTCCCGTACGTCACCCCAGAGCTGTATCGGCTGCCACAAGGAGGCTCAGAAAGATAAAAACTGTGCAGGTTGTCATGCAGGCATGCCCGACAAGCCATTTGCAGAGGAGAACTGCAGCCAGTGCCATCGCCTCGACCGATCCACCTTGGGCCCATGGCCCATGAGCAAGACAGCCAAGACTGAAATTGCAGCCGCGGCCATAAAGGCATCCGCCACCGGTAGCGCCAAGAAACTTGCGGACGATCAGGTACCGGATAAGGTGGTCATCGATGTCCTGGCAGATCAATATGAAGGGGCTCAGTTTCCTCATCGCCAGGTCTTCAGGAGCATTGAGTCGCGGATCGGGGATAATGGGATGGCCGGTCATTTTCACGATAAGCCAACAACCCTGTGCATGGGGTGTCATCATCACAGTCCGGCGACCCTTCAACCGCCCAAATGTGCTGCCTGTCATGCAGAAGCATCCAAGGGCCTGCAGGACGGGCGTCCCGGTCTCATGGGGGCCTATCATGGTCAATGCATCACATGTCACCAGGAGATGGAGATCAAGGACCCTGCGGCAACGGACTGTGGCAAGTGTCATAAGGAGAAACTGAGCAATAAGCAGTAAGCGGTAAGGAGTATGCAGTAAGTAGTAAGTAGCTAAGCAGCTTACAGCTTACAATGCTTATCGTCAATAAACAAGATTGAGGTGCTAATATGGGGATATCCCGAAGACAGTTCCTTGGCTGGTTAGGTGCAGCGGGCGCAGGTGCGACGGCTGCGAGTCGTGCGGAAGCGGCTTCGAACAAGCAGTTCGGCGGCTATCCAAACAGCTTTGGAATTCTGCATGACACAACCCGATGTATCGGGTGCCGGAAGTGCGAGGAGGCATGCAACAAGGTCAATGAACTTCCGGTTCCGGAGCAGCCCTTTGACGACCTGAGGGTTCTGGACCAAAGCCGCCGGACACGATTCGATACCTATACGGTGGTCAATCGATTCAGGAGAAAGGACGGCCAGCTGCCTGTATTTGTGAAAAAATCAGTGCAATCACTGTCTGGAGCCGGCTTGTGCTTCAGCCTGTTTTGTCAGGGCATTGAGAAAAGTCAAAACCGGTGCCGTCATCTACGATGCATCCCTGTGTGTGGGTTGCCGGTACTGTATGGTGGCATGTCCCTTCAATATTCCAACATACGAGTATAACGAGGCCTTGACGCCCCGTGTGACCAAATGCACCATGTGCCACCCGCGTATCGAAAAAGGATTGCTTCCCGGGTGCGTGGAGATATGCCCGAAAGAGGCCTTGACCTTCGGGCCGCGGGAAAGACTCGTCAAGATAGCCCGGCGACGGATTGAAAAATATCCCAACGCCTATATCGACCATATTTATGGCGAACAGGAGATGGGTGGTACCAGCTGGATGACCATTTCCGGAACCCCCTTTTCCGAAATCGGTATGCGTGAAGATCTTGGCACTCAGACAGCGTCCAGTTATACCGCGGGTCCTCTGGCGGCGGTTCCTGTGGTTGTGGCATTGTGGCCGGTGTTGCTTACCGGCATCTACGCCATCTCAAGACGCAAGGATAAAATTGCCGAGGAGGAACGCATCCATGCGGTGGCACAGACGGTTGCCGACGCCAACGAGGAGATGAAGATCAAGCTGGCCAAGATGAAAGACAACATGGCAAAGGAAAAGGAGGCTGCCATTAATCTGGAAGTCAAACGCGCCCTGGAAGATGCCGCCAAAGAAGCGGCTGAATCAAAGCAGGCGTCTGAAAATACGGGTTCTGAGACACCGAAGGAGGAAAAATAGATGCCACAAGAAACGGCGCAGGCGAATAAGTCAATTTTTACGCCTTTCAATGTGATAGCGGGCATGATCATATTTTGTGGTCTGATCATCACGGTTTTGCGGTTCACAGGCGGGCTGGGTGCGGTCACAAACCTTGATGACAACAACCCCTGGGGGATCTGGATAGGATTTGACCTGTTGTGCGGTGTGGCCCTTGCTGCAGGGGGGTATGTCACCTCGGCGTCATGCTATATCTTCGGATTGAAACGGTTCCATTCGGCTGTTCGCCCAGCGATATTGACCGCATTTCTGGGGTATGCGCTGGTGGTAATGGCCCTCCACTATGACGTGGGTAGACCCTGGCGCCTGCCATATCCGATTTTTGTTTCTCCAGGGACCACATCATTGCTATTCGAAGTGGGCTTGTGCGTTTTTCTCTACCTCACGCGTCCTCTTTATCGAATTCAGTCCTGCCGCACTCGAATGGCTGGGTCTGAAAAAAATTCGCAACCTGGTGGTCCGTCTGACCCTGGTACTGACCATATTCGGCGTAATTCTTTCCACCCTGCACCAGTCTTCCCTGGGGGCGCTTTACATGATTGCTCCTTCAAAGCTTCATCCCCTGTGGTATTCGGGCTATTTGCCGGTCTTCTTTTTTGTATCGAGCGTTTTTGCCGGTCTTTCCATGGTGATATTCGAAGGGTCCCTGGCGCATCGCCACCTGCACCACAAAATGGACGAAACCCACCTGAAAGAAAGCGAGGGCGTGGCCCTGGGGTTCGGCAAAGCTGCCGCCTTTGTGATGATGGGCTATGTGGGTGTCAAATTTATTGGTATTGCCATGGATAACAACTGGCATTATCTGGCCACGGGATGGGGGCTGTGGTTCCTGGTGGAACTGGTGGGATTTGTGGTTTTTCCGGCATTTTTATATGCTGTTGCAGCCCGTGATCGGAATCTGCGCCTGGTGCGCTGGGCGTCTGTCCTGGCAGTTCTGGGGGTTGTTCTGAATCGCTTGAACATCTCTGTGGTGGCATTCAACTGGCACCTGCCGTCGGCCGATCGTTACTTTCCCAGCTGGATGGAAATCGCCATCTCGTTGTTCGTTGTCACCATCGGGATTGTGGTTTATCGATTCGTCACTACCCGGATGCCTATTTTTTATGAGCACCCGGAATACAAACATGAATAACATCCAGGTTCTTTTGGCAAAGTCAAAGCAATTTGGTTGTACTGATTCCTATAACTGTTTAAAAATAAAGCACGAAATTCGAAATACTAAACAATATCAAATGACACAAATTGGAATGATCAAAACAAACCGTATAACATTCAAACCCATGGGCTATGTTTGGGTCATTTGCGCATTCGATATTCGGGTTTTTTGTTAAAACAATATGCTCAAAAAACCGTTTCAGAATTTAACCAGGGCCGGGTTTTTTGGGCTAAGTACACGTATCTGTTTTACTTAGAGAGGTTTCATGGACGCATTGTTTTATACGCTGCATGATTTTCTGCTGCATTCGAAAAGCATCACCTACATGCTGATGGGAGCCATCCTCGTGGGGCTGCTGTTGTTCTGGCTTTTTCTCAGCGGCAGGGATGAAAAGAAGCGGACTTTTTAGTTTATTGGGTTCATAGTGTTTATTGTGTTCGTTGGGTTGCTTCAAGCTTTTAGCAATAAGCCGCTCATGAGCTTACAGCTTATTGCTCATACCCTCGAACCCTCGAACCCTCGAACCCTCGAACCCTTGCTCTCAATGGAGGCATCAATGTACGATTTTCTAACCGGCCCGATGTTCTGGTTGTCTTTGGGCATTTGTCTGATCGGCATGCTGGTCAGGTTTGTTCTCTATTTCAGGGGATTGAGCTGGCAACTGGACCGTGTGGCCTACAAAGCCTATCCATTCCAGGGATTTAAAGGTGCCGTAAATTCCATCGTGAAGTGGCTTATACCTTTTGGCACCTATGGCTGGCGCAAACAACCCTTTATGACCGTCATCTTTTTCGGTTTTCATATCGGGGCCGTCCTGGTGCCCCTGTTCTTGCTGGCACACAACCTGTTTTTGAAGGAAAAAATCGGTCTTTCACTGCTTACGCTGAATCCGCTTCTTGCCGATATTCTCACCTGGACGGTTATTGTGAGTGCTGTTTTTCTGGCCCTTAGAAGAATCGCCCTGCCCGAGGTCCGGATTCTGACGACATGGTATGATTACATCATTCTGCTCCTGGCCGTGGCGCCTTTCATTACCGGTCTTGTCGCCCGGTACGAGCTGGGTTCCTACACATTCTGGTTAACCGTGCACATCCTGTGCGGTGAAACGCTGCTGATCGCAGCCCCTTTTACCAAGTTGTCGCACATTGTTCTGTTCTTTGCTTCACGGGCGCAACTGGGCATGGATTATGGTATCAAGCGTGGTGGTATGAAAGGAAAAGGCATGGCCTGGTAAATTAGCCGGGTAATGAATTAAAGAACATCGCAGCAAGCTACGAGAAATAAGCAAATTTAAGGAAGGATGCAACATGCCTGAAGGAAAATTCTGCAACAAGAAACCAATAGAAACCGAAGAAGAACTCAAAGCCCTTCTGGGGGATACCGGCGGGAAGCAATATTATCAGGAGATGAAGTCGCTTGATATTGACCAGGCTCTGCTATGGAAAACGATCCAGAACACCTTGAAGTCCAGGATGAAGACCTGGCTGGAAATATGCGCCCATTGCGGCATGTGTGCCGACAGTTGTTTTCTGTACCTGATCAATGACCAGGATCCCAGACAGGTGCCGGCCTACAAGATTCAATCGACACTGGGTGAAATCGTCAAGCGTAAAGGGAAGGTGGACAACGAATTCATGCAGATGGTCATGGAAACGGCATGGGCCAAGTGCACCTGCTGTAACCGGTGCGGGATGTATTGTCCCCACGGCATCGACATGGGGGTTATGTTCGGTTATCTCAGGGGTCTCTGCTATCAGCAGGGATTCGTTCCCTGGGAAATGAAAATCGGGGCCGGCATGCACCGGGTTTACCGTGCACAGATGGACGTTACGGACCAGGATTTCGTGGAAACCTTCGAATGGATGGTGGAGGAATATGAAGAGGACTATCCAGGTCTCGAGGTACCGGTGGATAAGGAGGGCGCCGACATCCTCTACACGGTTAATGCCCGGGAGGTGAAGCACTATCCTGAAGATCTGGCCGAAGCAGCGATTCTTTTTCATCTGGCCGGTGAGAATTGGACCGTACCCACCAGTGGGTGGGAACAAACCAGTCTGGCCATGTTTGCCGGTGACTGGGCGGCGTGCAAAATGCAGGTGGAGCATGTCTATGCTGCCATGGAGCGGCTCAAGCCCAAGCGGATGGTTGGGACGGAGTGCGGGCATGCTCATCGTGCCACCGTTATAGAAGGACCCTACTGGGCCGGCAGAAGTACGGGAAAACCCCCTGTGGAATCGATCCATTATGTTGAATGGCTGGCCGAGGCCCTGCGGGAAGGAAAACTTAAGATCGATCCGTCCAAACGCCTCAAAGTACCGGTGACGCTTCAGGATTCCTGTAACTATGTCCGCAATAACGGTTTAAAGGATATCACACGGGAAATCATGAGCTATATTGTCGAGCCCGGGTATTTTATGGAAATGTCACCGAACCGGGAACACAATTATTGCTGCGGCGGCGGCGGGGGGTTTAACGGCATTGGTCTCTTCCGGCCCCAGCGGAACAAGGCGCTGATTACCAAACGGGATCAGATCCTGCACACGGGTGCCAAAATGGTGATCGCTCCTTGCCACAACTGCTGGGATGCGATTCGGGATTTAGAAGAGGAATATAAAATCGGCATTAAATGGTCTTTCCTCAAGCCCCTGGTGATCAGCATGGTCGAAATTCCAGAGCATTTAAAACTAAAAGAATAGGGTGTTGGACTTTTTCGGCAACCCGTCAACGAGGTGACGTATGTTTAAGAAAATACTATTTGCCACATCCGCTACGGAGGCCTGTGACCATGCCGCACGGGTGGCCTTCAACATGGCCAAGTCCTATGATGCAAAGATATGTATTTTGCACGTGCTGGGGGTGCCCACGCGTGGTTTCAGCCAGGTGGTACTGGACGTCAAGACAAAGGAGCAAGTCATTCTTGACGATGAGTACATTGCCTGGGTGGAGGAGGAGATCAAGGTTCACTATTCAAAACAGCTTGAGACGATTCAGAATTTTGAAATCAATGTGGCCGTCGGTCTGCCGCATCGGGAGATATTGAGAGCGGCCCGGGAATCAGCTCCCGACCTGATCGTTATGGGCGGCAGCACCGGCGATGACGAAGATTCCGTCTATAAAAAAAGCATGGTGGGCTCTACGCTTCAACGCGTGGCAAAAGTGGCGCCTTGTCCCTTACTGGTGGTCAATCGGCCGGCGGCTTCTTTCTGGGGTGGGATGTCCAATGTGGTTTTCGGTACGGATTTTTCAAAGGCCTCCGATGCTGCTTTCCGATTTGCCCTGAAACTCGTCAAGGCGCTGAATTGTGAACTTCATATTTTTCATGCCCTGGATATCGGCAGCATGCATCTGGGAAGAAGTATGACGCAGGATGAAATCGAGTCGAACCTTCGAGAATCTCTCCGGCGGATACGGGGCCGATACATACCCGAAATGAAGGATGTAGCGGAATACGATTTCGAGGTTTGGGAAGGTATCCCCTATGTAGAGATCGTGAAGTATGCACGGGAAAAGCATGCCGATCTCATCATCATGGCGCATCACACCCAGAAAGCATCCCAGGAGGATACCCGGCTGGGGAGCAATATCGAGCAGGTAATTGTCAGGGCCGGATGCCCGGTTATCAGTATCAACCGTTAGCTTGTCTGTTTTTAGCAACAAGGTCGTGTTTCATAAAATTATAACACTCGATTTTATTATGGAATGTATCACAGGAAGAGAGGAATGGATGAAAAAAATACTCATTGTGGACGATGATCCCAATATCATCGACTACCTGACTACCTTGTTTGAGGACAACGGCTACAACACCTTTTCAGCACGTGATGTCAAGGAAGGCCTGGAAATCGCCAGAAAGGAAATGCCGGATCTGATTACGCTCGATCTTGAAATGCCGGAAGAGTGGGGGCCGCGTTTTTATCGAAAAATGTGCCAGGAAAAAACATTGAAAAATATTCCTGTTATCGTTATCAGCGGTCTTTCCGGTGGGGATCACGCCATTGGCAAGGCTGTGGCCTTCGTGTCAAAACCCTTTGATCGTGAGAATCTCCTGAAGATCGTGAAAGAGACACTTCAGTAAAGTTAAGCGACCGATCGGACTGACGTGCTGATGTCATCAGAGAAATGGAACCATTCATGTCCGATGAAATACTTATCATAGACAAAGATACCAGCCATGCCAAGGCACTGGGTGTTTACCTGGAGCGAAAGCGGATGGAAGCCTACCTGGCTTCCACCTGTGAAGATGCCATGGTGCTGTTCGATAATATCAACGCGGAAATCGTTCTGGCCGATCCAGATCTTCCGGACATGGAGTTGGTTTTTCTGTTAAAACAGATCAAAGCCACACACCCGAAGCTGCAGATTATCGTTATGGTGACACCGGATCAATTCGATCATGCCATGGCGGAGCTGAAGCATGATGCGGTGCATTACCTGATGAAGCCGGTCAAGAGTACCGCCCTGGATATGGCCATGTATCAGGCCAGATCCTGGATATCATTGAACAGCCGGCTCGAGGCCAATGAGAAAAAGCTGAAAATTTTTCGTCACACCCAGAATCTGTTTCAACAGCTCTTTGATGAAGTCCCCTGTTACATTTCCGTACAGGACCGGCAGTTCCGCCTCACGGCAACCAACAAGATGTTCAAAAAGGATTTTGGTGACGAAATTGGCTCCCACTGCTTCGAGGTATACAAACACAGGGCGTCGCCTTGCCAGGAATGTCCTGTGGCGGATACCTTCAGGGACGGACGGCCCCACACCACCGAAGAGGTCGTTACCTCGAAGTCGGGTAGAACAATACAACGTTATCACCTGGACCGCCCCCATACGCAATGGTGACGGAGAGATTACCCAGGTCATGGAAATGTCCACCAACATTACGCAGATCCGGCAGCTCCAGGACCATTTGACGTCCCTGGGGCTCATGATCGGATCCATGTCGCATGGTGTCAAGGGGATGCTGACGGCCCTGGATGGGGGTATCTACCAGCTTGAGACAGGTCTGGAAAAAAACGACAAGGAACGGACGCACCGAGCCTTTGGCCAGGTCAAGCAGATGACCGGAAGAATCCGCAAAATGGTGCTGGAGATCCTCTATTACGCCAAGTCAAGGGAGCTGCGATACCAATCCATCGACATTGCAAAAATGGCCGATAAAGTCGCAGAAGATGCCATGGCCATAGCGTCCATAAACGGCGTGCGACTGGAGGTGAACATATCACCTTCCCTGGGCTTTGTTGATGTCGATCCCACCTGGCTTCAGGCCGCCCTGGTCAATTTTGTGGAAAACGCCATCGATGCCTGTACGTACGATCGCAGCAAGGATGATCACATCGTTAAATTCGATGCCTTTGAAATAGCCACAGACCGTATCTGTTTTATCATCCAGGACAATGGTATGGGGATGGACCAGGAAACCAGGGAAAAGATGTTTACCCTCTTTTTTACATCAAAAGGCTCCCAGGGAACGGGACTGGGGTTGTTTATCGCCAATCGTGTTATCCGTCAGCACGGCGGCAGCATCAACGTAGAATCTGAGATCAGAAAGGGTTCCCGGTTCCAGATCTGCCTGCCCAAATCACAATCGGATCAGTCGAAGATGGTCGATATCCCCGAAAAAGAGCTGGAAACGGAAAAAGATGAGGCTGACAACCAAAAGTAGATACGGTACACGACTCATTCTTGATCTGGCGATCAATGCACAAAAAGGCCCCGTTCCCCTGAGCGATGTATCCAAACGTCAGAATATCTCTCTGAAATATCTTGAGCATTTGATTCGAAAGCTGAAAGAAGCCGGGTTGATCAAGAGTCAGCGGGGGCCCTATGGCGGTCACATGCTGAAAAAATCGGCCGGTGACATTACCGTGGGGGATATTGTCCGAACCTTGGAAAAAACAACAGCCATCACCGACTGTGCGGAGACGGAAAACAAACTCTGCGGTGTGTGCAACCGGGCCGGAGACTGCCTTTCCCGCTGGGTATGGATCGAGGCCAGCGAGGCCATGTTCAAACGGCTGGATGAAATTACCATCCAAAGCCTGACCACCATCAAACTCAAACAGCGCTAGCCCGTCAAACCTCTCCTATGATACATATAGGGGTTGTCAGAAAAACGTTCCGATTGAGGACCTTTTTTCTGCTACAACCCCTTATGCCGCCATCCTATTTTCGGAACATTATTATGACAAGCGGTATAACCCGGAAGCGCTTGTTTCATCTTATGAACTTACGGCGGTTTCAGGATTACCGTTGTCCGGAAGTGATTTCCCGGAAGAAGAGTTCATCTTCGGCATACAAGGCGCCGTCTTCAAGCCGGATGGCATTTTTCTTATAAAGATTCGCCAGAGATACATCCAGAGACACAAAATCTTCGGTTCCGGCCTGCATTTGTGAACGGACATGGTGGGTTTTTTCTTCCCGGATACGTTTCTTGATACGGTGACTGTTGACCAGCTTTTCCAGTGCCAGCACCCGACGGGCCCCTTTCCTGGCAGGAATCAGACGCTGGGCCAGACAGAGCAGGAGACAGTCGGCCAACATCTGACGCACAAGATTCTGTTCGTGGGGCTCGAAGGAATTAATCACGGTTTCGATGACGGAAGTGGAGCTGTTGGCGTGGATCGTGCTCAGTACCAGATGGCCGGTGGAGGCAGCTTTTATAGCGATTTCATAGCTTTCCTTGTCGCGCATTTCACCGATGACAATGACGTCCGGTGCCTGGCGAAATACATTTCGTAAGCCCTCACTGAAGGATTGGGTATCTCTGCCGACCTGGCGCTGGTTGATATTGCTCATCTTATGCTGGTGAAGATACTCCACCGGGTCTTCAAGTGTCACGATGTTGCATCGTCTGTTGGTATTGATGATGTCCACCAGGGCGCAGAGGGTTGTTGACTTGCCGTGTCCGGCAGGTCCGGCAATCAGAATTAATCCCTGGGGCTTGAGGCAAAAATCTCTCAGCCAGTCAGGGAGGTTGAGTTGCGAAAATGAAGGAATCGTTTCCGGGAGGTTTCGAATGGCAATGGCGATGGAACCCCTCTGCCTGAAAACATTTGCTCTGAAACGCCCGATGCTCGGATAGGTGATGGCAAAACCCGTGTCATTGCTGACAAGAAAGTGCTCCCAGTCTTCAGGGGACAAAAATTCCCTGGCATATTTTTCGCAGTCATCCGGTGTGAGGGGCGCCATATTCAGCCGTTTTACCTCATTGCTGATTTTGATGCAGGGGGGGGCCCCCGGCGTCAGGAGCATGTCACTGGCATCAGATTTTGCCAGGTATTGCAGCAGTGAAATCAAGGGCGGCGCCTTGCTCATTTTTTCCCAGGAATTTTCAACCATTTTCCGGATCAATTCCCCCTGCAGACCACTCGATGCATCCGTCAACAGGATTTTTCTGGCCGCTTCCATCATAAAAGAGGGAATCATCACGGGTTTAATTTTTTTGCCCAGAGAGAATCCGAGTTCGCTGATGATTTCAAAATCATTGGGGTTGACCATGGCCAGGGTGAGGGTGGTCTGGTCTGCAACTACCGGCAGTATCTTGGCGTTGAATATTTTTTCCCGCGGTATCAGATCGAGTACGGATTTTTCGATATCTATTTTAAACAGATTGACGGTCTGAATACCGCTCTGACGACTTAAAAAAGCCAAGAGATCATCGATATCGATATACCCCAGTTCGAGGAGAATGGAACCCAGTTGTCCACCTGTCTGGGTTTGTTTTGTAAGCGCCTGCCGCAGCTGTTCCTTGGTGATGAGCTTGCTGTCGATGAATGAATCCCCTATGCGCTGTCTGCCGGTAGGGTTTGTTGTTTTCCGATCGATATTTCCCGCCATGGTGGCCACCTCGATTCTATTCTTCGTATTGGTACTTATTTTCAAGAGCGATATTTTCTGTTTCGGTGATAATGTCGTACTCCACGAGGATGTCACCGATCCCGGCCTCCCGGAGCACATCGATTTTCATGATGGTGTCCGGTTTCTTTTTCTGAACGCTGAAGAAGGTGTAGCGGAGGTTGAGCTTTTCCTTTTTGAGCATTCTGAATGAGTTCGTGATGTGGACATCCGCGCCGCCAGTGTAAATATAATGGTACGCCAGCAGCATGTAGCAAAAACCAGCGATGATTGCATACAGAAGGTATTTTTTGAGAACTTGTACCATGCTGTCAATGTCTCCTGACTGTCATAAAAGGTTGGTTTGCCCGGGTTCCATGGAACCCGGGAATGCTGTCAAGGAAATACCACCGATTTTGATGGAATCCCGGGGTCAGGGCATCAGGTAGAAACCCAGATCCTTGTCGTAGGGTTGAAACTTGATAAATATCGCATTGATCGTTTCTTTATCCGAGGCGGTCACTTTTGCCTTCCGTTGAATAAACGTTTTATTATTGTCATCCAGGTGAAAGGAGACTTCCAGAAGATCGTTCTTCATGATAAGATTTCTGGACGTTAAATTGACAAAATCAATGCCGCTGAGCGAAAGGCTTTCGACTGCCATCTGGCCGGAATCGCCTGTTTTTTCATTGCGGTATTCACCGGCAAAATTGACGGTCTTGCGATAATATTTCCTGAATTCGATGATGCAGCGAAATACATTGCCGCAGGTACACCTTGCTTTGATGCCCCTGTTGGATGTTTTGTATTCATTTGCATTGAAACTTTTTGAAATGTTGCATTTCGGACATGTGATTTTTACCGTATCGTCGGCACTGGCATAGAAGGTATGAAATGCATTTGTTTCGATAATTTTCATATGCTTCTTCTCCCGGAATATTGGATCGGTTCAACCATTTGCTTAGGAATATAAATAAAATGGTATCATTTTTCAATTTCTTTTTTTAAAATAAAACTTCTCGCAACCGGACAAGGCGGAAAGCCCCTCATGTCCAATAAACGATGACGTATCGAATGGGATAAATAGCATATGGGTAACCCTTTAAAAACACAGCGCAATAAGCTCACGGGTGTTGATCCGAAAAGATGCCTGTCGTGTGGTACCGCTGAAAACATGGGTACCCGAAAATACTGCTCTGTGGAATGCAGAAGAAAACTGCGACATCAGCTGAACGTCCGCACCGGTCTCTTGAGAGCCCTCAATGCACGGTATGCAACATTTTATTTCACGGAAGCGTTGCTGATCATGGATGTTCTCCCACTTGGTTCAGGAAAGATATACAGTTTTCTTTTTACGCGGTCCCGGGACAGGAAGCCGGTGGAAGATTTTTCAGAGCTGTGCAATATTCTGGGAAATGCCTGGTGGGGGGAGATGAAACGGACCAATCGGGGGTATCTTGCCTCGCGGCATGTGCTGAATCAGGCGGCACCCCAGGATTTCTCGATGGAATCGATCCAGCCGGAGATAGTGAAAATTCCCGTTGTCAAGGGAAGCGGAAAATCTCTTATGTATCTGAAGCTCGACCGGGAGGCTCTCCATTCAAAGAAACTCAAGCAGGTTATCAAGTCGGCCTACCGGCGTCAGGCCAGAATCGTTCATCCCGACATGGGTGGTGACGAGGATGCCTTCCGAAAAATTTATCAGGCCTATGAGGTCCTGATGGCCTGGGCCGAGGAACCGAGTTTTCTGAAACGCAGTGGTTTCCCGGATAAATGGTTTTATGACGGAAATAAAAACAGGTGGGTGCAGCCGGTACCGAACTGAGGTTGAGGGTCAAGGAGCGGGTCGAAGCTTTGAAGCTAGCCTAGTGGCTTAGCTCGCTTACACCCTTGACACCCTTACCCTTCCGTTAATTATAAATATCTCCGCCGGCGTCTGTGAGATCAAGCGGGCGCCTGTGTCCGTAACCAGAAAAACAGATTCAATGCCTGCTGAAAAAGCATCTGCAAAAACAAATTTTGGTTCCAGGGCAAAGGTCATGCCGGGCAGCAGAATGTCTTCTTTGGCGTGGGCAATGATGGGCGGCTCGATGAGTTCATAACCGATACCGTGCCCGATGAAGGAAACCTGGTGTCCGGGAATACCGAGATAGCTTTCCTTATACCCCAATGACTCGGCCATATGCTGTGCATGCGAGAAAAGGTCGTGAGCGCATATTCCCGGCTTGATTGTATCCAGCAGCTCCTGGTGGATTGTTATGGCGGCCTGGGCTGCCTGGCGGGCCTTGTCCGGCATCCGTCCGATGGCGAACATTCGGGTTTCATCCATGTGAAAACCATTCAAAACCGATGCAAAATCGACCATAATCGGTTCTTCGGCACTGATTTTTTTGCCCCCTGCACCACATGGAAAGGCATATGAACTTCCTTCGCCACTTGCAGGGGAATCCAGTACCCCGGTCATACCACCGCTCCTGCCGCTCAATACATGCCAGGAATACCCTTCGGTGCGGTAGTTGCGAACCCGCAATTTGCCGGCATGTCCCCGGTTTCTGGCAAAGTTTTCAAACAGACCGGCGAACTCCATTTCAGAGAGACCGGGTGTCAGTACCCGGCGCATGTAGTCAAATGTCAGAGAGGACATTTCAGCGGTACGTTCCATCTGCTGAATATCCCAGGGCGACTTGGTTTTGCGCACATCCAGTATCGATGTCGAGGCGTCTACAAATTTCCGGGAGGGAAAGTTTTTTTGAAAAAAATGAAATTCCGCAACCGGCATGACATCAAATTCAAGGCCCAGGGTTTGGGGGCGGGTATGATAATGATCCATCAGGCAACCGGGAATATCCCGGAAAGAGTCGATAGGGACGATTTGATTCAGGGGTGATTCTTTGCGTGCTCTGGGGAAATAGCGTTTGATGAACAGGACAGGTTCACCATGGGAGGGGATATACAAGGCGCCATCCTGTGCTGTACCGGAAAAGTACAAGAGATCGACCCGTTGAACAATCAGGGCGCCATCGATCCCTTTTTGCTGAAACACTTTCTGGAGACGTGATAATCGACGGCTTATTTCAGTGATGGGTATGGGTGTGACAGCGGGTGAAGGGGGGGTGGTCATGAGATATGCTATAGCTGAGCTTCTTTTTTCATGAACTTCAACCCGATCCCGTCGGGATTCACTCTCACGATTTCAGCCGGAACCTTTATGGAATCCCTTCCATCACTGAACGGGATGTCGAGGGTTACCAGCTGCCCTAACTGAAATATTTCCGAGGTTTGGATGAAGATGCCGCCATTGCTGATATCCTTGCAAAGGGCCCTGTACTGACCATCTTGCGTCGAAAAAGTGATGGTCTGGTCATACATCCGCCGGAAGCCGTCTCTATCTCCCAGGCTCAGTTCTTTCACGGGAACCTTTCCCAGTTGTTCCAGAAGATCCAGCCTTTCTCCATCTGTCATTTCCAGAATCTGTTTGATCAGCTGAAGAATAACGTCATTTTTCTCGGAAAAATCTTGATTGTTTTCCATAAAGAACTCCTTCAATGGATATGGGAATGCTGGAAGTATCGATGGGTATGTTGATTGATATTTTTGAGAAAATATTATGAAATAATATTGAAGATAAGTCAATAAGCATCCTTGACGGCAACCAAAAGAAAACATATCATTAAGATAAAATTTGTTCAGCAATACTAGGTGTGAGCAAAATAAAATTGGATGAAGATCCGTATCGGAACGATCATTTATCACGTTTGATCCGGGGCCGAGGTAATTGCTTTGGAAAAATTTCACATACTGGTGGTCTGTACAGGGAATATCTGCCGAAGCCCGATGGCCGTGGGGATGCTCCGGCATCTCATGCCGGAAAAGTTCAAGGAAATCATCATGGTTTCCTCCGCAGGAACGGACGCTCTGCATGGAAACCAGGCCACGGCTTTTGCCATACAGGCAATGAAGCAGGTTGGCATTGATATTTCCGATCATCGTGCTAGAAGGCTGAACAGACCCATGGTCGCTGAAGCTGACCTGATTCTGGCCATGGAGCAAACCCATCTAAAAATCATCCGGGGGATGCAATTTTTCGGTGCCGGCAAGACACATCTATTGAGTCGTTTCGATGACTCCCGGAAACCGTATGACATACAGGATCCCATAGGTGGCGGTCTGGATCTTTACACGGAGTCTGCAAAACTGATACGCAATTGTCTTGATGGTATTTATTCATATATAGAGGAACACATTGATGCGTAAACGATGCTTACTGGCGGTAATGTTTTTGTGGGCCGGATCTTTGGTTTCTGGTGGGCTGATGGCTCAGGAGGCTGTTACCGGCGTTGTTGCCAAGGATTCGCGCGGGTTGTCCCTGGAACAGGCGGTGATGTGCGATAGTATTAAAGACTTTGCGCCGGTTAACAAGGCCGTTGTCTTTTCCATGGAAATTGGGAAAATTTACTGTTTTACATCCTTTGACCATGTTCCCCAAAAGATGGTAATTTATCACAACTGGTACCGCAACGACAGCATGGTGACGACCAAACGGCTTACGCTGCAACCACCCAAATGGTCGACATTCAGCAGTATTCAACTCAGAGAGGCAGACAAGGGGCTCTGGCGCCTGGAAATAAAGGACCAGGCAAAGAGAACACTGAAAATCCTTAGATTCAGCGTTACGGATTGATGGTCATGAGCATGCTGGCATCCTTTTTTACAAATATCCGCTGGCAGGATATCCTCGATATCCTGGTGGTCAGTTACTTTCTTTTCCGCCTCTACGTCCTGTTCCGTGGAACGTATGTTTTCCGCGTGATTGTGGGTATCGGTTTCCTGTGGATCTTTCAGCGCATCGCAGGCTACATGGGACTTATCGTCACCACATGGGCTATGCAGGGCATCATTGCATTTGCAGCCATCATTATCATCATTGTTTTCAGAAACGAAATCCGAAATGTACTCCAGGCCAAGAATATAGGTGCAATATTATGGGGTGTTTCGCACAAAATGATGCGGACGCCGGTGCAGATCATTACGGGCAGTGTTTATGAAATGGCCAAACGACGGATCGGGGCTCTGCTGGTTTTTCCGGGAAAAGACGTTCTCGAGGAGCTCGTCCAGAGCGGTATCCCATGGAAAGGTGTCCTGTCCAAGGAGATGGTCCTGAGCGTTTTCTGGCCTGACAATCCGGTTCATGACGGGGCTGCCATCATTCAGGGGGATCAAATTGTCGAGGTGGGGGCGATCCTTCCACTTTCCCGGAGGAGTGATCTGCCGTCTTCATATGGCACCCGCCACAGGGCCGCTCTGGGTCTTGCCGAAAATACCGATGCGCTCATTATCCTGGTTTCGGAAGAAAGCGGCAAGGTAGTCAGCGTGAAGGGCGACCAGGTAAAAGAGATCAGCAACAATATCGAACTCGAAAAGATATTGCGTGCCAACACAGGAATATCGAGTGATTACAAAGGGCTGAGGGAAAGGGAAAAGCTGAATCTCGTTCTTGCGGCCATGGCAATTTTTTTGTTTGTGGCGGGGACGTGGTTCAGTTTTTCCAGAGGTCTCGAAACCCTGGCAACACTGGAAGTTCCCATAGAATATATGAATCGGGACCCAAGAATGGAGCTGATTGCCTCTTCCCTCAACAGTGTCAGTCTGGACCTGAGCGGGGGTGGCACCCTGCTCAAATCCGTTCGACCGGAACAGGTAAAGGTTCGGGTTGACCTGAGTAAGGCTGTCGTCGGCCTCAACGCTTACACCATCACGGCCGAGAACATCACCCTTCCTCCCGGTATTGTCTTGCGAAAGGTGGATACACCGGTGGTGGATGTAACCCTGGATATTCCGATTGTCAAGGAGCTGCCGCTTCAGGTGGACTGGGCCGGGAAGCTGGCAGAAGACCTGATTCTCGAGGATGTCAAATTGGAACCGGATCGGATCACGGTGGTGGGGGGCAGCAAGATTCTAGAGACGATATCCACCATGTATACCGAGAAGGTCGCTCTTGACAACTTGAAAGCATCGGGAACCATGACGGTCAAGGTCACTCTGACACCGGCATCTTTGAAGGTCGGCGGAAATTCAAAAGATCGACTGAATATATCTTATGTGATCCGTAAAAGGACCCCCCCAGGAAGAATAGACATGACAGCTTATCAGGCTGGATAGGCTGTAGACTGTTAGACTATTTAGGTGTTGATATTAAACTGCCCCGACTCGATATAGGGAACATCCTCTTCCTCGAGGATACGGACAATCTCTTTGTTCAACCGACCTTTCATTTCCTTCACGATGGACCTGTTCTTGTTCAGGGTTTTCGCAAATTCCATGACATCGTCCATGAGCGCATTGAGACGACAGGCCTTGGTGACGATGTGGTGCTCCTGGCAGTCGTAAGCCGTGAGGCGGCTTCCGGTATATTCCATTTCTTCGAGCTTATACAGGGGGATGGCTTTTTTCAGGATGGCATTCATGCCCGGGAGAAAAGGGATTCCGAGATCGACTTCGGGGAAACAGAAAAAGCCCCGGTCTGAGCGCATGAATCGAAAGTCGAAGGCACAGCAGAGAATGGCACCGCCGGCAAAAGCATGCCCGTTGATGGATGCAATGGTGAGCATGGGATAGGTGAGGAGACGTTTGAAGAGCGCATTCAACTGGTAGAAAAAGGCTTTGGCGGTTTTGACATCTTTTTCCTGCAACACCGGAACAAGCCATTCAAGGTCGATGCCGTTGGAAAATATTTTTTCATGGGCGGATGTGACCACCACTGTTTTGGCCTTGGTCTTTCTTTCGACCCGATCCAGAATCTTTAAAAATTCTTCGAGAAAAGATGGGTTGAAACGATTCTCTCCGGCTTTCATGGTGATGACGGCGATGTTTTCATGGACACTGTATTCTATGGCGGACATGGAGCCTCCCTAACCCGGAATTTTCACGAACCCTTTTGTTTAAAAAAAAAGGGCAACACCTTACGTGCTGCCCTTTTGTTTTTAATCATGCTTATGTCGAGCAGCAACTGCCTTCAGTGCTGCAACTTCCGCATCCTGAACCGAACTCCATACCGGAGTCAAGCTTGAAACCATACATGGCAAAATCAACTTTAATGGGTGTTGCTTTTTCCATGAACTCTTTGTTGACCAGATATTTATACCCGTCTACCTCATAAACTTCGTCCGTGTCTTTAGGCTCGTCCAGAGCCATTGCAAGTCCCGGACCGCCTCATCCACCTTCATTCAGAAATATCCGAATCGGTGATGCTTCCTTACCTTTGAAATATTCAGCAATTTGTTCAGTAGCTGCCGCAGTAACTTCTAACATGGTATCCTCCTAAAACTGCAAAAATTTTGTTCCGTAATTAATGTTGTTGAGAAACTATTCACGACAGGCGGTTTTGTCAACAGGAAACACGATATTCAGACGCGTTTTGTCATTTTGGAATAAATATCGAAGTCGTGTCGGGAGAAGAGTACAAATGTTACCATTTTTAACTGGTCGGACTTCTTGACATAATGCGCTGCAGCATCGATGGCGATTGCCGCGGCTTTTTCTATGGGGTATCCGTAGACACCACAGCTGATGGCTGGAAATGCAATGGTCTCAAGCTGGTTGTCTATGGCGATCTGGAGACTTTTTTCGTAACAGCTCCGCAGGAGGTGCCGATCCGATGAGCTTCCACTGTAGATGGGGCCCACGGTATGGATGACATACCTGGCAAGGAAGGTTGTACCCCCGGGTCAGTCGGGCTTCTCCGGTGGGGCAGCCGTTGAGGGCCCGGCATTCGGCCAGGAGGCCGGGGCCGGCTGCCCGGTGTATGGCCCCGTCAACACCACCACCACCCAGCAGGGATGTGTTGGCTGCATTGACAATGGCATCCACCGCCAGGGTGGTGATGTCTCCCTGGAATATCGTTATTCTATCAAGGGATTGGATGGCATCGCAGTTTTTCTAAGCAGTAGGAATGAGCAGTAAGCAGTAAGTGTAAGCTTAGCCGCTTATCAGCTTAACAGCTTATCGCTTACAGCTTAAGCTATAAATCATAAAGCGTTTCATCCTTAAACGGCTTCCCTCGTCCGGACTTTGTCCGTCCACCTTTTTTTCCGGGCAGGATAAAGGGGTCTTCATTTTCCAGCAGGTCGCCCATTTCCGCCTCGAGCTGTTCGGGATCCTCACCTTTTTCCATGCGCTGCAAGGCTTCGTCCATGCCCGGTCCGAGTTTCAACCCGGTCATGTCGGACAGCTTGCGCATCAGGTTTGCAGCCTGTTTGGGATCTTCTTCATTCAACCCTTCGGCTTCCCTGGCCAGCATGCTCATGGCCTGTTCCATCTTGCTCTCATCGATGGGGAGGTCATCCATGTCCCCGGCTTCTTTGGCCTTGCCGGTGAAGGCGAATTGCGATACCTGTCTGGACAGTTTGTTCTTACACCTGGGGCACTTGGGTGTCTTGGTTGTATTCACCGTGCGGGAAAAAAAGTTGAAAATCGTGTTGCAGTCATGACAATAAAATTCGTATATCGGCATTTTTCAAACCCATCCATCATGGTGATAATATTGAAAGCATCAATTAAATAGTTTGCAGGTTTTTGTCAAGCCGGAATGAAACTCAAAGAACTCCTTTACCCTAAAAGAGTTTGCCGTTAATGAGCATATGGGAGGCAATGCTGGCTGCATAACCAACGGCAATGGCCGGGGCCCATTTCAGATGGCTCCCGAATGTGTAAATTCCCCGTGCGGAGCCCATCAAGGCAACGCCGGCCGCGGAACCGATGGCCAGCAGGCTCCCGCCGGTTCCGGCGGTGAGGGTTACCAGCAGCCATTGGCCTTCCGACATGGACGGGTCCATCATGAGTACGGCAAGCATTACCGGGATGTTATCGATGACCGCAGATATCAGTCCCACGAGCGTGTTGGCAACGGTAGCGCCCAGATCGGTATACAGATATCCGGAAACCAGACCCAGATAACCGAATTGAGACAAGCCGCCCACGCACAGAATCACACCGTAAAAAAAGAGCAGTGTATCCCATTCTGCCCGGGCGATTCGTTTCATGATATCAAAATGGGATGTCTTTTGCTTTTGTTCGGTGTGGTCGCGCAATGTCTCCACGACACCGATGACGGCTTCGTTGTCATCCCTTACCACTGCCGCCGCAATTGACAGCCATTTGCCGTTTTCCGCAAGATCAGGGAAAAATGCGGCCGCTTCATAGGCATGTTTCATGCGGGCAATGGGTTTGTGATGGCCATGGTAGTGCCGTCCGATCTCTTCCTTGGAAAAATTTTCAAGGACCAGGTCGGCCATTACCAGCCGTTCTCTTCGATAAAAAGGGTACCAGTGGCGGCTTGTTCCGATCACGTCCTTTGCCTTGACACCGGACAGCTTTTCCATGGCCGGGTTCCAGTGCGTTACCAGATGGTCGCTGTCGATCATAAATGTGGGATCTGCGAATTCGCTGATATAGCTTGCCAGGTCGGTTCGCTGCTTCACCAGATTGTAAATCGGGTGCAGTGTTTCGTGGGACCGTTGACCGAGAATGTTGTCGAACCGTTCCTCTACCCCTTCCATTTTCTTCAAGAAAAATGAAAAGATACCCAGATACCCGAGACCCAGCATCATGCCGGTGGCCGGTGGCAGATTCAGAAAATTGTGAAAACTGACCGCCGTGAAGATGGTCATCAGAAAGAGACTCATGATCCGGCGCGCACCTTTTTTCATGGAGACTTTTTCGTCGGTGACGGCCGGCGTGGCTTTTTCCACGGCCAGGCTCATAAAGAATGCCGGAATCAGCCAGTTGACGAGCGACAGGCAGCACTAAGAGAAAGAAACCGTGAAAATTCAATTTTACCCTTTTGCCAGACCATGAGGGTGGTGATGTCGCCAAAAGGCGAGAAGGCACCGCCCGCATTGGCCGCCACGATGATATTGATGCATGCGATGGCGATAAAGGTTTTGTTGGTTCCTCCCACCGCCATGATCACCGCTCCCATGAGCAAGGCCGTTGTCAAATTGTCGGCCACTGGTGAGATACAGAATGAAAGGCCCCCGGTGATCCAGAAGATGGTTTTAAAAGAATAGCCTCGGGAGACCAGGTGTGCACGAAGGGATTGAAAGACATTTCTTTCCTCGAGGGCGTTGATGTACGTCATGGCCGCCAGGAGAAACAGAAAAAGTTCCGCGTACTCCAGCAGACTGGCCTTTATGGCATTGTGGGCCGTATGGGTGTCACCGATACTTGCATAAGCCAGGGCAACCAGGATCCAGATCAGACCCGCCGCAAAAAGCACGGGTTTGCTCTTTCTTAATTCCAGCTTGTTTTCCATGGTGACCAGGGTGTAGGCCAGGATGAACAACAGCAACCCCAGATACCCGTAAATAGAGCTTGTAAAGTCGGTAACGACGGACACAGAGGAACTTTCAGATGCCCATGCCACAGCGGGCACAACCATGAACAGTACCAACCAGCGATAGAATTTCAATGTTTTACCTTTTGCTTTTGAGAATGTAGGAAGTTTCTTTTTCGAATGTTCGATGTGCCTGGGAGCCGATGAGGGTACCGATAACGGATTCCACGGCTGTTTCAAGATCCATGCGCGCCGTGTTGATGATCAAGTCGTAGTGCATGATGTCTGCAATGTCTTCATGAAATGTTTCGCGGATAAATGTTTTGCGCCGCTGTTCACGGTTTTTGATCCGCTTTTTGGCCTCAGCCAGGGAAACGCCATTTCTAAATGAAACATTTCTGATGCGGATATCCAGAGGGGCAATGACGCGGATGCTGAATCTGTCTTTGGGCGGAAGAATGAAATTGGCTCCGCGTCCGACGATGACGCCTCGTCCAAGTTTACCAATAATTTCAATCTGTTGCTTAAGGAAACTCACGTAGTCACCCGTGTAGACGTAATTTTTGTCCACCAGCGAGGTGATAAAATCCTGGATTCCGGAGGGTCTTTGCTGCTCGATGGTGTCCAGGGACTGGCTTTCCACGGCAGCGGTATTGGCCATTGAAACGAGTATGTTCTTGTCGAAGAGCGTGAAATTCAGCCGTTTAGCGATCTCCTCGGCAATCAGGCGGCCACCGCTTCCCGGCTCAAGACACACGGTAATGACGGGAATGGAGGCGCTTTCTTTCAGCTTGGAGGCCGGCACGTGTTTTTTGCTGATCTCCTGCTGCTCGGCGATGAATTTCTCCACCGACAACGCAATGGTATCCATAGTGATTTTCCTTTACCTGTTCTATAGGTTTTTATAACGCACTGTACGGGCAAAACTGAAGATATTAATACACTGGTCTGTAATGTCAAACATAAAGACCAAAGGAAATATATTGCCATAACCCCTGTCTATGGGTTATAGGAACCTGCCGTCCGGATGCAGATGTCTTCACCAGGGAGACGGTTAAAAATAACGAATATTGAAGCAGCAACCAAGCAGAAAGGAAGCACAGGATGGAAAGAACATTGTCAATTATTAAACCGGATGCCGTGAGCCGCGGGCTGATGGGCGAAGTGATTAAACGACTCGAAAACAATGAGATTCACATCATAGCGATGAAGATGCTGCACATGACCAGATCCCAGGCTGAAGGATTTTATGCTGTTCACAAGGAAAGGCCGTTTTTTGCCAGCCTGTGCGATTTCATGTCTTCCGGCCCGGCGGTTGTCATGGTGCTGGAAGGTAAAGATGTCATCAAACGCTATCGGGCCCTCATGGGTGCCACCAATTATAAGGATGCGGAAGAGGGGACCCTCCGCAGGGATTTTGCCACCGACATCGAGAAAAACATCGTGCATGGGTCGGATGCGCCCGAAACCGCTGCGGTTGAAATCAACTATTTCTTCAACAGCTTCGAGATTGTTGGCTAAACCGGATTGCCGGGAAAAGCATATTTTTCATCACGAAAGCACGAAAAGACGAAACCACGAAAGGAAAATAAAATTTCGTGATTGAGTTTTTCCTTAAACAAAAGACTACCGTATTAAAAACACAAGCCTGATGGAAACGATCAATCTCGACAATATTCATATCGTTCTTCAGAATCCCCGGTATCCCGAGAATATCGGATCGGTGGCCAGGGCCATGCGAAATATGGGCTTGCGCCATCTTTCGGTGGTGGCTCCGGAAAATTTCGATCTTTCCCGGGCGTTTAAGCTGGCCACCCATGCTGCGGCGGATGTCATCGAACGCTGTCGGACATATGAGAACCTGAAGGAGGCCCTTGCCTCCTGTCAATATGTGGTTGGCACCACCGCCCGTCTGGGCAAACATCGGCAGGTTATCCAGACACCTGAAAGACTGGCCGGTCAGCTGATACCCATTTCCCAGGAAAATCGCGTGGCGATCTTATTTGGGCCGGAGGACAAGGGGCTTTCCAATGAGGATATCCGGTTTTGCCACGTGCTGGTGAATATCCCCACGGCTGATTTTTCATCTCTGAATCTGGCCCAGGCCGTCATGGTCGTATCCTATGCACTGTTTACGTCCCGGATGGATCAGCC
Source organism: uncultured delta proteobacterium (assembly GCA_963848165.1). Lineage (GTDB taxonomy): Bacteria > Desulfobacterota > Desulfobacteria > Desulfobacterales > B30-G6 > B30-G6. Next base: position 21,527 of record CAWKCS010000009.1, on the reverse strand, counting down.
CACCACGTTTACACCCAGGCTTGCCAACCGGCACGAGCTCGACAGCATGTACCAGCAGCTCAAGGAAATCCTGGTTCGGATCAGCTATATCAATGCGGATAATCCGGATCACTTCATCAACAGCCTGCGCCGGTTTTTTACCCGCTTGCAGCTGCGGGCCGGTGAAGTCAGTATGATACGGGGTATCATCCGTCAGGTAAACTGGTATGGTGAGAAGCGTTATCGGGATGGACGTGAAAGAGGAGGGGATGAAAATTGATAGGGAGCGATAAGCGGTAAGTTTTAAGCCTTATAGCATGCTTGCTACCTCGCTTAAATGCTTAAACACTATACTGACATAAAGGATGAAGGAACCCATGCGTCTCATTCGGTTTGGTGAAAAAGGGAACGAGCGTCCCGGTCTCTTGAAAGAGGGCCGTATTGTCGATTTGCGGAAACATTTTCCGGATATCCCCGATATTGGATGGCCTTTTTTCCGTGATGGCTGGTTGACAAAGGTCCGCCGGGTGACGGACCCGGGTGTCAAGATGGATGTGCGTCTGGGATGTCCCGTGCACTGGCCGTCCAAGATTATCTGTCTTGGGAAAAACTATGCCGAACACGCCAGGGAAGGGGGATTTGAAACACCTGAAAAGCCGTTGCTTTTTTCAAAGACCATGAACACGCTCAACGGGCCGTACGACCCCATCCTGCTGCCTGCAAGCGCCAGTCAAGTGGACTGGGAAGTGGAACTGGCCGTGGTGATGGGCCGGGAAGGCAAAGGGATCCGGGCCGCAGACGCCTATGCGTATGTGGCCGGGTTCTGTGTCATGAATGATGTGTCGGGCCGGGATGCACAGTTCGGAGATGGACAATGGTTCAGGGGTAAATCATTTGATACCTTTGCACCGTTGGGGCCCTGCCTGGTGACCCGTGACGAGATGGGTGATGTAGAAAATCTGCGCATCACAGCCCATCTGGACGGTTCGCTCATGCAGGAGGGGAACACCGGTGATTTGATTTTCAAGATCCCCTTTATTATCGAATATATATCCAGGGATATTACACTCATGCCGGGTGATATTATCTCCACCGGCACCCCTTCGGGTGTGGGTATTTTCAGGGATCCGCCCATCCTTCTTAAACCAGGCAGTGTCATAAAATGCGAAGTCGAGAAAATCGGATATATCGAAAATCGGGTAATCGGGAAACGATAAGCCATTAAGCCATAAGCTGTATAGCGATAAGCTTTAAGCCGCTCAATGCTTATGCCGCTTGACAGCTTAGTGCTTAATACTTCTATCCGCATACTCCACCCAACCCCCCGCCTCAACCAGCTCACGGTCGAACCCGGACAGGTCGAAGGGTACACGTTCTTCATGGTCGGCGGTTCTGAAAATAAAAATCTGGTGATGGAGATCGGTTTCGAGGGTGGTTTCCGAAGCTGAAAAATCGGAAAAGAGTTTGTCGATGGTTTCTGCAGGAAGCGCTATGGCCATCATACCGTTGTTGTACATGTTCTGCCGGAAAATCCGGGCAAAGCTTTCGGCAATGACCAGGTTGATGTCGTTGACCTCCAGTGCCCAGGGCGCATGCTCCCGGGAGGAGCCACAGCCAAAATTGGACCGGGTGACGATGACGTTTTTGTCTGCATCGTCTGTTTGGGGTTCGAATTCTTCAAGACTCAAGTCTTCCAGCAGGTGGGGTTTGAGAGCCTCTTTGGAAATTTCCGTTAGATATTTTGCCGGAATGATTTCATCCGTGTTGATATCTGATCGATCCAGAAAAAGAACCTTCCCATTAAACGATTTCATTATGTGTCTTTCCTGTAGAGTGTTGAATTGGTGATGTGACCGGCAACTGCCGTGGCAGCGGCGGTGGCAGGGCTCATCAGGTGGATCCGGCCGCCTTTGCCCATTCTGCCGTTAAAGTTTCGATTCGTGGTGGATGCACAGACCTCCCCTTCCGCCAGCACGCCGTTGCTCATGCCCAGACAGGCCCCGCAGGTAGGGTTGGTGACACAAAACCCGGCGTCCATAAATGTCTTGATGAGCCCCTGATCCAGCGCTTTTTGATATGTTTCCGGGGTTGCAGGGGAGAGGATGGCGCGAACCCGGGGGCTGATTTTGTTATCCCCCAGGGCCTGGGCTGCGACCTGAAGATCTTCGATGCGTCCATTGGTACAGGATCCGATATAGACCTGATCCACGACGGTGCCCTGCATTTCTTCAACCGGCTTGACACTGTCGGGCTGGTTTCCATGAGTTACCATGGGGGTCAGCTCACTGACATCCATGGTGATGACAGCCTCATAATCAGCATCCGGGTCCGATGCCAGGGGCTGAAATGCTTCGAGGGCAGCCGCCTTGGAGGTGTATTCCGTCTGGATATGGGGCCAGAGATAGTCGACGGTATGCATATCCGGATAACAGATGCCACAGGTGCCCCCCGCCTCAACCGCCATGTTGCAGAGGGTCATTCTGGCGGCCATATCCATTTCGTCCACAACCGGTCCGGCAAACTCGATAACCTTGTCCGTGGCGCCATTGACGCCGATCTGTCCGATAATGTGAAGAATCACATCTTTGGCAAAGACCCCCGCTTTCAGTTTGCCGGATATGTCGATTTTCATGGTTTTGGGATAATGAAAGGCACAGATCCCCTTGAGGATAGCGACTTCCGTATCCGTTGTGCCGACACCGGGCGAAAAAGCACCAAACGCACCATGGGTGCAGGTGTGGGAATCTCCCATGGTGATGGTGAACCCGGGACGAACAAAGCCTTTTTCCGGAAACAGTGCATGGCAGACGCCGTTACGGCCGATATCAAAAAAATCGGGTATCTGGTGGCGGCGGGCCCAGTCCCTGAGAATTTTTCCCTGCAGGGCTGTTTTTGAATCCTTGGCCGGGGAAACATGATCGATGACCACCTTGATTTTGTCCGGATCAAAAACCTTGTCTTTGCCTCTTTGGATCAGATCGTTGATGGCCATGGGTGTCGTAATCTCATGACAGAAGACGGCATCGAGGCGGATGATGTGGATATCGCCATGCGGGTTGTCGATCAGATGTGAATCAAAAATTTTTTCGGCAATGGTTTTGCCCATATAGCCTCCATGGGCCTCAGGCTGACATCAGCCTTCGGTGTCATTAGGCCTGCGGCCGTTATTTATCCTTCGGATGTAATTAGCGCTTCGCGCGATATTAGGCCTGCGCGATAAGCTCGTAACATTTCATTGTTGCTCACAGCGTATTATTGGCTCGCAATGCTTAACTCTAAAACGTAAAACCTAACACCTAAAACCGCTTTTAGTCACTATCCGTCTTTAACACCGACAAAAAGGCGGATTGGGGAATCATGACTTTCCCGACCATTTTCATGCGCTTTTTGCCTTTTCTCTGTTTTTCCAGAAGTTTCCGTTTCCGGGTGATATCCCCGCCATAGCACTTGGCCGTCACGTCTTTACGAAAGGGGGAGACGGTCTTGCGGGCCACAATTTTTCCACCGATGGCGCCTTGAATCGCGATTTTAAACATCTGCCGCGGAATTTCCTCCCGAAGCTGGGTGCAGGCATGCCGGCCGCGCTCTTCGGCCCGGTCCCTGTGAACCAGCTGCGAAAGGGCATCTACCCGTTCGCCGTTGATGAGGATGTCCAGCTTGACCATGCGGGTCTCGCGGTAATCGATGATTTCGTAATCAAAGGAGCCATACCCCTGGGTCACGGATTTCAGCTTGTCATAAAAATCATAGATCACTTCCGACAGGGGCAGTTCGAATATCATTTCCAGGCGATTGTTTGTCAGGTACTGGTAATTTTTGTTGATACCCCGGCGGTCAAGACAGAGCTTCATGACGGCGCCCATATATCTGTCCGGTACCATGATGGATGCGCGGATAAAGGGCTCCTTGGTTTTTTCGATGGTGGTGGGGTCCGGGTACAGGGACGGGTTGTCGATGACGAGTTCGCTTCCGTCGTTCAGGATAATGATGTAGCGAACAGACGGCGCCGTTAAAATCAGGGACAGGTCATATTCCCGCTCCAGTCGTTCCTGGACAACCTCCAGGTGAAGCAGACCCAGAAAGCCGCACCGGAATCCGAAACCAAGCGCCACGGATGAATCTTTTTCGTAGATCAGGGCAGCGTCGTTGAGTTTCAACTTTTCGAGTGCTACGGCCAGCTCCCCATACCCGTCCGAAGCCACCGGGTATATGGATGAAAAAACGACCGGTTTGGTTTCTTTGAATCCAGAGTGGGCTGCATCGCAGGGATTGTCTCTCAGGGTAATGGTGTCCCCGCAACGGGTGTCGCTGACTGTTTTGATGCCGGCAATCATATACCCCACCTCACCGGCGGTCAGCTTTTTCCGGGGCACACGAACGATCTGGAAGACCCCGACTTCCTCGACTTTGTAGACGGCATTGTTGGACATGAACTTGATACGGTCCCCCGGTCTGATGGTTCCCTGGAACAGTCGAAAATGAACGATGGTTCCTCTGAAGGGATCATAATGAGAATCAAATATGAGCGCCTTTAAGGGGGCCTCGGCATCTCCGGTGGGATGGGGCAGTTTCAGGACGATTCTCTCCAGCAGCGCTTCGATACCGATGCCTTCTTTTGCCGAAGCCTGGATTGCGGTTTCGGGGTCGAGACCCAGGTCTTCTTCTATCTGCACCATGACCCTGTCGACATCGGCGGACGGCAGATCGATTTTGTTGATGACGGGGATGATCTCCAGATTGTGCTCCATGGCAAGATAGAGATTCGCCAGGGTTTGGGCTTCGACGCCCTGGCTTGCATCGATCAGCAGCAACGCGCCCTCACAGGATTTCAGCGCCCTGGAGACTTCATAGGTGAAATCTACATGACCGGGTGTATCGATGAGGTTGAGATGATAGGTCATGCCATCCCGGGCTGTGTAAGGCAGACACACGGTCTGGCTTTTGATGGTAATTCCCCGCTCTCTTTCGATATCCATGGTATCCAGGATTTGATCTTTGAAGTCCCGGTCCGAAACCATATCCGTAAACTGAATGAATCGGTCGCACAGCGTTGATTTGCCATGGTCGATATGGGCGATGATGCTGAAATTTCTAATATTTTTCATTTTTAAAATAAATTGCTACACGATTTTATTGTCGGTTGACAGTCTATTTTTATCCGGATATCATAGCTGCTTAATGAGAGGGTCGTCCGGAATCAGACTACTTATCAATTTTATGATACCCATGTCAACCAGGCGTTACATTACCCGGTTCGGCGGCAAAAAGGAAACGGTATACAGTGGAAGCGGACATACTGATCGTTGATGATGAAGAGGGCATCCGACTGTCCATGCAGGAATTTTTGGCAGTGTCCGGATTCAGGACCTTGACGTCGGAAAGCGCAGAAGAGGCCCTGGCTCTGCTTGCGGAACGTCAAGTCGATGTCGTCATTACGGATATCATGCTTCCGGGAATGGATGGTCTTGAACTCACGGACGTGATCAAGAAAGATTACAATATCGATGTCATCGTATTAACGGGATATTCCGGCGACTATTCCTATGAAGAGGCCATCAGCAAGGGCGCCAGCGACCTGGTATTCAAACCGGTGCGGTTCGAAGAACTGCTCCTCAGATTGAAAAGGGTGCTGAAAGAGCGTAAGCTGACAAACGAACGTTTACAGATGCTCGAAAAACTGAAGAAGCTGTCCATTACGGACGGTCTTACCAATCTATATAATTCAAGACATTTCTACAACCAGCTAAAGGGCGAAGTCGACAGATCTACGCGTTACAGCCATCCGTTGACCATGCTGATTCTGGATATCGATCATTTCAAGGACTACAACGACCGTTACGGCCATCTGGAAGGAGACAAAGTTTTGTTGCGACTCGGGCAGGTAATCAAGCTCCTGCTGCGGAAAATGGATTCGGCTTACCGGTACGGGGGAGAGGAATTTACCGTCATCCTTCCCGAGACCGATAGCGAGGAGGCTCTCACTGTTGCGCAAAGAATCCGAAAAGCCGTCAAAGAGATTGTCTTTACCCCAGAGCCCGGAAAAAATGCAGCCATTACCATCAGTATCGGTATGACCGCCTACAACCCGCCCGAAGACCTGGCCGCCTTTATCCAAAGGGCAGATAAGGCATTGTATGGTTCAAAGGAAGGCGGCCGGGACAAGGTATCGGCATTGCTGGCGCAGGCTCAGGCGGAACCGGAGGCATCGTTGCTACTAAGCTGTTAGGCTGTTAGTGCGAGACCGCAGGAGAGCGTTCAAAACTATCTCAGCCTCCACTATTTTCAAGTCACACTCGAAAGGTCCCGTTCATCATATCACCAACTCGTCGCAGTTCAAATGCTCTAAGTTTCATGGTTCCTCACTTTCCTCCTACAGTTCCAACCCAACAACCTACAGTCTTCAGCCTAACAGCCTATTTAATCGCTAACCCGAAGGAACAAATCCCCCCGCCCGCCTTTGGGCGTCAGTTTCCCCAGGGATTTGAGTTTGAGTTGTTTGCCCTCCGTGATGCCGGCCGGCACCTTTACATTGATGAGACGTTTCTGAAAGCCCCAGGGGATATTCACGAGTTTTCTGGAACCCAGGCGGGCTTCAAAGGGTGAGATCACGAGGGTCCCGTAGAGGTTGGGATCGTCGGCGGGCCCAACGGGTCGGATGACCTGCAGGCGGGATGTTTTCTTTCTGGCCGTCATGGGGCTTATTTTTCGGGAAACACCCGTGGAAGGCAGTCTTCAAAGCCATTTTCAAAAAGACGATGCCGAACAAGAATCCGCCGATATGGGCCCACCACGCAATACCCCCGCCCCCGCCATGGCTGCCGGCCGCATTCAACAGTTGCAGCACGAACCAGAAGCCGATAAAGAAAAAGGCAGGAATTTCCACGAACCAGGGAAAAATGAGAATGGGAATCAGGGTCAGGATCCTGGATCGGGGATGGAGGACAAGATAGGCACCCATGACACCGGCAATGGCGCCACTGGCGCCGATGGTGGGAATTGTCGAATTCATGTTCAGCAGCAAATGGGATACTCCCGAAGCAAGACCGCACAGGAGGTAGAACAATAGATACCTAAACGGACCCAGACGGTCTTCGACATTGTCGCCAAAAATATAGAGAGACCACATGTTTCCCAGAAGATGCAGAAAACCCCCGTGAAGAAACATGAAAGAGATAAAGGAAAAAACCTGCTGGAAAGGTGTGAAATAGGCGCTGACATGCGAGATGGCGTAGCGGGCCGGAACCAGTCCGTAGGTATAGACAAAACGATCCATTTCATTCCCCTGGGACATCTGGAGGAAAAACACCACCACGTTGATGCCGATGAGGAGCGTGTTGACCACCGGGAAATTTCTGGAAGGGTTGATGTCTCGTAAGGGGATCATATTAAACGGTTTTAGGTGTTAAGTTTTAGGTGTTAGGTAATCGGTTTTAGGTGTTAAGTTTTTTAGGTTGTTTGCCAGAGGAGGGAAGCCCCGAATAAGAAACGAATGAACATCGAACATCTGAACGTCCAACATAGAATGATCCTGTTGATCTTACCCCTTTTTGTGGATCACACCAAATGAGTTAATAATACAAGATTAGCAAGGAGGCTCTGATGCTGCTGCCCGCTTATGGCCGTCTGCTACCCTCGAACCCTTGTATCACCCTTGGCCCCTTGGACCCTCAATTTCTATGTGATCCGCATACTGATGTCCACCGACCGTGCCCCATGCGTCAGGGCTCCGATGGAAATAATATCCACACCGGTATCGGCCAGCGCCGGCAGGCCGGCCTGGGTAACATTGCCCGATACCTCCACAAGGGCTGCATGTTGAATCAGCGCTACCGCCGCCTTGATATCCTCTAGGGACATGTTGTCCAGCATGATAACATCGACACCCGCCTGAAGGGCTTCCTCGACCTGGGCCAGGGTAGAGACTTCCACTTCGATTTTGACCAGGTGGGAGACATGCTTCCGGATGTGGGATATGGACCCGGCAACACCGCCAAAGGCGGCAATGTGGTTGTCTTTGATGAGGACACCGTCATAGAGACCCATTCGGTGGTTGTGTGCCCCGCCCACACGCACGGCATATTTTTCCAGAACACGCCATCCCGGTGTTGTCTTGCGCGTGTCCACAAGCCGAACCGAGGTTCCCTCGATCAGTCGCACATGGGCGGCCACGTTGGTGGCGATACCTGACAGACGCTGTAAAAAATTCAAGGCGGTTCTTTCGCCTTTTAAAAGGGCGGCCAGGTTTCCCTGGATGTGCGCCAGGGAGGCACCGGTGTCTGCTGTGTCTCCATCCGACAACAAGGCCTGAAATTCCATGCCGGTATCGAGATGCTGAAAAACCTGTCTGGCGATATCCATCCCGGCCAGCACCATCGGCTCCTTGGCCACGATAACGCATCTGCCGGTCAGTTTCGGATCGATGAGATTGTCCGTGGTGATGTCGCCGGAACCGATATCCTCGTCCAATGCCGTCTGAATCAGTGTTTTGACGCTTTGTGTTAACATGTTTTATCCTCAGATGTACGTCCTGATCCTCTCGAGATTCGAATGCAGTCGGGTTTTCTTTTCCTGAAGCGTGTCATGTTTTTCACGAACCTTTTCGACGATCTCCCCGGGAGCCTTGCTCAGAAAACTTTCATTGTTCAATTTATTGGATACGGCCGATAACTCCTTGCTCAGCTTGGCGATTTCTTTTTCCAGACGCTGTTCCTCGTTTTCGAAATCGACAATGCCTTCAAGGGAGACAAAAATGGTGGCATCGCCCACAATGGCGGTTGCAGAGGCCTTGGGTTTGTTACCGGGTGTTTCAATGGACAGGGCGTGGAGTCTGGCAAGATCGAGAATCACGTCCTGTTGCTGTTTGATCATGGATCGCGTGGTCCCGTCCGGGGACTGAAGCACCATGGCCAGGGATTGCGACGGTGAGATATTCATTTCGCCGCGGATATTTCGAACTGCGGTGATGATGTCCGTAATCACGGCCATGGCATTTTCGGCCTCTGGGTCGCGTTTGATTGCCTCCTTTTCTGCAGCGTCGGACGGGTAGACAGCCTTCATGATGGAACCGTCTGTTGCCGGGAATTTGTGCCAGATTTCCTCGGTCACAAAGGGCATAAAGGGGTGCAGCAGGATCAAGGTGTCATGAAAGACGCGCCACAGAACGGTGAGGGTGGCATGTTTGTTTTCTTCACCTTTCTTCCCATAGAGCGTAGGCTTGATGGTTTCCAGGTACCAGTCACAGAGTTCGTGCCAGACAAACTGGTAAATCACGCTGGCCGCATCATTGAAGCGATATTGATCCAGGGCCTCCGCCACAGCGTCCGTTACCCGGCTGAGTCGCGAAAGGATCCATCTGTCCGGCAAAGAGAGGGCTGCCTCGGGAATGTCTGCATGGCTTTCATCCAGGTGCATCAGGGAGAAACGGGCTGCATTCCAGAGTTTGTTCACGAAATGCCGATATCCCTCCACACGTTTTTCAGACATCTTGACATCGCGCCCCTGGGCGGCAAAGGCCGCCAGGGTAAACCTGAAGGCATCGGTGCCGTACTGGTCGATGATATTCAGCGGATCGATGACGTTGCCCTTTGATTTGCTCATTTTCTTACCCTGTTCGTCCCGGACCAGCGCATGAACATACACATCCGCAAAGGGGATATCCTTCATGAAATGGATTCCCATCATCATCATCCGGGCCACCCAGAAAAAGAGGATATCAAAGCCCGTTATCAGGACCGAGGTGGGATAAAATGTTTTCAACAGGGGGGTCTTTTCGGGCCACCCCATGGTGGAGAAGGGCCAGAGCGCCGAACTGAACCAGGTGTCCAGAACATCGGTTTCTCTGATCAGTTTTTTACTTCCGCAGGCGGGGCAGGTTTCGGGAGCCTCCATGGCCACCACCACTTCCTCGCAATCTTCGCAGGTCCAGGCCGGGATCTGGTGGCCCCACCAGATCTGTCTGGAGATACACCAGTCCTTGATGTTGTACATCCATTCGTAATAGGTTTTCTTCCATATTTCGGGGATGATGCGGGTTTTACCGGTGTCCACGGCCTGGATGGCTTTTTCAGCCAAAGGCTTTGCCTTGACAAACCACTGCCGGGACAGGTTCGGTTCGACGATGGTCTTGCAGCGATAGCAATGCCCGACACTGTGCGGGTGGGGATCGATTTTTTCTACCAGGCCTTTTGCCTGGAGGGCCTCCACCACAGCATCCCGGCATTCGAAACGGTCCATACCCTGGAAACGGCCGGCGTCGGCTGTCATGAAACCGTCATCTCCGATAACCTTGACGCTCGGCAGGTTGTGTTTTTCACCGATGTCAAAGTCATTGGGATCGTGGGCCGGTGTGATTTTGAGGGCGCCGGTTCCAAAAGACATGTCCACATAGGGGTCCCTGATAATCGGAATGACCCGGTCCATGAGGGGCAGGATCACGTTTTCGTCCTGGAGGTTCAGGTATCGCTCGTCTTCAGGATTCACGGCCACGGCCGTGTCCCCCAGCATGGTTTCCGGCCGGGTAGTGGCAATAATGATGTGGCCGTTTCCCTTTTCATATGGATAGCGGAAGTGGTAGAGGTGCCCGTCGATGTCTTCATGCTCCACCTCGAGATCGCTCAAGGCGGTATGGCAGCGATGACACCAGTTGATGATATAATCGCCGCGGTAAATGAGCCCTTCTTCATACAGTTGAACAAAGACCTTACGCACGGCAAGGGACAAGCCTTCGTCCATGGTAAACCGTTCCCGCTGCCAGTCGCAGGAAGCGCCCAGTCGTTTGAGCTGGTTGATGATGGCGCTTCCATATTCCTTGCGCCATTCCCATACGGCCTCTATGAATTTTTCCCTGCCCACCTGGTGGCGATCCAGTCCTTCGGCGGCCAGTTTTTTCTCGACCACATTCTGGGTGGCGATACCTGCATGGTCTGTTCCGGGCATCCACAAAACATTGTCACCCCGCAGTCGTCTGTAGCGGCAGAGAATATCCTGCATGGTATTGTTCAAGGCATGTCCCATGTGCAGTACACCGGTGACGTTGGGGGGCGGGATGACAATGGAATAACTCTGTCTGTCGCTGGTTTCGTCTGCTGCAAAAAGATGATTTTCCTCCCAGTAGCTGTACCAGCGTTTTTCCACCTCCCGGGGTTCATAACCTTTATCGATTAAACGCGAACTCATGTAAGACTCCCTCATCAAAAGTGAAAAGGGGATTCATACCCAAAATTTTGAACTTTAGGTAGTAATAATCCCCAGTGTGCATGTTCATCTGAGTCTTTCGCTTGCGGCTTGAGAACTCGATCACATCATTGTTTGATTTCTAACTTCAGAAATGTCAATGCTGTCGGTTCTGCTTAACAGCCAATATCATGACATTGGCTGTTAAGCATATAAGAATTCTTTCAAGTTTCATGAAATGTTCGGGCTAAGTATTTTCTCCTTGACCCAACGCTTTTCTGACCGCATTTTCAATGGCCTTGGCCAGTGGATTGTTCTCATCCGCCAGCATTTCGGTAAGGGCCTGTTTAACGGCTGTCTCCAGGGCGACCGGTGCGATGCCTGGTTCCATGCTTTCGGCTGGTTTTACATCTTCCATGACCGCTTCCCGGCTCTCTTCCAGGGCCTTTCTTTCGATCTCCGAGGTGAGATCGATACCGAGGTGATCGACGAATTCCGTTTCAGATTCCGGTATGTCCCCGCCTTCTATGAGTTCATCGTCACCCAGAAAGGTGTATGCATCGGCATCGTCTTCAAGGGTGTCCGTGTCAATGGCTTCATCCGCCTGGGGTGTGTCCTCTTGGTCACCGGTATAGGCGTCTACGGGTTCATCGTTGAGGGTTGCCTGGATATCATCGATGAGTTCCAGAAGCTCCTTGTCTTCTTCGTACCCCGGGGATGACAGCGCGACGGTTTCTTCAAAGCGTTCTTCCTGATCCGGTTCTGAGGGCTCATCAGGTTCCGTCGGATCCATGGCTGCTTCGTCAACATCGTCCTGGGCCACGGCATCTGTTGGATCGAGACTGTCATCATCGGTGGCAAAGTTAAGCTCCTGGGCCGTGTCCGCCGGTTCGAGGATGTCTTCGGCCATTTCCTGGGCCGGTATTTCAACCGTATCTAAAAAGTCCATGATCTCGTCTTCGGCCACGACTTCTTCCAGATCGATAATATCATCGTCGACCTCTTGAGCAGTGTCCGCCGGTTCGATGCTGTCTTCGGCCATTTCCTGGTCAGGCATTGCAACGGTATCTAAAAAGTCCATGGTCTCGTCTTCGGCCACGGCTTCTTCCAGATCGATAATATCATCGTCGGCTTCCTGAGCGGTGTCCGCCGGTTCGGTGCTGTCTTCGGCCATTTCCTGGGCAGGTATTGCAACCGTATCTAAAAAGTCCATGGTCTCGTCTTCGGCCACGGCTTCTGTCAGATCGATAATATCATCCTCGGCATCGGATGCTTCGGTCTTTTGGGTGAGATCCAGGACTCCATCATCCTGTGCGTCATCTGTATCGGCAATGTCGGTAAGTTCCAGAATGTCGTCTTGGGGTTCGTCCTCGTCGGTGACCACCTCTGTCAGATCCAGTACATCGTCGTCAGCCACGGATGCTTGGGCTTCTTCTGTAAGCTCTAAAATCTCGTCGTCAGGCGCCTCGACCATGTCCGCAAGTTCGATGATGTCTTCCTCGATATCTTCCTCCGGTATTTCAACCGTATCTAAAAGATCGATGATATCGTCGTCTTCGTCGGAAAAAGGTTCATCTTTATCGTGATCTTGAGGCGAGGTACCGTCTTCTTCCTGAAAGAGATCGTCTTTATCTACCATGTCATCCCCCGTGTTTGGATCGAAAAATAGGCCGCTCGGATGGTCACCCATGGTGCAGGATTTGGGTAAATTTATCCCGTGAAACGTATCATAAGGCATGTAGAGTGTCAATATATTTGATCTTTTGGGTAGTTGTGATAAAGCAATACCCATGCGGCTTCATGAGGTTGAAGAAAAGCAAGGGTGCTTTTTATAAAAACCGCTCCAGGGGACCCAGCCCGCAAAGGGGGGCGGTGAAGATGCCCCGAGCGTAAGCGGGGGGAGATTCACTATGAGACGTTTTTTTTGGCAGGACAGGGCAGGCATCGGTCAGGAAGGTATTATCGGCGGCACGGATGCACGGCATATCCGTACCGTCCTGCGCATGAAGCCCGGTGACACCCTGGTGGTTTTTGACGGCGCGGGCAACGATTATGAAGCACAGATCAAGACCATCTCACCTGACCAGGTGAGGGTGTCACCGGTCAAAAGAATTCATACCACCATGGATTCCCCGGTAAAGATCACCTTTGCCCAGGCCATGCTGAAAGGCAAAAAAATGGACGTGCTGGCCCGGCAGATCACCGAGCTTGGCATCACGAGATGGGTCCCGTTTTTTTCCGAGCGTTCCATTCCCGTGCCGGCCAGGGCGAAACTGCCTGCGCGTCTGGAACGGTGGCGGACCATCATCATAGAATCCATGAAGCAGTGTCAACGGAGCTGGTTGACCGAGCTGGGTGATATCGTATCCTTTGACGAGGCCCTGGAGATGGGAAGAGAAGATGATGTGAAACTGATTTTCTGGGAAGAAGAGACCCGGACCCTGCCTGAGGTGTTGGGCCCTGTTCCGGATAGATGTAAAAGGGTCTTTGCCATCGTCGGCCCGGAGGGTGGCTTTTCAGAGACCGAAATCGAAAAGGCGGTCTCCCTTGGCTATCAAAGTGTCAGCCTGGGACCCAGGATAATGAAAGCCGAGACCGCGGCCCTTTCCGTCTGCACCCTGATGCAGTATCTTTTTGGGGATATGGGTAGGAAGTGAAACGATTGGGGAAAAATATCTTGACAAATTATAGCCCCTTTAATATCTATACCAGTCTAATTGAGGTCTTGCCGAGGTAGCTCAGTCGGTAGAGCAGGGGACTGAAAATCCCCGTGTCGGCAGTTCGATTCTGTCCCTCGGCACCATAAGATCTCAATGAAAAGAAGGGGTTAGCTACTTAGGTGGCTGCCCCTTTTTCTTTGAGATCGACAACTGTAACTGTTTTTGTAACTCTCGCGAAATATTCCGCCTGTTTCTTCGCTGCTTGCTTCAAGTCAGAATCCAAAACTATATCATACCTATCAAAGATAGCCCTCGTTTTATGACCTGAAATCTTCATTGCCGTATGTTCAGATATTCCGGACCTCACCATATTCCTGACCTTCTAAGATCGTGGAAGATTCTCCTACCGATGCCTTCAGCTTTACAAGCTTTCTTCCATGCCTTGTCAAATTGCTTTATCCCTCTCCCGGTCAACGTATCACCACCCGTTAGCCATTTTACCCGCCCATGGCTAAGGCGTTTGCCTTCACTGTCTCAGAAATCCACACTAAACGCCGCCCCCGCAGTGCCATAATATCAGATGAAGGTGCTCCACTGATACGGTTAAAACGACCTTCGAGTATAGCTCGGGGTCTCCCTTTCTGCGATTTCCCCGAGGACTTGCCCGATGATCTCAATAAGAGTACTCTTGCCATTCCACCCGATTCCGTAGAGCACTAAGAGAATGTGCTCAACCGTCGAGCCGGTCACTGAATAGCCAAGCAATCGGTGCATGAAGGAGATGAGCTCAGCATCTTCATCGAAGATTTCCTGCAGGAACTTTTCCCAGCGAGGGCATTTTGCATTTAATCCCCCCCACTTGTTGGTGCGAAGGTCTTAAAGAAGTCTGCTGGGACTGCCTCACCTAAAAAAGGTTGGTCATTTCTTTACTCCATCAACCATCCATTCAACGTCGGAGTAACCAAAAATAGGCCATATTTGACCATTGGCCATATTTGACCCAATGTATTCGTGTTACTTCTCATCTATGCCAGCACGGCCATTCTACGTATTCTCTATAATATTCAATGAGATGCAATCGATATGGCTGTCGAATCCAACATGGCACGAAAATTGATAATATTCTTAATGGAGAATGAAAAGGATTTTATCTAAGAAGATGAGTTGAGGAACATACAAGGGAGGTATGCCATGAAAGAGATTATCGAAGCCATTGTACATACATAGTGGATAAACCCGAGCTTGTTTCCGTCAGACAGTTTGATGGGAAGCATATGTCCATACTGGAGCTAAAAGTCGCCAAGCCGGACATCGGAAAAATCATCGGTAGACATGGCAGGACCGCCGTTGCCATGAGGACCATATTGACCGCTGTTTCGGCAAAGGCCAACAAAAGAACATCTCTTGAAATCCTGGAATTTTCGAAGTAATTCCACATCCGAGAAAGGTTGCCGCAATGATCGTCGTCAGAATTACCATGAACGTCCTTCCGGAAAAGCAATTAGAGCTCTCGCAAACCCTTCTCGCCATGATTGAGCCAACGGGAAAGGAAGCAGGTTGTTTGAGCTATGCGGTACTTTGCGACATCGAAGACAAGAACCGTTTCAGTCTGCTGGAGGAGTGGGAAACCCGTGAAGATTTGAATCATCACTTCAGATCTCATCGATTCGCGGTTTTACTCGGATCAAAAACCCTTTTATACGAATCGCCGACAATACAAATTGACACAGTTTCCCTGTCGGAAGGAATGGAGGCAATCCATGCTGCCAGGAACAAACGAAGCTGACCGGAACCTTAGAATCGGTGAAAGGAGTAACTGCTATGAAAAAGAGGAAGGTGTTTATCACCTATTTTGTCTTTCTTATGCTCATCGCCACCTTTGTGGCCTGTGCATCGACATCCAAACAGGAAAGTACGGGGGAATATGTTGACGATTCGGTTATCCGGTGTGATTAAAAGAGAATTACCATCTGGCAGGCTGTTAAATGAAGAAACCCAAGGAATGGAGAGTATCATGCAAAAAGAGACAGACAAGGAAACGAATCATGACGGCTCCGAAAGCAGTGGGCGAAATAAGAAGGATAATGAAAATACCTCCGGAGGAAAAAATGTTGGAAGGGGTTTAGGACGAGGTAGTGGAAAAGGTCGAAGGGATGGAACAGGAGGAGGCCGCGGTCGAGGCGGTGGCGGTAAGGGGGGACGCCGGCAATGACCTTCCCCAGGTTTCCTTATCGATGATTTTCCATCTTAAAGGCACCCTTTCCCGATACAGCTTGTGAATCATAGGCCTGTCGCACGTGGTTCCAGATGATATTGTTGCGAACGAAATTGAAAAAGGAAGAGAGCTGGGAAAATCGGCCCCGCTTGGTTTGAGGTTTTCGGCCTTCGGTGAGTTGGTTCATGAAGTCCAGAATATTATCAATCGACAGCTCTCCGAGGTGGATGGGAAAAGGCTAATTTTTTTTTTTTCGAATGGATTTGGTGATAATCAAGCCAGATTTTTCCTGCTTTGGAAACTTCATGACATACCTCCTTTTGTTAATTGTCTAACAGTGGCATAATGGCCAAGGCTATTCTATGATGTCCAAAGCGTATCGGCAATAACTTCGATGAATTTCATATTTGATAACTGGACCTATCTCCATTTATCTGAATTCCTCGGATATTTGGTTTCCTGCTAACTTTTTAGAATATATCATATTTTTTACACCGGACTTGAAATAACAACATCTTATGGTTTGTATAATTTCCTGATCTTGTGTTTTTATAATAAATCAGGCATACAGCGTCTTATACGGATCCGTATATTCACTGTTAGATGACCCCACTAGAGCAAAAAGGAAAGAACATGAGCAAAGGAGGAAATTATGAAACGTAAGGCTTCAGCTATATGGAAGGGAGGTCTAAAAGATGGAAAAGGAACCATCTCAACAGATAGCGGCGTTCTTTCCGACAGTCAGTACTCTTTCAGCACACGATTTGAGGAAGGCAAGGGCACTAATCCTGAAGAATTAATAGCTGCCGCTCATGCTGGCTGTTTCTCGATGGCCCTTTCTGGTCAATTGGAAAAAGAGGGTCTAAAGGCAATGAGCATTAACACTATTGCAACTGTTACTCTTGAGAAGACCGATAAAGGATTCACCATTACTGAAGTACAACTATATGTCGCCGCAGCAGTTCCTGACGCAGATCCGATTGCCTTTGATAAGGCAACAAACAACGCCAAGGCAGGATGTCCAATATCACGGCTGTTGAATGCGAAGATCATAATGGAAGCTAAGCTCGTATAGTAGAACTATCATTAGTGTAATATGGGGTATGCGGACGTTTTTCAGGTGAGAGCCATAAAGGTATTATAAAAAAGACACCCACAGAAATGCCAGACCAATCCAAAAATCCACGCATTCTGATCGTGACGCCGGAGGTCACCTATTTGCCGGACCGCATGGGAGATATGGCTTCCTTTTTTACAGCCAAAGCAGGGGGCCTTGCCGACGTTTCAGCCGCCCTGATCACGGCCCTGTTTGAACAGGGGGCCGACGTGCATGTCGCCCTTCCGGACTACCGCGCCATCTTCAGTGACGGGCTGACCCCTGTTTTAAAAAAAGAGATCCATAGAATCCATCGCATAATGCCCGATGATCACATCCATCTGGCAAGAGACCGGGCCTTTTATTACATCAATCGTGTGTACTCTGGGTATGGAGAAGAAAACATTAAACTCGCCTTGGCGTTTCAGCGTGAGGTGATCAGTCATGTCGTCCCCCGGGTCCAACCGGATCTGATTCATTGTAATGACTGGATGACCGGCCTGATACCGGCGATGGCCCGGCAGATGGGAATCCCCTGTCTTTTTACGATTCATAACTACACACCGTAAAAACAACCCTGGCCTCTATCGAGGACCGGGGAATTGATGCCGCCTCTTTCTGGCAGCATTTGTATTGAAAAAATGGCCAATAGCTATGAAGACGCAAGGGATGCCATCCCTGTTGATTTCCTCACCAGCGGAATTTTTGCAGCCCATTTTGTCAATGTCGTCAGCCCGACCTTCCTGAAGGAAATCGTTCACGGGCAACATCATTTTATCGAGCCTCCGATCCAGCGGGAATTGGCCAATAAATATTATGCCGACTGTGCCTATGGAATTCTGAATGCACCGGACCCGGCTTTTAATCCTGCCACCGACAAACACCTCAAGAAAAATTACGCGTGGGGAACTTTGTTTCGGGCAAACGGGCAAACAAGCTGTTTTTGCAGGACAAGCTGGGCCTAATCAAAGATAAAAAAGCACCAGTCTTCTTCTGGGCATCCCGGCTGGATCCGGTTCAAAAGGGATGCCAGTTGCTATCGGAAATTTTTTACCAGTTTATTTCGAAATACTGGGACCAGAATCTGCAGGTCATTTTTGTCGCCGATGGCGATTATCAGATGATATTTAGAGACATTGTCCATTATCATGGGTTTCAGGACCGCGTGGCGATCTGCGATTTTGATTATCGGCTGGAGCATTTGGCTTACGCGGCTGCGGATTTTATCCTGATGCCCTCGACATTTCGAGCCCTGCGGCCTTCCGCAAATGATAGCCCCGCTTTACGGCGCCCTTCCGGTGGCCCATGATACTGGCGGGATCCATGATACCATTAAAGATCTGAATGTTGAAAACAATTTCGGCAACGGCTTTTTGTTTAAAACCTTTGACGCCAATGGCCTCTTCTATGCCATCAACCAGGCCATGAACTTTTATAATTTGCCCGATAGTACAAAGGCAAAGCAAATCAAAAGGATCATGACCGAAAGTACCGCCCAATTTACCTATGCTGCAACTGCTCAGCAATATATCGAGCTTTATGAGAAAATGTTGAAGCGCCCCTTAATTATTTAACTGAAGACAAGCGTATAACGAATTGGCAATTGAGTTATTGTCTATGAAGGGATCGGATTTCGTTTAGAACTGTAACTCAAATTTTGAGATAGCAATGTATCTGGAAAACAATGGATATTTATTTATAAGGTCAATGTGAACCAAAGGGGGCTATATATATAAATACGATTGGAGAGGGTTTGATGTTGGAGTAACCTTTGACATCTGCGGATAGAATCGCTCTAAGTTTTCTGGTGACTTTTTGTTCGTTGGGTATGATGATCACCTTCTGGTTAGAAGTTTAAAGAAGATGATGGGACTTGGAAAGGAAATATCGGTTACAGAAAGAGGTCGGGTTCGTTGGAAACGAGATCCAGTATCAGAGCAGGGGTGATTTAAGCGACTATAAAAATAGTACCTGATTTGGAAGGATGGGTCAAGAGTATAGCTTTTTACGTGGATGTTGTATTGTGGGATATCATTTTGTTTTGCAACTTCCAGTTGTTCATCGAACCAAGTGGTGTAAACTTCCATCGCCTGTTTCAAATCATCATCGTCGGGCTTGATATAATAGGCATCCATTCACCGGCAATTTCGTAAACTGACCAAGACCAAAGGCGCCTTCCCGAACCAGGACAGTTTGCTCAAATTGCTTTATATGGGCATCCAGAATGCCAGTAAAAAATGGACAATGCCGGTTCAGAACTGGTCTTTGACTATCTCTCAATTGGCGATATTTTTTGAAGGCAGACTGGATAAAGAACTGAAGCTCTGATATGCAGACTATTAATCGCAACTCAATGCTGACACAAAATTCTGAACACAACCATAAAAGCTGAAACTTTATAGTCACTTTACTTACCTCCCCAGAAGTTGTGTTTCCAGATATCAACTACTTGCCCAACTGATGTAAGGCCTGCTATATTTCCAACCTGACACACCTGCTAACATTCCCTTCAACATATACTCAGTGAGGTACCTTATGAAAACTGATCTATACACCAAAAGCATCCTGACAATCATTGCAATCTGCCTTCTGTATTTTGTTGGCAAGGATGTTGTAGCACCGGCATATGCTGAACGTAAGGAAATCATTGATGTCAATATCGCCAAGATTGATGGACAGTATTTGGGAAGGGTACCGTTGTCGGTTAAGATTGCGAAGGAATAAATCACAAGACAGTAGGGATAAAAAATAGAATGGCTTCCCTAAATGCCGTATACACGCACACCAGAGAAGCCTTGATAAATGTCACATCCAGCAACTCTTTTTTTAAGGATAACCGTTGGAGGCTTTAAGCCATCACATGGTTTAGATTATAAGCGTTGAAGCTGAGTGACAATAAATCCTTTATATCATATCTGACCATAAAATAAGGTGTTTAATCAGCATGTCAATATGGCTTAATTTATTTTGAAGATTGTTCAAGCATAATACCCCACGAACTCCCCGCACCGATCATTGAAAAATTCCATCGCCTCATCAACGGAGTCAAAGATTATCCAATCGTGCCGGATGGTCTTTTCACCCTGTTTGCGAATCCGTTCAATCTCAGTGTTCCCGAAATATTCAAATTGGTCGTGATACTCTGTGTACAGTTCATGTTTCCGCATTTTGATGCCCTCCTTTTATTATAAGAACGCCGTTTCATCATGTTTTGGAAGGCAGATTAACACATGCGTTTGACAGATCCGGTCACACTGTTGTAAATATTTTCAAATATTTTCCATCCGACTCAAAAGCAAACATTTCCCAAAGAAAGGATCCCCATGAACAAACTCGACCTCATCCAGACCCTCAGCACCACCAATGGTCTTTCCAAAATTGAAGCAGCAAAAATTGTAAACCTGTTTTTCGATCAGATGGCCACCGCACTCGAAAAGGGTGATCGGGTTGAAATCCGGGGATTGTGTTCTTTTTATGTCAAAGATTATGAGGGATATACCGGTCGGAATCCGAAAACTGGGGAGACGGTTGAGATTGCGCCGAAGAAATTGCCGTTTTTTAAATGTGGGAAGGGGTTGAGGGAACGGGTGGATAAATGATGACACTAAAATTGGAATGCTCACGCAATGGCCAATATCCCAAATAAACTTCTAAATGCCAGTTTTTTGAGTCGATTATTTGAAGACGTCAAGTTGCTATTCTTATTGATAAGGGACTATTGGAAAGGTGTTTACCGGGACGTTTCCATTTGGTCAATTCTCGTATTTTCCATAGGGATAATTTACATCCTTAGTCCCATAGATATCATTCCTGACTTCAACCTGGGTATTGGTCAAATCGACGATGCTGTGGTTCTTTTATTGTGTCTCAATTTCCTGGAGAAGGATCTTTACAAATACAAAGAGTGGAAGGCGCAAATTAAACGATAATATCTAATTCAATATGCATAGGAAAATATAAAATGATCCCTAAAATCATAGGCATTATATTTGGCCTCTTGGCAGTGGGAATCTTTGCCTGGAAATTCAAAGAGACCCCATTGTGCCGACCATGAATCATGTTGCCTTTGGGATTCGGCGTCGGGTACGCTGTTATTGGATATTGAAACGATTTATTTCATAATATTATAAATGACAGATTCAACCATATCTCAAAAGCTCTCTGCCCTCAGCAAATACAAGTTCAGATCCAAATTCAAGCTGAGCCAGAAAGACAAGGATTATATTGCCCCCAAGGGTTTTGAATGATTAAAGAGCATGCGTTTCAAATTGTAAATTCCAGGATTGCGTCCGATTATCCAAAATGATGGCAAGCAAACGCCAATGAGGGGCCATCCTGTTTTCATCGCACAGCACGCAACCGCCACATGTTGCCGGGGATGCATTTCAAAGTGGCACGGAATCGA
>CAWKCS010000008.1:0-65765 GCA_963848165.1 uncultured delta proteobacterium | reverse complement strand
CGGTAATATTTTCGATGTTAAGCAATATGCACTTCATGACGGTCCCGGCATCCGGACTACTGTATTTCTGAAAGGGTGCCCCCTTTGTTGCCAGTGGTGCCACAATCCTGAGGGCATCGGGACGAACCCGCAGATTCTTTACCAAAAGAAACGCTGTATTGGCTGTGGTGAATGCCTGCTTGCCTGCCCGGAAAATGCTTTGTCGCTTACACCCGAAGGTGTCATCACAGACAGCGTTTTGTGTAAATCAGATGGCGCTTGTGCCGCGGTCTGTCCCGCGGAAGCCAGGGAGTTGGTTGGAAAAACAGTTTCATCTGAGGAGATAGTCGAGATCCTCAAAAGAGATTCACCTTTTTACAACCAATCCGGTGGCGGAGTAACTTTTTCCGGTGGTGAGCCACTGATGCAACCGGATTTCCTTTTCGATTGTTTAAAACTGTGCGGCCGGGAGGGCATTCATCGTGCGGTGGATACCTCTGGATATGCTGAGTTAGAAATTATCAAGCAAATTGCCGGGGAAACCGATCTGTTCTTGTATGATCTGAAATTTATGGACCCAGAGAAACACAGGCATTATACGGGTGTTTCAAATTCATTGATTCTGGCGAATCTCAAATATCTGGCACGTTCGGGTGCTCGGGTTACCATTCGCTTTCCCTTGATTCCAGGTATCAATGACAACGATGAAAATATCGACCTTGTGGGTATGTTTCTCCGTATCTTGCCAGAAATCGAAACCGTGCATATCTTACCCTATCATGGATATCAGGAGAACAAGTACATTCACCTCGATACGGCATACATGGCAAAACACATTCCTCTACCCACACCGGATGACCTTTCCCGGGCAAAAAAGCGACTGGAAAGCTTTGGTTTGAAAGTCGACATAGGAGGCTGAAAGGAACAATGAATGAGCGTATTGAAAAACTTCGTGAAGAGAGCTTTCGCGCTGAACCCTGTATCTCCATTGAACGGGCATTGCTGGAAACGGCTTTTTATAAGCAAAACTTTGGCAGGTATTCCATACCGGTCATGCGGGCTTTGACCTTTAAACACCTATGCGAAAAAAAAACGCTCTATATCGGAGAAGGCGAACTCATTGTGGGAGAGCGCGGCCCGTTCCCCAAAGCCGTCTCTACGTTTCCGGAGCTGACGTGTCACTCGGCGGAAGACCTCATGACCTTGAACGAACGGAAAATGACACGGTTTTCCATATCAGAAAACGACATCCTTACGTATGAACAGGAGGTCATTCCCTACTGGCGCGGAAAGAGTATGCGTGATCGCGTCTTCAGCCAGGTACCAAAAGAATGGCAAGACGCATATCGATCGGGTCTCTTTACCGAATTCATGGAACAACGTGCCCCAGGTCATACAAGTCTCGATGGCATTATATATGAAAAGGGAATGCTCGATTTTAAGAAAGATATCCGCCAGACACTTATGGCACTCGACTATCTCAATGATCCGGAGGCCACCGAAAAGGCCGAAGAATTGAAAGCCATGGATATTGCCTGTGACGCCGCCATTGTTTTTGCTGAAAGACATGCATCCTTGGCAGATACCATGGCGGTCTCGGAAGCGGATCCTAAGAGAAAAGCAGAGCTGCAGCAGATTGCCAGGGTTTGCAGGCGGGTACCTGCACATGCGCCGCAAGATTTCTGGGAGGCGATCCAGATGTACTGGTTTGTTCACCTGGGCACGATAACCGAGTTGAACGGTTGGGATGCCATGAGCCCGGGTCATCTTGACCAGCATCTGTATCCTTTTTATGTGAGCGGATTAAACAATAGAACATTGGATCGCGACAAGGCCAAGGAACTTCTCAGTTGTCTCTGGATTAAAATCAACAACCATCCCGCACCCCCAAAAGTAGGTGTTACCGCCAAAGAAAGTGGTACCTATAATGACTTTACGAACATTAATCTGGGCGGTCTTTTGCGAGACGGCAGCGATGGTGTCAGCGATGTCTCTTACATTATACTGGAAGTGATCGAAGAGCTTCATTTGCTTCAACCCCAGAGTAATGTGCAGATCAGTGAAAAAACACCAGATCGGTTTCTCCAAAAAGCCGGTCGTGTTATTCGTAAGGGTTTTGGATACCCATCGGTTTTTAATGCCGACGCGGTGGTGATGGAGCAGACGAGAGTTGGCAAAAGTATCGAAGATGCCAGGGAGGGCGGATGTAGTGGCTGTATCGAAACCGGTGCGTTTGGAAAAGAAGCCTATATCTTGACCGGCTATCTGAATGTTCCGAAACTCCTTGAACTGGCCTTGCACAATGGCGTGGATCCGCTTATAGGGAAGTTCGTCGGTGTAAAGACCGGTGACCCAACCACGTTTGAGACACTCGATGATCTGTATGAAGCCTTTGAGCGTCAGCTTCATTACATTGTGGACATGAAAATCCGTGTTAACAACTACATCGAGCGTATGTTTGCGGTAAACGCCCCGGCCCCGTTCCTGTCGGTGGTCATACGGGACTGTATTAAAAATGGAAAGGATTACTACAACGGCGGGCCCCGGTACAACACCAATTATATCCAGTGCTGTGGTATCGGCACTGTTACGGACAGCCTTTCGGCCATCAGAAAGCACATCTTTGAAGATAAAACACTTACCATGGGTGTGTTACTTGATGCACTGAAGCTCAATTTCAGAGATCAGGAAGCGCTCAGGCTGCGCCTTTTGAACAAAACACCTTTTTTCGGCAACGATGACGATCGCGCGGATACCATCATGCAGCGGGTATATGAGTCCCTTTTCAACGCCATTGACGGGAAACCCAACACCAAGGGAAGTTCGTATCATCTGAACATGCTTTCCACTACCTGCCATATCTATTTTGGCAAGATGCTCGGCGCCACACCCAATGGTCGATTTGCTGAAAAACCCATTTCCGACGGCACGTCACCGTCCCACGGCGCTGACCGCCATGGGCCCACTGCGGTTATTAAGTCACTTTCCAAAATGGATCAGATCAAATCCGGGGGAACCCTTCTGAACCAGCGGTTCTTACCCAGCGCGCTGGAAAAAGATGAAGATATCGTCAAGCTGTCGCACCTTATTCGTACATATTTCAAGCTCAAGGGGCACCATATCCAGTTCAATATTGTTGGAACGGAAACCCTTAAAAAAGCCCAGGCAGCACCGGATGACTACAAGGGTCTACTGGTGCGCGTAGCCGGCTACAGCGACTATTTTGTTGATCTGGATGAATTCCACCAACAGGAGATTATTGAGCGGACGGAGCACCTGGTCTTCTAGTTTTTCATTGGAGTGCTGTACAAGTATCCACTATTTTGAAGGTCCATGGCAACGCCTCTGGATGATGGTATCACAATGTCCATTTGATCTTGTGTTTACACTGTTCTAAGATTCTGCCCGGATAGTGCCATGTTGGGAGACTGTCGAAAAAGTCCGAAAACGGTGATTTAAGTAGTTTTGCATTCAATAAATTCAGCAACTTACAAACACCAAAATTGTAGATTTAGGGTTTTTCGACAATCTCTGGAGATGTCACTGCGCTTCGAGGCAAAGACTTATGCCAGGAGTCTTCAACTTTTCTTGAGAGCAAGATCTTCCATATTTGGTATCATTGCTCTCTACATCCGGAGTTAAAAGGTGCGTCCTTATATAGCTGGCCACGTGTCGGCAATCCGATAACCTTCGGGCCAAGGATCGCCTGGATCAAGCATGAGCTGATGCGTTCCTGTAATCCACGCACGACCTGAAATGGTCGGCACAATCGCTTTAGTCTCTCCAACCGAGGTCACCGATTCAATCCCACACTCGAACTTGGATCCAATGATCGACCGCGCTCGATACCGATCCCCGACTTGCATTCGCCCCTGCGCATGCAGGACGGCCATTCGTGCTGAGCATCCCGTGCCCGTGGGAGATCGATCAATCTTGCCAGGCTGGATGACCACCGCGTTCGGCCCGACCAAATCGCCGTTGTCCTTGACCAGCGGTCCGGCAAACTGGCAGAACGACAAGTGATTCCATTCGGCATTCAATGGGTGTCGAAATCCCAACTGTTCGTTGGCCGCTACCGTGATCTTTTTGCCCGTCTCGACAAGATCACATGCTTCTTCCGGAACGATTTCAAATCCCAGTGCGGCCGCATCGACAATCACGAAGCTGTCGCCGCCATAGGCCGTATCAACGATGAGTGTGCCGACACCTTCCACTTCCAGCGAGCATCCCAATTTATCGACAAACGAGGGCACGTTGGTGATTGTGATTCTTTCTGCTTTGCCATTGCGACATAGCGCATGCGTCTTCACCAAACCACCAGGCGCTTCGATCAGGAGCTCAGTTTCCGGCTCTGTCATGGGAACAATTCCTGTGTCGAGTACCACCGTCGCCACGCAGATCGAGTTCGAACCCGACATAGGCGGAGTATATGCCGGCTCCATAATGATCCAGCCGATTTGTGCACGAGGATCTTTGGGTGGGACCAGCAGATTCACATGCCGAAACACCCCTCCACGAGGTTCATTCAGAACGAAGCGTCGCAGACGTTCATCGTTCTCGATGAAACAACGCTGCTCCCAAATCGTGTTGCCGGGCGGGGGCGTGACGCCGCCGACAATCACATCTCCGACTTCACCTTCTGCGTGGCAACTAACCACATGAATGACCTTTGATGTTCTCATTGCTGTCAACCCTTTTGCAATCTTACGGTCAGCCAATCTCCAAAACAGCAAACCTACTATATGTTGGGATCAAAGAAAATAATGTGTAACTGAAGATTACGCTAATTAATCTCGATTTTGTAAAGTGTTGATGGATTGAGAATATTATGGTCTTGAGGAGGTTAAAAATCCAGCCAAAAGTCTATTTTTTCATCAAACAATAAAGTTGTGATACCATATCTCCGCTTTAGTCCCTCGGACGGAAAATGAAATCTGCGAAACGAACTCAGTCTAACCTCATTATATTTTTTGGCGGAGAAATGTCACCGATGCCCTCAAACCAGTCTATTTCTATCCCAGGGCAACATCAAGGGTCATCATCACGGCAAACCCTATCATCGCCCCAATGGTTGCCACATCCGTGTGTTTTTCAAGTTGAGATTCCGGGATTAATTCTTCTACAACAACATAAATCATTGCCCCGGCAGCAAACGCAAGCGCATAGGGTAGCATAGGTTTCATAAATATAACCGCAACCGCGCCAAGGACACCGGCTATGGGTTCTACGACACCGGATAACTGACCGTACCAAAAGCTTTTTAGTCTTGAAAAGCCTTCTCTGCGAAGTGGTACCGAAACAGCGGTTCCTTCGGGAAAATTCTGAATTCCAATTCCGACTGCCAATGCAATAGCGCCGCCAAGCGAAGCAGAAGGTAAATCCGCTGCTAATGCACCAAAAGCAACACCGACAGCTAAACCTTCCGGTATATTATGAATGGTAATGGCCATCACAAGCAGTACGCTTCTGCGCCAACTGGTGTTGAGACCTTCTGCCTCCTCCTTTGGAAAGCCAGGGTGCAAGTGGGGTAGTAGTTTATCGATAATCCAAAGAAATGCACCGCCCGCAAGGAATCCAGATGTAGCTGGAACCCAGGCCGGCAAATTTGATCCTTCCGACATTTCAATGGCCGGGGCAAGCAAGGACCAATATGAAGCGGCAATCATTACACCAGCAGCAAAGCCAAGCATTGCGTCTAACGCATTCCGTTTGATGGTCTTAAAGAAAAAGACCAAACCAGCGCCCGCTGCCGTCATAAACCAGGTAAAAAGGGTTGCAATGAGCGCCTGATAAACAGGATGTAAACCGGAAAAATATTCGAACATAATGATCCCCTGCGATAACCGGGTCAATTCCCTTTAAACTGGGGTTTTCGTTTTTCAAGAAACGCCGTGATACCTTCCATGAAGTCTTCGGTTTTTGATGAGAGCAAAAACTGATCCGCATCCATGTGCATGATGGCCTGATCCAGTGCCGATGCAATAGCATTGACGCTCCGTTTTACCATCTGAGCAGCGACGGGTGGTTTGGAAGCATATGTTTCGGCCATCTTCCTGGCGCTTGCAAGAAGATCTTTTGCAGGCACCACCTCATCCAGGAATCCCCATTTTATAAGTGTGGCAGCAGTTTCCTTTCTTGCCAGAATTACCATTTGCTTGGCTTTTGAAGGACCGATCAGGTTGACGCACATGGGCAGAGCCACCCAGCTCAGGTTCATACCCAGTCCAACTTCAGGATATCCAACAAGGCAGTCATCGGCACCCACACGAAAGTCGCAGGCCGCGGCAATACACGCCCCCCCGCCTGTAGCAGCACCATTGACGGCGGCAATGGTAATCTGATCCATATCGTATATGGCCTTGACCATACGGGGTCCAAGTTTTAGAAACCGCAATTTCATCAGCATGGAATCCTCTTGGAAGCGCTGGATATATTCGGTATCAGTAAGGTCCAAGCCTGCAGAGAAGCATTTTCCAGCACCGGTAAATATGACCACACGGGTCTCGACGTCTTCCCGGAAAGCTTCTGCCGTTGCTATGATTTCATGCATGAGTTGAACATTCAATGCATTCAGCGCCTCCGGGCGATTGAAGATGACGGTTGCTACATGACGATCTTTTTTAATGGTCAGGTGTTTGACGTTCATTTTACCTCATTGGGTTGATTTAGATTCCTTTGACTCTTTTTGTCTGTCGTGATGAAAAGGACCTGATTACGTGATTTATTGTGTGACAGGTGCCAGCAATTGCATGACCCTTTCCCGATGGTAAACGGGGGTTCCAAGCGCGCCCTGATTGGCTTTTGCTCTTTTGAGATATAGGTGCATCTCGTTCTCCATGGTAAAACCAGTGCCTCCCAGCACCTGAATACCCTTGGCGGCGACCTTGGTGAAAGCATCCGTACAGTAGGATTTTGCCGAGGACGCTGCGATGGCTGCTTCTTTTTCAGTGCCGTAATCCTGAGCCCAGGAGGCCCAATACATCATGCTCCGGGAGCTTTCAGCCTCGGTAAACATTTGAGCGCACATGTGCTTGATCGCCTGGAACGATCCAATGGGCTGATCATACTGAACCCTGACCTTGGCATAGTCAGAAGCGATTTCCATGGCTTTCTGGGCTCCGCCGACAGCTTCGGCGCACAACCCCACCTGCGCCCGTTGCAGGGCTTGAATCAGCGGTTGCCAGCCCTTGTTCAGTTCGCCGAGTATGGATGCCTTATTCAGCCGTACGTCATTACATATTACCGCACTCAGTTTTCGTGTCCCATCCATGGTTGGCAAGGGCGTTATGGTGAGGCCCTTCTCTTTGGTGCTCAATATAAAAAGAGAGATGGTATCCTCTGGCTTGCCGGTTGTTCCGGTGCGGGCGGTCATCACGATAAAATCAGCCAGATGGGCGTCGGGCACATACAGCTTGATGCCATTGAGGATAAAGTCATCACCGTCCCTGGTGCCGGGCATGTGAATGTATCCAGGGTCGCAGCCCCCGTCGGGTTCATGAAGCGCCAGGGTGGCCATGGCTTTGCCGTCGGCAATAGCACGCAGGTATTTCTTTTTCTGGGGATCTGTCCCGGCTGCCATGATCGTCTCTCCGGCCAGGATGACCGTTGAGAAAAAGGGCCCGGGGACCACAGCCCGGCCCATCTCTTCCAGCAGCAGGCTCATATCAATCTGTTCCATTCCCATACCGCCGTAGGTTTCCGGAATCCGCATGGCCATCCAATCCATTTCAGCCATTTTATGCCAGAGATCGTCGCTTATCCCCCGTGCATCTATAAATTTCTCCTGGACATATTCAGGTGGACACTCTTTTTTTAAAAACCGGCGCGCCTCCTGCGCGATATTCCGCTGTGTTTTGCTGAGGGTGATATCCATGATATTCTTACTCCTTTGATGGATTTAGGAAGTGCTTTTGTCCCGCGATGCATCCTTAGGCAGTCCCAAAACCCGCTCGCCGATGATGTTGCGCTGAATTTCTGATGTCCCGGCTTCGATGGTATTTCCTTTTGATCTTAAAAACGCATACTGCCAGCTGCCGTTTTGTACGGACCAAGGGCCGCCGGTTATCTGGCCGGCCGGACCCTGCATGTCCATGGCAGCCTCGGTGATGCGTTGATTCGGCTCACTCCATAAAAGTTTGCCGATGGAGCCTTCCGGCCCTGGGATTCCTGTCTTGATGTGACTGCTGAAATTTCGCAGGCCATGATATTTCAGGGCCATAATTTCTATGTAGGATTGGGCGATCTGTTGCCGGTACACAGGATCTTCAAGAACGGGCCGTCCTGAATTCTTGGTTGTTGCAGCCATACGAATCAGTTTTTCAACATTCGTTTCATAGGCGGCACTGATGACGACATCACCCATGGCACGCTCAAACATCAGTGTGGTGATGGCCATTTTCCATCCCTGCCCCTCTTCACCGATGAGGCTGCTGACGGGCACCCGGACATTGTCAAAAAAGACTTCGTTAAATTCCGCTTCCCCCGTTATCTGGGTCATGGGTCTGGGGTCGATACCGGGCAGTGACATATCTACCAACAGGTAGCTGAGTCCTTTATGCTTTCGGGAATCCGGGTCCGTACGGACCACCAGGAGGCAGTAGTCTGCAAAGTGCGCCATGCTGGTCCAGACCTTCTGGCCGTTTACAATATAGTCGTCCCCATCCCGGACGGCCATGGTTGAAATATTGGCCACGTCGGAACCGGCATCCGGCTCGCTGAAACCCTGGCACCACAGATGCGAGCCGTCAAAAATTTTGGGAATAAATTTCTTTTTCTGATCCTCTGTTCCGCAGAAATAAATGAGCGGAAGCGCCATGCCATGTGTGATAACGCCGGGCATGACCAGGGAGATACACATTCGGCCCATCTCCTGGGAGACAATCACGCCTTCCATGAGTGAGCGGCCCTGTCCGCCATAGGCTTTGTCGTAATGCATACCTGCATATCCAGCTTCCGACAGTTTTTTTTGGAAATCCCTGTAGGCGTCTCGGATCTTTTCGGGTTCCTTGAATGTGGGTTGATTAAACGGGTCCCAGTCGCCCGGCAGGGTCTGGGTTAACCACTCTCGGAATTCCTGTCGGAAGGCCTCTTCGGCGGGTGTCAATCGATAATCCATAAAGTAGCTCCTTTGGTAACGTGGGTCATCCCTTGGTTGGACAAATCGTTTTTACTCATAGCCGATTTACTTCCTTGGGTGCAATATGTAATTCTGTATTGCAACATCAGGACGTCATGTGGCGGAGGGCGATCACCCGATCACCTCCCTGACGCTTGGCTTCATACATGGCGACATCAGCTCGTTTAATCAAGGCTTCGGCGGTTTCATTCTCCTCCAGTTGAACCACGCCGGCACTGAGTGTTACCGGCGTAAGGTCGATGTCTTTATAAGCTATATCATATGGCCAGCGAGCATTGAAACTTGTCCTGATTTTTTCGCCGGTTTGTTTTGCATTCTGTAATTCAGCTTCTGGCAGAAGAACGAAAAACTCATCGCCGCCATATCGATAAGCCGTATCAGATTTTCGAACAATGCCTAAAAGCAGCTTTCCAACGATTCGTAAAATGTTATCTCCTTCCAGATGCCCCAACCGGTCGTTACAGTCCTTGAAATGATCCAGGTCAAAACAGATGAGGCTCAATGGTCGCTGGTACCTCGAGGCACGGCCTATTTCTTTTGAAAGAGTTGAATAAAAATAACGCTGATTGTAAAGACCGGTCAACGCATCGGTTATGGAAAGTTGGCGCAGTTTCTTTTCAATTTTCTTCTGGGGGCTTAAATCGTGAAAAAAACCCACACTACCGATTTCTTCATGGTTGTTGTAGATTAAGGCAGCGGAAAGACGGATGGGAACTTTCTTTCCGGCCTGTGTTTTAATCTCAACGCCATAACCTTCCAGGTACCCTTTATCTCCGTATGTATCGGAATAAAGATATTTCTTTATCTCTCTGGCAATCTCTGGGGAAGGATAAATATCAGCGATATTTTTTTTGCCGATGGTTTTCTCGGCACTATGACCGGTCAACACTTCTGCCGCCCGGTTGAAAATGGTGATCAGTCCGGATCGATTGATGGCAATAACGCCATCAGGACACAGGGCCACAAGGTTGACAAGAAATTCTTTTTCGTTTGATTGAATGTGTTGTAGAGAAACGATTTCCTCGCGCATTCGACACCTCCATGTCAATATATCAAATCATTCAGAAAGATATTTATTCAGTTCTTCCTTGGGTATTCCAAGGCAGTAGAGCACATTAAGAAGCTGGTCATTACTGAGCACGCCATCGGTCATGATACTCGGATTTTCAGGGTTCAACGCAATAGAAAGGCCAACATTCTTAATGAAATGGGATGATTTAGAGCCGTCTCCCACCGCAATGACCTGTTCCCTGCTGATATTTTCATTCTGCATAATAAACTCGAGCAATTCTTCTTTGGTATCGTTGGTAATAATGGGCTGCTCCAGGTTTCCAGTGAATACGCCTGTTTCATCTATCTCAAGGGTGTTTGAAAACGCATAATCCACGCCAGCGGTCTCAAAAAGTTTTTTAATGAAAAAGTTGAATCCGGATGATAACAGGGCAATTTTAAAGCCCATGGATTTCAATATCTTTATTAGTTCAAATGTTCCAGGATTCAACTGAAGAATATCAACATGTTTTTCAAGGTCATCGGCAGACAACCCTTTCAGTTTTTTGGCATTGTCAACGAGCGCTCCCACCTGGCCGTCAATTGTCTCCCGCGACCCGGAAACCTTTTTATCCGTGTTTATTCTCCCGTTGATTGTTTTGATGAATTTTTTTAGAGAAGCCTGCTGCACCAGGCTGGATTCAACATCAAACACAACCAGTTTTTTATTTCTTTGATAGATATTTCCGCTTTGAATTACCACGCTTTGATCTATTTCAGTACACAGCTTCTTCAGATCGGATTTCATCTTCTTGATGCATGCCTCATGGGACATTTCAGAGGTGTCATTCATTGTGCTGGTATCGATGATCACTTCCATGGAAAAGAAAGCACCCCGGGCAATCATCCTGCACTTTTCAATGGTGATTCCATAGCTGTGAAACAGGCTCGATACCTTGGCGATAATACCCGGCTGGTCAACACCAATGATGGTTACAAGATGGCTTTCGTGTTGGGATGGCAGAAAGGATGCTTTGTCATTGTAGGGGTCGAGAATGATTTTGATCCCGGTCTCTTCCTGTATCGCACTCAGCATTGTGATGATATGTGCTATGGGGTGTTTTGATGCTGAGAAATCAACCACCAGAAAAATAGAAAACAGACCCCGCCTGCAGTTCTCTTCAACATCCACGATGTTGCCTTCCATTTCGAATATCTTATTCGTAATTAGCGCAACCAGGCCGGGCGTATGGGGCCCAAAGGCAGAGATGCTGATCAGTTTTTGTTTTGTTTTCATTGTGAACCCTTCCTTTGTGAGCGGAAAAAAACGAACAGTTCTTCTTCATAGTAGCGGCCATCGATAACTTGGCCGGGTCCGAACCGTCGTACCTGTTTTGTCTGTAAAAACGTTTCGAATCGTTGGTTGATTTCTTTTAAAGAAACGTTCTCCTTAAGCCAATACCCAGGGACATTGACATTGAGAGGTCTGGCCGGAATTACGTGGCGGGTTGTTTTGGGTGCAAATATCTTTTTTCCCTTTGCAGAGGCAATGACGATCTTTTTGGTCAGCCTAGGCGTCCATATGACGGCTTCGTTGGCGTGCAGTTTTTGGCAGAACTGCTCTGTATGAACCTTGTTGCAGGGGATGTAGTCTAGGGAGATCTCCTTAGATATTAATTTCTGCTGGATCTGCTGCAGCAGATCGAATATCGCCACCGCGTCTTGTGATAATTGCTTTGGAAATTCTATAAAGAGGCAGCCATCCACAAGTTGAATGCCGCACGCATCCGTGTTGGTCTCCAGGGCCTTCCTCAAGACTGATTTGTCTGGAACTGGATGGGTACGACACCCGGATGTCTCAAAGGCATTTTTGATGGTATCGATGTCCGGAACATGCCTGAGCAACCTGAACCAGCATCGCAACTTTGTATTGTCATTCAGGTAGTCGATTTTACAAACAGGAATGTATCTGAAGTTCAAGGCTTTGAAAACATGGGTCCGATGATTGCCATCCAGGACAACATGATTTTCATCGACAATGACCGGATTTTGAAGATGTGCGAGATTCTTAAACTCATAGGTAAGCCTACTGACTTTATGCGGAAGGATCTGTTCATGTTGCAACAGTGTTTTAACCGGCACAACTTTCAGTTCTAGTGTTAATTTATTTGTTTTGATGCAATACATATCTATTAATTTGTTTTGCAGGCCTCATCGTGTCAGGTTCAAAGGTCAAGGTAGCAAAATAATCTTGTATGTGTTCTTCCCTCCGAATTAATGTGACGGTCCCGTCTGAGCCAAGCAGGAGTTCTTTTGGCCGCAAGCGTCCGTTGTAGTTGAATCCCATGGAGAAGCCATGTGCTCCGGTACGGTTAAAACAGAGCTGATTTAATACGCTCCATGGCAATGGCGACATTTTCGTAATTGTTAAAGGCACTGATTCTGACAAATCCCTCACCACACGTCCCAAAACCTGCTCCAGGTGTGCAGACGACACCGGCTTTGTCCAGAAGCCGATCAAAGAACTCCCATGATTTCCGCTGGCAGTCGACCCAGATATAGGGAGAATTGACGCCGCCGATGCAGGTAAACCCCATTTTCGTTATTTCTTTTAATATCAATGCAGCATTCCGCAGGTAATAATCAGTCAATTTGCGGGTTTGTTGCCTTCCCTCCGGGCTGTAGACAGCCTCGGCGGCTTTTTGTACCGGATACGATACACTGTTGAACTTGGTTGTGTGTCTGCGATTCCACAAATCTTTCAGCGAACAGGCTTTGCCGCTTTCGGTATAGGCGGTACAGGCTTTTGGCACGACAGTATAGGCGCAACGGGTACCGGTAAATCCAGCTGTTTTAGAAAAGCTCCTGAATTCGATGGCAACTTCCCGGGCACCTTCGATTTCAAATATCGATCTGGGGAGGGTGTCGTCCCGGATAAACGCCTCATAAGCGGCATCGTATAATATCAAAGCATGATGGTCTCTTGCATAATCGACCCATTGGCGTAATTGCTCTTTGGTTATCACAGCACCAGTGGGATTGTTTGGGTAACATAGGTATATCAAGTCCACAGGTGTTGAAGGAAGATGGGGGATAAACCCATTTTCCTGACGACATTCCAGATAGGTGATGCCTTCATATCTGCCTTCATGATAGTGCCCGGTTCGACCAGCCATAACATTGGTGTCGACATAGACGGGATAAACGGGATCCGGGATTGCGACCTTGATATTCTGGGAGAAAATTTCTTGAATGTTACCGGTATCACATTTGGAACCGTCGCTGATAAAGATTTCATCCGCTTGAATATCCGCACCATATTTCTGAAAGTCCTCTTTAGCAATGGCTTCCCGCAAGAATGGATACCCCTGTTCAGGGCCATATCCGCGAAACGTATGGTCTTGCGCCATTTCATCCACAGCCAGATGAAAGGCCTGAATACAGATTTCCGGTAACGCCCGGGTCACATCGCCTATTCCCAGTTTGATAATCTCTTTGGCCGGGTTTTCTGTTTGATGTTGATTTACCCGCCTGGCTATTTCGGCAAACAGATAGGACGCATGCAGTTTTTGGTAGTTTTCGTTAATTCGGATCATGTGCACCTCTTGTTTATATGGGTTTAAACTTTTATTTTTTTCCGCTGCTTGTTGAAATTTCCGTCTTGTAGGATCGAAAAACCCTGTTTGTCTGAGCTGCGCGGGATAAAATCAAATTAGACGATATCATGGGTATCTATCGGAATTCGTGCTGTTTCTTTGAAGGTAGACATGGCAATGGCGGTATGGGTCTTTTTTACACCCGTTATCTTGAGAATTTTATTCTGGATAAGCTTTCCCAGTTCCGCTACATCAGAAACACGGACCTTCACTAAAAAGCCATCTTCACCCGTAATATGGTGGACCTCCTGGATTTCGGGAATCGCCGTGAGTCGTTTACCTGTCAGCATCACAGCCTCTTGGCTACTTGTAACGATGGTAATAAAAGCAACCAGATTTCTTTTGAATTTTTCAGGGTTTAGCCGGACTTCATATCCGTCGATAAACCCCTTTTGTTCAAGTTTCCGAATTCGCTCCAATACAGCTGAGGGCGCCATATCTACCTGTCTTGCAACTTCTACATTCGGAATTCTGGCCTTCTTTTGTAGTATCTTCAGTATTTTTAAGCTTATTTCGTCTAACATTCTTTAATCCTTTTAATTTTAGCTAAATATTCTCTAAAAATTAATATGTCAAGAATATAATTCGAAACGGAGCAGGAATTACCAGTGCCAATATTTTAGACTGGATGGAACGAGCGGTTCTGTCCATTGACATCATTGAATGCAATATATGATTTCTGAGGTTGACTTTTTATTTTTTATTTAGTATTATCAAGACATTAAACATGTGATAACCTTGATCCCCTGATTTGTCGGCCCTTGCCTGACCGGCTGCATAAGCTGAGGAAAACCAACACCGGATAAAAACAGATGAAATTATTTAAAAGCAAAGAGAACCGCGGCAACCTGATGGTGTGTTATGAAGATACCGATGTCTCCAAAGAAAGCTTAAGACTTGCCCAGAAATATGCCAAAGAGTGGCGGGTTGCCGTAGATGTTGTTTCCACCTTTAGAAGAGAAGAAGCGCTGTCTATATCTGAGGTAAAAGGGATGGAAGATGCATTCCATATCCAGATCAAGGAACAATTCATCAACAATGACATCCCGTATCATGCCCACCTGCTTGTGGACATCTATTCACCCGGAGAACAACTGGTGAAGTTTTCCGAGGGCAAGGAATATGAATTTATTTTTATCGGGATATCCAAAAGATCCAAGGTCGGAAAGCTTTTGTTCGGATCCACTGCGCAGTATATCATTTTAAATGCACCTTATCCGGTAATAACTGTTAATGGATTAAGCCGATAGATTCAGAGGTTGAACATGAATGCTTCCTATCCGATACTTCTTGTAGAAGACAACCCGATCTCACGGAAAATGCTGGAAAAAATCCTTGTTAAAGAAGGTTTTAAGGTCACATTGGCAGAAAATGGAAAAGAGGCCCTGGCCCTTTTTAGGAAGTGTTTTTTTCCGATTGTTCTGACAGACTGGCTGATGCCGGAAATGGAAGGCCCCGAACTGTGCAAAGCCCTCCGTAACGAAAAGCCAAATGGGTATGTTTACATTGTGCTGTTGACGGCAAAGGATTCAAAAGACGACATTATTTCAGGTCTTGAGTCCGGTGCTGATGACTACTTGATCAAACCGGCGGATCGTGCGGAGCTTATTGCCCGACTCAAGAATGGGCTTCGAATCCTTGACCTGGAAAAATCATTGAAAGAGGCCAATGAAGAAATTCGGACCCTTTCTATCACGGATCCCCTGACGGGTATCTATAATCGGGGATATCTCGATGAGAGATTGCCGCAGGAAATCAAACGCTCAATTCGGTACAAGCGTTCTCTTTCCTTAATTTTATGTGACATAGATCATTTCAAAGCTGTTAACGACAATTTCGGTCATGTGGCAGGCGATACCATATTGAAAGGTTTTGTTGACTGCATAACGGCATCCATAAGGGACCAGATTGATTGGTCAGCCCGATATGGCGGCGAAGAATTCCTGATTGTGCTGCCTGAAACTGACTTTTTAGGTGCAAGACATCTTGCCGAACGGCTTCGGGGGGCGGTATCTGACATGCGCTACACCGTTGGCGATAAGGAGGTCCGTATTACTTCCAGTTTTGGTGTTTCAGGGTTTTCTCCAGATATGCTCTTAAAAAACCTTTCGGTTGATGGGATGCTGAATCATGTGGATAAATATCTCTACAAAGCCAAGGACGGCGGACGAAACAGGGTCGAGGGAGCGCAGTTACAATAAAGCGTTTTGAAATCTATTCATCCAGCATTGCAGAAGTTGTTTCTCCGCAACGGTTATCTTTTTTACCCGCCTTAATTTTTCACAATTACCCATAATTTGTCAGGTGTATCAGGTTAGGATTGCTTTCTATAAATTAAATGTATATGAAGCAGCATCTGAGGTGTTATTCTATAGGGGTTGTACAGAAAAACGTTCCGATTAAGGACCTTTTTTCTGCTACAACCCCTTATGCCGCCATCCTATTTTCGGAACATTATTATGACAAGCGGTATAATATCTCAGGATTAACCGGGTCGCTGGTAGCAGCGTTCACTTGAACGTTTCATAAGCAAAACAGATACGATTTTCCATTAAAAGGAAATACTATCATGGACTCGTTCGATACGGAATTTCATTCTCCACATCTCCGAATCTTATCCGACAATCAGATCCGTAATATCTACCGGGCAACATTGGCTTGTTTG
The DNA here is from genome assembly GCA_963848165.1 of uncultured delta proteobacterium. Lineage (GTDB taxonomy): Bacteria > Desulfobacterota > Desulfobacteria > Desulfobacterales > B30-G6 > B30-G6. The sequence continues at coordinate 49,339 of CAWKCS010000008.1, read as the reverse complement.
CAACGAACAGGTGTTGAGGTCCGCAACCAGGAAGCGAGAGCGCTTTTGCACGATGCGGGGGCAAAAATCGATGACCATCGCGTTCGAATCCCTTCTCATGTGATTGAAACCACGCTGGTTGATGCACCCAAAACTTTTACGATTTGTGGGCAGAACCAACAATGGGATATGTCAATTGAAGCAGGGGCCGTCAGATTTGGACCTGGGCCGACCTGTACCTATTTCATGGACCCGGAAAGCGGGGAAAGGCGCTTCACCCAAAAGAGCGACCCGGCTCTAACCGCTCGGGTTTGTGATGCTTTGGACAACATTGATTATGTCATGTCCCTTGGGTTGATAGACAACGTCACGTCCTCTTTGGCATCTGTGCATGAGTTTGCACAAATGATAACCCATACCGGCAAACCGGTTCTTGGCTGGGCTTTCAAGAAAGACCATCTCGAAGATATCTATAAAATCGCTTCTACCGTATCAGGAAGTGAAAAGGCCTTTGAGCACCGACCGAACTTCGGTTTTTTTTCCACCTGGCAGGCGCCGTTAACGCACACCGATGAGGACCTGGCCAACTGTTTGTGGGCTGTGGAAAAAAACATACCGGTCATTTATATGGGCGGTGGTGTGGCAGGCTTGAGTGCGCCGATCACCGGAGCCGGTCTCCTGGTTTCCAACCTGGCCTGCATGCTCAGCGGTCTGGCTATTTTCCAACTCAAGAAAGCGGGCGCACCTGTCTGTCTCGGGGCGATTCCAACTCCCATGGATCTACGAACGGCACGTGTGGCCTATGGCGGACCCGAAATGAGTCTATATTCTGCGGCAATTTCGGAGATCACCCAATTTCTGGGTGTTCCGTTTATGGGGACTGCCGGTGCCTCGGAATCCAAGGTAATGGATCTTCAGGCGGCCATCGAAAGTACGCTTCAGGTGGTTCTGTCCCAGTTGAGCAAGGCCAATATGGTGCATGATGCTGGGTTTCTTGACTGTGCCGATATCGGTTCTCTGGAGATGCTGGTGATGACCGATGAAATTATTTCCCAGGCAAAGCGGATTGCCAGGGGTATTGTAGTCAATGATGCAACCCTGATGCTCGATCTCATCGATGAAGTCGGGCCGGGAGGCAGTTTTATTGCAACTCCGGAAACCGCCAAGCAATGCCGAAAGGAAATCCTGACATCCGACCTGATGGATAGAAACGTGTGGACCACCTGGCAGGAAAATGGTGCAGAAACCATGCTGGATCGCATACAAAGCAAACTTGCCGACATTTTATCCCGACCACCGTCGATTCAATTGGCCAGTGAAGTTCTTGATCGCATATCAGCAATAATCCAGGCGGCCGAGCAAAGAGAGGGTGCTTTCGTGTTCGAAAAAACAGGGTAAATAGGAAAAAACCATGGTTGCATATCACGATATGGGTATTAAAAAAATCAGGGCACGCAGAGAACACAGGTGTTATGGCATGGGGCTGGGCATCATTATTCTGGATGACATTTATCCCGGGTTTCCGGGTGACGTGAGAAATGCGAGCGCCTATCCATTTCCCATTCAATTCGAAATTGCCGAAGAAGTCGATATCAAGGCGCTGGTGGTCGAAGAAGACAAGTCACCTTGCCTGGAACCGATTCAGAGAGCCGCTAAAAAATTAGAGAGCATGGGTTGTCGAGCCATTGCTGCCGAGTGTGGCTATTTTGCTTATTTTCAGAAGGAAATAGCCAGACACGTGGATGTTCCGGTTTTCATGTCAAGTCTCTTGCAGGTCCCCTGGGCACAACAACTCGTGGGTCCTGACAAACTCGTAGGGATTCTGGTGGCCGAAAAGATGTATCTTGCCGATGCACACCTCTCAGCAGTTAATGTCGAGATTGGCAGCAACTACGTGATTGCCGGTGCTGAAGACGATTACCACTGCCCTGAATTCGAGCACCTGTGGAGCCAGTCAAACCGCACAGACCCCCCCGGCGCCGATTATGAAAAAGCAGCATCCGATTTTGTTGCTGCAGGTATCGACTTTTATCGAAGTCATCCCAAAATGGGTGCCATGGTTCTGGAATGCACGGGATTTCCCCCGTTTGCCAGGGCACTTCAGCGTGAAATCGATATTCCCCTGTTCAGTTGGGGAACGCTTCTGGATTTTGCCTACAGTATCACCGTTCACCGTGATTATTACGGACATGTGTGATTCAGCATTGGCATTTCATAGATAACCTGTGGATGACGGCTTTTCCAAAAGGAGGTGCATGATGACTCTCGGAGTTCATCGTTGCGAAAACTTTTTAAAATATCTGAACAGCGAAACGAATGCGCTGCAGGAAAGCGGTCTCTACAAGGCTGAATATGGAATCACTTCACCCCAGCAGGTAGAAATTATCATCGAAAATGGGAAGAAATGTATCAACCTCTGTGCCAACAACTATCTCGGCCTCGCCAACCATCCAGAGCTGGTCAAGGCGGCACAGGACGGTGCGGGGCGATACGGGTTTGGCATGGCTTCCGTGCGATTTATTTGTGGCACACAGACGCTTCACAAGGAGCTGGAAGCTCGTTTGAGTCGATTTCTGGGAACTGCGGACACCATTCTTTACTCCTCTTGTTTTGATGCCAATGGGGGTCTATTTGAAACCATTCTTGGTGCTGAGGATGCGGTTATTTCCGATGAATTGAATCATGCATCCATTATCGACGGTATCCGGTTATGTAAAGCCAGGCGTTTCCGATATAAAAACAACGACATGGCGGACCTTGAAGCCAAGCTTCGGGAAGCGGATAACGCTGGTGCCCGTTTCAAGCTGATTGCCACCGATGGTGTCTTTTCCATGGACGGTATCATCGCCAATTTAAAGGGTATTTGTGATCTTGCCGACCAATACGGTGCCCTGGTCATGGTGGACGATTCTCATGCGGTGGGCTTTATGGGTAAAAATGGCCGCGGCACACCGGAATTTTGCGGTGTCGAAGGACGGATCGACATCCTGACCGGTACTTTGGGAAAGGCATTGGGGGGTGCTTCCGGGGGATATACCAGCGGGAGTAAGGTGCTGGTTACATGGCTGCGTCAGCGATCGCGCCCCTACCTGTTCTCCAACACCCTGGCACCCATGATTGCAGCGGCATCGTTAAGGGTGATAGACTTGTTAGAGGAAAGCGATGAGCTCCGCATCAAACTGACAAAAAACAATCAATATTTCAGGGCAGAAATGGAACATATGGGTTTTAATCTAGTACCGGGAGAACATCCCATCATTCCGGTCATGCTGGGTGATGCCAAGCTCGCATCGGAAATGGCCCGGCGAATGCTAAAAGAAGGAATCTATGTCACCAGCTTCAGCTATCCGGTTGTTCCCAAGGGCAAAGCCCGTATTCGGACACAGATGTCTGCCGCTCATGAGAAGCACCATCTGGACAAGGCTATTGCAGTCTTTGCAAAAGTTGGCCGGGATTTAGGCGTCATTTCGTAACCGGAGGATAACATGAAAGCTCTTGTAAAGGCAAAACCGGAGCCGGGCGTTTGGCTTGCAGATGTGCCGGAACCGGATGTCGGTATTAACGATGTGCTGATCCGGATATACAAAACCGCCATCTGCGGCACAGATATCCATATCTATGACTGGAATGCCTGGGCACGAAAAACAATTCCTGTCCCCATGCACTTCGGTCACGAATTTGTTGGCAAGATACTGGAAACCGGCCGGAATGTTCATGGTTTCAAACCTGGCGAGATTGTGTCGGGTGAAGGACACCTGGTTTGTGGAAAGTGCCGCAACTGCCTGGCCGGTAGAAGACATCTGTGTATGAAAACCAGCGGTGTCGGCGTCAATCGACCGGGTGCATTTGCTGAATACCTGAGTATCCCGGTCACCAATGTTTGGTACTGTGACCCCAAGATTCCCATGGATATTCTGGCATGTTTTGATCCTTTGGGAAATGCGACCCATACCGCCCTCAGCTTTGATGTGCTGGGAGAGGATGTTCTTATTACCGGTGCAGGTCCCATTGGATGTATGGCCGCTGCCATTGTTAGACACGCCGGAGCCAGGCATGTGGTTGTCACCGATGTGAACCCATATCGTCTTGACTTGGCAAAGTCCATGGGGGCCACCATGACCCTGGATGTGCGGCACGAAACAATCCAAGACGCACAGGCGGCTCTGGGAATGAAGGAAGGATTTGATGTTGGCATGGAAATGTCCGGCAACCCTGACGCACTTCAAAGTATGCTTTCCAACATGTGCCACGGTGCCAAAATCGCACTTTTAGGAATACTTCCGCCAGAAACAACCATTAATTGGGATTTTGTTATTTTCAATGGTTTGACCATTCAGGGTATCTATGGCCGGGAGATGTATGAAACCTGGTATAAAATGACCGTAATGATTCAATCGGGATTGGACATCCAGCCTATCATCACCCATCGATATGATTTCAGAGATTACGAAGCCGCCTTTCAGGTAATGCGCTCCGGACAATCAGGAAAAGTGATTTTAAACTGGTTTAGTGATTGAATTTTAGGAACACCTATTTTATAGAGACTTCTGATATAGGGGTTGTCAGAAAAACGTTCCGATTGAGGACCTTTTTTCTGCTACAACCCCTTATGCCGCCATCCTATTTTCGGAACATTATTATGACAAGCGGTATAAACGCGAGAGGTTCGACAAACCCTTATAGGAGAAAACTAAACATGAACGATCTGTATGAAAAAATGGCCCAAGAGTTGATTACAGGAAATGAACCCGAGGTCAAAAAACTGACCCAGGAAGCCTTGGACAAGGGGGCTAATCCAAAGGAAGTTCTCGACAAGGGGTTGTTGGCTGGTATGGAAGTTGTGGGAAAACGTTTCAAGGCTGGGGATATGTTTATTCCGGAAGTTCTGCTCTGCGCCAGAACCATGCACGCTGCCATGGATATTCTCAAACCCCTTCTGTCGGATGCCGATGCCGCCGGGGCAGGCAAAGTTGTTATTGGAACGGTGGAAGGAGACTTGCATGATATTGGAAAAAATCTGGTAGCCATGATGCTCCAGGGCGCCGGTTTCAAGGTTATCGATCTGGGTGTCAATATCAAGCCCCAGGGATTTGTCGATGCCGTCAAAGAGCACAAGCCCAATATTCTCGGCATGTCGGCACTCTTAACGACCACCATGCCCAAGATGGCGGAAACCATCACGGCGCTCAAGGAAGCCGGTATTCGCGACCAGGTGAAGATTATGGCTGGTGGTGCCCCTGTGACCCAGGACTTTATCGACAAGATAGGTGCGGATGCCTATGGTGCAAATGCTGCGTCCGCATCTGAAAATGCCAAAGCACTTTTGGCCTAATCGATTTTTTTACTAAACGATGATTACCCTCCTCGATTACGGCGCCGGTAATGTCCGAAGCGTTATCAATGCCCTAGAAAAACTGGGCGAAACTGTCCGGGTTGCTCAAAACAGCCAGGAAATTCTGGCGGCCGAAAAACTCGTCTTTCCCGGTGTGGGTAATTTTGGAAATATGATCCATATATTGAATCAGAAACAGTATATGGATCCCTTGAAAATTTATCTGCAAAGCAATCGACCCTTTTTGGGTATCTGCCTGGGTTTGCATGCCCTGTTTGAAGAGAGCGAAGAGGCTCCTGATTTAAAAGGACTCGGTATTCTAAAAGGATGTGCCCGGCGATTTCGCGTGAAACGATCGGTCCCTCATATCGGATGGAACGGTATAAAGGTGAAACAGCCGTCCATCCTGTTCAACGATTTACATGGGGATGAAAAGTTTTATTTTGTCCATTCCTACTATGTCGACCCGATTGATACATCAGTTGTCATGACAACCACCGACTATGGTATCGAATTTGTCAGTGGCATCCAAACGGGCAACATTCTGGCCACCCAGTTCCATCCGGAAAAGAGCGGCTCCGCGGGGCTTGCACTCTTGAAAAACTTCATTCAAAAAGACAGGGAACCGGTATCTACCGTCCATCCAGCCGGAAGAAACCAAACTTGCCAAACGGATTATCGCCTGTCTGGACGTTCGCTCCAATGATAAGGGCGATCTCGTGGTGACCAAGGGGGACCAGTATGATGTACGGGAAGATGGTTCTGTAAGAAATCTTGGTAAACCAGTAGAACTTGCCCGGCGATATTACGATGAATGTGCCGACGAAATCACGTTTCTAAACATTACCGGGTTTCGGGATTTTCCTCTCAAAGATATGCCCATGCTCAAGGTGTTGAAACAAACTTCCAAAACAGTGTTTGTGCCGCTGACCATCGGCGGAGGCATCCGGGACTACACAGATAAAGACGGTCGGCAGTATTCCGCACTGGCAGTAGCCGAAGAATATTTCAGATCGGGCGCTGATAAGATATCCATTGGAAGCGATGCTGTATATATTGCCGAGGCCTATCTGAAGACAGGCAAAAAGACCGGTGAAAGCTCCATAGAGCAAATTTCAAAGATATACGGCAACCAGGCGGTGGTCATTTCCATCGACCCGAGACGTGTGTACGTGCACGCGCCCGATGCCGTGAAGCACCCGGTAATCGAAAGCCGAATACCGGGTCCGGAAGGTGAAACATTCTGCTGGTTCCAATGTACCGTCCAGGGCGGAAGAGAAGGCCGGGATTTGGATGCCATCACCCTTGCCAGGGTGTGTGAAACGCTGGGTGCCGGCGAAATACTGCTCAACTGTATCGACAGGGATGGTACCAACATCGGCTTTGATGCCGAGTTGATCAATGCGGTCAAGCATGCTGTAACCCTTCCAGTCATTGCCTCGAGCGGTGCCGGATGTGTCGAGCACTTCCAGGAAGTATTCGAGGAGACAGATGTCGAATCAGCCTTGGCGGCAGGCATCTTTCATCGAAGGGAGGTTCCCATTTTTCAGGTAAAAAACTTTCTGACGGGCAAGCAGGAAATCCGTCCTTGTCCCGGTTTTTAGAGAACAATTAATTTAGGAACGCAATACTATCGTTCGGTTTGATAACCGTTCGCACGTGACCTTTGAATTGTTCGAGTTCTTCGAGGACCTTGTTGATAGCGTCGGCATCCAGGGATACTGAATCTGTGATGACATGAGAAAGATCAATTCTACCCTGGCGCAGAAACTCCAGAAGAATCGGCAGTTCCTCTAGAAGGTGATCTGAACAGCCGATAATTTCAGCCTCCTTACCCAGCAATTCCTGGTAGGAATCAACCTCAAACGGGGATTCAGCAATGCCTGCCAGGGCGGCCCGCCCGAATACACCCAGACAACGAACCGCATACTGCATGGTTTCCGGCAATCCGATAACTTCAAGAGAAACATCAACACCCTTCCCTCGGGTTTTTTGATGAAGTGTTTCAACCGGGTCGCATGTCGAAGCATCCACCGGAATGGCGCCATATGTCTCAACTGTTGCTAATTTTTGCGGACTGATATCGATGGCAAAAACCGCCGAGGCGCCCATGGCGTAGGCCAGTTGAATGGCGGACATACCCAGACCTCCGGCACCGAAAACGGCAACGGTTTCGCCGGCTCTCAATCGGGCCTTCCGCAGTGCTGAAAGGAGGTGGATGTCGAACACATCAGAACCGCACCCTGTTCAAAGGAAACTGCATCCGGGAGGGGAACGGCATTTCGTGCCGGAACCGCAATGTACTCTGCATATCCTCGATCCCGATGTTTTCCGATCATCGTGCCTCTCACACAGAATGTTCCCGGCCTTGTCTACAGTAATCACAGTCGCCACAGGTCAGCAGATAATGAAGGCTGACCCTTTCCCCGACGTGGTCATTCGATACGCCGGTGCCAACCTTTTCAATGACGCCGGCAACTTCATGTCCCAAGGTCTGGGGCAATACACCCACCGGGGATTTGCCTGCCCGGTAGTGCACGTCCGAATGGCAGATACCGGCTGCTTTTACACGAACAAGGACATCCTGGTTCCCCACGGACGGTATGGGAATCTCTTGTTCCTGTAGTGGTTTTCCAATTTCCACCAACCTGATGGCTTTCATAATGACTCCTTTTATATGTACCTATCTCAAAAATGTCTTTTGTCTCAATCTCTGTGTTGTTCTCTCGTTTCAACGCCTCAAAATACGACAGTATTCCTGCGGGTTGAACATCGAGATCGCCTTGACCTTGAACCAAAATCCTATTTTTGAGATGGGTTCAGGTTTCATGAGGGTATCGTATCCATACCTGCAAATTTTGGTTCGTGAAGCGGGATTAACAAGTCTGCCATTTTCTTGACCGTTGTCATGATGTCATAAGCTTCATAGGTATTCACATGGGTTCCAGGCGGTATGACATCCATCTCCATGGCGCGGATTTCTCTTGGAGGGTTAAAATTCTCATCGATGGCTTCTGGTGTAAGGTCCCATCGGGCAAGCCCCTCCTCGAAGCTGTATATCCTGCCATTGATGGCGGTTTCCCTTTCTTTTGACTTGATCGGGCTCATCTCACCGGTGTCGACGAGTATTTTTTTTTCTCCTCCTTCGATATACCAGCAATAGATGGGAATGGTATAGGTTTCACCGTAGCCATGCTGGTAGGTCATCATGGTTTTGTCGAAAATTTTGGTGCCCAGAACGATAGGATGTATTTTAAAATTTGGCATGCTGTAAAACTCCTCAATATAAAGACTTTTTATGTGGCAAAGATGCAGCCCTTTGTACGCTTCTGGCCCAGGGACCGGCTTTTTTGATCTGTTGACAGTTATTCCTTGATGCAGGCTAAAACATTTCCAATAAAGGCTTCGTGGCTCCAGGAATCATCGTGGGTGACTCCCAGCCTCACGATGACGAGATCACGTGACGGTATGATCGCAACGATCTGGAAATTGAAGCCGCCCAGATAGGCCATATCTTTTGGAAGCGATGGATACAATGTGTCTTCCGACCGGTCTTCTCGTCCGGCATTTAGCCAGAATTGTGCACCATACTTCCCTTTGGGTGCCTGGGGCGTCGGTGTCAGGGAATAATTCACCCAGCCTTCCGGCAGGATACGCACACCGTTCCAGACGCCGTCGTTTTTGATGAAAACGCCGAACCTGGCCCAATCTCTGGCTGTGGCAAACATGTAACTGGAGCCCACAAACGAACCGGATGCATCTGCTTCGATGATGGCGGAGTACATGTTGATGCGATCAAATAGTTCTCTTTGTGCAAAACTAATGACAGCGGGCAGAGAGCCTCCAACTGTATCACGAACGATCCTGGCTAAAATGTTGGTTGTTCCACTGGAATAATACCATTCTTGATCCGGTTTTGCCCTCAGGGGTTTTGCCGCGGCAAAGTCGGCCATGCTTTTTGATTTGTAAAGCATCTGGGTGGCATCTTTGAAGGGCGCATAGACCTCTTCGAATTCGAGTCCGCTGGACATGCGAAGCATTTGATCGAGCGTTATAGCCCCTCTTTCATCACCAGGTGTCTGCCAGGCATCAACAGGCGCCGGCTGCATGATGTCGAGTTTGCCTTTCCCTACCAGTATGCCCATCAGTGCATTGGTTATGCTTTTTGTCATGGACCATCCCAGCATGGGTGTTTGGTGGGAAAACTGCGCTTCATATTTTTCGGCAATGACCCTGTCCCGGTAAACGACGACAATCGCTTGCGTGTTTCGCATCGTGTCTGCTCCCGGTTCCTGAAACGCTTCTTCGATTACCGCCATCAGCTTGTCCTGATCGACATTTTTAGGGATGCTGCCATAATCAATGGTTTCACCCTGAGGCCAGTTTTCGTCGGACACTTTCTGCAGCTCCGGTTTTAGGCCCTTGCTTTGTTCCAACAGGTCATCGCGCGATGAGTCGACTGTCAAGGTGCACCCACAGCCGTCGCGATAAACGGCTGTGGCTTTGCTTAAAAATCCGAAAGCGGTAGCCGTCACTGTTTTATTGTCTCTGTCCACAGTGTTTGTGATGAATCTGAAAAGTGGATGTGTCGGGAGTACGTCATTCTTAAAGACCAGGTCGGGATTCCTGTCTGCCAGAAAAACCTGAGAGCAGAGATATTTGGATGCATATCCAGAACCGACGATTAGGGCTGAATTTAGAAAATAAATGCCTATGCCGATAGCAACGGCCAAAAATAATATCATTACTTTCAGGATATTTTTCATTAGCACCTCTTTTTTAATTGAAGAATCTCGCAGCCCCGACAAACCAGGATTTTCGACAAGTTTCGGTGATAGCGCTCACTGTTGCGGTTCAGGTGTTTTTATTTTTTTCCGAATAGGCTATGATCAAATACGTTAGTTATTTATTCGGAATCCATGATTGGAACATATCGCAAAAAAGAGAATATTTGGAATGGCTACCCATGTCAAACAGTTTACCGCTCATCCTTTGATCAATTATACACATGGGTAGCGAGAGAATTTTATTATGGGAATTTACGGCAAGGCACTGCATGTCAACCTGACAGAGAAGCGACATTTCTTATCGCCTGTTCAGGACCGTATACTGAAAACATCTATCGGTGGCAGAGGGTTCAACGTGGCCTATCTGTTTGATCGTTTTTCAGGAGAAATCGATCCCCTTGGTCCGGATAATTGCCTGCTTTTTAGCTGCGGCCTCCTGACCGGGACCGCCGCTCCGGCATCTTCACGTCTGCATATCAATGCCGTCTCACCCCTGACAGGTCTTTTGGGGAGTTCGAACATCGGGGGCCAGGCCGGTGCATGGCTGCGATCCTGCGGTCTACAGAGCATCATTGTCAGAGGCCGATCAGACAATCCTGTATACCTGTATATTGAAGATGCTCGTGCAGAAATCCGCGATGCCCGCTTTTTAAAAGGTCTTGATACCTTTGAGACCCAGGAAAAAATCAAGGATGTCCTGGGGAACCGTCACCTGACCTGCCTGGTCATTGGCCCTGCAGGGGAAAACTTGGCCAGGTTCGCCTGTATCATATCCGGCAGGGATCACGCAGCCGGCAGGACCGGTATGGGTGCTGTCATGGGGTCAAAAAACCTCAAGGCCATTGTAATGGCAAAAGGGGGTAAAAGGAAGTTCCCGGTAAAAACATCCCTGGCCAGGGAGGCTGTCAAGCTATATGCCAAAATGATCAAAGCCTCTCCAGACTTTAAAACCTTTGCGCAATATGGCGGCGCCGGATATGTGAAATGGGCCGACGACATGGGAATCATGCCCGCACGTAACTATCGGGAAAATCGCTTTTCTCAGGTGGACAGCATCGATGGAAGACATCTGGACGTATTCAAACTCAAATCCAGCGGGTGCTACAATTGTCCGGTTCAGTGCAAAGCGGTTCTCAGCTTTGACCGGAAAAAAAACCCTGAGAAAACAGTAACCCGGCCAGAGTTCGAACCCATGCTGAATATCGGTGCCAAATGTGGTCTGGATGATCTTGAGGCCATCGTTTATCTCGACAATCTTTGTTCAAAATTCGGCATCGATTCCACGTCAGCTGGCACCACCATGGCATTTGCCATGGATCTCTATGGTCGCGGTATTTTGACCCGGGAAGACACCCATGGTCTGGACCTGGTCTGGGGCAATGCCCATGTGATGGAAACCCTGATAACCCAAATGGCCTTTGCAGAAGGTTTCGGAGAGGTTCTCTCGAAAGGCGTCAGACAGGCCGCCAGGGTTATCGGTAAAGGTGCCGATCAATACGCCGCCCATGTCAAGGGGCTGGAGCTGTCTGCATATCATCCGGGAAGTATCATGGGTACCGCCCTGGGATACGCTGTTTCCAGTCGCGGTGGTGATTATAACAATGTGTATGCCTCCCTTGAATACCGCTGGTCCAAGGAGCAGGCATCCAGGCGTTTCGGCAATCCGGAGGCTGTGGACATCCATGCAACGGGTGGGAAGGGAAAACTGATTCGACGAGCTGTCCTGGTGAACATTGTCCTCGACTCTCTGGGGCTATGCAAGGTGCCGGTACTCAGCATGATCGGGACCTTCGACCTCAAAGGTGAGGCGGCTCTTGCCAGTTCACTGACGGGCCTCACAGTCACGGCTGATGAGCTTTTTGAAGCTGGAGACCGTATTGCAAGCATGGAAAGGTGCTTCAATCTACAACAAGCGCCCGGCATGGGCGCGGATACCCTGCCTGCCATGTTTATGGATCAACCCGGTTCAAATCTGAACCAGGCGACACTCGACGCGATGATAAGCGATTACTACGCTGCCATGGGATGGGATGAATGTGGAAACCCGGATCCAGGCATACTGAAAGGTACAGGTGAATGAACGAAATTGAAAGTCATCAAGCGCTAGGAGCCTCTTATTAAGCTCATCCAAAGTGTTCATATTTCCTCCAGACGGATAGGATGCCACAAATAAAATCGTATAACGATTTTATTTGTGGATAAGATGGTGCCATACGTTATCAAACATCTCCTGGGATGCTTTGTAGGCAGCCTCGGGGTCTTTATGAGAAATGCCATCGACGATGGCTCCATGAAACGGCAGGGACTCTTTTTGGATGCCGATATCGGCTGTGTCGCTTTCGCGGGCTTTGTGGACCGCATTCCTTACGGTACTGCCTATTTGAGACAAAAGTTCATTGTGACTTGCTTTGAGGATTTTTGAATGAAAGAGAATATCCATGGCCAGGTAGTCTTGATACACATACTGATGACCGTCATTTAATATTGTCTGCATGTGAGACAGGGTATCCTTGATGTCTGCCACTTCAGAATTTGTGGCCCTGCGGGCAGCCTGGCGGGCGGCCTCGGACTCGATCAGCCGACGCACTTCGGTTACATTTTTCAAAAAGGTGGCTTTGTCTTCAATCTGTAATCGCCAGACCAGAACATCCGGATCAAACAGATTCCAGTTTTCACGTGGCAACACCTGGGTGCCCACCCGGGGGCGGGTCTGAATCAATCCTTTCTGCGTCAACACTTTGATGGCTTCGCGGAGAACACCGCGGCTTACATGCAATTCCCCGCTCAGCTTATCTTCGGTGGGCAGCACTTCTTGTGTACGATACTTTCCCCTGATAATCCGCTGGCCGATTTCATCGACAATATATTGATAAAGTTTGCGGTGGTAGGTGTTGGCATGCATGGTGTCACTCCATAATCATATAATCATAAAATCATTGTATCTTAAGATCTACTCGACGTCAAATAAACCAAGCATTTTATGTTTCCACATGGTAAATGCTTGGTTATCAATTTATATCAGTCAGTTAATCCAAGGTGTCGGCTTGCATGAAACCGGGAAAAAGCTTGACATCAAAATATATAATTATATAATCATTCTACAATTAAAGTCGATCTAAGTTTTTCTGAAACCGTTGGGCCAGGAGGTGGGCATGTCATCAATATTCATTGAACTGGAAGAGCAATATGGTGCACACAACTACAAGCCTTTAGATGTCGTTCTCAGCAGAGGGGAAGGCGTTTGGGTGTGGGATGCGGATGGAAACCGCTACATGGATTGTTTGTCCGCCTATTCCGCGGTAAATCAGGGTCACTGTCACAAGAAAATCATGCAGACACTCATTGATCAGGCACAGAAGCTGACCCTGACATCAAGGGCATTTCGCAACGATCAACTCGGTCCTTTTTATAAAGAATTGTGTAAACTAACCCGTTCTCACAAGGTCCTGCCCATGAACAGCGGGGCTGAAGCTGTTGAAACCGCCATTAAAACAGTGCGCAAATGGGGGTATACCGTCAAAGGTGTTCCGGAAAACGAGGCGGAGATCATTGTGTGCGAAAACAATTTTCACGGCAGAACCATATCCATCGTCAGCTTCAGTACGGATCCTAATGCCCGTATGGGCTTCGGTCCTTTTACGCCGGGCTTCAAGGTAATTCCGTATGGGGATGCAGCCGCATTTGAAACCGCAATTACGTCGAACACCGTTGCTTTTCTAGTGGAACCGATTCAAGGGGAGGCTGGTGTGATTATTCCGCCGGCGGGCTATCTTAAAAGGGTCAGAGAAATATGCACCCGGCAGAATGTCATGCTTATCCTGGATGAGATTCAGACAGGATTGGGTCGTACGGGTAAACTTCTGGCCGAAGAACACGAAGGGATTGAAGCGGACCTGACCCTTATCGGCAAAGCGTTGTCCGGCGGGTTTTATCCGGTATCGGCTGTTCTGTCGAATTCAGAGGTCATGGATGTCCTGCAACCCGGGGAGCATGGCTCGACATTTGGCGGCAACCCCCTGGCATGTGCTGTGGCGCGAACAGCCCTGAAGGTTCTCATTGACGAGGGTATGATCGAAAACGCAGAAAAAATGGGTGCTGTCTTTTTAAACGGATTAAAACAGATCGCCAATCCCCTAATTAAAGATATTCGGGGGAAAGGCCTGATGCTCGCCATGGAGTTTTACCCCAAAGCCGGTGGCGCTCGTCAATACTGTTTAAAGCTCAAAGAAAAAGGATTGCTCTGCAAAGAGACCCATCATGACACGATCCGTTTTGCGCCGCCGCTGATCATAACAAAATCAGAGGTTGAATGGGCTTTGGATATAATTGCCAAAGTTGTCACTGCATAAACCGTCAACGAACAAGCGACACCGTCGCGAATTATAAAATCGTCCCAACGATTTTATGGAGGGAACGGAAATGGTGGAAAATGTTATTATCATGGGCGCTGCAGGACGGGATTTTCATAATTTTAACGTCTATTTCAGAGATAACCCGAGGTATCAGGTCATCTGTTTTACCGCCACTCAGATTCCAGATATCCATGGGCGTCAGTACCCGCCGGAGCTTGCCGGGTCCATGTATCCCCATGGGATTCCCATAAAAAGTGATGAGCGGCTGATGGAAATGATCAAAGAGGACAAGGTCGACCTGGTGGCCTTTTCATACAGCGATGTACCTCACACGGAAGTGATGCACAAGGCTTCCCAGGTGATCGCTGCCGGTGCTGATTTTATCATTATTGGTGCATCCTATACCATGATCGCGTCCACGAAAAAGGTGGTTTCAGTTTGCGCTGTACGAACCGGATGCGGGAAATCCCAGACCAGCAGACAAATCGTACAGGTTCTCAAAGACGCGGGGGAGAAAGTCGTTTCCGTTCGTCATCCCATGCCTTACGGTGATTTGACCAAGCAGATTGTTCAGCGCTTTGCCACCTATGAAGATTTTGAGAAACATGCCTGCACCATTGAAGAGCGCGAAGAATATGAACCGGTGGTTGATATGGGGGCCATCATATATGCGGGCGTGGACTACGAGAAAATACTCCGCCTGGCCGAAGAGGAAGCGGACATTATCGTTTGGGACGGCGGTAACAATGATACGCCGTTTTACAAACCGGATGTGCATGTGGTGGTTTTCGACCCGCACCGTGTTGGTCATGAAACGACCTTTCACCCCGGCGAAACCAATATGTTGCTGGCCGATATCGCTGTCATCAACAAGGTGGACAGTGCGGATCCTAAGGATGTGGAAACGCTGAAGAAGACTATCGCACGGCACAACCCCAATGCCCGAATTGTTTTAGCCGATTCAGAAGTAAGCGCTGAAAATGGAGAAAGTATGCAGGGCAAACGTGTTCTGGTCATTGAGGATGGACCTACCCTTACGCACGGGAATATGACATTCGGTGCCGGTGTCATTGCAGCGCAGCGCTACGGGGCGGCAGAGATGGTGGATCCACGGCCGTATCTGGTGGGATCTCTCAGGCAAACCTTCCAGACCTATCCGGAAATCGGCAAGGTGCTTCCGGCCATGGGATATGGCGATCAACAGGTTAAAGACCTGGAGGCGACCATTGATGCATGTGCGTGCGATATGGTTGTTTCGGCCACGCCCATAGATCTGACACGACTGGTGAAAATCGAGAAGCCGATCCTCCGGGTCCGCTATGACTACCGGGACAACAGCGTACCCACCCTGGGTGAACTTGTCATAGAAATGCTCAATTGTTAAAACAATGTCCCCAAATCGCCCATGCTTTGGTGGGCGGTCTATCGGAAAATAATTTTTTATTGACGAGATAGGAGGGGCTTGATGAATCATGACAGCATTGCTCCAGTAAAACCTACTTTGGTGATTGCCCTGGGGGGAAATGCACTGATCCGGAAAGGACAGCAGGGGACGATTTCAGAACAATTCGAAAATCTCAGAATTCCCATTGGCCAGATTGCAAGACTTGTCCATAAATATAACATTATCATCACCCATGGCAACGGTCCACAGGTAGGGAATCTGATGCTGCAGCAGGAATCCTGTCTTGCAGTGCCCAAGCTGCCCCTGGAGATACTTGTGGCCCAGACCCAGGGACAGCTCGGGTATATGATCGAATCGGTTCTGGACGAAGCGCTCATGGAACAAGGTGCGGACTTCTACCCCCTTGTTTCGTTGATCACCTACGTGGTCGTGGACAGAAAAGACCCTGCATTTGTCGACCCGACGAAACCTATCGGACCATGCTTTACAGCAGCCGAAGCCGAAAACCTGCCATATCCCACCACCCAGACACCCAAGGGATTTCGACGTGTTGTGGCATCACCCAATCCCGTAACCATCATTGAAAAAAGGGAAATCAAGCGATTAATAAATGCCGGGTTTATCGTCATCTGCTGTGGCGGCGGCGGCATTCCCGTCGTTCGAAATGGACGGGCTTTCAATGGTGTAGATGCAGTTATCGACAAGGACCTTGCCAGTTCTCTTCTGGCCATGGAAGTCGGTGCTGAATTGCTGGTGATCGCCACGGACGTGGACGGTGTTTTGGCTGACTTTGGTACGGATAAGGAAAAGGTGATACAGCGTCTTTCAGTAAAAGAGGCCAGGGCGTTTTTGAACCATGACCATACCGGCAAGGGTTCCATGGAACCCAAGGTGGCGGCGGCCGTGCGTTTTCTGGAAGGCGGTGGCAAGCGTGCCGTGATCACCCGCCTCGATGCGATTCTCTCCGGGGTCGAGGGAACGGCGGGCACTCAAATTGTTTGTGGATGAATGTCTTCTATATATGATGGAAAACGATGAAGCGATAAGCCTTAAGCTGTAAGCGGCTTATTGCTTATCGCTTAATGCTTACAGCTCATGTCTCCTTAAGCTTCCGGGTCAAGGCCGGCAGGATGGTAAACAGATCGCCAATGACATAATAGTCGCTGTGGGCCAGGATGGCGGCTTTTGCATCGGTATTGATGGCGATGATCAAGCCGGCTGTTTTCATGCCGGCCAGATGCTGGATAGAGCCGGAAATACCACAGGCGATATAAACCTTGGGGTTGACCTTGGTACCGGTCTGGCCCACCTGCATGGCATAGGGTACCCAACCCTCGTCCACTGCAACCCGAGAAGCACCCACTGCGGCGTCTCCGATAGACTCGGCACACTCAAAGAGAAAATTGAAATTTTCCCCATTTATCATACCGCGCCCACCGGAAACGATTACATGCGCTTCCGACAGATTCTGAGCCCCCGGTTTTCCCGGAAGCACTTCCAGAACACGCAATTTTATCTTTTCCGGGATATCTATGACCTGTTGAGAGATGTGAGGTGTTGTCGGGTGAACAACGGCGGCAATGGCATTGGGTCGCATGCCATATAGGATCATTTCCCCGGTCAAGTGAAAGGTGGCCATGGTTTTGCCCGAATACTGGGATGTTTTTGCCATCTGGCGGTCGATATCCACATGAACGCAATCCATCACCAGGGGCGCATCGAGGATAGCGGCAATTCGCGGCAGGAGATCTTTTCCCTGGGCAGAGGTTATCCCCATGAGTACATGGATGTCCAGGGTCTCAAGAACAGTGACAACGGCCTGAGCCCAGCGCGCGGGGTTCCAGTCGTGTCGATTCATCACAACTTTCACGATATGATCGACCCCATATCGGGCCAGTTGCTGCTGGATGTCTGATGTCACTGCCTCCATCAGGATAGCGAAAATCTCGTGCCCTTCCTTTACGGCTGCAGTAATCATTCCCAGATTTGCCGGTTTCAGGGCACCCTCTTTAAGCTCGATGAGTAGGCCGATTTTTTTCATACTTTTTTTACCTTTTACACCCATCGACCTCCGTGATCAGTGTCACTTGAACCCTCGGACCCTTGAACCGAAACAGCCAGGCATTTCCCGTAGCTTGCTGCGGGTGTCATCTTCAATCCTCGAACCCTTCCTTATATCACCCGGGCCTCCTCCTTAAGAATGGTGACGAGCTGTTCTGCAATGGATATGGTTGTGCCGGTTATCTCTTTAGGATTCCGTTTCTCCTGTGCCGGTGTAAGACGCACCAGCTCCACGCGGCTGGCCGGCTCCGGTATGCCGAGTGTTTTGAAATCGATGGTCTTGATTTCTTTTTTGCGTGATTTGACAATATCCGGAAAGGTCGGGTACCTGGGAGTATTGAGGCCCTTGCCCGCAGCCAGCACGCAAGGCATTTCCAGTTTCAGTATCTCACGGATGCCGGCCTCTTTTTCACAGGTTACCAGGGCAGCATTCTCTGCGGTTTCGATCTTAACGACATTGGTTGCTGCCGGTATGTCAAAGAGATGTGCCAGTCGAAACATGGTCTGCATGCCCTCCCTGTCGATGGATTCTTTCCCTGTGAGAATGAGATCGGGTTGACCGTCCCGGGCGATGGCCGTCTTCAAGACCCTGGCGGTCATGATGGGGTCATGGTCATTTTCGGCGGTTATCAGGATGCCGCGGTCGGCTCCCATGGCCAGGGCCGATCTCAGGGTGCCTTCGGCCTCTGGTTTGGAAAAACAGACGACGATCACCTCCGACCCGGGAAAGTGCTCCCTCAAGCGATGCGCTTCGGTCACTGCGTGTTCGTCATAGGGATTCATGAGAAAGGTGATCCCTTCTTCGATCTCGGTTTCTCCCTTGACGGTGATGGTGGCAGCTGAATCGGGGACGTGTTTGACACATACGTATATCTTCATGGTCTAACCATTGACGGAAAAACTGGAATTGTAGTTGATTTCGCGTTTGCGCGAGTAAAAACCGACATCCATTTTTCGACCGGTGTATTTCATGGTGAACTGAAACGGCTCCTTATCGTGATCCAGGCCTTTTTCGCAGGCATCGATGAGTTCTGCCATCATGGCACCGACCACCGGGGCATTCTTATATTGATTGCCGCTGGTGCCGATGGCCATATAAAACCCCCCCAGATCGGATTTGTCGTATACCGGAATCCAGTCATCGGAGCAATCGTAGAGGTCCACAACCCCATTGGGCTGATTGGGCACCTGCAGTGTGGGGATGCGGCGGCCCAGACGATAGCACTGGGCTTTCCACTGTTCCTCGCTGAGCTGGTTGTTGCGGCCATGGCCTCCTTTTCCGGCGTAGAATTCGTCAGGGTCCACCCATTCCTGGGGGTCGCAATCCGGATCTTCGGAGCCGATGAGGAACATGTTGCCTGTTTCCGGTCGTATATAACAGCCGATGTCGCCATCGCTCTGGTGATACCCGTCGTGGAGATAGTCATAGTCTTCAGGGGACGGGCAATACATGACTTCGTGGCGCAGGGCCTTGGTTTTGATGTTGCATCCTTCCCAAACCCCCTCGGCCATCTGATTGATTTTATAAGAATGAGGCCCGGCGCAATTTACGACAACCGGGGCATCGATCCGGGTCCCGTCCGCCAGGGTGATGCCCTGAACCTTTCCATGGGCACTTCGGATTTCGGTAACTTCGGCATTGAACAGGAACGTGGCACCTTTGGCTTCGGCGGCGCGCATGATATTGTGGGCCGACAGGGTGGGATCATTTACATAACCGCCCTCCGGGCAGAAGAGCGCACCTTCAAGGCTTTTTTCGGGCTCGTCAAAGAAGGTGGGATCTTCGGGACGTCTCACCGGCCAGAACTCGTGCAGATCCAGTACAGGTACGTGTTGGAGAATCTGATCATTGTCCCATTCCTCGTATTTGACACCCACGGCATCATAATGCTTTTTGACATCCTGCCATTTGTGGCCCTGGGATTTAAGAAGGATGGAGCCGGTGTTCATGTACCTGGCCAGGCCTTTTTCATCCACCACATGATCCAGATAGTTTTCCCAGTCCAGCCAGTATTTGAAGCCTTCGTAGGCAAACGCAACACCGTCCTCGGTGGAGTAGTGGGCTCTCACGATAGCGCAGGATCCGGCCGTAGAACCTTCACCGGCATCGGCCCTTTTGTCCACACTCAGGGTTTTGTAGCCCTTTTTGGACAATTCATAGGCGATGGGGGCACCAATGACCCCGGCCCCGACGATGATGGCGTCATATGTTTTGTTCATGATTTCCTCCTGTATCCGTTATATATTTATACAAACAAAGCGTTTACGATTTTTACCAGACGGTTAACCCTAAATAATTTTAAAGCATTGAGCGCCGATGCTTCATTTCATGTCGCTCGACTCCTGAACCTTTAATTTATATGGCCGGGATTTGCAATCCCTGCATCCACGATGCAAAACGTGTTTCCCCGGCAGGGCGAAGACCGAACTCCGCGCCGGAATCGAGAACCGCATGAACCATGCTGGCGGCGTACCCCCGGCTGCAGGTCAGGAGCAAGCCGCCGGACATATCTGAATTCTTCTTCAGAATCACGATCTGGCATGGCACATGGCAAAAAGGGCCCTGGAGCAGAAATGGAGCCGTTCTGGAAGGATCCATAAAGTCAAGGGACGTCAACTTTTCGGCGACATGAAAGGTCTCAGAACCAAATAGCGCCAGAAAGACCGTAGACTCGGTGACATCGGTGAATCCCTTGAAGTCAGGTCGTTTCATTTCCCCGGTACCCAGATGCCATATGGCGGCCTGGGTACGGTTCATACGACTGGTCAACCTGTTTTCTGCCAGATAGCAGGTCCCGGGGACGGGCGGCACGGTCAGACCGCTTAATGAGGGGTCATCAATCTGACTGTCCTGGAGATCCCAGCGCGTTTTGTGACTCAGGTCCACCAACCAGGGACCGGTCCCCTCGTCCTGGTAGGCCAAAACAATCTCCCAGTTATCACGGATTTCTGATTTTTCAACACTGAAGTCAAAGGTTACTGGTGAATATCTTCGTATACCTGTCATATGGCTTGTCCTCACATTTTCATCCGTTGGCCTTCAGGGTCATAAAAAGGCATGGGAACGACCGTGGCATGCAGCCGTTTTTCATTGCATTCATCTTCATAAATTTCAAGCGGTGAGCCCAATTTGCTGAGTTGGGACTCCACCAGGGCCATGCCCACGGCTTCTCCGGTGGTAAAGCTTTTTCGGGCCGTAGCCACATATCCGCGTACGCGGGTGTCCACGATCAAGGCCCCGTCCCGGGGTGCCCGTGTGTCATCCTGCATGCGAATACCTACCAGTTTCAATCGACCGGAGTCGTTTTCAGCCTGCCGGAGGGCCACGGCGCCGATTGTCTTGGCATCGGTTTTTTTGCGGTCCCAGAGAAAGCCGAGTCCCAGATCCAGAAGATTGGTTCGTTGTTCTGATTCCTGGCCGAGAATAATATGGCCCTTTTCCATGCGTAGCACATTCTGGGCTTCCAGACCGAAATTACGGATGTTGAATTCGGCGCCTGCAGTCATGAGCATGTCCCAGACAGATTGCATATAGGAAGCGGGCACATGCAGTTCAAAAGACAATTCGCCAACAAAGCCGAGACGCATGGCGCGTACCGGAATCGTGTTTTTAATAGTGAACTCACGGTATCCGGCAAATGGAAAGACTTTATTGGAGACGTCGGTATCCACTATTTTTTTCAAAACCTTGCGGGCATTCGGTCCGGAAACATTGATTACACCCATGCTATCGGTGAGGTTGACCATGTGGTATTTCCACCCATCGAAGCGTGTATGGAAACGAAACCATTCCACGGTATTGCCGGCCCGTCCGCTGGAGGTCGTGAGGTAGTAGTCATTATCACCCCGTTTTACCACGATTCCGTCATCGATAACGCAGCCGTCATCATTACACATGGCGGAATATTTGATACGGCCTGTTTTGATGCGGCTCATGTCAGACACATAAAGACGTTGCAGGGCCTTGAGTGCATCCGGACCGAAAATTCGAAATTTTCCCAGGGTAGAGCTGTCCAGCATGCCCACGTTATTGCGTACATTGAGAATTTCATTCTTGCATTCGAAATCCTGGGAAAAGTACCGAGCTCTCTGCCAAACACCAATATTGCGGAAGATACCGCCCTCCTTTTTCTGGGACACATGTAAAGGGGTTCGTTTGAACATATGATGGTGGGCACCTGCATAGGTTGCCAGAAGCGTGGGCACCAGCGGTGGCCGCACGGTTGTGGGCATGGGCTTGGAAACAGCGGCCGTGTATTTAGACACATAGAGTGGCAGATTATGACCCGGGATGCCCCCCTGACCCGGTCCGGTGCCTGCCGAGGTAAATCGCTTGATCAGCTCTGGGACATCAAAGCCCATATCGATGGCCTGCTTGATATTCTTGATGGTGGTGTCCTCGTCAAAGCAGATAAAACTTTTCCGTCCTTTTACCGGGGCTGTGACCAGTTTGCAGCCCCGGTCTGCGCCGGGCAGTAACGCTGCTGCCTTTTCAGCTATAGAAACAGCCGTATCGTCGGCTAGGCCGATGGCGGCGAGTGCCTTAATGCCGGCCAATCGTCCTGATGCCTCAATAGATAACGGATGGCTGCATCCCGTCATGCGTCCGGCTGAAAACATCTTTTCAGGCAGTTTTTGGGGCAGAAAATATCCGGTGTGGTTGTCATAGGCCATTTTGGCCTGAGCCAGAATCAACGGACCATTTACAGGTGTGAGTCCGGCTGACGCTACCAGCAGGTCACAGGGGAGTTGACGCCTGATGGTACCGTCCAGCGTGGTCAGGGTCACCTTGGTTACCTTTTTGCAGCCATGGGCTTTGGCAGCAACCCAGCCCTTAAGTACCGGCACCTTTCTTTGAGCAAGTGCCTCAAGCAGGGTTTCGTCATGACCATCCTCGCGGATATCGGCCACGGTTTGGATCTTAAGACCCAGGTCAAACAAGTCACGTGCAGCCTCGAGGCCCAGGTCATGACCTGCGCTGAAAACAGCTTCTTTACCGGGCAGAAGACCATAGCTTCGGGCCAGACGATGGGCGCAGGCCACCTGCATCACACCGGGTCTTTCGTTATTTTCAAAAATCAGGGGCCGCTCGATACAACCGGTGGCGACCACCACGCTTTTGGAACGGATTTCGATATAGCGCTCTGTAAAGGCATCGTCACGCTTGCCCACCTGAAAGGCCGTGATTAGATTGTTGTTGTAGGCTCCCACCATGGAGGTATGTTTAAACACCCGGATATTGGGATCACTTTCCACCTGCCTGGCCAGTTCTCTGGATCGGGCAAAAAGGGGTTTGTTTTCATTGTATTCGGTTACCCGATAATCCCAGCACCCGCCCAGGTACGGTCGAGATTCCAATAGAACAACGCGCACGCCCGCTTCCGCAGCAGCCAGGGCCGCCATCATCCCGGCAGCACCTCCGCCGATAATACACACATCGGCCGTCAGGAAAACTTCATCATAGCGGCCTTTTACCTCGTAATTGGCGGAGATGGTTCCCACGCCTGCGGCTTTACGGATAGCTTTCATGGCAACGGGCCAGATCGCTGCCGGCTTGTGCATGGTCTTGTAATAGAAACCAGCCGGCATCATCCAGTCCAATTTATCGGTAAATGCCATCAAGTCAAAGTCCGCCGAGCCCTTGACGTTCTGTGCCTTGACCACCATTCCGTCTTTGAGCAGGGTGTTTTCAGTTCTCACGTTGGGTACGCCATCCACTTCCATACAGGTGTTGCTGGATTCACCGTCAAGGCTGTACAACCCCCTGGGGCGATGGTATTTCAGGCTGCGCGCAAAAATCCGGGTTCCATTGGCATACAGGGCCGTGGCAACTGTATCGCCGGCAAAGCCTTGCAATGACCTTCCCCGATATTTCAGCGAGTGGATCTTCTGGGTGTCGATCCGCAGTGTTGGCAATTCATGAAGCCTGTTCATTTGCTGTCCTCCGGTTGGTCCACTTCAAGGTTGCTGATGGTGTTACGAAAGGTACTGAACCATGATCCGCATCCATCCCGGTGAAACCACCACTCTTTCTGAACACCTGCCGTACACGTGTTCATGTGGACATAATCACACCATTCAGCAGGTGTCAGGCCGTCTTCATCTGGCCGGGGTCCTTTATCTTCTCCACCATAGCGAAATTCATACCCATTGCGTTTACCGCAGATGGGACAGGTGAGGGTCAGTGCCATTGTTTTCCTCCTGTTTTATTGCGGCTAATTGTCAGGCGTATAACTCACCAGCGCCGCTGTTTCACCCATGAGCTGGTGTTTTTCATAACGTCGCAGGTTAAACGGTTTAAGCATATCGGGGCAGTTCTCCGTCGCCAGGTACTGGGCCATGTATTTTCCGGCGGCGGAACAGGATTTAAATCCAAAATACCCCCAGCCACAGTCCATGTAAAAACCCTCGATGGGGTCATTGCCATCCAGAATTGGTGCCATGTCCGGGGTCATGTCGGCCAGACCACCCCAGATCCGCATGAACCTGACGCCCCGCAGGCAGGGCAGCCAGTCCGACAGGGCTTCAGCCTGATGCTTGATGTAGTGGGCTGTGTTTTGGGTTGTGTAATTGGGCCATGGATCCATATGGGCACCCGTGGCAATTTCACCTTTGAGTGTCTGGTTGGCATAGCAGTGATAGGCACCGGAAGAAACCACGTGGTTGAGCAGTGGCTTCAGCGGTTGGGTGACCATGGCCTGGATGGTCAATACAC
Source organism: uncultured delta proteobacterium (assembly GCA_963848165.1). GTDB lineage: Bacteria > Desulfobacterota > Desulfobacteria > Desulfobacterales > B30-G6 > B30-G6. Next base: position 24,708 of record CAWKCS010000008.1, on the reverse strand, counting down.
TGATGGGAAGTCTGATACCCAGCATCTGGTTGATGACGCCTGCGCTGTAACCACCGGCGGATACCAGCACCCTGGGGGTATTAATGTGACCGCGGCTGGTGGTGACACCGGTAATCTTACCTGCTTCCGTGTGAATGGCTGTGGCCTCTGTCTGCTGGTGAATGTGAACCCCTTTTTTTGCACAACCCTTGGCCAGACCCCACACAACGGCGTCATGGCGAACAATACCTCCGGGGGGATGATACATGGCGCCTTGTATGGGAAAGGTGATGTCCTCTGAAATGTTCAGTGCCGGTACCATCTCTTTGGCCTGTTTGGCATCGATGAGGTGACTCTCTACACCGTGGAACTGCGCCGTGGCGATGGTCATGCGGGCGGCTTTCATGGCGGCTTCACTGTGCATCAGATTCAGGTTTCCGCAATTGTTGAACATTAAATTGAAATCGAGCTCTTTGGTGAGCACCGGCCAGAGGTCGAGGGCCTCTTTGTAGAGGGGAACATTATACTGTGTGCGCTGGTTGGCACGCACGATGGCAGTGTTTCTCCCTGCCCCGCCGAAACCGATATATCGTTTTTCGATGATGGCCACGTCGGTGATGCCGTGATCCCTGGCCAGGTAGTAGGCCGTTGCAAGACCATGCAGCCCACCGCCAATAATCACCACCTCATAGTTGGATTTCAATCGGGGCTGTTTCCCCCACAGGGGTTTATGCTTAGAAAACATCGTCGGTTCTCCTTTATGGTGTCGCAGCAGATGGTGACGGGCCGTTATGGACCGTATAACAGATAGCGTTAATAGCACTATGTCAATGTAAGAAAACATGTCAAGTAAAAAAGAAATTGTGCATTGATTTGCTCCAAAATCAATTGACATCTTTTGTTGTGTGTGCTTATTTTCATTTATATTTCATGCGTTATGAGCCTAATCAAAAATGAAAGAAATCTTTCTCTATTCCATTTTAGTAAAGAAATCATGAAAGAAAACAAATCATACCCCGTCATAAAGCGTATCATGACACACCTGGGATCTTTGACACCCAAGGGGCGGATTCTTGGAAAATATATCATACAATACCCACGCAAAGCTGTTTTCATGACCACACGGGAACTATCCGAAATCTGCAGCGTCAGCGAAGCCACGGTGGTCAGGTTTGTCAGCCAGCTGGGTTACCGTGGGTATGGAGAATTTCTCCAGGCATTGCGGGATTACGTCGACACCGGATTGACCTTGCAGGACAGGGTCGATCTTCCGGGGATAAAAGGGCCTGGAACCGACCGATTTCACAGGGTCGTATTTGATGAGATGAACAATTTAAAGCAATTCTACGAAGACATGGACATGAAAATCATGCAGGTGTTTGTGGATGCGCTTTCCCAAAGCCCCTGGGTATATGTTGTCGGATCCCGTCTTTCCTATACCTTTGCTTATTATATGGGGTGGTCCCTGACCAAGGTGCGTAAAGGGATTCACATCCTCAATGGCAGCGACAGCACGGCCATCGACTGGCTTACCAATGCGCCATCCGATAGCCTGGTTGTTATGATCGCAACGTCACGATATCCCAATGAGTTGATAAAACTCGGGAAGGTGACACGGCGTTTGGGCCACCGGCTTTTTGTCATCGCGGACAGCGCCCTTTGCCCTTTGATTCAATTTGCGCATACGTCTTTGACGGCGCCTTCAAAAGCGATACCTCTCATTGGAAACCCGAGCACTCTTTTTTGTATCGCCAACTACCTGGTGCTGGAACTGGCGAGCCGTCAGGACAGCCCATTCAGCTCCCATCAAGAAAAACTGGAGCAGGTTTACCTGGAGAATGATATTCTGTTCAATCTCCATGTGGAAGATTTTGACCAATAGAGATCCTTAATGAGCAGCAAGGGAAGGAGTCAAAATGAAAGATCATGCTAGAGTTGTTGTGATTGGCGGTGGCGCCATTGGTGTCAGTGTGACCTATCACCTGGCAAAATATGGCTGGCAAGATGTGGTTTTGGTTGAAAAACACGAACTGACCTCGGGATCCACCTGGATGGCTGCTGGGAACTGCTCATTTTTCCATGGCAATTATTATTGTACCCAGGTCAACATGAAAAGCATTGAATTATACCAGCAGCTTGAAAAAGAGACAGGGCAATCCGTGGGTTGGCATACCACCGGTTCCATAAGGACGGCCGACAATTCTGGTCGAATGGAGGAACTGGGATACATCTACAGCATGAACCGCTGTCTGGGGTTGGATGTAAACTGGGTGACCCCCAATGATATTTCAAAGCTGCATCCATTGATCCATACGGAAGGGTTCAGGGGGGGCCTCTATTGGCCTGATGACGGCGACGTGGACCCCAATGGCATCACCATGGCCATGAGTATCGGCGCTAAAAAATACGGTGCGGAAATCAATACCCACACCCGCGTGACCGGCATCGACCAGACCGCTTCCGGCGAATGGCTGGTACATACCGATAAGGGTGACATCACCTGTGAAGTTGTGGTCAATGCTGCAGGTCTCTGGGCACCGCAGGTTGCTAAAATGGTAGGTCTGGAGATTCCCTCTATCGCGGGTGAACATACCCATATTCTATTTGAAACAATTCATGCCGTGGAAGAGCGGGACAGTTATCTACCCCTGGTGCGTGATCCCGACCGCTCCATTTACATACGCCAGGAGATGGACAGCCTGATCCTGGGTCTGTACGAAAGCAAGGTCAAACAGTGGCATCCTGAAGGCGTACCCTGGGATTATGCACAGAACGAGTTGCAACCGGACATCGATCACATCGCAGACTTTATCGAAAACGGCATCTACCGTTTTCCCATCATGGGCGAAACCGGTTTCAAGCATGTCACGGACGGTCCTATTACCTACACTCCCAATGGAGATCCTCTGGTGGGACCGGCTTATCCACTAAAAAATTTCTACCACGCCTGCGGCTACAGCTTCGGTATTACCCAGGCAGGGGGTATCGGCCACTACCTGGCAGGCTGGATCATGGAAGGCGAACCGGAAATCGACCTGTGGCCGGTTGACAGCCGGAGATATGGTTCTTCTGTCAACTGGGCCTACAATCATGAAAAAATTGAAGACACATACCCACGACTCTACGCCATTATCTGCCCCAATGATTGGCGGGATGCCGCTCGCCCCAACAGGACCAGCCCCATCTATGAATACCAGAAGCAGGCGGGTGCTGTTTTTGGTGATTATTACGGATGGGAATGCCCCAACTATTTTACTCAAACAGGGGCGGACAAGCGGGAAACCCCCGGCTGGATCCGCAACAATACCTTTCCCTATGTGGCTGAAGAGTGTCGGCATGTGATGAATCATGTGGGTTTGCTCGATCTGACCCGCTTTGCAAAGACGAGAATCAGCGGTCCCGGCGCGGAAAAATGGTTGAACAGTATGACCTGCCAGAAGGTTCCTTCGAAAGAGGGACAGATTGCTTTGAGCCCCATGCTGGATCACAACGGGAATTTCAAATCCGATATGACCATTACCAAAATTAGGGATGAGGAATATTTCTGTGTGACCGCCAGTGTCGGGAAACGCCACGACCAGCACTGGCTGATGCAGCATCTGCCTGAGGATGGTTTGGTGGAAATGACGGATATGACCTATCAACAGGGATGTCTGATCGTTACGGGGCCCAAAAGCCGTGACCTGTTACAGGCTGTCTGTTATGGCGACCTTTCCCATGAAGCGTTTCCCTTTGGGACCAGCCGGGAAATTTATGTGGGCCGCGCCAAGTGCCGGATAAACCGCATGACCTATGTGGGAGAGTTGGGTTATGAGATCTTTCATCCCATCGAGCAGCAGATTTCGATTTATAAAACCTTGATTGATGCTGGTGATACTTTTGATTTGCGGATGTTCGGCATGTATGCCATGGAGTCCATGCGATTGGAAAAAGGCTATCTGGCCTGGAAAAGCGAAATGAATGTCCATCACACACCCCTGGAAACACCCGTTGCCTGGACCGTCAAATGGGATAAAGATTTCATCGGAAAAAGTGGTCTGGAAAAACAAAAGGCAGCCGGAATACCACGGCAGCTGGTATGCATGACGGTGGCATCGGTGGATGCAGACCCATGGGGTTACAATCCCATCCTTACCGGTGATGAAATGGTGGGGATGACATCTTCCGGGGGATATGGTCATCGCGTGGAACAAAGCATCGCCCTGGGCTATGTTCCTCCGCAACTGGCAACGCCCGGAACCCGACTCACGGTTGAAGTGTTGGGCAAAAAACTGCCGGCGCAGGTCGTGGCCATGCCATTATACGATCCAAAAAACGAGCGTATGAAATCCTGATCCCTAGTTTCTTGAGTCTGGCATTTTCACTAAATCGTGTAACGACCTTATTGAGAGGAAAGGTTCGCTGATGAGAAGTCGGAAAAAAAAACTCATCAAGATGTTTGATGATGCGGTTTTCTCGGAAAAAAAATACGATTTTCAACTCGCGAAGCGATATTATCAGGAAGTTGTTGCCCTGCATCCAGACAGCCCTGAGGCTGACATCGCCAGGGAAAGAATTAGGGACATGAATGCCCTTTCGGTAGAAAAGGGAATATATCAGCGGATACATGCCAACGCCAAGAGAATACTGACTGACATCGGAATGGACATATCGGCCAGCCCGGTATTGATGGCACTTCTTCTTGAGGCCGATGCTATTGATACGAAAAGTGAAAATGCGCTGTTTGTGCCCATCAAGGCGGAGTATCTGGAAACCTGCCTGGAAATGGTACCCAGGGAAATGACGGAAGACCCCGGTGAAAACGCTTTTGGAACCGGAGCCACCCCGCCCTTTTTACTCCGCCCGGAAAGAGACGACCTTGCCCCTGCCAATCGGCGAGAATTCAAAGAAATTGTCAGAACTGCCGCAGACTACGCTGACACACTGGGCATCTTCTCCATTCCGGTGGCAACGGACAAATCAATTTCTGTTTTTGAAAGCTCCAGGCTCATGGAGGACTATTTCCCAGATCTCAAGATGACCTACACCCGCAACATGTCGGATCAAGAGACCGCTTATTTCAAGGAGAGAGATGATTGGATGGATGGTACCAGCCTGATGACATCCATGACGATTATGCCTAACATGGTTGCGCCCTTTATTCGCAGCGTCAAATCCGGCAACAACCTGCTGCTTCTGGATCTTACCATTGCCGGAGCTTCGGGCCCGGCTAGCCCGGAGGCCCTTTTAACCCAGATACATGCGCAGGTGCTGTTCATGATGATGCTGGCCCAGACCATTCATCCCGGCATCAGTTGTGTTCATGGGGGAATTCCGGATGTTTTGGGTGTCGGCGGTGATCTGGATTACAGCGATCCAGGGCAACCCATCATCAATTCGGCTATGGCGCGTCTCAATCTGTGGGTGACGGGCTTCCCCTCCGCGCAATCGGGTGGCAGTACAAGCATTGTCAACGACATCCCGGCGGCGGTTGAGGAGTCGGAACGTTCCCGGAATACGCTGAGATTATATGGCGTACATATCCTGAGGCATGCCATGGGGGCCATGGGAAACTTGAACTATTTCAGTCTCGAAAAATTTATCGAGGATTGTAAACGCGAGAGAGTGGCCAGATTGCAATGGCTCAGGACCCGACATGATTTCATTGTTCCGCTTCACCTACCGGAAGACCCGGATACGGTGGCGGGAATTCGGGAAATTGCTGAGAGGGGTGGTGCCAAAAACGCAGAACACACGCTGAAACACGTGGATGCATTTGCCCGATGGCACAAAGTGCTGGCAGAGGCCGGTGAGAAAAAAGTCTATTTCCCAGAGCTAAGGAATGCTGCGACATATACTGACGAGGGAGTGGAGCGTGGCCCCGAAGAGGAGGCTATTGTGCAGCTCCAGGAAAGATTTCTAAAATCCTAAGCTCAATACTTCTACCTTTTAATAGCTTCTATTCTGTTGCCAGTGCTTTCTCTCCCTTTTCCCTGATTTTACGAATGGCCGAAAGGGTCTTGTCAGTGAGGGCGGGTGCTTTATGGTTTTCAAGGATCTCTTTAAGTTTTTCCTGGATAACGGTTGCCAGGTCCTTGGAACCAGCCTGCTTCCAGGTTTCGCGGGGATCGCGTGTCATCAAACCCGGTACCCAAAGTTCATCCTTAAAATATTTCAGGGTGTGCATTTCCTGCAAAAAATGACCTCCGGGGCCAACGTTGTCAATCACTTCACGAGCCAGTGTTTCCTGGTTGACCGTAATACCGCGCACAAAGCGTTTGGTCATACCGATGTTTTCGTTTCCCAAAACCAGCTGCGCTGTTGAGCAAACCATACCGTTATCAATGTAGCCCACGTCATGGATCAGGTTGAGGCCACCCAGGCCCTGAGCCAGAATGGAAAAGGCAGACTCGGCACCGGCTTGGGCGTCGATCATCTTGGCACCGGTAGATCCGGCCAGACCCCATGTGGGTAATCCAAACGAGAGGGCGATTTCTGCTTGAGCTGCCAGGGCCAGACTCATTTCGGGACACGCCAGAGATAACAGACCAGCAGACATATCGAAGACGCCGAAATTACATCCCATGCTGCAGGGGCATCCCGGATTTCTAAGCTGGGCCAGGACAAGGCACATAAGCGCTTCGGCGGTACCCTGAACAAGCCCTCCGGCAAGCGTCACCGGGGCTGTGGCGCCGAATTGAATGGATGGGCCCTGCATCTGGGGCAGATTCAAGTCGGCACAAATAAAAAGTCTGTCGATGACATCGGCCGGATGAACGAGGGGTGATATGGGTTCGGGATAAAAAATGAGAAACGGACGTTCCTGCAGATTATCCAGTCCCCCGGCCACTTCCGCTGCCATTTCGTACACCAGCTCCACGCCTTTGGGTGTGTAACCAATGAAAACGATGGGTTTGGCGGTATGGGTGACGACCGCTTCGAATTCATACAAATCAGCTACGGTTGGCGGAACATCCTGAACCGATCCCATGGGCATGACCCAATCGATATGTTCCATGGCATCCGCAACCTTGGCGCCGTTGGCGATATCCGTAACATAGGTGGGGTGAATCTCTCCCGTCAGGGCATCCATGGTGTTAGGGCTGGCGGTGGATGTGCCATAATAGCTTTTGCGTCCCTCCACCTCCATGGCACGGCGACCATCGCGGTTGTAGATCGTGTATCCTTTGGGTGTGGTGCCCAGACATGCTTTAACCACATGTTCCGGTACTTTCACATGCTCGCCCTTAACACGACACCCGGCCTGCTTGAGCATTTTTCGGGCATCGCTATGAAGGACATTGAAACCAACCTTTGACATGACATCATAGCTGGCGCGCTTGATTTCAGCCACCTGGTCGTCTGAAAGGACACGAAAAAGAAGTGATTGTTTTTCAATTGAATTTGAATGTATCATGAGATCTCCTTTGGGGTTAAGTACTTCGTATAGACAATCGGGTGTCGATATTCAACAATTTTCATGTCCTGGTGTGCACAACCTAGCCTGAAACATAGATCAGAAATCGAGTTTTGGGTGTCTTGACAGGACGACTTAAGTCTATTACTTTGGTTTTCAAGTAGAAGTCGATTTCTATCATTATCAATACCTTTTATAGAAGGGAGAACCCTATGAAAATACTTGTGGGTTATGATGGTTCAAAGGTAGCCGAAGAGGTGTTAAAAGTAGCCCATAAACATGCGCTTGCATTTAAGGCGGATGTTTATATCATGACATCATTGGAACAAAGCCCTACATTGAAAAAAGAAGATATTGATAAAGCTGAAGGTAAGCTGGAAAACCTGAGAAAACCATTCAAGACAGATGGTATCGTCTGTGAAATCCAAACATCCGTCAGCTATGAGTCTCCCGGTGAAGATATTGTCCGCTTTGCGAAAAACAACGCTATTGAGGAAATTATTATGGGCGTCAAAAGAAGATCAAAAGTCGGTAAGCTGGTGTTTGGTTCCACCGCCCAATATGTCATTTTAAATGCACCCTGCCCGGTTCTTACCGTCAGATGATAGTGGGAAACAGGCTTTTTACCCCTGTCATTGCCATTCGTTCTTTTCTCGAAGGTCTGGACAACATTCGTTTGAAACCCTACCAGAATGTGGGCCTTCGATTTCTTGATAAGTCCAGAACTCAATTTTGGCACCATAACCGGTCGTTATTGAACGGCTACTGTGACTGTCGCGCGTGAAGGCGCTCTGCTTCATCCGGAACATGGATGACAGGTGCCACCTGTTTCAGTTCTTCAAGGGGAATATGACATTTGATGACATGTTGATCCGCCACTACCTGTTCCGGGGGGATCTCATTGTCGCAAATGTCACCAATTCTCCGGTGGCAGCGGGTACAAAACGGGCACCCTTTGGGTGGGTTCATGGCGCTGGGCAGGTTGCCTTCCAGCACAATTTCACGTTTGGTTACTTCGGGATCGGCTATCGGCACGGCCGACAATAGTGCCTCTGTATAGGGGTGATACGGCGGATCGAAAATCTGCTACTGTGGTGCCCCTTTCAAGAATGTGCCCCAGATACATGACCACAATACGATCCGACAGGTAACGTACCACACTCAGATCGTGGCTAATGAAAAGCAGTGTGGTCCTATGTTTACGCTGAATATCCATGAGCAGCTCGGTCACCGCCGCGGCAACGGAGACATCCAGTGCGGAAACCGGTTCATCGGCAATGACCATGCTCGGGTTTCCGGCAAATGCCCGGGCGATACCGACGCGTTGTTTCTGCCCACCAGACAATTGCCTGGGCTTTCTGAAATAAAAATCTCTGGGCAGTTTGACCGTATCCAGCAGCTTCATCACGCGCTCGAATATTTTTTTCTTGTCCGTCTCAACGCCAAACTTCTTGATTACCCGTGATATCTGACCACCGATGCTATGGCTGGGGTTCAAGGTATCAAACGGATTTTGAAATACCATCTGAAGAGAGCTGATCTGTTTGGCGCTGCGGTCTCTAACGGCGATGTCTGAAATGTCCTTGCCTTTGTGGCGGATTTCACCCTCGGTGCCTTTTTCGAGTCCCATGAGCACTTTGGCAAAGGTTGATTTGCCGCAGCCGGATTCACCCACAATCGCTACAGTCTCACCCTCTCTGGCAGTAAAGTTTAGCTCCTCATTGGCTTTTACATAACGAATACGTTTGCCGCTAATTAAAGCTTTTAAAGAGCTGTCACGCACTTCGTAATACTTTTTCATGTGATCGACATTGAGAACTCGTTTACCAAGCTTGAGGACTTCTTTGGCTTCCTCAACCTCGGCCAGAAGCCGGTGATCGATTTCTTTATAGCGTAAGCATCGTACGCGGTGGTCGGGCGCACTATCTCCAACATGCTCCATTTTAAAATGGTCCACGTCACACAATCCCGGGTTTGAAATGATCACAGCGGGGGTGGTAATAACAGCCCTGGGGTCGCTCGAACGGTAAGGGGAGCTGACCCCGGATCGGTTTCAAAGGAGCTGCGTGTTTATCCGCCGTAGGCAAGGGGATACAGGCAAACAGGCCATGCGTGTAGGGGTGCCTGGGCCAGGTAAACAGGGAGTCAATGGTTCCTTCTTCTACCACTTCACCGGAATACATCACGAAAACCCGGTCACAGGTTTCCAAAATCAGCCCCAGGTTATGGGAAATATAGATTTGAGACGTGCCGAATTTCTTGCTGATTTCGGCCACCAGCTTGACGATGCCGGCTTCTACGGTAACATCCAGGGCGGTGGTGGGTTCATCCAGCAATAACAATGATGGATTCGACAAGAGTCCCATGGCGATGACCACCCGTTGCTGCTGACCACCCGACAACTGGTGTGGATAGGCGTTCATCAATCGCTCGGGATCAGGCAGCTTGACGTCCCCCAGCATCTGAATAGCACTCTGCCGCGCATCTTCCTTGGAAATGTTCTCATGCGCCAGGGGTACTTCCATCAGCTGGGTGCTGATTTTGAGACTTGGATTCAGAGAGGCAAAAGGTTCCTGGTAAATCATGGCGATTTCCGACCCTCGAATACTGCGCAGCTCATGCTCCGACAGTTGGGTCAAATCACGGCCTTTAAATGTGATACTGCCGCTCTTGATACCGCCGTTGGCGCCCATGTGTTGCATGATCGCCATGGCAACAGTAGATTTACCACAGCCGGATTCGCCCACAATGCCGATGGTTTCACCGGGCTTTACCGTCAGCGAAAAATCCACCACAGCCGGAATCTCTCCTGCCCGCGTATAGTAAGAGATGCAGAGGTCTTTGCAGACCAGCACCGGTGCTTGGTCGTCGTTCATATGTTGCTTACCTCCTAATCACGCAATGAGATTTCACGCAGACCGTCTGCCAGTAAATTAAATCCCAGAATCAATGAAGAGATCGCGATACAGGGATAAAGTGTCATGTGCGGAAAAGCCATGGCCATCTGCCGGGTTTCATTTACCATGCCGCCCCAATCAGGATCCGGTGGTGGCAGACCCAGACCGAGAAAACCGAGCACACCGATGGTGATAATAACATAACCCAGACGCAGGCAGGCATCGACAATAAGGGGGCCACGTGCGTTGGGCAGGATTTCAACCAGCATTACGCGCCAGTCTGATTCGCCCCGGGTCTGGGCCGCTGCGACATAGTCGCGGTTGCGAAGATCCAGCACCAGTCCCCGCACAATACGCATGATACCCGGTGAGGAGGCAAAGGTGATGGCAATAATGATGTTAAACCCGGACGCACCGATGGTGGCAATGATGATAATATACAGAACCAATACTGGAAAGGAGAGAATAATGTCTGCCAGACGCGACAGAACATCATCCACCCAGCCGCCGCGATACCCGGCCGCAAGACCCATCAGGATACCCACCGTGTAGGCGCACAGGGTTGCAAGGGGCGCATAGAATAAAACCGTACGCGACCCCCAAATAATTCGTGACAGGATATCCCGGCCGATATGATCGGTACCGAGCCAGAATGTGCCACCGCCCTTGATGGCCTCCATGCCTGGCTTGGCAAACGGCTGGATAGACGAGTTGGGGTCAAACGGCGCAAGCAGCGGTGCCAGAATGGCAACCGTCACCCAAAACAGGACCAGAAACGCTCCCAGCATACCGACCCAGCTCTCCCGCAACAGCGTAAATGATTTCAGACCACGCCACAATGCCGCGCCATATCCTGCCGTGGGCATTTCTGTTGTAGATGTCGTCATGAGTATAAAGCCTCCTTAGCTGAAACGGATGCGGGGGTTGAGGAACGTATAACCGATATCGGCCAGGGTTTGCGTTGTAACCGCAACACAAACCGCCACCATGGCGCATGCTTCCAGAAGGGCGATATCGTTATTTAACGAAGCTTCCAGGATCAGCGCCCCAAAGCCCTTATAGGCAAAGAAAAACTCAACCACAATAACCCCGGACAACAGCCAGTTGATTTGCAGCATGATAACGGTGAAGGGCGCGATGAGTGCATTTCGTAAGGCATGTTTCACAATTACAGATTTGTAAGGCAAACCCTTTAAGTATAGCCGTTCTGATGTACTGGGAGGTCATCACTTCCGCCATGGATGCCCGGGTCATACGGGCAACATAGCCAAAATCATAGACGATCAGCACCATGGCCGGCAAAATCAGCTGTTTGAACTCGAATCCGCCCGACATGCTGCTCGTGCCCGGCAGCCATTTCAGGCCGAAGACAAAAAGGGCGGAGAAAATTACCGCACTGGCGAATTCCGGCACAGAGGTCGTCAAAATACCAAACACCGATATGGCTCTATCAAGCTTGGAACCCTCCTTCATTCCCGAGAGAACACCTAATATCAATGATAAGGGGATCATAATCGCAAAGGTCCAAAAACCCAATATGGCGGTGTTCCATAATCGTGGCAGCATCACATCAGCGACAGGGCCTTTAAAGCGGATGGACTCTCCCAGATCACCGGTTGCAAAATTGCCCAGCCATTTCACATAACGCAAGGCCACGGGTTGGTTATATCCATGTTGCTCCCGCCACATTTCGCGCTGTTCTTCATTTGAAAATTGGCCCAGTACCCGGGCTGCCGGATCACCCGTAAGTTCCGTCTCCAACAACAGAAAAAGAATCAGCGATACGACAATCATGGTGAAAATCATGAATCCGAAACGCTTTACCATCAAGGTGACCATTTTGATGCCTCCTGATAAGACGGATATGATTATGGGGAGATTTTACAAGGCGGGGAGTGCCGCAGCGCGCCCCGCTCCTAAAATGAGATATCAGCTTTTGCCAGGCAAGAGACCTTGTGAAAGCGATAGTATCGGGTTGGATGCATTTCAAATCCAACCACATTCTCACGGACAGCGGTAAAAACAGACCCGAAAGAACGGCTGGATCAGAACGGCATCATCCTGGAGGATCTTCTCAACCTTCTCCATCTTGACCCGGCGTTCTTCAACATTCAGCAGTCGATTCCGCCTCGGTCAGAGCGGCTTGTCAAATTCAGGATTGGCATAACTGGACTCGTTCCAGGGCACACCGGTGCGGTAGGCCAGGCCCAAGACCATCACGGCAAGCGGCCGGTGGGTCCAGGAGGTGAGGCTCAGGGGTGCTTTTGTCCAGACATCCCAATATTGCGCCATGGGCATCACATTCATTTTGATATTGATCCCGGCTTTGGCGGCATCTTCTTTGAGCACGGCCACGGAATCCTGCTCCCAGACACCGTCCGTATTCCCCACGTTGCAGGTCAATCTCAATGCCATTGGGATATCCGGCCTCTGCCAGCAGTTTTTTGGCGCTTGGCGATATGTCCTGCTTGAATGGGGGCAGAGCAAAATACTCGGGTGGATCGTGGCCACATGATGGTGTTCGGCAACAATCCCCAAACCCCTGGTGGGCGATATCGAGCTGCCGCTGGGCATCACAGGTCATTTGCACTGCCTTGCGAACCCGGACATCGGTAAAGGGCTTCTCGGTGACTTTCATGCGAATAACACCGGTCTGAGTCGATGGGATGTCGACGACCTTGATGCCCGGAATGTTTTTGGCTGCTTCCAGGGTTGTCAGATCCAGATCATAGATGACATCCACCTGCTTTGAAGCGATGGCGGCCAGATAAGCACCGGCATCTTCCCCCAGATCGACAATGCGAATTTCATCCAGAAAGACCTCACCGCCCCAATAGGGTGCCTTGCGCTTTTTCAGGACAGCCAGCTCGCCGACCCTGAATTCGGTAAGGGTATACGGACCGGTACCCACCGGGTTTTTGGAAAGATCCCCACCCTCTTTTTCAAAATTGCGGTGAACGATTCCGTGGGATAGTTGTAAAGATTTTCAGGAATAGACAGCACCGGCGAATTCAGATTGAGTTTGACCGTATGGTTGTCCACTTTCTGGACCGCATTTTTGCTCATGCGCTTGATCGGGTTGCCCTTGGCATCCTTTTCGCCGGTTTCTTCCAACATGGCGTCGAAGAGGCCCAGGTTGGAGGAACCGGTTTTTGGATCCAGCCAGCGGGTAAAATTAAACACCACATCATCGGCAATGAAGTCATCGCCGTTGGACCATTTGACGCCCTTTGCGCAGATGGAAGGTCCAGGTCTTGAGATCGTCGGATGCTTCCCAGCTGGTTGCCAGGGCAGGCCGGGTGATGTTATCCGGTCCGGTCTCCACCAGGTACTCGATAATATGACGGGAAACGATGGATTTCTGGGTCCATGAATAGGTTGCCGGATCCGCCATTTCCTGCACCTGCATAGCCATATTTTAATACCCCGCCCTTTTTTTGAGCGGCATGGGCAGTGGATACCATCTCCGGCAATATGTTCTTGCCCAAAATCTTTCCAGCCATGCTGTAAGCCGCCGTTGCAGACACACCAAGCAACGTGACGGTACGTAAAAATTCACGTCGCGAACACTTACCGTCAGTAAGAGATTTCTTCATTTGTTCAACGCCGGGATGCACTCTTGTTGTTGTCATAATTTTTACCTCCTCCCAGAAATATTAGGTTGTTAAAAATTAACGGTTGCCTTGCAGATAGCGGTATAAAATTAATTAACTGTTTGATAACATACTAAATATTGATAAAAAAACAAAGGAATCGATTTACGCTTTCTGCGTAAAGAAGTGTCAGTTTGTATCGATACCGATGGAGAGTGGAATAATTTTTCAGATGGAACGAACAACATTTGAGAAAACCTGTTCTGTCACGTGTTGGCAGAATGTGATTTTAACAATGAGGAACAGACTGAATAATAATCACACATAACCGCCAGCGAAGCAGAAAGTTATGTGGTGCAGGGCAGAACGCCAAACAAATTATAAATATTATTTAGAAAATATTATGATTCCTGTCAAGCCTTAATCCCAAGATTGGATAGCTAAGCCATCGAAATTTCAGCAAACTGTCTTCACTGACACGTGTAAGCCAGATTTGCGGATGATTTGCAGCATGGAAATGGTATATACGTATAGCTTAAATGATCGATAAAGCCTTTGAATGCAGCCTTTGGCGGAAGATCTCAATTGTACTTTGCTAGATAATCATCCGGAATCTGGACGGCCACAACCTTTCCTTTGGCGCAAAGGGTGTCTTTGGAAAACAGATCAATGGAAACCACGACCTTCCGGCCTTTGATTTCGTCAATTTTACCGCGCATCAGGATTTCCTGATCGATGGGAACCGGCGCCAGATAATCGACATGCAGGGATGCCGTAACAAAGCGGGCCAGGGGTTCGATTTCGATATCTTTTCCATCATGCCTGTGTTTTGCCGCGGCAGCCGTACCGGCGGCATGGCAATCGATGAGAGAAGCAACCAGTCCGCCATACACAAAATTCTGAGCGCCGGTATGGTAGGTTTCTGGTTGAAACCGGCAAACGGTTTCGTCTCCATCCCAGTAACTCTTGAGTTGGTGACCATGTTCATTCAGTCTTCCACAGCCGTAACAGATAGCAAAATCATCGGGGTAGTAGTCTTGAAAACCTTTTTGCGCCATTGCTTTCTCCTTTTTCTCGTTTGAAGTGTACCCTATAGCACAGATAAGACTCTCTATCCAATCGATAACACGTTTTTTTCTGGCGGGTTACATACTGAAACAGCATGATCGTCCGGATAACGGACAACTGGTTTGGCACATTTTTTTTCTTGACAATTTTTCGGGTACGGCATAGATAACATGCCTTCATTTGTTCCATTAAACTATTCCCTGGTAGCTCAATCGGCAGAGCGGGTGGCTGTTAACCACTAGGTTGTAGGTTCAAGTCCTACCCAGGGAGCCAGAACTCAAGCTCTGTCTTTGAAACTTAGATAGAGCTTTTTTTATGGAATTTTGGGTTTACATCTTTTGATTGAGCTGCTTGAAGATTTAAAAAACAGGGTGGAAAACCGGTTTCCTTGTGCCAGAAATTTTATCAGACCGGGATTTGATGAGAATCGCCCTGCGGAGCATTCCTGATAATCTGAAAATAGACTATTTTGTCTTCAGTAGCCAATTCTTTTTCACACCGCAACATTCAGCCAGAAAGTATAGGTCAGCGCCGACAGCAGTGTGCTCATGGAGATCGCTATTACGGCGAGATCCGGGTCGCCTTTCATTTCTTTTGCCATGACATAGGATACAGTGGCCGTGGGGGATGCCAGCAGGATGAGCCCTGGAAGGTACTCCCCGGGAGGAAAGCCCAGGGCGCGGTAGGCGATATAACCCAAACCCGGCATGAGGAACAGCTTGATGACGCTTGACGAAAGAACCCATTTTATTTTGTGACGGATTTCCTGAAAGGAGATGGACGCACCGATGATGAGCAGGGCCATGGGCAGCGCCAGTCCGCTCAGGATATCGAGACTCCGCTGAAGGATCAGCGGGATGGGAACCTTTAGAAACGAGCAGATAATACCGGCCATGGCCGATAAGATGACCGGGTTGCCGGCCAGGTTCCGCACGATGGTTCGACCGTGCCGGGCTGAATCCGGATGGGGGGCGTTAAGGGCCAAGGAGAGAACCGACAAGAGGTTTTGCACGATCATCAAAAAGCCGGTCAGAATACTAGCCTTAACAAACCCGTCTTCCCCTAGGTAGTAGAACGTCACCGCGAGGCCAATATAGCCAAGATTGCCATGAAACGAAATCTGGACATAGGATCCCAGTTGGTTTTGCTTCAGTCGGCAGACACGCCCAAAAATCCAGGCAAGAATACATGTGACCATTGCCGTCGCGAGAGTTATGACCAGAATACCGACATTGAAGTGAGCGGTCAACGTGGCCCTGGATATAGCACTGAAAATCATGGCTGGGATGGCAATATAAAAAACAAGCGAGTTGGCCGGCCCGATGAAGTCTGCGTGAATAAACCCCTTTTTACGGGATATCCATCCTAGCAGGATGATGGCAAATATTGGGATGATGGTGATAAAGATATTCATGATAGAAGCGGCAACATCCCGTCTTATAAATTCGCGAAGCGAATTTATTTAATGATCGGCTTGACCTTCAGATAGAGTTCATCCAGTTGTTTTTTACTGGTGTTAGAGGGCGCGCCCGTAAGGAGACATGCTGCACGCTGGGTTTTGGGAAATGCGATAATGTCCCTTATAGAAGACTGGCCGCACATGAGCATGACCAGTCGGTCAAATCCGAAGGCGATGCCGCCGTGAGGCGGAGCACCGGATTCCAGCGCTGAAATCAGGAATCCGAACTTTTCTTGATAGGTTTCAGGAGTCAGTCCGAGGGCATTAAAGACGATTTCCTGTACTTCTTTCTGATGGATACGGATACTGCCACCGCCAATTTCGAACCCGTTCAGCACCAGGTCATACGCTCGGGAGCGGACATTGAGAGGATCTGTTTCCAGTTTGTCATAATCCGCTTCAAAGGGTGCGGTGAAGGGATGGTGTAATGCCTGATATCGTTTTTCGGTTTCATCGTATTCAAGCAGGGGAAACTCTGTCACCCACATAAAACTGTACGTATCGTCGTCGATAAGATTCAATCGTTTTCCCAAGTGGTTGCGAAGGTGTCCCAATGCTTCGTTGGTGATGTTTGGCTGATCCGCTACAAAGAAAACCAGGTCGCCTGCTTCCATGCCGATGCGCTCTTTCATGGCGAATTTTTCTTCTTCACTGAAAAATTTGGTGATGGGTGATTGCCATTCGTTATCCCGAACCTTTATCCAGGCCAGACCTTTGGCCTTGTAGATGGATACCAGGTCTGTCAGGTCATCGATCTCCTTACGCGAGAAGTCGAGACACCCCTTGGCGTTCAATGCCTTGACCAGGCCGCCGTTTTTCACGACGGATGAGAAGACCTTGAAGCCGGAAGTCTCCACGATGTCTGAGATATCGATCAATTCCAGACCAAAACGGGTGTCTGGTTTGTCAAGGCCGTAGCGTCCGACCGCCTCGTCATAGGTCAGCCTGTTGAAGGGTGTATCCAGTTTGATGTCCAGCACATCCTCGAACAGCGTCTGAATCATACCTTCGCTCAGGGCCATGATATCTTCTTCTCCAACAAAGGACATTTCGATATCGATCTGGGTGAACTCAGGCTGCCGGTCGGCTCTCAAGTCTTCATCCCGAAAACAACGAACGATCTGGTAATATCGATCAAACCCGGAGATCATGAGCAACTGCTTGAATATCTGCGGCGACTGGGGCAATGCATAAAACTGGCCCGGGTTTACCCTGCTGGGTACCAGGTAATCCCGCGCACCTTCGGGCGTGCTGCGGGTCAGGCATGGTGTTTCAATGTCGATAAAGCCATGGGTGTTCAAAAAGGTTCTGACGGACAATGCGGCCCGATGCCTCAGGATGATATTCTGCTGCAGTTGTGGCCGCCTCAAATCGAGATGACGATAGGTGAGGCGGAGGCTTTCGGAGACATCCACCGTATCTTCGATCAGAAATGGTGGTGTTACAGCGGTATTTAAAATTCTGAGTTCGGTTACCAACACTTCGATGGCGCCGGTAGTAAGATTCGGGTTGATCATCCCCTCCGGGCGGCTTTCGACGGTTCCCCTTACAGCGATGACGAATTCACTCCTGATGGCATGCGCCTTTGCGTGAACTGCATTGTCGACTTCAGGGTTGAACACGACCTGGGTAATACCTTCCCTGTCCCGCAGATCCACAAAAATAACCCCGCCATGATCCCTGCGGCGTTGTACCCAGCCCATCAGAGTGACTTCGGTTCCGATATCGGTTTTCCCCAACGCACAACAGGTATGGGTTCTTCTCATCGATTCAAGATTGTCTGGCAATTCTTAAACTCCTTTATTTATTAAAATCGTCATGCGATTTTATTCGTTTTGAAATGCTTTCCACCAGTTGATTCAGGGGAATATCCTCCTGGTCCTTCGTGAACATGTTTCGGAGAAGGGCAAACCCTTTTATAAGCTCATTCTCCCCAATCATCAATACATAAGGGGCGTCGAGTCTACCTGCGCGTTTCATCTGGCTTTTGAGGCTTCTGTCCTGAAAATCTATTTCAGCATAGATACCTTTTTCGCCCAGTTCACAGAGCCAGCCGAATGCCAGGGCCTGACTCTTTTCTCCCATGGCGGCTATATAAAGGTCCGGTTTTCGCATGCGATCCGCCCCGTTGAGCTGTACGATTTCGGCCAGCCGGTCGAATCCGATGGCAAATCCTGTGGCCGGGATGTCAGGGCCGCCCAACAGCTGGACAAGAGCATCGTATCTGCCACCGCCGGCCACTGCGCTCTGGGCACCCAGGGAACGGGTCTGGATTTCGAAGGTCGCGCGGGTGTAATAATCCAGTCCCCGGACCAGCCGTTTGTCCAGTACAAATGGTACGTTTAATCGATCCAATGCCGATTGCAACAACGTAAATTCATGATCGCAGACATCGCAGAGACAGGCTAATATGGAAGGGGCGTCTTTCATAGCTTCCCGACAGGTGGAAACCTTACAATCCAGAACGCGCAAGGGGTTGCGGTCTTTGCGACGATTGCAGTCCGGGCAAAGCCGGTCAGACACAGATGCAATATATTCCTGAAGCCGGGTCTTGAAGCCGGGGCGGCATTGCGGGCAGCCCAGCGAGTTTATGCGCGCCTCCACGTCCTCAACTGCCAGTCTTTCACACAAGGTTTTAAGAAGGAAAATCAGCTCTGCATCCGCAAGGGCCGATGAAACACCCAATATTTCCACATTGATCTGATAAAACTGCCGATATCGACCCTTTTGGGGTCGCTCTCTCCGAAACATGGGACCGATGGTGTAGAATTTCTTGACAGGATCATCGGCATACATCTTGTGCTGTATATACGACCGGCAGATAGCGGCGGTGGCTTCAGGACGGAGGGTGATAAAATCTCCTTTTCGATCGGCAAAGGTGTACATCTCTTTTTCCACGATGTCTGTGTCTTCCCCGATACTGCGTGCAAAAAGTTCCGTACGTTCCATGATGGGGGTACGGATTTCCCCGAACCCGAAATCCTCGAACAGCGATCTGGCAATCTTCTCAATCCGCTGCCAGGTTTCTACCTCACCGGGAAGGATGTCCTTGAAACCTCTGATTAGTTGAATCATTCTGTTCACTCACAAGTTGTTACAGATGGCACGATTTGATATTTTATGTGTCGAAAAAGGCCAACATATCGTTACAATATGCATAAACAATAATTTTAATGCTGATTGCTGTTTTTAGTCAACAGGAATATTTTCTATCGTTGCTTATCGGGGGACCACCCGGTACGTTGACAAGCTTTTCATGTTCCGCTATTTGTGTCGACAGGTATATTTTGCCGCAGTTTATACGTTCCATGGGTTTATTGAAAGGAACACACCATCGTGCCTCAGCTTCATTCATCTAAACTAAAAATGAATCTTGAACTTCGGGCCGACATCACGGCTGCTATTCGTCACTACTTTACCCAAAAAAACTATCTTGAGGTAGAAACGCCAAACCGGATACCGGCGCCGGCACCCGAAGCCAACATCGAACCCGAGCCAAGCGGACTCTGGTTTTTGCAAACATCACCTGAGTTGTGCATGAAACGCCTTCTGGCCGCCGGCTTTGAACGGATTTTTCAGATCTGCAAATGTTACCGTAAAGATGAACGGGGGAGGCTGCACCTGCCCGAGATGACAATGCTGGAGTGGTATACTGCGGGACACGATTATCTGGACATGATGTTGCAATGCGAAGACCTCATTAGCACTGTGGCGCAATCCATTGATCATGGAAAGGGGATTCAATATCAAGGGCGCTGGATTGATTTCACCAAACCCTGGGACCGAATGACCGTGGATCAGGCTTTTGAGAAATTTGCGCCGGAGTCCTTGGATACCGCTGTCCGGAACGGACATTTTGATGAGATCATCGGTTGTGACATCGCTCCCAACCTGGGGTGTGTAAAACCGGTTTTTTTATATGATTATCCTGCGGCACTGGGCTCACTTGCCCGGTTGAAGCCGGGGGATAAAAACGTAGCGGAACGCTTTGAGCTCTATATCGCGGGCATCGAAATCTGCAATGCCTTTTCTGAACTGACAGATCAAGACGAGCAGCGAAGACGATTCGAAACGGAAATGCGGCGGCGCCGGGCGTCTGGCAAGACCCCGTATCCTTTGCCGGAGACCTTTCTACAGGCCCTGGACGAGATGCCGGAATCTGCCGGAAATGCCCTCGGCATAGACCGGTTGATCATGCTCTTTGCGGATACGGCCGAAATCGATGCCGTGGTGGCATTTATACCGGAAGCCTGTTAAGCCAAAAAAAAGGATCGAGGCGTCGAGGATACTAGGGGTCGAGTGAAAGGTTTACAGGGCTACAATTCATTAACGGTTAAAATGGTTTGTTTCAAAGCGTCTATCTGATTTTTGAGTTTTCGCCCGGTCTTCTTTCTTTTCCAGCCAACCCACAGAAGACACCTGAAACACATCAAACCCCGGCACATAGGGCTTGATGTCCAGCAGCGGCGTGCCATCCAGCACATCGACGCCCTTTACCAGAAGGACGTTTCCGTCTCTTCTCAAGAGTTCTACGATGGATATGCCGATTGGGTTCGGCCGGCGGGGCGCTCTGGTTGCAAACACGCCATGAACGTTATCATCCAGAAACGGTTTGACCTGCAGTTGAAAACCTTCTGACTTGTGAAATACATAGATGAGAATGATATGAGAAAAATCTTCGATGTCTGTTAGACCGGTTGCATACATGGCATCCACTTCGACCGTGCCTTCCACATCTTTTGCCCCTGACGGCTGGATGGGCATCCCCTCTGTTTGATGAAATGGAGATCTTATATATCCGATGGCTGAAAAAGATACTTTCATACGACATCCCTCTTGTGTAAATAGTGAGCGTTGGGGTTGGTGAGGGTAAAGAAGATCAGTACCCCGGCGAAACTGATGGCGGCACCCAGGGAAAACGCGTCCCGCAGGTCGGCAATGTCCATCATCAGTCCGGCAAAGGAAGAGCCCATCAACATTCCCAGACTGTGGGCCATGGTCATCAGTCCCATGAGAGATCCCATGGCGTCGGATTGATTGCCCTTGAAAACCGCTATTGCCATGTGGGCCGGCATAGAGATACCGCCGCCGAGACCGAAGAGAATACTGGCGACAACCAGGTCCGTCAGGGAAGCGGAACGCGTGAAATAAATCATTCCGCCGGCTACCAGCATGCCGCCGAAAACGATCATTATCCTGCGGCTGATACGGTCCGCCACATATCCCATGGGCAGGTGGATGATGCCGCTGATGAAGACGCCCAGCATGACCAGGAAACCGATATTTGAACTCGACAGCGCAAACTGTGTATCCGCAAACACCGGCAAAAATCCCCAGATGATACCGATACAGGCGGTGTAGGTTAACCGAAAACAGAAAAGTCCGATGATTTCCCGATCTTGCAGCAGTATTTTCCATGGCAGGGGCGCCCGGCTCTTTTTCATGACCATCTCCTCGTGACTGGGCGGCAAAAAGAAGATGCTCAAAAAAAACCCCACCAGGGACAGTATTCCCATGCTCAAAAATGACGCGTCGAGACCCCAGTAGTCTTTAATGCTCCCACCGAGAACGGGGCCAAGACTCAAGCCGAAAAAAATGGACATGTTGAAGAACCCCATGGTAAACCCCTCCCGTCCCTGGGGAGTGATATCACCGACGTAAGCCTGTATGGCAGGCATCATCATGGAAGAAGCGATTCCCTGAAAGAATCGAATGGCCACGAGAGCGGTGACATTTTGGGCCAGCATGAACGCCAGGGAAAGGCAGGCATAGGAGAACAGGCCGATAACAATAAGACGTTTACGACCTTTTCTGTCCGAAAGCCGTCCAAAATAAGGCAGGAAGAAAGTTCGTGACAGAGCAAAGGACCCGAAAATGAACCCGATGGCCAAACCGCCAGCGCCAAGATCGTGGGCATAAACCGGCAGCAGCGGTACAACGATACCGACACCCGTGACAGCGGCAAAAATGGAAAAAAAGAGGGTGCCGAATATTTTTTTATCAATACGGGAGGTCATACCATCTTTTTCTGGACATCCCTCAGGGCGGTTTCCACAAGATCCCGAATCTCCTGGAGCCTGTTTTCCGTCATGGCCTCGAATCGTAGGACCAGGGCGGGCTGCGTATTGGAGGCCCGGACGAGTCCCCAACCATCTGGAAACAATACACGCACACCATCTATGTCGATGACATCGTGGCGTTCCTTGAAATAGGCGGTAACCTTGTCCACCACCGTAAACTTGATATGATCGGGACATTCAACCCGGATTTCAGGTGTGGAAAAAGTTTTCGGGACATCGGCCAGCAGATCGGAGATTTTTTTACCGGTGTTAGCCAGTATTTCAAGGAGTCGACAGGAGGCATAGACCGCATCGTCAAACCCGAAATACCGATCGCTAAAAAAGATATGTCCGCTCATTTCTCCGGCCAGCTCCGCTTTTTCCATTTTCATTTTCTGCTTAATCAGGGAATGGCCTGTTTTCCACATGATAGCCCTGCCGCCGTTTTTTTCGATATCGTCATACAGGGTCTTAGAGCATTTGACTTCGGAAATGAACGTGGCGCCAGGTTTGCGGGACAAGATCTCCCGGGAAAAAATGATCATCAATTTGTCCCCATAAATGAGATTTCCCTCGGCATCCACAACACCGATCCGGTCGCCGTCACCATCATAACCAAAACCGATATCCAGTTTTTTTTCTTTGACCAGAGCGATGAGTTCCTGCATGTTTTTGAGTACCGTGGGATCTGCCTCGTGGTTGGGAAAGGATCCGTCGGGGTCACAATACAGATCGTGTACCTCACAACCCAGCCCTTTGATAATCGGGACGGCCGTGATGCCGGCCGTGCCGTTTCCGGCATCGATGCCTACCCTAAGTGGGCGGGTTATGGAGATATTGTTCAGCAGGTAGTCCTTGTAGGGCCCAAGAATGTCAAAGGTCTCGACAATACCGGTACCGGTTTCAAAGTCTTCCTCCTTGATGAGTTTCAGAATCTCCTGTATCTGGTCACCAAACACCGAGTCGACACCGCTGCAAATTTTGAACCCATTGTATTCAGGAGGATTGTGGCTGGCGGTTACCATGACATTGCCCTGTTTGTTCAAATGGCGGATGGAAAAATAACCCACGGGTGTCGAACAGACACCGATATCTACCACATGGCATCCGCTAGCCAGCAGACCCTGGATGAGTTTTTCAGAATATTGATCCGATGTGACACGGCAGTCCCGCCCCACCGTGATGTCGGTATTGCCCTGCCGTCGAAGATAGGTGCCGATGCCTTTGCCGATGAGCACCACATCTGATGCAACCATATCCTTACCGGCGATGCCCCTGATATCGTATTCTCTGAACATGTGAGGGTTTAACATAGTGTTTTCCTTTCAATCGTGTTCGGATCGTCTGATTTTTTATTATCCTGGACAATATGGTATCGAAAAGCGCTCACCCGTGTCAATCGCCAAATATATTCATTGCATGAATTTATAGGATGAGCCATTGTAAATGCGTATACTGGCGTTCAGTTATATGTCTTTTTGAGAAAATATGGGATCCTCTTTAACACCAAACACAACACTAATATGACAATCACTTTAACGGCTTGACAGGCGGCAGACTGGCTTTTATACTCATCCCTCTTTAAGCTATATATTCACGTGCACCTTGCCCCGTTTATGAAAACATATCGAAAATTCAGACATATTCTCATCCTGATTATTTGCATGATCTTTCTAGGCGTGATCCCTCCGGTGGTTGCCGCAACGATTGAGGATGAACCGAAGCAACTGACCACTATCCAGGCCGTCGTTCTTGGTCTCGTGGAAGGCTTGACCGAATATCTGCCCATCAGTTCAACCGGTCATTTACTGGTTACCAAGGACCTTCTGGGCATGAATACCACGAGATCCGATAGCGTGCGGCAGACCACAGAAACGGATGCCATCAATGCCTATCTTGTGTGCATCCAGTTCGGTGCCATCCTGGCCATTCTTTTTGTGAGTGCTCACCGGTTCAAAAAAATATTAAAGGGACTGTTTCAGGGGGATGCCGATGGCAGACGGCTGCTGACCAATCTGATCCTGGCATTATTGCCGGCGGTGGTGATCGGGCTGATTCTGGAAGGGACCATCAAGAAATTCCTTTTTGGCACCTATCCCGTTATTGCTGCCTGGTTTGTAGGCGGTGTGGCCATTTTGTTTATCTCGTTTTATTTTAAAAACCGACACAGGGATCTGCATCGGGGAAAAGAGATCGAGGATATGGGCCCGAAGGTGGCCATTTTCATAGGTACTGCCCAGTGCATGGCTATGTGGCC
>CAWKCS010000007.1:0-33424 GCA_963848165.1 uncultured delta proteobacterium | reverse complement strand
CCGCGCCTGATGCAATGCCCAGCACAGTGGGTTTACGGTTCACGGCCCACTCCGTAAACATCCACGCGAGCGCTGCTGTTGATGCGGATGTGTTGGTAACCAGAAATGCGGAACCGGCTACACCGTCTGCGGCCAACTCGCTCCCGGCATTGAACCCGAACCAGCCGAACCAGAGAAGTGCCGCACCCAGGCTCGTCAAGGTAATACTGGACGGAAACATGGCTTCCTTACCATAACCGATCCGCTTCCCCACCACCAGGGCCAGAACAAGACCGGCAACACCGGCATTGATATGAACAACCGTTCCCCCCGCAAAATCGAGCGCACCCATGGAACCCATCCAACCGCCTCCCCAGGCCCAATGAGCAATGGGAGAGTACACAAAGGTCAACCATAGAATGGTGAAAACGATCCAGGCCGAAAACTTCATCCTATCGACGATGGCCCCCAGTACCAGAGCGACGGTGATCCCGGCGAAGGTCATCTGAAACAGGACAAACACGAATGTAGGGATGGTCCCCGTAACAGAGTTGACACCGATCCCCGTTAGAAAAAAGTGGTTCAGTCCGCCAATGAGACCTGCCTTTGACGACCCAAAGGCCAGGGTATATCCCCACATCATCCAGACCACACTCGCCAGGCAGTAGGACACAAATGTCATGGCAAGCGTGTTCAACAGGTTTTTATAACGGGACATGCCACCGTAAAACAAGGCCAGCCCTGCCGGTGTCATCATCATCACCAATGCCGTTGAAACGATGAGCCAGGCTGTATCGCCGGTATCGATGGTACCATCCGTTGCCAGGGCGGAAGCGGTCATACAGAAAAACAGTCCCAATGTTCCAGATATCATTTTAAATTTCATCAAACTCAACCTCCTCAAATTGAAAGATATGGTAATGAGTAGGATGAAAAGCAATTCATGTGCCATGGTTTCATTAAAAGACAATGACCTTTTCATCTATTTGTTTTCAATGACTATTTTCTATAAATGGCAGCAATCGAGCGATAACAGAGGCTCTATAGGCGGGATTGTTTTTTACATTTTTGTACTGCTTGTATCCATAAATTACATTTATGTTATTTGTTGGGGCGCTGTTGGAAGAGGCGCTCTCGTGCCACCTCACAGAACGTTCAAGGTTATACGGAACAAGGACACAAAAAAATACCCGGCAGAATATCACTGGGTCGGGTGGTGATATTCTGCCGGGATAGGGGCTATTGGGTGTTATCCTTTTTTCTGTTCGAACGCCTTCATGAAATCACAGAGTGCCTTGACCGCCGCCAGGGGTGTTGGATTGTATATGGATGCCC
Organism: uncultured delta proteobacterium; assembly: GCA_963848165.1. Classification (GTDB taxonomy): domain Bacteria; phylum Desulfobacterota; class Desulfobacteria; order Desulfobacterales; family B30-G6; genus B30-G6. Next base: position 32,110 of record CAWKCS010000007.1, on the reverse strand, counting down.
GGCACCCGCCCACCGAACGATGCCCTTTCAGTCCGCCCAGCCGATTTTCAAGGGCCTCTGCGACAAAGGTCTTTTCCAGGTCCTCGTCGGGAAGACGAAAGGTCACGTTCATCATGGAACGACTGTCCAGCGCTGCCGTCCCGCGGTAAAACGCACTTTCATCGATGGTCTTGTACAACAAGGCGGCCTTTTCCCGGTTGGTTTGCGCCATTTTTTCGAGTCCGCCAATGGTCTCTTCGATCCACTTCAGGACCAGCTGCACCGTATAAATGGCAAAACAGGGGGGGGTGTTGAACATGGAATTCTTTGCTGCGAAGGTCGAATATCTCAAGATGGTGGGTATGGATTCCGGTACCATTTTAAGGAAATCATCCCGTATAACAACAACGCAGACACCGGCAGGACCCATGTTTTTCTGAGCACCCGCATAAAACATGCCGAATTTACGGGCATCGAAGGAACGGCTGAGAATGTCGGATGACATGTCCGCAATCAGCGGCACACCGCCGGTATCCGGGAATTCCGCCCACTGGGTCCCTTTGATGGTATTATTGGAGGTAATATGCGCGTACACAGCTTCCGGGTTAAAAGAAATGTCCTTGGGAATATAGGAGAAGTTCTTGTCCTCTGAAGAGGCCACCACACGGATAGGCTTGCCCTGAATCTCGGCCTCCTTGATGGCCTTGGTGGACCAGGTACCGGTATTGACATAATCGGCGGTGCCCCCATCGGCCAGAAAATTCATGGGCACCATGCAGAATTGCTGACTGGCCCCCCCTTGCAGGAAGAGCACATGAAAGGTTTCGTCCAGGCTCAAGAGACGCTTGATCCGCTCCACCGCATCATTGATGACATCATCGAACCATTTTGACCGGTGACTCACTTCGGTAATGGACATACCCGATCCCTGGAAATCCAGAAAAGAAGCCTGTATTTCCTCCAGCACGCTGAGCGGCAACGCTGCAGGTCCTGCGTTGAAATTGTAAATTCTGTTTGACATGCGTGTTTCCTCCATTCTTTGCAGCCGGTATATGGCTTTAGTGTTTCTTAATAGACGTCTCTTATTAGCACAGAATTGAATCGATATGTCAATAAAATCGTGTTCCCAGGTTGTGATTTCCAACTATATTGAGAGATATTGACAAACGCGCCGGTTTCAACATAAAGATAGCACCATAAATTTTCATGCGCAAAAATCCCCGACAAAGCATGAAAAAATAGTGACAAGGATAAAACCGACATGAAAACCTACTCCTACCCATCCCCGGCGGCCGAAAAAAGACTTGCAGCGATTGAAAACAGAACCATCGGGTTCAAAAAGAAGGACATCACCGCGGTCAACCGTATTATCGAAAATATAAAAAAAAATGGGGATGCCGCCCTTATCCGTTACACCCATCAATTCGATTCCACGGCCGTGACGGCGTCCTCGATCCAGGTAAGCCCACAGGAAATCGAGGCTGCCGTAAAAATAATTGATTCATCCTTTCTAAAAGCCCTCAATCGCGCGACAAAACAAATCAAGGCCTTCCATCGGAAACAACTTCAAAAATCATGGATCAGCACGGATCGCGAGGGTATTCTTCTGGGACAGTTAATCAATCCCGTCGATGCTGCAGGCATTTATGTACCCGGTGGCAGGGAAGGCAAAACACCCCTTGTTTCGACGGTGTTGATGTGCGCCATCCCCGCGGTGCTGGCAGGTGTAAATAGGATATCCATGGTAACCCCGCCCATGAAAAATGGTGCGGTCAACCCGCATCTGCTGGTGGCGGCAAAAAAAGCCGGGGTAAAGGATATTTACAAGGCGGGCAGTGCCTGGGCCATTGCCGCTCTGGCCTATGGCACGGAAACCATACCCAGGGCCGACGTCATTGTCGGTCCCGGCAATATCTACGTAACCCTCGCAAAAAAACTGGTTTCAGGAGATGTGGGTATCGATATGCTGGCAGGTCCCAGCGAAATCCTGATCGTGGCCGATGACAGCGCCGTGCCGGCCTATATCGCCGCAGACCTTCTGTCCCAGGCGGAACACGATCCATTATCATCTTCGATCCTGGTAACGACATCTTCAGATATCGCCAAGCACGTTACCATGGCGCTGGAAGAACAGTTGAAACCCCTGCAGAGAAAAGACATTGCCGTGGCGGCCCTCAAGAAATACGGGGCAATCCTGGTGGTCTCGGACATCACCACGGCCATCCGTATCGCCAACCGGGTTGCCCCCGAACACCTCGAACTTCAAATCCGAGACCCGTTCAGCATCATCGGAAACATCCGCCATGCCGGTGCTGTTTTCGTTGGCAACCATACACCGGAACCCGTGGGCGACTATATTGCCGGGCCGAATCACGTACTCCCCACGGCCGGAACCGCACGTTATGCGTCCGCCCTTTCCGTCGACCATTTTGTCAAGAAGACCAGCCTTATCCACTACGCCGAGGCACCCTTTAAAAAAGAGGCCCGAGACATCATGCGGCTGGCAGAGGTGGAAGGTCTCGACGCGCACGTCAATTCGGTGAGGATTAGGCTATTAGACTGATAGGCTATCAGGCTGTAGACTGTAGACTGTTAGTCCCTTAACTGTAATATTTGTATGCTTAGTGGCAAAAAAACAAAGGAATCACGAAAACACGAAATCTGAAAAACACGAAATTTTTAATGATCTTTTTCGTGGTTTCGACCTTTCGTGGTTTCGTGGTTTGATAAAAAATCTTTTTCTTTTTCGGTTTACCCGGTTTGGGTGTTGTGCAAAAACTAACGTTCTCGCCCAGGCGCTTCACCTACAGCCTACAGTCTAACAGCCTATCTACCTGAGCAGCTATACCGCTACAACCCCTACCCGGTAACACCTCAGGCACCGCTTGGCTTCGGCAATGGCTTCGGGTGTTGAAAAACCCTTTTCCACCTCATCAAAGGTCGTCTTGCGTGTTTCCGGCGGCAGCATCTCAAGGTGCTTCCGGCTGGTCTTGCCGATGTCACCCAGCACCTCTTCCCGGTCGTATACCCTGACATCCTTGTAAAACTGGTGAAAACAGTCCTCACGGGTGTATTCCAGGGGCCGGCCGTTGATAAGGTGGTCGATGCTCTGGGCGGCTTTCCTGACCGCCTGCACAGGCTGTTATCAAGGCACCCGGCCCGGTCTCACAATCTCCGGCGGAAAAAAACTTGGGCCGGGAGGTCTGCTTGGTGACATCATCCACAATAAAGGTCTTCCAGGCTGTTGTCTCGATCCCCTCCATCCCTTCCAGAAGAGACAGATCCACGCGCTGGCCGATGGCCGGCACAACCGTATCACAATCGAATATAAATTCGGACCCCTCGATGGGAACCGGTCTCCGGCGGCCACTCTTGTCGGGTTCGCCCAGTTTCAAGCGGATGCATTCGAGTCCGACCACCCGTCCATCCTCGGCAATAACACGGACCGGCGTGGTCAAAAAGTGGAATTCAACCTTCTCTTCTTCGGCATCCCGGATTTCCACTTCATCGGCCGGCATCTCGTTGCGGGTTCTGCGGTAGACCAGGTTAACATCCTCCTTATGGATCCTGAACGCACTTCGCACACAGTCAATGGCAACATTTCCGCCGCCGATCACGACAACCCTGCGCCCCTCAGGATAGGGATCGCGTCCTTCGTTGATATCCAGGAGATATTTGACACCAGGGATAAACCCTTTGTACCCTTTTTCTTCCCCCTCGACCCGCATGGGCGAGTTGTCCTGTGCCCCGATTCCGATAAATACCGCATCGAAATCGTTTTCCAGCTGCTCAAGGGTGATGTCCTTTCCAATGGTGGTGTTGTAGTGAATGGTAACCCCCAATTTCTGGACCTGCTCCACTTCTGAACGTAAAACAGCCCGCGGGAGCCGGTAGTCGGGTATGCCCACTGCCGACATACCACCGGGCTCAGACAGATGTTCATATATGGTGACGGCATGCCCCTTCAGGGCTAGATGATAGGCACAGGTAACACCTGCCGGTCCGGCACCGACAATGGCAACCTTGCCTGTCTTCGAAGACGGGACGATCTCATAGGCGGGTCCCTTGCGTTTGGCCGATTCCTGATCCGCTACGAACCGTTTAAGATATTTTATGGATACAGACTCGTCCAGGTTGGCTCTGCGACAATTTTCCTCACATGGGCGTACACAGACACGTCCGACAATTCCCGGAATAGGCAGACGCGTACGGATGATATCCAGTGAATCCTGAAACCGGCCCTCCTTGATACATTCAACATAGCGGGGAATGTCCAGGTGAATGGGGCAGGCTTCCATACAAGGCGCCGTGACGCTGGCATGATATTGGCCGGGCGTCAGGGTTCTCTTTTCGCCAACCAGCTCCGCAAACTGCTCCGGGAAGTAGCTCAAGGCCTGCAGAATCGGCAGGGGACCGGTCTTCCCGATACCGCACTTGGCTGTACAATGGACCGTCTCGGCGATGTCTCTCAGGTAGACGATGTCTGATGGTCTGCCCTGGCCTTTACAGATCGCCTCCAGTGTTTTTGCCATGACGGTTGTTCCGGTCTGGCACGGGATGCACTTTCCGCAGGACTGATTGCGGACGGCCTCCATGTAGGCCCGGCAGAGATCCACCACATGAACATCTTCTGAACGAAGAACAAAACCATCCCAGCCCATAAAGGCCTTGATCGGTTCTGTTTCATTCAGTTTTTCAGGCCATCGAATTTCCTGGTGTGCGTTGGAATCCGTTTTTGAGCCGTCACGATTGTCGACGACCTGACCTTCCCAGGAACTGAATAGGATATCTTTCATGGAACCTCACCCAAGTTTTAGTGGTTAAAATTTTTGGTTCTATTCCGTATTAGCTTTAAGCAATAAGCAGCTTATTGCTTAAAGCCTAACGCTTACAGCTATCTCTTCACGAATGCCCATACAATTCGATTTACACAATAATGTCAAGCATCTTGACACAGAAATTTTCTGAAATATCATCTTATGAAGGTATCTCAAAAATAGGATTTTGGTTCAAGTTCAAGGCGGCTGAGCGGTTCAACCCGCAGGAATACTGTAGTATTTTGAGGAGTTGAAACGCAAAGCCAACACAGAAATTGGGCCAAAAGACATTTCTGAGATGATTCTAGTGTTTGAAACTTCGTTGGCCAGTATACACCATGGTGACACCGGCGGCATTGCATGCTTCGATGGACTGATAGTCATTGGTTGAACCGCCGGGTTGGATAACCGCGGAAACACCCTCCCGGATACCCACGTCAATCCCGTCCCGAAAAGGAAAGAACGCATCACTCACCATAGCAGATCCCACCAGACCGCCCTTTTCTTTTGACACGCGCTGGTCGATTTCAGACAGCGCCGCAGCATCCTTCATATCGTTGTAGGAGGTCTTGAATGCTTCAAAACAGTATCGATCCGCCAGTTTCCGATAAGCCTTGTCCCGTGCGATCTCGGCAACACCAACCCTGTCCTGCTCGCCTGTTCCGATGCCGACGGTAACCAGATCTTTGACATAGATCACCGAGTTGGAGGTGATACCGGATTCCACCAGCCAGCCGAAAAGCAGGTCCTGGTATTCCTTTTCCGTGGGCATCCGATCGATTTTGTAGGTTCGTTCCTGGTAGGTACATTCCGCCGGTATCAGATCCTCTTTTGAACGTGCCGCGGGGACAAAGGACCATTGGGCGATAAAACCACCATCGATGAGGCTTTTGAACTCAACACAGCGCTTGCCCACAAAATTTTGAAGTCTGTTGATATTGTCGATCCGAATGACCCGCAGATTTTTCTTCAGAGAAAATATCTCCATAACGCCTTCTTCGAACTCCGGAGCTACGACCACTTCCGAATACTGGCTGGAAATGGCTTCTGCCGTAGCTTTGTCCACGGGTCGATTGAGGGCGATACAACCGCCAAATGCCGCCACTCTGTCCGCCATATTGGCTTTGATGTAGGCCTCGACCAGCGTGTCCGCCTGGGCAACACCGCACGGATTATTGTGTTTGACAATAACGACCGTTGGCTTATCCACAAAATAGCGCAGGATGTTCAGGGAATTGTCGGCATCCGTGAGATTGGTTTTCCCGGGGTGCTTGCCTGACTGGAGCAGTTCGACATCTGAGGCGAGATACTGACCCGGCTGGATGGTTTCGGTTTCACCCAGCATGAGATTCCCATTCACCAGTTTAAAAAGCGCCGCCTCCTGACCGGGGTTTTCTCCGTACCGCAAACCTTTTTGAACACCATCGATCACCCAGGTGACCTTTTCGTAAAACAGGGTCTGACGTTTATCCTTGTCGACAAAGCTTATTTCCATGTTGGCAGGAAAGCTGTCCTCGACGATGGTACTGTACATTTTTTTCAAATCTTCAGGCATGGCAGGCTCCCAACCCGGATAAACCGGAAAAAAAGATTTTTATCACGAAAACACGAAAGGTCGAAACCACGAAAATTTTCGTGTTTTTCAAATTTCGTGCTTCGGATTTAATCGTTATAACAGCCCTTGACTTCTTCCTGGCTTCTGGATGCCAGAAAGTCCGCAATGGTACGATCATAAACCGCTGTATGTTCAAATGCTTTTTGTGCGAGTCGGAAACGAAGGGCCAGTGAAGTGACGCCGGCGTTTTGCTCCATCTCCGCAATAATCATATCATAATCCCCCGGGTCAACCACCGCTGCGACGCGGATAAAATTTTTCGCCGAAGCCCGGATCATACACGGCCCGCCAATATCGATATTTCCACGAGCCTGTTCCGGGGTCACGCCTTTCCTTGAAATGGTTTCCTTGAACGGGTAGAGATTCACCACCACCATGTCGATGGGCACGCTGTTTGTTCGGGAGAGATCTCCCTTGTGAGCGTCATTGTATGTCTCGGTCAAGAGCCCGAGATATATTTTGAAATCCAGTGTCTTCACAAGCCCCCCCTGGGTCTCGGGTTGACCGGTATATTCGGACACCTGTTTCAAACAGGCAGACGATTTCTGGCCAAGAATCTCTTTGAGTCTCTGATAGGTGCCGCCGGTGGATAAAAACTGAATACCCGGGTTGATCTGCATCAGCCGGGGGACAAAGGTGTCCAGTCCCTGCTTGTCGGAAACGCTCAAAAGAACGTGCTTGATCTTAACCGGGTCATCGATTTTTTCTACAACGTTGATTCCCATTATCAGTGTACCTCCCTATTCACACTTCGTGCGAATTGCCTTTACGCATTTGCATTATGCCTCATTCACCTGCGGGCGATATTTGCACTTCGTGCGTCATTTCGCCTTCGGATGTCATTTGCCCTGCGGGCGTAATTCATTGCTGCTCTCTGCTGATAGCCCTATGGAGCATACTGCATACTGCTTTACCCTCCAACACCTTATTTTTCCCCTCAGACCCTTGTATCCAAACCTCCAACCCTTCTCTTACCTCTCCCCCGCATGCTCGGACAGAAAGCGGTCGAAAAAAGAGACCATATATGCGTCCCGATCCACTGCCAGACGTTTACCTTCATCCGTCAGGATTCGATCTTTGATCTTCGACAGTTTCACCCGGTACTCTCGATACCCGGTATCTTCCTTTGAATAGGGTTGTGTATCATCAATATTCACCTGCGAATTGTGAAGTCGGGCCCCCACTTCACCGGCAAATAGAAATGCCCTGCCGACACCCACCGCACCGATGGCATCCAATTTGTCCGCGTCAAAAAGAACCCGCGCCTCGATTGTTTCGGGTGCACCATTCCCCCGAAAGCGGTGCGATCGTATACAGTGCAAAATATTTTGTTTTCTTTCTTCGGACAGAGGAAGCGACTGAATCAGCGGTTCAGCAAGCTCAGCCCCCTTTTCCGCATGGCAGATTTTGCCGTTGGACGCATCCTGATAACACCTGCCGATATCGTGAAGACAGGCTGCAATGAGCAACACATCCATATCCGCCCCTTCTGCGTTGCCGATCCGCCGGCACAGACGAAACACCCTGAGGGTATGTTCCCAGTCGTGGCTCCCCTTGGCGGCCGCAAACATTCTTTCGGCAAGAATCTTGATTTTCTCCACAGAAGATGGATCTTTCGCCATCCCTGTCACCCTGTTCGGCATTGAGCCGGACTCCTTTGTATTGCCTAAATGCACACCTTAGATAAGAATCGATACTTGTTTTTCTTACCGTGCATGCGCGCGGGGAAATCACTTGATTGCAAGATATCTATCAACCCTGATGAATTGTTGTCAAGCCACAAGAAACCTAACCGATACCCGTTCTCATATAGAAGCGCCAGCAGTTCAGGCCTGGCCCATGGAGATGGGTCGTGATGGCATATTAAAATTATCTCCACAATCCACCACTAATAAATTCTACTGTAAAATTTTATTAACACACATAAATTATTATAAATAATATCTTTATATCTTTCATTTTTTTCTTGACTTTCTATCAATAATGTACTTTTATGCACTGAAAGTGGATCAAAGTGGATATTATTGGTGAATTATGTATCGCGGCAGTTCTTTTCATACCATCGATGTGAAGGGGCGTATCATTATCCCTAGACGCTTTCGGGATGTCATTTCCGACCGGGATGGCCACCGTCTAATGGTATCCCGGATGGACAGGAGTCTGGTGGTCTATGCCTTGAGGGAATGGGAAAAAATCGAATCAAAAATTCTTTCCCTGGCCGAAAAAAACGATAACATGCGCCGCTTCAGGAGGGTCTTTATCGGGGGTGCGTTTGAGTGTGCCTGGGACAAACAGGACCGTATTCTTGTTCCGCCAACGCTGAGAGAATATGCCGGCCTTGACAAGGAAATCGTTCTGGTGGGCGTCCTGGACCATTTCGAGATATGGTCTCGGGAAAACTGGGATAAGGAAAATGCAACCATGGAAAAAGACATGAAAAAAGAGGAGGTCCGAAACGAAATTGCCAAATTAGGAATTTGATCTCATGCCCTATCGACACATTCCAGTGATGTTATCAGAAGTTGTTGATTATCTGAATTGCCAACCGGGCAAAACGTATTTAGACGGCACCATCGGTGGCGCCGGTCATACATCGGCAATTCTGGATAGAATTCACCCTGGTGGTTGTCTCATCGGCATCGATCAAGATCTGGATGCAATCGAGAATGCCAAAACCGTGTTGCATCGTTCCAAGGCTGCAACACACCTCTTTCATGGAAACTATTCCCAATTCCCCGAATTTTTAGCGCAGCTGGATATCCCGGCGGTCGATGGCATGCTGCTCGACCTGGGCGTCTCCTTTCACCAGTTGGAATCGAGCGGGAGGGGTTTCAGCTTCAAGCGTGAAGAACCCCTTGATATGCGTATGGATACCCGATCAGGTACGCGTGCAGAAGCCTTGGTGAACTCGCTGGACGAAAAAGAACTCGCCCATCTCTTCAAGACATATGGAGAAGAGCGCTGGGCCAAACAGATTGCCAGACGGATAGGCATCGCCCGGCGGAAAGCAGCCATCTGTTCCAGTCTTCAACTGGCGAATATCGTTTCCGAGGCTATCCCAAGAGCCAAATGGAAGCCCGGGCGTCATCCCGCCACACGGGTTTTCATGGCGCTGAGAATCGCTGTAAACCAAGAACTGGAACGACTGACACAGTTCATGGAGATTTTTACAGCGTACCTCAAACCCGGCGGGCGTATCTGTATCCTGACGTTTCATTCCCTTGAGGACAGAATCGTCAAACACGGCTTCAAAACCCTGGAAAAGGCCTGTACGTGTCCGCCTGATTTTCCAATATGCGTCTGTGAAAAAAAAAGCCGGATCCGCATTCTGGTAAAAAAGGGATTGCGACCGACTCCGGAGGAAATCGCGGCCAATCCCATGGCAAGAAGCACCACATTACGGGTTGCGGAAAAATTAGCATGACAAATACACGCGCACGCGGATTCAAGACAACGGGGTATGTGGATGGTCATGATGTTCATTTTCATCGGAGAACTTCTTTTCTATACCTGGTGCCGGGTTCAAAACGTACAGCATGGATATGAAATTTCCAGGGAATCCCACAGCCAGAAGCAATTGATCGCGTATCAAAACAAGTTGAAAATAGAGCTTACGCGATTGAAATCTCCGGATCGCATCGCTCAAATCGCAAAACAACAGCTGGGCCTGATCATGCCTACGACCGACAAAACGATCCTGATACCATGAAGAAAAAGATGCCCAAAAATTACATCAATCTGCGCATTGCCTTTGTAGGTATCTGCTTTTTTTTATTGATCTCGGTCATCTGGGCCAAAGCTGTCTATCTGCAGGTTTTCTGTGGGTCATGGTTATCAAAAAAAGCGGCCGGGCAATATGAAAAATCGTTTATTCAGCAAGGTAAACGGGGAACCATTTATGATCGGGATGGAAACGCGTTAGCCGTCAGTATTGAAGGGATATCCATTGCCGCCTATCTGAACCAGCTCGAAGACAAAAAATCGACATCCCGCGCACTTGCCGGCATACTCCTGAAAGACAGCGGCAAACTGCTGAAGCAATTCCAGACCAGACAGGGATTTGTCTGGGTAAAACGTCAGGCCACACCCAGAGAAGTCAGTGCAGTCAAAACACTCGGTCTCAAGGGTATCGGTTTCATTCCCGAATACAACCGTTTTTATCCCAATAAATCGGTTGCAGCACAGGTAATTGGATTTACAGGCATCGACGGCAACGGTCTCGAAGGGGCCGAGTACTATTATGACCAGGTGCTGAGCGGAACCGAACAAAAATACACCGTGCTGAAAGATGCACTGGGTCGTGGATTTGCAAATGACCAGGAAACAAAAGACCCTCTGTACCAATCCCTTCACAGCGGCAAAAACATTGTTCTGACCATAGACCGCAACATCCAGTACATCACCGAGACCGCTCTCGAAACAGCGGTAAAGGAATTTTCCGCCCAGTCCGGCATAGCCATCGTCATGGACCCGGGAACAGGCGAGATCCTGGCCTTGTCTCACTATCCATCCTTCAACCCAAATGTATTTGAACAGTACCCGCGCCATCTGTGGCGTAACCGGGCCCTGACCGATCCCTTTGAGCCCGGCTCCACCATGAAAATCTTCTCTGCAGCAGCTGCTTTATCATCGGGGATCTGCAGCCCCAGCACCATTTTCTATTGTGAAAACGGTGCGTACAAGATCGGGTCAAACACCATCAATGACACACATCCCAGGGGCTGGCTCTCCCTGCAGCAGATTGTAAAATATTCCAGCAATATCGGGATTACCAAGGTGATTGAAATGGTGGGTCCTGAAACCCTGTATACCTCCTTGAAAAATTTCGGATTCGGGAACAAGACCGGCCTGGATTGCCCAGGGGAAACCGCTGGGATCCTTACACCCAGCAATCGATGGTCCAAAATCGATACCAGCGCCATCGCATTTGGCCAGGGAATATCGACTTCAGCCGTACAGCTGGTGTCAGCGGCCGCCGCCATCGCAAACGGCGGCATGCTCATGAAACCTTTTATCGTCCAATCCATCACCAACGAAAATGGCCGGATTTTGAAGCAGACAACGCCGGAAATCATCCGCCGCGCCGTGTCTCCCGAAGTGGCCTCCCTTGTCAAACGGATCATGCAAACCGTCGTCACGGAGGGCGGTACCGGCACCAGCGCTTTCCTCGATGGTTATACGGTTTGCGGAAAAACCGGTACTGCCCAAAAAACAGATGAAAGCGGCAAATACGCCCAGGGCAAATACACCTCATCCTTTTTAGGGTTTGCACCAGCCGACAACCCCAGGCTCGTGATCCTGGTGGTTATCGATGAACCCACCGGCGCCCATTATGGCGGCACCGTGGCAGCCCCGGCATTTCAGAAAATTGCCCATGAAACACTGCAACACCTGAATGTTCCGCCGGAAACCAAAAAGGGTGCCATCAAGGCCGCCCTGATTACAGGGGTCAGCGGTTGAAACTGAGCGATTTACATAAGGCCCTTCATGAGGCCGGTATCAAGGGGTTTGAGACTGAAAGCAATGACCTCCAGACACCCAGGCAGGAGATCGAGGTGACATCTCTGCATTACAACACACGCGATGTAAGACCCGGAGGTCTTTTCGTTGCCATCGAAGGGTTTTCAACCGACGGTCACCGCTACATTCAGGATGCCGTCCAGAGGGGAGCCGTGGCAGTGGTCTCACAAAAACCGTCTGCAGCCCCCATACCCGTTTTCCAGGTGTCTGACTCACGAAAGGCCCTGGCTGTTCTGGCCGATCGCTTTTTTGGAACCCCGAGCAGGCGCTTGACCATTATCGGCATCACGGGAACCAACGGTAAAACAACCACGGCCTATCTCATCGAAAACATTCTTCTTGCGGCGGGTTTCCAGGTGGGTGTCATTGGAACCGTCAACTACCGCTACAAGGGAAAACTATTTGAAAATCCCGTGACCACACCGGAGTCTCTGGATCTCCAGCGGATTCTCGCAGAAATGCTGTCCGAGGGTGTCACCCATGTCGTCCTGGAGGTCTCTTCCCATGCCATCGACCTGTCACGGATCGAGGGTTGCCGGATGGACATCGGTGTATTTACCAATCTCACCCAGGATCATCTGGACTATCATGGCGACATGGATCGATACTGGGCCTGCAAGAAAAGACTTTTTACCGAATACCTGGGGCGCGATAAAAAAGCCCTGGCCGTTATCAATACGGACAACCCCCAGGGCCTGGAGCTTGTTTCAGACCTGACCTGCCCGTGTATCACAACGGGTCGCTCACCAAACAGCATGGTCCATTCCGAATCAATGACCATCGATTTCGACGGTATCCGGGGCAGTATCGCAACACCCCTGGGTTCCATTCATATTGATTCACCACTCGTGGGCAGGCACAATCTGGAAAATATTCTGAGTGCCGCCGGCGTGGGATCAGCGCTGACCCTGCCGCCCGATGCAATACAGACCGGCATCGACCGTACGCTGTCGGTCCCGGGGCGGCTTGAGCGTGTTCCCGGGCGCCCGGACCTGCCGGTTTACGTTGACTACGCCCACACGCCGGATGCCCTTGAAAACGTGCTCACGGCCCTGAAACAGCTGGCACCTGAACGCATCATCTGTATTTTCGGCTGCGGGGGCAGCAGAGACAGGACCAAAAGACCCCTGATGGGACAGATTGCGGCGACCTTTGCCCATCTCACCCTTGTCACATCCGACAATCCAAGATCCGAAAATCCAGGGGACATCATCGACCAGATTCTAACGGGCATTCGATATGTCTGTCAAAACGAGTACATTGCCAAGGATCTGAAGCATGGTTTCAAGCACAAGGGATACTGCCGGGAACCTGACCGGAGGCGTGCCATTGAAACAGGTATCCAGGCGGCAGAACCGGGCGATATGGTTCTCATAGCAGGCAAAGGTCATGAAACGTATCAGATTATCGGTGATATATCCAAGCCCTTCGACGACCGGGCCGTGGCACGATCCGTGTTGTCTGCACTACAAACGGAGGTCGAAACCCAGCAGTGATTGCCAAGCAACAAACAGTCTGGTCCGTACCCGACATCATGGATGCCACCGGCGGCGTTCTTTGCACCGGCAGCAAATCATCGCGCTTTGACGGGTTCAGCATCGATTCCAGAGCCATTGGTCAGGAGCAGTGCTTTATCTGTCTGATAGGAGATGTCCACGATGGTCATACATTCATTCCGGACATTATCAGTCAGGGCGTTACGGGGATCATTCTCAATCAGGAAAAAGCAGACCCGCCACTGCTCAAAACCTTGGAAGGAGCCGGTGTCACCTGTGTGGCCGTGCAAGATACCCTTACGGCCCTCGGGGATCTTGCATCGTTTCACCGGTCTCGATGGAATCTCTCCGTGGTCGCTTTGACCGGATCCAACGGCAAGACAACCACGCGTACCATGACCACGGATGTGGTTAACCGCCGATTCAAGACCCTGTCGCCGTTTGGCAACTTCAACAACCTGGTGGGTGTTCCATTGACGCTCCTGCGAACCCGCCGGAGCCATGAATGGGCCATTCTGGAACTGGGGATGAGTCGCCCCGGTGAAATTCGTCGCTTGGGTCGGATCTGTGCACCGGATATCGGTTTGATTACCAACATCGGTCCGGCACACCTGGAAGGCCTTGGTTCCCTGGAAGGGGTGATGAATGCCAAAGGTGAAATACTCGAAACATTGTCACCAAAGGGCCGGTTGATTCTCAATGCCGACGACCCCATGGTCATGCGTCTGGCCAAACGGGCACCGTGCAAACCCATCCTGTTCGGTCTGTCCAAAAATGCGGATATCCGGGCCACCGCCCTGGAAAACAGCGCAGCCGCCGTCTCCTTTCGGCTCCACGTTCCGGGTGGCGATATCCATGTGACCCTGCCCGTTCCCGGAGTGTTCAATGTGTCCAACGCACTGGCTGCCGCTGCTGTGGGATATTGTCTTGAGATACCCTTAAACGAGATCAAGACAGCTCTGGGCTCATTCATACCTGTCAAGGGAAGAATGAACATAGTGGAGACGGTTCATGGGCCGCATCTCATCGATGACACCTACAATGCCAATCCCGGGTCGGTCAAGGAAGCCCTTCGCACACTGGCCGGTCTGCGGAAAGAACAGCGGGGATTGGCCGCACTGGGAGACATGCTCGAACTCGGCCAAGCATCCAGGGACCTGCACGCGGAAATCGGCAGGTTTGCGGCAGCATCGGGTCTGGCCAAGCTTTATGTAACGGGCAACTTTGCCGATGCCGTTAAAAAGGGCGCCCTAGGGGGCGGAATGGCGGCAGCAGACATTTTTTGCGGATCAAAGGATGACATTCTGGCTGCACTTGAAAAAGCCATCCAACCGGGCGACTGGGTTCTCATCAAGGGATCCAGGGGCATGCGTATGGAAACCCTGGTTCAAGCACTTCAGGCCCAATACGGGCGAATGGAAACATCAGCATGATTTATCACCTGCTATATCCGTTGCATACATCCATATCGGCGTTCAATGTATTTCGATACATAACGTTCCGGACGATTTATGCCAGTCTAACCGCCTTTATCATCTGTTTCTTGCTCGGGCCTTGGATTATACGGCGGCTCAGAACACTTCAGGTCGGTCAATACATTCAGGAAGATGGTCCCGGCACCCATCAGACCAAAGCGGGAACACCCACCATGGGCGGCATCCTGATTCTGCTTTCCATTCTGGTCTCGACGCTGTTATGGGCCAATCTGACCAACGCCTACATCTGGATCGTACTTTTGATCATCGTCGGATACGGGGGCATCGGCTTTGTGGATGATTATCTGATGCTCATCAAAAAACGGAACAAAGGGCTATCGGCCAAAGCCAAGTTTTTCGCCCAGGCGGTCCTGGCAACGGTCGCCGGGTTCCTGCTCTATTTGAACCCGGACTTCGACACCCGGGTGACCGTCCCGTTTTTCAAACACATATCCCCGGACCTGGGTCTCGGGTATATCGTCTTTGCCGTCCTGGTGATCGTGGGAACGTCCAATGCCGTCAACCTGACGGATGGACTGGATGGGCTGGCCATCGGCCCTGTCATCATTGCCGCGGCCACGTATATGATTTTTGCCTATGTCACCGGCCATATCAAACTGGCAGAGTATCTCCAGATAAACTATGTGTCCGGTGGTGGAGAACTGGCCATCATGTGCGGTGCTCTAGCCGGCGCCGGACTCGGATTTCTCTGGTTTAACGCCTACCCTGCCCAAATATTCATGGGTGACGTGGGCTCTCTTTCCCTGGGGGGTGCCCTGGGAGCCATCGCCGTCATCACCAAACAGGAAATTTTGCTGGTTATTGTGGGAGGGCTTTTTGTGATCGAGGCGCTCTCGGTGATATTTCAGGTAAGTTTTTTTAAAATGACCCATGGGGGTCGCATATTCAGAATGGCGCCTTTGCACCATCACTTTGAATTGAAAGGGGTTCCTGAACCCAAGATTATCGTTCGATTCTGGATAATAGCCATCGCCCTGGCCCTGATTTCCATGAGTACATTGAAACTGAGATAGTCAATGGAACTTGAACATACAAAAGCACTGGTGGTTGGCATGGGGCGATCCGGTTTCGAAACGGCCTCCTTTCTGACCCAACGCGGTGCAACGGTCACAATTTCGGAAATGGCGGGAGAAGACGAAATGGGTGAAGCCGCCCGTAAATTTCGTGAACTGGGCGTACGGACCGAGTTCGGAGGGCATGTCATGGACACCTTCACCGAGGCTGACTTCATTGTCATCAGTCCGGGGGTACCCCATACGATTGCGCCTGTTCAGGCCGCCCAAGAAAAGGGAATCCCCTTGTTAGGTGAAATCGAACTGGCATCCCGCTTTATCAAAGAGCCGATGATCGCCGTGACAGGAACCAATGGAAAAACCACAACCACCCGGCTCATCGGCGATATGCTGGAACAATCGGGACAGACCGTATTTGTGGGTGGCAACATCGGTAATCCATTGATCGGTTACCTGACCGGTCATGATAAAGCCCAGCATCTGGTGGTTGAAGTCAGCAGTTTCCAGCTCGATACGATCACATCGTTCCGACCGGATATCAGTCTGCTTTTGAACATTACCGACGACCACCTGGACCGTTATTCAGGCCTGGAAGCCTATGCAAAAGCCAAGGGACGTATCCTGGAAAACCAGAAAAGGAACGACACCACCGTGCTGAACGGTGAAGATGGACGGATCAGGGAGATCAGCAGCGCCTGCAAGCCCGGGCGGGTGTTTTTTACGGGTCGGCGGAAAAAGGAAAAAGGGGCTGATATCGGGACACATGCCATCACATTTCACGGCCTGGATTCCGTCCACCGAAAGAACTCTGAAATAAGAGGATCAGGTCAATCTTTATTTGAAAACCGGGCGGCCATCGAACTGGACCGTGTAGCATTGAAATGCCGGCATGAACTGGAAAACATTTCCGCCGCCGCTCTGGCAACACTGGTTGCCGGGGGAACACTGACCGGAATACAGAAAGCCCTTGAAGCTTTCAGGGGACTGCCCCATCGCATGGAACGTGTGGCCGTCCTGGATGGCATCGTCTTTTACAATGACTCCAAGGCCACCAACGTGGACGCAGTTATACCGGGCAATCGAATGCCTGCAGGGCCCGATCCACCTGATCATGGGTGGACGGGACAAGGGCGGACGGTTTCACTTGCTCGCATCGTCTGTCCGGCAGAAAGTCAAAACCCTGATCCTGCTGGGTGAAGCATCAGGGGAAATCGAAGCCGCTCTGGGAAATCTGACCGCCACCAGAATCGTTGCGAGCATGGAAGATGCCGTCGCGTTCGCGCATGCCGCAGCATCTTCGGGAGAGGTGGTCCTCCTGTCACCCGCATGTGCCAGTTTCGATATGTATCAAGATTACAAGGAACGCGGTGATGCGTTCCGCAAGACCGTATGTGAACGTAAAACATGAAAAACTCCGAATCCACAGCATTGACCTATGACGTCACCCTTCTCTTCTCGGTGCTTTTCCTGGTTGGCATCGGAATCGTGATGGTCTACAGCGCAAGCTCGGCCCTTGCACTTAAAAAATTCAGTTCAGATTACTATTTCCTGAAGCGCCAGGCGCTCTTTTCCCTCATGGGTATGGTGGCACTGGTGACGTGCGGGCATATTCCCATGTCTGTTTACAGATCCCTGGCGTATCCCCTGCTGGCGATTGCCTTTATCCTCCTGTTGTTGGTGCCCTTCAGCAACATGGGCATCGCAGCAGGCGGGGCAAAACGCTGGCTCAGCATCATGGGTTTTTCGTTCCAGCCGTCTGAAATCGCCCGTCTGGCCATGGTCATTTATCTGGCATTTTCCATGAGTAAAAAGCAGGAAAATATCAAAGACTTTTCCATCGGATTCCTGCCCCATCTTATCGTCCTGGCCCTCTTTACAGGTCTCATCCTCCTGCAGCCGGATTTTGGATCCGTGGTTATTCTGGGTGCCATCACCTGGATACTGCTTTTCGTGGGGGGCGTCCGGCTAAGATACCTGTTATCTTCCGTCCTCCTGATTCTGCCCATGGTCTATTATGTCATGCTGACCGCCGACTACCGACTCCGCCGAATTACAAGCTTTCTTGATCCCTGGCAGTATCCAACGGAAGATGGGTATCAAATCATTCATTCGCTCATGGCCTTCGGTACAGGAGGCATCTGGGGCGCCGGCATCGGCAAGGGGTATCAGAAGCTCTTTTATCTTCCAGAACCGCACACGGACTTCATTTTCTCGGTGATCGGCGAAGAACTCGGTCTTGTGGGCATTTTGATAATTTTATCTCTATACGCGCTTATCCTGTGGCGGGGCGTCAGCATCGCACGAAATGCCGGGGACACTTTCTCGGTTTTCATGGCAACCGGTATTACGGCGACAATTCTGCTGCAGGTATGCGTCAACATGTGCGTTACTCTCGGTCTGCTCCCCACAAAAGGATTGACGCTGCCGTTTCTAAGCTACGGCGGCACATCCCTGATGGTCAACATGGCATCCATAGGAATTCTCATGAACATAGGAGCACGGCATGCTGCAAAATAAAACCATCCGGGCCATATCTCTGATAGTTGCCGGCGGGGGTACGGGTGGGCATCTATTCCCAGGCATTGCCGTTGCGGAAGAAGTTCTGGCCGCAGACCTGAACAACCATGTGCGTTTCATCGGCACAGGGAATCGTTTTGAAACCGGGGTGTTAAATGGAAAAGGATTCGAGCAGCAGCACATCCGCGTCCAGAGTCTGAAAGGGAAAACCATGGTCCAGCAGATCAAGGCGCTGGCTTTTCTCCCCTGGAGTATTTTAACGGCAACATGGATACTCAGAAAGTTTCGTCCGGATGTCGTGCTGGGTGTGGGGGGATATTCTGCCGGTCCTGTTGTGGTAGGCGCCTGGTTTCTGCGCATTCCCCGGGCACTTCATGAGCAGAACGTGATTCCCGGCATGACCAACCGGTTGCTCTCATATTTTGCAGACAGGATTTACGTGTCCTTTGCAGACACCCGGATCAATGCACCGGCGCAAAAAATCCGCCTGACAGGAAATCCCGTGAGAAAAGAAATACTGTCCTGTCTGGAAAGCTCTCCCACAACCGCAAGGGGCCCTGTGACCCCCGACAATCCCTTCACCATCTTCATCGTCGGCGGGAGTCAGGGGGCACACCGTATCAACACGGCTGTCATGGCGGCACTGAGGCACATCGCGTCCAAAGACAGGATCGCCTTCATCCATCAGACAGGTGCTGCGGATGAAGATGGTGTCAGAAAAGCATATGCCGAGCACAATATTACCGGCACGGTCAAACCATTTTTCAATCACATGGAAAATCACTACCGTAAAGCGGACCTGGTGATCTGCAGGGCCGGGGCATCGACCATCGCCGAACTGACGGTTCTGGGGAAAGGC
Source organism: uncultured delta proteobacterium (assembly GCA_963848165.1). Taxonomy (GTDB): domain Bacteria; phylum Desulfobacterota; class Desulfobacteria; order Desulfobacterales; family B30-G6; genus B30-G6. The sequence goes on along the minus strand of CAWKCS010000007.1, from coordinate 12,798 downwards.
GTTATCTTCGTTCCCTATCCTTTTGCTGCCGATGACCACCAGGTCCTCAATGCCCGCCAGCTCGTTTCCGTGGGAGCGGCGGAGCTGATTCTTGAGAAAGACCTGAACGGAGAGCTTCTGGCCCAGAAAATCGAGCATTATGCAGCATCACCGGAGAAACTAGCCAGCATGGCTGACAACATGAGAAAACAGGCCAGACCGGATGCGGCCAAGGCATATTGTGAGCGATTTATACGAACTCGCGGCTTTAAGGGGCAAAGAAGATAGCCCCTTAGGCTCTTAAGTCTTAGCTTTTAGGTTGTCAGCGGGCTGAAAACGATAGCTCCTACCTTGAAACTTAGCCTAAATCTTAAAACTTGAAACGATTGTCCAATGACGCGCGCAGCGCAAATGACGTCCGCAGGACGAATATCGCCCGAAGGGCAAATGTCACACGAAGTGTAAATGACGCCCGAAGGGCAAGGAAAGACGATGTACCATAAAAAATATCATATCCATTTTGTCGGAATCGGCGGCATCGGAATGAGCGGCATTGCAGAGTTGTTGATCAACCTCGGATACACCGTGACCGGATCGGATCTCAGCCTGTCCGATATCACCACCCGCCTCGAGAAACTGGGCGGTACCATATTCCGTGGCCATGCCGGAACGAATATCCAGGGTGCTGACGTGGTGGTCATATCCTCGGCCGTGAAAAGCGGCAACGCGGAGGTTCTGGCCGCAGAACAACTCGCCATTCCCGTTATTCCCAGGGCTGAAATGCTGGCCGAACTCATGCGCTTGAAATACAGCGTCGCTATCGCCGGTGCCCATGGCAAGACATCCACCACCTCCATCGTTGCAGCTGTTCTTGCAGAAGGGGGGCTGGATCCCACGGTGGTCATCGGGGGTAGGTTGAAAAGTATCGGGTCCAACGCCCTGCTCGGGCAGGGGGATTACATCGTTGCCGAGGCCGATGAAAGTGATGGATCCTTTCTCAGGATGTCACCGGCCATTGCCGTGGTTACCAATATCGACCGGGAACATCTCGATTACTATCCGGATATCTCCGCTATTAAAGAAGCATTCCTGGCGTTTATCCAAAAGGTTCCTTTTTACGGTTTAGGGGTGCTCTGTCTGGACAACGAGCATATACAGGAACTCATTCCCGCCATCAAAAAACGGTTTGTCACCTATGGCATGAGTTCTCAGGCAGATGTACAGGCCAGAAATGTTCGTTTTGAGGGACTGAAAAGCCGCTTTGATGTCAATTTTCAGGGTCAGGCACTTGGGGAAATATATCTCAATCTGCCGGGCCATCACAGTATCGCCAATGCCATGGCGGGTATTGCCGTCGGGCTCGAACTGGATGTCCCCTTTTCCGTCATCAAGGCAGCGCTTGAAAAGGCCGAAGGTGTCCAGCGGCGACTGGAAATCAAAGGCGAGCAGAACGGCGTTACCGTGGTGGATGATTATGGACACCACCCCACCGAAATCAAGGCGACACTCCAGGCACTTAAGGATGCCTGGCCGGATCGAAGAAAGGTGGTGGTGTTTCAGCCGCACCGGTATTCGAGAACCCAGGCACTGTTCGATGACTTCACCCGTTCTTTTTATCAATCGGATGTACTGCTGGTGCTGCCTATCTACTCGGCAGGTGAGCAGATCATCGAGGGCGTCAACGGCCACGACCTGTGTGACGGTATCATGGCACATGGTCACAAGGAAGTCATCTGCACGGAAGGTATCGACAACGCCGCTCGATACTTACAAAAAAACCTGCGCAGCGGAGACGTCCTGCTGACACTCGGTGCCGGAGATGTCTGGAAGGTGGGCGAGGCGGTGTTGGAGGGGGTTGAGGGTTGAAGGGTTGGAAGGGTAGCTATAAGCATTAAGCTGTAAGCAGCTTATCGCTTACGGCTTACAGCTTACAGCTTAAAGCTCAAACATGAATATGCAAATAAATCAAACACATAAACAATGGCTGACGGAAACATTCGGGGCCAATGTACGATTTGAAGAACCCATGTCCCGACATACGTCTCTTCGGGTCGGGGGGCCGGCAGATGTCTATGTCGCACCCCAGGAAAAGTCCGATCTGGTAATGCTCGTACGATGGTTACAGGAAAACAGTCTGCCCTATTTCATTGTCGGCAATGGCACCAACCTGCTCGTTCTGGATAACGGCATCCGGGGAATCGTTATTTCAATGAAACACTGTCTAAAAAACATCCGACACACGGTTCCGGACAGGGAAAACGTCCTCGTGACAGCGGGTGCCGCCGCCGGGCTCAACACCCTCTGCACCTATGCCTCCGGCAAGGGATTCAAGGGAATGAATTTTGCCCTGGGCATTCCAGGGTCGGTGGGGGGCGCCATCGTCATGAATGCAGGAACAGGCCACGGAAACATGGCGGACGTGATCACGGCAGTGGTGGTACTCTCTCCCGCTGGTGATCCGGTGAAAATCGAAAAACAGGCATTGCAGTTCCGCTACAGGGGACTCGATTGGAAAGCGTGTCCGGAAGTGCCCGGAATACAGCCCCCCATCATCCTGGAAGGGGAGTTCCGGCTATCTGTTGCGGACAAGCATGCCATTGAAAAAGAAGCAACTACCGTCTTGAAGAAAAGAATCGCAATGCAGCCACTGCATCAAAGAAGCGCAGGATGCTTTTTTAAAAACCCGGCCAAAGGAAAATCAGCCGGAGAACTCATAGACCTGGCCGGTTTGAAAGGAAAGCAGATCGGGGATGCCCAAGTGTCCACCACGCACGCTAACTTCATCATCAACAAAGACAAAGCGTCCGCCGCGGACATCCTTGCCCTCAAAGATCTGATTCAGGAAGCCGTGTTAAGGTTATTCAATGTAACGCTTGAACCCGAGGTTAAAATTGTTGGCACATAAAAAAACCCGCAAAAACTTTTATAAGAACAGCGCCGCAAGGAGACGGACCAAACGGATCCAGCATCTGCTCAGTCTTCTGAAAATCATATCCGGCTTGTCCCTGGTGGCTGTCATGAGTTTTGCTTTTATCTTCGGATATGATCTCTTTACCCAGTCCGACTATTTTAAAACCGTCACCCTCAACATAGAGGGCTGCAAGACTCTCGATGAAAAGACGGTTCTCGCCCAGGCAAAACTGTCCCACGGACTCAATATTTTCTCTGTGAATCTGAGCACTACCCGCAAAAGGCTCCTGGCACATCCATGGATATCAGAAGCTGAGGTCAGCCGGGAGATTCCCTCCGGTATCCACATCCGCATCAAGGAACACGAGCCCCTGGCAATTATCGATATCGATCGTAAATTCCTGCTCAACAACCAGGGCGATCTCTTCAAGGAATGGGAAGTCACCGATCCGGTCAATCTGCCGGTTGTGGACGGGCTGGCTTTTTCCGATCTGAATGTCGGGGCCAGGCCCTATAGCCGGCAATTCAATGCCGTCATGACGGTTTTAAAGCTGGGTCAGAATAAAAGCAGCATCCTCACCAACAAAGAGATACGGAAAATAGAGGTGGACAAGGATATCGGCCTGACAATTTATGCAAGCAACAGTCTCGGCGCACTCAAACTGGGGTATGATGATTACCCCGGCAAGTATAAAAAGCTCCAGGAAGTTCTCTTTTATCTCAAGAAAAATCAGGACATACCGATATTGAACTCGATAGATCTGAATAATCCCAATCGGATTGTTATCAATCTGAATCCGGAAAAACAACCCGCCACGGGTCACAAGGAGGTGTAAGGTGCAGGGTCACGAAAATATCGTCGTCGGTCTGGATATTGGAACTACGAAAATATGTGCCGTGGTGGGAGAGGTTTCCAACGATGATATCAGCATCATCGGTATCGGGACAAGTCCATCCATCGGACTTCGAAAGGGCGTGGTCGTCAATATCGAGTCGACAGTGGACTCCATCAAGAAAGCGGTTGAAGAGGCTGAGTTGATGGCCGGTTGTGAAATCTCATCCGTATATGCCGGCATCGCCGGTGGACACATCACCGGCTTCAACAGCCGGGGTATTGTCGCCATCAAGGGTTCGGAAATTACTCAAAACGATGTCGATCGTGTCATCGACGCAGCACGTGCCGTCGCCATACCCATGGATCGAGAGGTCATCCACGTCCTGCCCCAGGAATACATCGTCGATGAGCAAACAGGCATTCAAAATCCGGTGGGCATGGCCGGGGTGCGGCTGGAAGCAAAAATTCATATCGTGACAGGTGCCGTCACATCCGCCCATAACATCGTTAAATGTGCCAACCGATCCGGTCTCGATGTCTGTGACATCGTTCTGGAATCCCTGGCTTCCGGAGAAGCTGTGTTGACGAATGAAGAAAAAGAGCTCGGCACGGCCCTGTTGGATCTGGGTGGCGGCACATCCGATCTGGCCATCTTCTCGGGGAAAAATATCAAACATACCTTTGTATTGAGTCTGGGGGGCAACAACCTGACCAATGATATCGCCATCGGGTTACGCGCGCCCCTGGCTGAGGCAGAAAAGATCAAGACCCGTTACGGCACCTGCTCTTCCCACAGTATCAACAGTGATGAAACCATAGAGGTTCCGGGAATGGGCGGGCGAGAACCCAAAAAACTCCCCAGACAGATTCTGGGAGAGATCCTCGAACCACGGATGGAGGAAATTTTTACCCTTATCCAGAGAGAAATATACCGGGCGGGTATGGAAAATATGATCAACTCGGGCATGGTCATGACGGGCGGCACGGCTCTTTTGGATGGAATCAGCGATATCGCCGAATCCATATTCAATCTGCCCGTCCGGATCGGAAAGCCCAGCGGCATCACCGGACTCGTCGATGTCGTCAACAACCCCATGTATGCCACGGGGGTGGGTCTGGTCATGTATGGCGTCAGAAACCAGGTAACGAAAAAATTCAGGATACGGGACAAACATATTTTCAACGGTGTCATGAGCCAGATGCGCAAATGGTTCAAGGATGTCATATAGGTCTTCCAACTCTGGGAGAAAAACAATATTTGAATACACAGTTTGGGATAAGTCACAACAACTCAACTAACGGGAGGAAACATGTTTACTTACGTAGAAAACGACAAAACAGCTAAGATCAAAGTCATCGGGGTTGGCGGCGCAGGTGGCAACGCAATCAACAACATGATTGCCGGCAACCTGCAAGGAGTGAAATTCATCTGCGCCAATACGGATGCCCAGGCACTCGAGGTGTCCAAGGCGGAAATCAAACTCCAGTTAGGGGAGAAGCTCACGGAAGGGCTGGGTGCCGGAGCCAATCCAAACATCGGTCGGGATGCGGCCCTGGAGAACAGGGATGCCATCCGCAAATCCCTTGAAAACAGCCACATGGTTTTCATCACCGCGGGATTCGGGGGTGGCACGGGAACGGGAGCTGCACCGGTGATTGCAGAAATCTGCAAGGAAATAGGTGCCCTCACGGTTGCCGTGGTCACGAAACCCTTTTCCTTTGAGGGCCGAAAACGTGCCCGACAGGCCGAGGACGGCATCGAAACCCTGAAACAGGTTGCCGATACGGTAATTACCATACCCAACGACCGTTTGAGGGCCCTGGCTTCCAAGAACGCCAAAATGATTGAAATGTTCAAGAAGGCCGATGAAATCCTGCTCCATTCCGTCAAGGGCATCACGGATCTGATCATGATGCCGGGGCTGGTCAATCTCGATTTTGCCGATGTCAGAACCACCATGTCCAGAGCAGGCCTGGCCATCATGGGTATCGGGGTTTCCAGGGGAGAAAACCGGGCCATAGAAGCCGCCGAACGGGCCATATCCCATCCACTCCTGGAGGACATCGCCATCTCCGGGGCCAAGGGTGTCCTCATGAACATCACCTGCAACAGTGAACTGACCATGGAAGAAATGACGGAAGCTTCCGAGCGCATCTACAACGAGGTAGGCGAGAATGCAGATATCATCTGGGGTGCTGTGGTCGACGATTCCATGGAAGACGAAATGAGCGTGACGGTCATCGCCACGGGTATCGGCGAAAAAACAGATAAGACAGCCAGGCCCGACAATGTCATGGATCATCCCTTCCGCGGCAGGGTCCGGGATATCAATCCCTCAGACCTCGAAAATATCGTGGATTATGATGAACCCACATTTATCAGGAGAAAGGAAGCCGTGGGCGAATCAGGCGGCGCCTCTTATCGTGGATATAAAGGGATCGTCATCGACAACAGTGATCTCGAGGTGCCGACCTTCTTGAGACGCAAAGCCGACTGAAACAGGACCGCCTTATGGAAATTTGTTTGATAAAGGAGTCATCTCGTATTATGAAACCTTATGGTTAAAAAAGGCGAGACCGACCGACAAAGACGCTTAGACGCGGAATTCTCCGTCATGGGAAAACAGAGACGGCGGGGAAAAACAGCCGTTGCCCTGATATACCCGAATACGTACCAACTGGGCATGTCAAACCTGGGTTTCCAAACAGTCTATCGGCTTTTGAACGAATTGGATGGTATCGTCTGTGAAAGGTCCTTCCTCCCGGATCAAGACGTGGCCGACACAGGCGATATCATCTCAATCGAATCCGGACGCCCCATTGCGACCTTCGATATCATTGCCGTATCCTTATCCTTTGAAAACGATTACCCCAACCTGCTCACCATTCTTCAGAAAGCCGGCCTTCCCTTCCGGTCAACCCAGAGAGATGAAAGCCACCCCCTCATCATCGCCGGGGGTGTTACCTGTTTGTTGAATCCGGCACCCATAGCACCTTTTATAGACTGTTTTCTGATCGGCGAGGCAGAAGCCAATCTGCCCGGTTTTATGCGTATGGTCCAGGAAACAGACACGCGGGAAACCCTGTTGATCCGTGCATCACAGGAAATAGAGGGCATTTATGTCCCGGGTTTCTACAAAGAAACCTATAACCCGGACAATACGTTCCAGGGATTGAAACCCCTGAAAGATGTCCCCGCTGTAATCAGGAGAGCCTATGTCCGGGACATCAATCAGACACCTGCCTGCAGTGTCATCGTGACACCCAATACCACGTTTGATCAAACCTACCTGATCGAGGTGTCCCGGGGGTGTCCTCATGGATGCCGTTTTTGCGGTGCTGGTTTCGTGTACCGCCCTCCCCGTTTCAGAGATCCGCGTCTGCTGGTATCGTGTCTTCACGATGGACGTGCCTATACCCATAAAATAGGCCTTGTGGGAGCGGCGGTTTCCGATCTCCCCGGACTCGGCGACCTCTGCAAAGCCGCGGAAAAAACCGAAGCTGTTGTTTCCTTCAGTTCCCTCAGGGCGGATGCGCTCGACCCAGACCTGATTTCCCATCTGTCAAAAAGCAAGGTCAAAACAGCCACAATTGCTCCCGACGCCGGGTCTGAACGGTTACGCCGGTGTATCAACAAGGGTATCTCCGAAAAAAACATCCTGGCTGCGGCAGAAGCGCTTGTCACCCAAGGCATCCCGAATCTCAAGCTCTATTTCATGATCGGTCTGCCCACGGAAACCATGGAAGATATCGAGGCCATCATCAATCTCTGCAAAAAGGTGAAACACGTTTTTTTAAAATCGAGTCGCGCCAAGGGCCGCATGGGCGGGATAACCGTGAGTATCAATTCCTTTGTCCCCAAGCCCCACACACCGTTTCAATGGGCGGCCATGGATGACATCCAAACGCTTAAGCTGAAACGCAAGCATATTCAAAAGGGTCTTAAACAGGTCCCAAACGTCCGCATGCATGCCGATATCCCCCGCTGGGCATATGTACAGGCCCTTCTGTCCCGCGGAGACATGCGTGTAGCCGACATGCTGGAGGCAGCCCATGACAATGGCGGCAACTGGCCAAAAACCCTTAAGGCCTCCACCATCAACGCCGATTTCTATGTGCACCGGCAAAGAAATTCTGACGAACACTTCCCCTGGGATATGATCGATCACGGCCTGCGGAAGTCCTTTCTCCTGGCAGAGTATCGAAAAGCCATGCGTGGTGACACAACAGCCCCCTGTGATGTGGAAGTCTGCCGGAGGTGTGGCGTCTGCCAGGATGAATAGATATATGAACTCCAACGTCAATCGAATGATGAATATTGAACAATGCCAAATCCAAATATGATGTTTGTTTTTCATTCGACTTTATCATTCGATGTTCAATTTTAGACGTTCTTTTTTAATAATCCTGTACAAATGATGCACCACAGAACATTGTTGCAAGGAAACGTAGGAAATAAAATACTTGAAAGCCCTCTTACATTATGGTAGTTCGTGCAAGGCTATAGAAAAGCCAAACAGTTGAAAGGATTGGTTTCCTTATGATCTCGAAACAAAAGATGAAGGTTGTGTATGGCCTCATGGTCTATTTCCTGGTTGTTGGCGTTTTGTGCTATGCCGCCTTTCCTGTTTCAGCACCGGAAGAGCCCATGAGAATGATGTTCAAGGTCACAGCCGGCAAGGTTCTTTTTGACCACTATTCGCATACGTCCGAGTCGGCATACGGACTTTCCTGCTGGGACTGCCATCATCACCCACTGGATGATGATGCGGCGCTTGTTGCCTGCGGAGAGTGTCACGCTACAAATGAAACCGCGGCGCAACCTCCGGCCATATGCAGTGATTGCCATGAACCTGATGAAATCAAAGATACACCGATCTTGAAACGGTCCGATGCCTTCCACAAGGGATGCATCGAATGCCATCAAGCGTTCGAAGCCGGTCCCATCGAATGTGCATCATGCCATATCATGTAGTAAAATCAATGGCGGATGCGCTTGTCCAGATGGTTCAAAATGTTAAGCGGGCAAGGAAAAAGGTACTCATATGATGAAACGGTCATTTTTTTCTGTAACGGCACCACGTCTTCAGGTTGATTCACTGCCGGGTGTGTTTCCAGATCCTGTCCGGATTGAGACGCCTCGTGAGATCATGCTTCTGATCGAAGAGACTGCTGAAAAAGAGCATGCGATGATGATTCAGAAGGGTGACCCCGTCAAAACAGGACAAAAAATTTCCCTGACACCTGATTCGGGAGCCTATGCCATTTCGACCGTAACCGGCACCATTACCCATATCGAGCCCTTTCCAGGAGAATCCGGAAAGCAGTTTACAGCTGTAACCGTTGCCGTGTCAAAAGAGGCTGACCTTGACGAACGCTTTGCCGCCTACTGCGACACACCCTCTCTTAAAGGTGCTGTCGATCTGCTGGGGTGCTTGCCCGGAAGCCCCACATTTGAAATTTTTACGGATGCGGATAAACCAATCCAGACCATTGTCATCAATGCCATGGACCAGGATCTGTTTATCATAACCGCGCAGTACGCCCTGAAGGCCTTTTATCATGAACTGACGCAGGGCATCCAACATCTCAAAACCATTACCGGTGTCGAGCATGTCGTTATTGCTGCACCACAGGACGCGATTCAAGGTTATGGTGACATAGGCGCGTCCGTCATAAGTGTCGGCAAAGGCTACCCTGAAGGATTGCCGCATCTTATCGCTCAGAGAGTGATAGGCCATGAAATCCCTGTCGGAAAAAATTTCCAGGATCTTGGCCTGGCGTTTCTGAGTGTGGAAGCAGTCGCTTCACTGGGTCGTTCTTTCCAAAACAAAAAAACCGGCGCAGACCAAACTGGTCACCTTTCTGGACAAGAATGGAAATCGTTCGCTGGTATCGGCCACCGTGGGCACCCCCATTCGGGATATCTTCAAGCGCTTTCACGTGAACGTGAACGATCAGGATCGGATTATCATCGGCGGCCCGTTAAACGGCTACAGCACCTACACGGATGCGTTTCCCATAAGACCCGATACAGATGCCGTTTTCCTGCAGGATAAGGACGATGTTGCGCTTGTCTCGGATTATCCGTGTATCAATTGTGGTGATTGTATTCGCGTCTGCCCCGCCAGGGTGCCGGTCAGTATGCTGATTCGCCTTCTCGAAGCCGGGGAGTATGAAGAAGCCGCACAAAGTTACGATCTCTATTCCTGTCTCGAATGTGGGCTCTGCAGTTATGTGTGCGTATCAAGAATACCCATCTTTCAATCCATCAAACTGGCTAAATATGAGCTCGGTCGCGCAGATACCGGGGAGGCAGCAGATGAATAACCCGAAAAAACTGATCGTATCCCATGCGCCTTTCATCCATATCGGAAGCAGCATACCTCAGATGAGTCTTCATATCATTCTGGCAGCGCTACCGGCCGTCATTTTAGGGGGCATGTTCCGATTCGGCGCTTCTGCCATCGCGGTGGTTAGCTTTTCCATTGCTACCGCCATGTTATGGGAAATAGCCATCAATCTTGTTTCCAAAAAACCCGTTTCAGTGGGCGACGGCAACGCCGCTGTCATCGGTCTCATATTCGCCATGCTTTTGCCGGCAACGGCGCCCTGGTGGTTTGTCCTGACAGGGACATTTATCGCCATCGTGATCGGAAAACAGATTTTTGGGGGCATAGGCAGCAACCCCTTCAATCCCGTAGCCCTGGCCCTGGCCATCCTGATGGTCTCCTGGGGTGATTTTCTTGACTTCGATGAAATGTATCGTCATTTTCATTTTGACTTTGTGCCGACATATCATCTGGCAACAGTGAAACACTTTGGTCTCGATGCCATCGAACCTGTCAATTTAATGGATCTGCTTCTCGGACGACAAATCGGCGGTATCGGCGCAACCTTCGGCATCGGTCTCATTCTGGGGGGTGTCTATCTCATGATCAGAGGCTTTATCCGCTGGGAAATCGCCCTCTCGTTCCTGGGAGGTGTTTTTATCACCGCCCTCGTATTCAACATCATCGACCCTGCCCGCTTGCAGACCCCTTTTTCCACCTGTTGACCGGATATACCCTGGTGGCGGCCTTCTTTCTGGTACCTGAGGACTCTTCTTCACCCGTCAATTTCATTCCCATGCTCATTTATGGGACACTTGGCGGTATCATGACCGTTTTGATACGTAATATCGGCGCCTATGTCGATGGCACGATTCTGGCTGTTCTGGTAATCAATCTGCTGAATCCATTGCTGGATAAAATCCGGCCCAAGGCACTGGGAAAGGTTGAATAGTATGCGTGAAATGATCAAGATGATCGTTGTCCTGACAATTCTCTGTTCATTTTCGGGCGGTCTGCTGGCCGCCATCAGGAATGGAACCAAGGACAGAATCGAGAACCAGCAATTGACATTTGTAAAAGGCCCGGCCATCATGGCCATTCTGGAAGGCGCATCCAACGACCCCATTGCCGACCGCTTCAAGATTGAAGATCAGGGCATCGAACGTAATTTTTTTATCGGCGTATTCGATGGAAAGGCCGGCTCTGTGGCGTTTGAAAGCTCGGGAAAAGGTTTCGGGGGTGACATCGGCGTCATGGTGGGAGTAAATACCGTCGACGACAAGATCCTGGGCGTCGGCGTCACCACCCACAGTGAGACACCCGGTGTGGGGTCCAAGGCCAAAACCGATCCTTCTTTTACAGCGCAATTCAAGGATAAACCACTGTCGGCACCTTTCAGGTCAAGAACGATGGCGGCCAGGTGGATGTCATCTCCGGGGCAACCGTGACATCGCGGGGGGTCAGTGTGGCGCTGACAGACGCCGGAGCAGTCTATCAGCGGCTGAAACCCCAGATCGTTGAAAAATTAAAGGCATTCAAGTAGGGAGAAGGTCATGGCGAAAACAATCGCGCAAGAATTTACAAAGGGCTTGTGGAAAGAAATACCTCCATTTCGACTCGTTCTCGGGTTGTGCCCGGTACTGGCAGTGACCAAAACAGTGGAAAACGGTATCGGGATGGGCCTGGCAACCACCTTTGTGCTGGTCTGCTCCAATATCCTTGTATCCTCCCTACGTAAAGTGATTCCCGCAAGGTCAGAATCGCCTGTTTTATCATCATCATTGCCACCTTTGTCACGGTTGTCGAACTGGTCATGCAGGCATATACCTATCCCCTGTTCCTGAAGTTAGGTATCTTTATTCCCCTCATCGTGGTCAACTGTATCGTTCTGGGACGATCTGAAGCCTTTGCCTTCAAGAACGGTGTTGTGGCCTCCTTTGCGGACGGGCTCGGCATCGGCATCGGTTTCACCCTGTCTTGGCGGCGCTGGGTGCTGTACGGGAATTGTTCGGCAACGGCACCCTGACAATCTGGGAAACATCCATTCAAATATTCGGTCCCTCATTTCAACCCTTTACGTTCATGATCGAAGCACCCGGCGCATTTCTCTGCCTGGGTCTCATGCTGTGCCTCATGAACATGGCCGGAGAATAACAGGAGAAGAGAGATGGGCGACTACATTGTCCTGGCAATCAGCTGTATACTCATCAACAACATTTTGCTGGCACAGTATCTGGGTAACTGCCCGTTTCTGGGCACATCCAAGAAAATGGAAACCGCCGTTGGCATGGCCATGGCCGTCGTGTTCGTCCTGGTACTGGCCGGGGTAATTACCTGGATCGTCAATACCTATATCCTGCAGAAGTTCGGCCTGGAATATCTTCGCACCATTGCCTTCATCTTCGTGATTGCATCTCTGGTACAGCTTGTTGAAATGTTTTTGAGAAAAAGTATCCCGGCTCTTTATGCCGGTCTGGGGATTTTTTTACCCCTCATCACCACCAACTGTGCCGTCATGGGTGTCTGCCTTATCAATGTCAATGAAGAATACACCTTTCTTCAGGCCCTGGTAGCCTCCATGAGTTACGCCATCGGGTTCGGGCTGGCGCTCATTCTATTTGCGGGTGTAAGGGAACGCATTCTCCTGGCCAGGGTTCCCAAACCCCTCCAGGATACATCCATCGCCCTTGTCACCGCCGGCATTCTCTCCCTGACCTTCTTCGCATTCAAAGGGATGGTGTA
>CAWKCS010000006.1:0-27807 GCA_963848165.1 uncultured delta proteobacterium | reverse complement strand
AGGGAAAAGGCGGCCAATGTTGTAATCACGACTTATGAAGCCTAGTTAATGGGGTCACATCTTGACCAGTGGTTAATTTTATAATGTGCATAATATCATAGTGTTATAAAGAGTATTTCCTGACCGTTGTTTTTTTTATTCACAAATCAAGGTGTGACCCCAATCTTTCTGAGGGCGAGCGCGATGCCCTCGGGACCCGCAGCCCTGTAGGCGATCATTCCCATTTCTTTGGCACTTTTTACATTCATATCATTGTCATCCAGAAAGAGAACTGAAGATGCGTTGCAACCTATCTGCTGTAAAACATATTCAAACGACTCTCGATCCGGCTTAAGCATACTGCATGAGGTGAGAGGCAAAGCGATATTGAAACATTTTCTCGAGTCCCATGTCTTGCATGAGAATCGGCCAGTGCAATACATTGGAGTTACTTAAACAGGCAAGGGTATACTTGCTTTTCAGGCTTTCCATAAGGCTTGATACACCGGGAAACAATCCTTTGGGCCACTCCCTGAACCTGTCGATAAATTCAGTTTTTCCCACCGGCAAATCCATTTCCCTGATTAATTCCTCCGCAAATTGTTCTGCGGTTGAACACCCTTTCTCAAAAGAACGAACAGCAGGAGAGTTGAGCCATGCCTCCCAAAGCGTTTCGTCATCATAGCGATGGTTTGTCCATTCGAGCATGATGGGCACGCCGGTCAATTCAACCAGAACACCACCTAAATCGAATAAAATTACCTCGATCATATTTCAAATTTACCTTGTAAATATGCAACGATACCGTGTGCCGCTTTTCTTCCGGAAGCGATCGCATGAACGATAAGAGACTGACCGCTTGTCATATCCCCGGCAACAAAAATACCATCCATATTCGTCATCATGTGCTGATCGGCGTTGATATGTCCTCTATTGTCCCGAGTCAATTGAAAATTATCAATCAGCGTGTTGTTTCCAGGCCCGACAAAACCCATGGCAAGAATGACGAGATCAGCTTCTATCTGAAATTCGGTACCCGGTTTTTCTTTCGGTATCATTGCACCGTCTGCCCCGGTTATCCACTCTATTTCGGCGCAAAGAAGTTTGTTAACCGCCCTCCCTTTTCCCATAAAGGTTTTGGTTGTTACGGCCCATTTTCTCTGGCCGCCTTCTTTGTGGGCATGGGATTCACGAAGGATCATGGGCCACCCGGGCCAGGGAGTTGAATCCGGTCTTTCAACGGGGGGTCTGGGCAATATTTCAAGTTGAAAAACGTTTTTTGCACCCTGTCTCAGTGCGGTTCCAAGACAATCCGAGCCCGTATCACCACCGCCTATCACTACCACTGATTTGTCGGAAGCGGTAATGAAAGATGTCTGTTTGTCGCGTTCATTGCTGACTTTTCTATTTTGCTGAATCAGATAATCCATGGCAAACACAATCCCTGAAAGATCCCGTCCGGGAATGGGCAGATCCCTGGGTTGCCTGGAGCCGCAGGCAAGACAGACGGCCTCAAAATGTTTTTTGAGATATCTAAAAGAAATATCCGTACCCACGCATACATCTGTTTCAAATATGACACCTTCATCTTTCATCAGATTGATTCGACGTTCCACAATCTTTTTTTCCATCTTAAAGTCCGGTATCCCATACCGTAGAATGCCGCCGGGATGAAGGGCATCGTCATAGACAGTCACATGATAGCCGGATTTATTTAAGGTGTCTGCCGCCGCCAGGCCGGACGGACCGGAACCGATAATCGCAACGCTTTCATCAAAATAGGTACTCGGAGGGTTTGGCCGTATCAATCCTTTTTCAAAACCTTTTTCAATAACAGCAAGCTCAATCTGTCTGATAGTCACCGGTTCTGTGTTAATGCCTGCAACACAGGCTGTCTCACAGGGGGCCGGACAAAGACGCCCGGTAAATTCAGGAAAATTATTCGTTGAACACAAAATGTCCAATGCTTCCTGCCATTGGCCTCTGTAAACAAGCTCATTAAATTCCGGGATAATATTTGATACCGGGCATCCATACGCGTGGCAAAAAGGAATTCCGCAATCCATACATCTTGCGGCCTGCTCATAAATATCTTCTTCATCCGGTTCAATATCGACCGCTTTAAAATCCTTAAGACGCTCATCTTTCGGGCGATATCCCGGATCTTTCCGGCAATATTCCAAAAACCCTGTATCTTTACCCATGCCAAACCTCTTGTCTTTCTATGGCCTCATCTTCCTTGCTCATTTTACCGAGAATCTTTCGATACTCCATGGGAAACACCTTGACAAAAAAGGGCAGACATTTTTCCCATTCGGATAAAATACGCTTTGCTGTTTCGCTTGCGGTGTATTCATGGTGTTTTGTAATCATTTCTTTGAGTTCATGAATGTCCTGAAGTTCCGTTACAAGTTCCAGATCGACCATATCGAGATTGCAGCGACCATCAAACTCCTGGCGAGGATCATAGACATAAGCAAGACCACCACTCATGCCGGCACCAAAATTTATTCCCGTGTTGCCCAGAACCACAACCCTTCCCCCTGTCATATATTCGCATCCATGATCGCCGACGCCTTCTACGACCGCATAGGCACCACTGTTCCTGATGGCAAACCGTTCTCCAACCTTTCCCCGTAAATAGACCTCTCCACTTGTCGCACCGTAGAGGAGAACATTTCCCGCAATGATGTTTTCAGAGGGATTGAAATCAGCGCCACGATACGGCGTAACGATGATCCTGGCCCCTGAAAGACCCTTGCCAAGGTAGTCATTGGATTCACCCTCCAAAAAAAATGTCAGTCCTTTAGCGGCAAAGGCACCAAAGCTTTGACCGGCCGCCCCTTTGAACCGGCAGGTGATGGTATTGTCCGGCAAGCCGGCGTTACCGTATTTCTTGGCGATTTCCCCGGAAAGCATAGCGCCCACTGTCCGATCTACATTTTTTATAGGCAGTTCAATCTCAACCGGGACCTTTGATTTTATGGCTGGTTCCGACAGCTTCAACAACCGACGATCAAGGATATTTTCCGTATCACAAGGCTGTTTTTCTATTTGACGGCGCACGATCTCATGTCCCAGTTCCGGGCTGAATAAAATTTTTGAGAAATCCAATCCTTTTGATTTCCAGAAACTGATGGCGGTATTCATTTCAAGTAGATCGGACCGGCCGATCATGTCGTCCATTTTTAGAAAACCAAGTGAGGCCATAATTTCCCTGACGTCCCTTGCAATCATTGTTAGAAACTGAACCACATGCTCGGGTTTTCCTTTAAACAGTTTACGAAGTTGGGCATTCTGTGTCGCAACACCTACCGGGCAGGTGTTTTTATGGCATTTTCGCATCAAAACACATCCCATGGTCACCAGGATGGATGTGGCAAAACCAAACTCTTCCGCCCCTAACAAAGCGCCGATAACCACGTCACGACCGGTTTTTATCTGTCCATCGACCTGAATTCTTATTCTGCTGCGAAGTTTGTTCAGTAACAGCGTTTGTTGCGTTTCAGCCAGGCCAATCTCCCAGGGCGCGCCTGCATGTCGGATGGAAGACAGGGGCGATGCGCCGGTTCCACCATCATAGCCACTGATCAACACCACGTCTGCATGGGCTTTTGCCACTCCGGCAGCAACGGTACCCACCCCTGTTTCAGACACCAGCTTTACGGATACACGGGCATCAGGATTAATATTTTTCAAATCAAAAATAAGTTGCGCCAGGTCCTCGATGGAATAGATATCGTGGTGAGGCGGTGGTGAAATCAACGTAACACCAGGGGTTGAATGACGGACCCTGGCGATCTCTTTATTGACCTTATGTCCGGGAAGCTGCCCTCCTTCTCCTGGTTTGGCACCTTGAGCAATTTTTATCTGCAGCTCTTTTGCATTTACCAGATATTCTGCGGTCACCCCAAACCGGCCGCTTGCCACTTGTTTGATGGCACTTGAACGGCTGTCACCATTTTCAAGCGGCTGGTATCGTATGGGATCTTCGCCCCCTTCACCGCTATTACTCTTTCCTTTAATGCGGTTCATGGCGATAGCGATGGTTTCGTGAGCCTCTTTGCTGATTGAGCCAAAAGACATGGCCCCGGTGACAAATCGCTTTAAAATATTTTCTACGGGTTCCACCTGATCGAGTGGTACAGGGGTCGTATTTTTAAATGAAAACAGACCCCGAAGGGTGGACTGCTTTTGAGATTGATCGTTGATCAACGCCGCATATTGTTCGAAAAGACGATAATCATTCGTCCTGGCTGCCTGTTGTAAGGTACTCACAGACGCCGGTGTCCACAAATGGCGTTCGCCGTCCAATCGTTGTCGATAGTGTCCACCACTTGAAAGAACAGTAAGAGAAGTAGGTGATGGATTCTTTGCATGATGATACCTCTGGTTGGCTTCAGCCGCAATTTCATCTAGGCCGATACCTTCAACATCGGAAGCTGTCCCCGTAAAATATTTTTCAACCACATTTTTATTCAGACCGACGATTTGAAACACCTGGGCGCTGCGATAGCTTCTCAGCGTGGATATCCCCATTTTGGACATGGTTTTTAGCAGCCCTTTACAGAGCGCCTTTATATATTTTTCGATCGCTTCCGCAATACCAAGGCTTTTGGAAATCTGTTTCTTTATTACCATTGCGGCAATGGTTTCAAAGGCAAGATACGGATTCACAGCCGTGGCTCCATATCCCAGAAGAAGTGCGATATGCATAACTTCCCTGGCCTCACCCGTTTCAACAATGATACCCGCACTGGTACGAATACCCGCCATAAGCAATCTCCTGTTCACGGCGGAAACAGCT
Source organism: uncultured delta proteobacterium (assembly GCA_963848165.1). GTDB lineage: Bacteria > Desulfobacterota > Desulfobacteria > Desulfobacterales > B30-G6 > B30-G6. The sequence continues at coordinate 23,021 of CAWKCS010000006.1, read as the reverse complement.
AAGAGTGTTGGTATCGGTGCCTGGTTTTCAGATAAATTACGGTCAGATAGAATAATCAATGTGCTGCCGTTGGCAATCGCTTTTTCGGCGCTGTCACACATAACGGAGATCGCATTTTCAAGGGCCTGCCCATCACCGTTGGCAGGAAACCCAATGGGAATGGTAACACTCCGAAATTTTTTAATATTAAGTTGACGGATACGGTTCAGATCCTCATTGGCAAGCACAGGGTGCTGCAGTTTGATCAAGCGGCTGTTTTGCGGTATTTCCGATAAGATATTTCCCGGATTGCCGATAAAGGTCATCAAGGACATAACCAACTCTTCTCGAACAGGATCAATCGGCGGGTTGGTGACCTGGGCAAAAAGCTGCTTAAAATAATTATACAGCAGCTGATTTTTTTCGGAAAGAACGGCTAAAGGCGTGTCGGTCCCCATTGACCCCACAGGTTCCTGTGCGGTTGTCGCCATGGGGTCGAGTATCAGTTGAAGATCTTCCCGTGTATATCCGAAAAGTCTTTGAGTGAAGAGAAGGTTCTCCATGTCCGGTTTGATAACCGATATATCAGAATAAAACCCCCTGAGGGAAATCCTGTTTTCATCCACCCATCGTCTGTAAGGTTGTTTTCTGGCACAAAGGGTTTTAACTTCACCATTTTTTAGAAGCCGTCTCTTATTAAAATCAATCAGGATGATTTCACCTGGGCGAAGAGCGCCTTTGTCAACAATTTCATTCTCAGGAATTTCCAATACACCGGCTTCTGAAGCAAAAACAATCAAGCCGTTTTTAGTCACCGTATAACGGGCCGGGCGCAATCCGTTTCTGTCCAGTAAAGCGCCTGTCTGGGTTCCGTCTGAAAAGGCAATGGCCGCCGGTCCGTCCCAAGGTTCCATCATGCCGGCATGGTACTCGAAAAATCCGCGAAGATCCGGTCCCATAGGATATTTGTCTCCCCAGGCTTCCGGCACAAGCATCAGCATGGCATGCGGAAGCGAACGTCCGGCACTGACTAAATGCTCCAGGATATTATCCAGGCATGAGGAATCACTGCCCTTTTCGTTAATAACGGGAAGGGCTTTTTGAATGTCGCTTCCCAGCAGGTCCGACTGTAAAGAAGACTCCCGGGAACGGATGTGGTTGAGATTACCCCGCAAGGTATTGATTTCACCGTTATGGGCCAGATATCGAAATGGCTGCGCCAGTTCCCATGAGGGAAAGGTGTTGGTGCTGTATCGTTGGTGCACAACAGCGACGGCGCTGTCAAATTCGCTGTTTGATAGATCCCTGTAAAATCCTGAAAGCTGGGGGGCGGTAAAAAGTCCTTTGTAAACAATCGTTCTGCAGGAAAGGCTGGTGATATAAAAACACCCTTTTTCAATTTTAATATCTTCCGTTTTTTTCTCAATAACCCTTCTGAGTACATAAAGCTTACGCTCGAGGAATGAACCGGCGATACCTTTACCCTTGATAAAACACTGCATGACTGTCGGCCGCTGTTCTCTGGCCTGGCCATGAATCGCATCCATATCCACGGGAACCTCGCGCCAGCCAAGGAACTCAAGACCTTCTGCTGAAACCGTCTCTTCCATTATCCGGGTCAATTTTCGGAAAATTTCTTGATCCCTGGGCATGAAGATCATACCCACACCGTATTCTACCCTCGCCCGGCAATTTGATATGCAGCGGTTGACATGCATTCCTAAAAAAATTATGCGGAATTTGAACAAGGATACCTGCACCGTCCCCTGTGGTTAAATCACCTCCCACGGCACCCCGATGCAGCAGGTTTTCAAGGATTTTAATCCCGTTTCGCACAATTTCATGGCTTTTCTTGCCATTGATGTTTGCAACAAACCCAACCCCGCAGGCATCATGTTCGTTTAAGTGGATTATATAAACCCTGCCTGGGTGGGAGTCCTGATCTTGTGGTTGCAAAAGATCTCATTTCTCAGACCTGTTAATTTGATTTAAAAAGAGTGGGGCCGGAACGACCCCACTCTTTTTAAATTTAGATATCATAATACAGAAAAAATTCATGCGGATGCGGCCGCAGTCTGACCGGGTTGACTTCGTTTTCTGTTTTGTAGTCGATCCACATGTCAATGGCATCCTGGGTAAACACATCCCCTTTTTTAAGATAATCCTGGTCTGCTTTTAAGGACTCAAGCGCTTCGTCCAGGGAGCCAGGAGCAGAGGGGATTTCAGCCAGTTCTTCCGGTGGGAGATTGTAGATATTCTTGTCGAGCGGATCGCCCGGATCTATCTTGTTTTCAATACCGTCGAGGGCCGCCATGAGCAGGGCCGAGAAAGAAAGATACCCGTTACAGGACGGATCAGGGGTCCGGAATTCAAGGCGTTTGGCTTTTGGAGAGGACGAGTACATGGGAATCCGCACGGCCGCACTTCTGTTTCTGCTGGAGTAGGCCAGATTGACAGGCGCTTCAAATCCCGGCACCAGGCGTTTGTAGGAATTGGTAGTAGGATTCGAAAAGGCACACAAAGACCTGGCATGCGTCAAAATGCCGCCGATGGCCCAGAGGGCTTCCTGTGAAACACCGGCATATTTGTCACCGGCAAACAAGGGAATACCATCTTTCCAGATACTGAGGTGGGTGTGCATGCCGGATCCGTTGTCCTCGAAGAGTGGTTTGGGCATGAAGGTCACCGTATGGTTGTTCCGGTAGGCCACATTCTTCAATACATATTTGAACCACATGAGCTGATCCGACATCTGCAGCAGCGGTTTGAAACGCATGTCGATTTCTGACTGCCCTGCCGTGGCCACCTCGTGGTGCTGCGCTTCGATTTCGATGCCGAGACTTTCCAGCACCAGGAGCATTTCGGTGCGAAGATCCTGGAATTTGTCCATGGGCGGAACCGGGAAATAGCCCTCCTTGTGGCGGGGTTTGTATCCGAGATTGGGGCCTTCTTCCCGACCGCTGTTCCAGATGCCTTCAATGGAATCGATTTCGTAAAATGCCTTGTTTTTGGAAGATTCAAAAGCGATGTCGTCAAAAATAAAAAATTCAGCTTCAGGACCGATATAGGCAACATCACCGATTCCGGTACCTTTCAGGTAGGCTTCCGCCTTCTGGACAATATACCTCGGGTCCCTGGAATAGGGCTCCCGTGTTAGCGGATCGAATATGTTGCAAAGCAGCACCAGGCTGGTTTCTTTGTAGAAAGGATCGATTTTTGCAGTGGTCGGATCCGGAACCATCAGCATATCACTGGCGTGAATGGGCTGCCAGCCGCGGATGCTCGATCCGTCAAAGCCGAAACCATCCTCAAAACTTGATTCGTTCAACTCCCTGATTGGAACCGTGAAGTGCTGCCACAATCCCGGAAAATCCATGAAGCGCAAATCCACAACTTTGGCGCCGTTCTCTTTGGCCATATCTAATACATCTTGGGGTGTCATTGGATATCCTCCTTGTTTTTTAAAAATAAATTAGTTAAAAATTATCTCGAAATGTTCGGCTATATGGCATCGACACCTGTCTCGCCGGTTCGGACACGGATGGCCTCTTCCACCGAAAAGACAAATATTTTGCCGTCACCGATCTTGCCGGTGTTGGCTGCATCACGGATTTTTTCCACCACCTGGTCCGCTATCGCTGAATCGACAACGAGCTCGATCTTGATTTTAGGGATAAAATCGACAACATATTCAGCACCACGGTAAATTTCCTTGTGGCCCTTCTGCCGCCCGTATCCCTTGACTTCTGAAATAGTCATTCCCTGAATACCGATTTCGTTGAGGGCTTCTTTGATGTCATCCAGTTTGAACGGTTTTACAATGGCTTCAATTTTTTTCATCTCTCGTGCTCCTTTGTTGCTGTGTTGATGCTTGCATCGTTTCTCGATGCGTTAAATGATTTTTGGCAGTCGTTGATAAATGACTTCTTTGATGAATGATACCTGCTTTTCAGAGTCGACTTTCTGACCGTCGACATCTCTAACGTAGAAAACATCCACAACCTGATCGATATTGGTTGAAATTTTGGCTACCCAGATATCGAGGTCTGCCTGGTAAAGCGCATCGGTTATGGCGAATAAAAGACCGGGAAAATCGTAGGTAAATACCTCTATGATTGTAAAAAAGCTGGAACTTTCATTGTCCACATGCACTTTATGGGGTCTCTTGGAAGCTCTGGGCTTGATTGCGGATGCAGCCTTCATCTTTTTTTCCAACTGACTTGCAAGGTCCAGATCGCCCGAAAGCGCTGAGGCCAGATTTCTTTCCGCAATTGCCCAGCGCTCATTTTCGAAAATTTTGTCCAGGGGTGGTTTGAGGGTGAAAATATCGAGAGCGATGTTGTTGCGCCAGGTGAAGATCTGGGCATCCAGAATATCGAGATTGTTTAAAGTAAACATGCCGGCGATTTTGGAAAAAAGACCGGGTCTGTCTTTGGCGCAGATGCGCACAATGCGGGTGTCTGCTGTCTCATCTCTGGAAATATGCCAAACGAACTCCCGATCGTCCATGTTTTGATACAGTGCGATATCCTCCAGTATGTTTTCGGACGGCATGGTCAGTACATATCTGGGGGACATGATATTGAATGTAACGGCCAGGCGACTTCTTTCATCAGGCGTTTTCGCTGAGGCCAGGATGATATCCTGTTTTTTCTCGATGGTCTGTACCGCGTGCCGGCTTGCCAGTTCGCCCTTTTTAAGGATGTTCATCACTTTAAGGAAAAGATCTCTCAGGAGTGCCATGGTCCATTCACTCCAGGCATTCCGGCCGGTTGATACGGCATCTGCAACCGTCAGGAGAAACAGCATTTGCAGCCGGCTGACCTTTTTAATGATTCTGGCACACATGATGGCTGTTTCTTCATCGTGAATGTCGCGACGTGTGGCCGTCTTCATAAGCAGGAGATGCTGCTCCACCAGAAACGACACGGTTTCGATATCATGTTCTGAATAACCGAAACCGGCCATTATTTTCCGGGCAATTTTGGCACCTGTTTTGGCGTGATTCTTCTCCGGTGTACCTTTCCCGATATCGTGTAAAAGTGCAGCCCAGAGGAGGTGTTTCTGGTTTTTCAAGCCCTTCCAGACATTGCCGCAGAATGGGCATCCCGAATTGTCCTGCTCGGTCCCAAAGGCCCGGACGGTCTGCACGGTTTTCAACGAATGTTTGTCGACCGGGTAAACATGGTACTCGTCATACTGGATCCTGTTGACGATATCTTTCAATTCTGGAATGAGACTCACAAGACATCCTGAATCCAGCATTGCTCCCAGAACGTCGATGGTGAATACAGGTTCCCTGAGAATGGTTTCAAATGCCTTCAACACCTGTTTGTCGGCCCTGAGTTCATTGTCGATAAGGTGACGGAATTCGCTGATAATTCGTTTGGCTTCACCGCTCAATGGAATCTTTAAACGAACGCTTTCTTCAAATATCCGAACGAGAAGCGCCGGTTTGTTCAATACGTATTCCGACGACACAAAATCGAGCATGTCGCGATTCATTGTCAGGCCTTCCACCTGAACCGCTAAACGGTATCGATTTTTTTTGCTGTAGGTGTTGGCATAGCCGTGTTCGCTGAGAAACATCAGGAACTGCTGTTTCAAGAAATCCATATTGGCGTGGAGCTCACCCAGAAATCTTTCCACGGCCTGCTGGCCGGAACGCTTTTTGAAATGCAAGGATTCCGCCAGTTGAATCTGGTTTTCAAAATATAGCTGATCGCTTTTTTTCCCGGATTCCTGGTGCAGGCGGTTACGTACATCCCATATGAAGGACAGTGCTTTCCGGGTGGAACGGTATTCTTCGTGGGACAGATAACCAAAATATTCGAGATCCCTGGGTTGGCGGATGTTCAATTTGATCCGGCCGATCCAGAGCATGGTGTGATAATCTCTGAGACCGCCCTGTCCTTCTTTGAGATTCGGTTCCAGCAGATAGGTTGAATCGCCGAAACGGAGATGCCTTTCCCTGCTTTGATCCACCAGCCAGGTGATGATTTTCCGGGACTGCTTTGTCAATACTTTTTGTCGCAGGGTATCCAGCAGATCTGAGAACAGGAGGGACATCCCGCAGATAAATCTGGCATCCAGGATAGGCGTCAGAACAATGGGATCTTTCCTGGACATATTGATGCATTCTTTGAGTGTACGGGTTGCATAGCCGACTTCAAGTCCCAGATCCCATAGCGGGTAGATGATTTCCTGAATCAGGTCTGCTGCTGCTTTGGGGACTTCTTTTTGAAACAAAAAAAGAATATCCACATCCGAGTGGACACATTGCTCTTCGCGTCCATAACCACCCAGGGCAATCATGGCATAGGGATTTTTATAAAGCGCCAGTTTCGGTCCCACCGTGCTGTGTTCGAAACTTTCCCGAAAATAATTGTCCAGAATGCTCGCGTGCTGCTGCATGAAGACAGCCGGTTGCATTGCCTGGAATGTGGATATCAGCTGATTCCTTTTCTGGTTGAGCGTATGGGATATATGGTTGAATGGGTTGGTCATGCGGTTGTAATTTGCAAAGGGCATGCCAAAGACCAGGAAAGCAAATTACTTAATGAAATCGAGTTGATAAGCAGTATGGACGTGAGAGGTGTTCGGCGGATATTACAAATATGTTAAAAACAAGCGGAGAAAAATACAAAAATGTAACGAGGTTCATACTATTGGTTCAAATAAAAAGACCATATTTTTTCAACATGTTGCCGTAAGTCTTGAAAAGTGCCTTCTGGAACCGTGTGAGGTTTCTCAGCCAGATTCAGACGATGAACAGTGGCGCGATAAACCAGGTAGATTCGTCTCAGGAGATGGGCGACCTTTTCGTCGATGATGCCTGTTTCAGAAAGTGCCTGAATCTGCCGGACATTGTCAGGGTAGGTTACCAGTTCTTTGAATCTGTGGGCATTCAAGAGAACCAGGAACTGGACAAGAAATTCGATGTCAACCATGCCGCCCCGGTCCTGTTTCAAATCGAAGCTGTCGGAATCTTTTTGGGTGAGGGTGCTGCGCATTTTTTCCCGCATGGTGAGGACCTCTTTCTGGAGTTCCATTTTACGACGTTTGCGGGTTAGTATCTCCACTCGAACATGGTTGAACCAGTCTGCCAGGTGCTTGTCACCGATAATGACGCGTGTTCTCAGAAGGGCCTGGTGTTCCCAGGTCCAGGCATCTTGGGACTGATAGGCCTGAAAAGACGTGAAGTGGCTGACAAGCATCCCCGAGCTTCCACTGGGCCGCAAACGCATATCGATTTCATAGATCCGCCCAGCCGCTGTATGGGTGGTCAACAAGTGCAGCACCCTTTGCCCCAGTCGGGCATAGAACTGTGAATTTTCGATGGGACGATTCCCTAGGGTCTGTCCTTTATCACCCGCGTGGATAAATACCATGTCCAGATCAGACCCATATCCGAGTTCAAGACCGCCGAGTTTGCCGTAGGCGATAACCGCGAAACCTTTTTCGCAGGGCTCGCCATTTAGACTTGCCGACGGCAGGCCGTGTTTTGCGACCAGGTGATGCCATGACAGGCTGACAACTTTTTCCAGAATGGTTTCCGCAATGTCGGATAAATGATCGCTGACCCGCATCAACGGCAGCACATCCGTGATATCGGCGGCAGCAACGCGCAACTCGTTCACCTGACGAAAGATGCAAAGTGTTTCAATCTGATATTCCAGGTCGCCCGATTCAACTTTGTTCAGCCGGCGGTTCAGATTTTCCCTTAAAACATCTTTTTCAGGTGGTGCATAGAGTGTCCGGGGGTCGATGAGTTCGTCCAGGAGTACCGGGTGGCGCGAGAGGAAGGTGATGATCCACGGGCTGGCGTTGGCCAGGCGTATCAAATGCTCCAGGGCACCCGGATTTTCCAGCAACAGAGACACATAATTGGTCCGACGCTGGATCGATTCAATCAGGTCGATGATGCGTTTCAAGACAAGATCCGGCTGTGGCGAACGTGACGTGGCCTTCAGGATTCTGGGAATCAGTCTGTCAACCTTGGCCCTTCCTTCACGGCTCAACGACCGTGTTCCCGGGCTGTTTTTAAACTGATCCAGCAACTTTATGATGGTATCAGGCGCTTTAAATCCAGCATTGGACAGCTCATGAATGGCTTGCTCATCCACACTGGAGCTTGTCCAGAGGCATGCAAGTTCCTGGATGTTTTCGTTGTTGCAGTTCGTTTTGGTTTCCGGGTGTTGGGTCTCCAAAAGATTGCTGAAGTGGTGGTGAGCAATGTCCGTATGCTGCTTCAGACAGGATGAAAAAGATGCCCAATCGTCAAAACCCATAGCCAGGGCCAGTAGAAGTCTTGTCTTGGGTTTGATGGGTAGATCGTGGGTTTGGCTGTCTGAAAATTCCTGGAGGCGATGCTCTGTATTTCGTAAAAAGCAGTAGGATGTCCGGAGTTCATCCCGGGTTTTCGGTGCGATATAATTTTCGTCCACCAGGGTGTCGAGAATGTGCAGGATGCGTTGGTCCTGCAAGCCCGGGATGATACCACCCCTGATCAGTTGAAATACCTGACCGAAAAATTCGATTTCACGAATACCACCGGACCCCAGCTTGATATTATTCGCCAGGCCTTTTCGTTTGACCTCCATAGAGATTTTTTGTTTCATGTCGCGCAGAGAGTCAAATGCGCCGTAGTCAAGATAACGTCTGTAGATAAAGGGTTTGAGTCGCATGAGAAGGTCTTCTGCGGCAGTCATGTCTCCAGCCACGGCTCTGGCTTTGATCCATGCATAGCGTTCCCATTCCCGTCCGTGGAGCTGATAATACTCCTCCGTGTTTTCAAAACTCATCACCAGGGGGCCGTTCTCGCCGTCAGGCCTTAGCCGCACATCGACCCGGAAAACCTGGCCATCAGGTGTGATTTCAGAAAGGGTTTTAATGAGATTTCTAGCAAGCCGGACAAAGAATGCATCATTGGTGCAAGGCTTTTCAGGATGATCGGTTTCACCGGTCTCAGGGTAGGCAAATATCAAGTCGACGTCAGATGAAAAATTAAGTTCTTTGCCACCCAGTTTTCCGAGTCCAAAGACCGTCAGGCTTTGCCGGGAGCCATTTTTAGCACGGGGAGTGCCATCCACACAACAGTGCAGGTTATAGAGGACCGAAAGAGAACAATCGATGCAGGCATCGGCAAAAGCAGAGAGATCTGCCATGGTTTCTGCAAGTGCTGCACGCCCGGACAGATCCCGCCAGGCGATTCGAACCATTTCGCGCTGCCGAAAATTTCTCAGCAGCCGCTGCAATACAGGGATCTGCTTTGCCAGGTCGGCATTGGTCGGGTGGGTGGCGGACCCATGATCAAAATCAGTCAACAGGTGCTCGAGATTTTTTCGATAAAAATCGGTAGGGTAACCCTCAAACAAATGCTTGCTTTCGAAAAGATCCATCAGCATGTCGGGGTCTCGAAGACAGATTTTGGAAATAAAATCGCTGAATCCCCAGACCTGTAGCAGTTCCTCAAAAAAGACCTGATCTGCTTCGATAAGTTTCGCATGCGATTCTGCGGTTAGGGCATACGTTTTCCAGCGACTTCTGGCATCGTTGATGATTTCCGACGGAAGATGTGGTTTTTCAGGGTTCATATGTGCGCTACCAGTGTAAAAACGTATCATGCAAGTTCATATCACAGTTTTATTAGATGTTGAAAAAAAACCTAAACAAGTTTAAATAATCCACAGCCAAGTTGTGAGGATTTTATATTCCATCATGAAAAAATCTGATCTCGATCAACAAGATAAATATATCAAAGCACTGATGGACATCAGCCGTGCCATTACATCCGATCAGTATCTGGAGGATATCCTCAAACTGATTTTGATGGTCACGGCCAAAGTGACCGGGGTGGAAATATGTTCTCTTTGGCTTATCGATGAAACCACTGATCCGCCGATGCTCGGGCTGAAAGCCTCGCAGACCATCGACCGTGAATATGTGAAGGATCGGTCCCTGGGGATGAACGAAGGGGTTGTGGGGCATGTTGCAACGACCCGAAAGCCGCTCATGGTGGAAAATGTTCTGGACGAATCTCTTTTCAAAGAAAAGGAGATGGCCAAGCGGCTCGGTCTTGTATCCATGCTGAGCGTCCCGCTGGAAGTCAAGGATGAAAAGGTCATCGGTGTTTTTAACTGCTTTACGGCTGAACGCCATCAATTTTCCGAAACGGAAATCAATCTCATCCAAACCGTTGCCAACCAGGCAGCGGCCGCTATTATCAATACCGAACTCATGGTGAAAACCAAGGTCATTCAGGAGGAACTCGAAACGCGTAAACTGGTGGAGCGTGCCAAAGAGGTCCTCACGAAACGACGCGGCAGAACCGGCGAGGAGGCTTATCGCTGGATACAGAAGCGCAGCATGGATACACGGAAATCCATGCGTGAAGTTGCCGAGGCCATACTGCTTTCGGAAGAGCTTTAAAGCAGATTTTTATTTGGCCCCCAACCCCTTCAGGAGATTGTTTGACACATCGTTTCCCAGACCCAGACGGGACGATATTTCCTGGGCGATGCTGTCCAGTGCAGACATGTTGTCGGCGGTATCTGCCATGGGACCCCTGACCTTTTCCAGAACACCTGCCTGAAGCTCGTCCTGGAATTCATTTGTCAGGTTTTTGAGCTGTCTGCCAACGGCATTTTTCAGCACCTTGTCCAGGTCCGAAGTTATCTTGAGCTTGTAATTGTCAAGTGGTCCCGTCACCTTGGCATTTACAGAGAAATTTGAGACGTCTGCCAGGGCGGCATGCAGGGTCTTTGCGAGATGATTGTCGCCGGTCTTTTTACCTGTTTCAAACACGGCAGCATCCAAGGCCACCTGGGCGTCGGCATCCAGCATCTCTCCATGCAGAGTTGCCGCAAGATTCAAATGGGCCAGTCCGTTTTTCAGGGCCATGGGCAGATTGTCAGAGGCGGACAATTTGAAATCTTTAACACGATACTGCTGAACCGCCACTCTTACCTGATCGCTGGAATTGTTCGGGTCGATATGATCGAGGGTCCCCGTGATATTTATGGACTGAATGTCTGCGAGTTCAGCACCTGAAAAAGTAAATTTCAGGGGGATGCCAAGTAAGGTCTGGTCTGTTGTCACCTGTCGGATTTCGCCCGTTATTTCCCCCGCCGGGATGATCATGGAGACCCTTACCTGCCTTGCCAACAGATCGGGCATTGGTTCTGTTTCCTTGAAGCGGATGTAGACGCCCTTGCCCCTGTCCGGCTTTTTCGCGATATCTCCTTTGTCCCCGGTTTCGACCTTTGTCAGAAGGGGTTTTATTTTTTTATACCAGAAGATGGTTTTCTGGACTGTGTCGCCGATTTTGTCTCCGAACAGGAGTTGAGTTATATTCCCTAGCCCCTCAGCGGACAGATTGTAGGTGTTCAGAATGCGATGGATGTCTTGCTGTGGCGCTGATTGCAGCTGATCCAGTCTCTTCTTCAAGCTGTCCATGTCCCGGGTAAAATCCTTTTGGATGTCCTTGAGTTGATCAAGGTCCTTGGATACATCCTTTTGAAGCTTTTTCACATCACTGGCCATGGTCAAAGCACCTGAAATATCTTTGGGGCCTTTTTGGAGTTTCTTGGCGCGTACTTGATACTGCTCGAATGTATTTTTGTCGGGTGCCTTGGCCAAACGTTTTTCCCAGCCGGCTTTTGCAGCGTCGATATCCCTTTCCAGCTGCTTGATCTGATCCAGTGATTCGAGTTTTTCTCTTGTAAGGATTTCTTGGATGTCCGGTAACTGAAAAGAAGGAAAAACTGATGCGGCAGACCTTGCACTTTCAATATCTGCAGGGGATTCCTTGCCCTTGGCCCGGGAGGGCACGGCACCCGATGTTCTTCTGGGCGTGTTGAAACGGACCCTATTCATGACCATGGTGTTGATGATGATTTTGTGTCTCAGCAGGCTCAGACCGTCAAGGGAGAAATCAATCCACCCAGCCTCAACGGCATTTGACATGGGATTGTCAGGGTTTGTGACCTGAAGGCTTTTCAAGGTGATGCCCAATGGAAACAGATGGATATCTGCTTCGGCCAATTCAACCTTGGCACCCACAACGCGGGTACCGGTTTTTTCAATGGAGCGCTTCACAAGCAAGTCTGCCAAAAAAAACCATAATAAAAACAAAGAGATGGAAATAACTCCAAAAGCGATCAACCCATGCCAGCGAAGCCATTTTGTCATGACAGACCTCCCCATTCGGAAACCGATTGATAGATACTGTAGAATTTTGATGCCTTGAGTACTTGCACAATCCGTGATTTCATTACCCAGGCGAGGATATGTTCCCGGTATTTATTTATGACAAGATTTGAAAGGAAGAAAAGAGGAACAAAAAGGCCCAGGGAAATGACCAGGCTCCCCATTAGAATGGAATTGTTATAATTCGAAAGTCGCCACAGGGGTGAATTATAGAGGGCTGTCCATAAACCATGCAGGCTGTTATTGGTCAGGATATGGAGTCCGAAGACATGAAAGAGGGGATCCAGCACATAAGCAACACCGGAAAAACCGAGCCATCCCAGCATGAAGGTTGTCAGATTGACACGCAAAATGAGAACCAGCAGCAGGACCAAGATATTGTGAAGACTCCACAATGGTGTCAGCCCGGCTATCATCGCAAAGCTGAGGGCCATACTGATCTGAAACGGTTCTGTTTCGGAGTTGAGAGTTTTGAATATCTTGGCAAGGATTGTCAGCATTGGTATCCTCCCTTTAGCTTCAAAAAAAAGAATGGCTCTATTGATGCAATCTACATAAAAATAAGCATGATTTGTCTGTTGTCTAACGGTATGTAAATTCTCGAAAAGAATTTATTTTGGGTTTGATTTGGCTGTTGGTTGTGTTAAGGGTTCTCCCATCATGCCACGTGAACCAGGCGACTAACTTTTGACAAAGCGTAACCAGGAATTGGTGTCCGATCATATGACAACGACTTCAGACGGTGAATCGATACACTGCGGAAGACCCCGGGAGGCCTGCGGAATATTCGGTATTTCAGGACATTCCGAAGCCGCACGGATGACCTATTTTGGGCTTTACGCCCTCCAGCACCGTGGCCAGGAAAGCTCAGGCATTGCCATTGCCAGGGACCAGGCGATTTATGCCCATAAAGGAATGGGACTGGTGCCGGATGTGTTCGACGCCGACCACATGGAAGACCTTTCCGGCCGGCATGCCATCGGGCACGTTCGCTACTCAACAACCGGCAGTTCCATTCTAATGAATGCCCAGCCATTCGTTGTTCAGCACCGGAAAAAATCATACGCCGTGGCACACAACGGCAATATCGTCAATGCCTATGAGTTGAAGCGTGAGTTGGAGGAGGCCGGATCCATATTTCAGACGACCATGGACAGCGAGATTTTCCTGCATCTCTTTGTAAAAAATCTTGAATCAGGATTTGAACAGGCGCTGGTAGCGGCCGTCCAGAAACTGAAAGGCGCCTTCTCCTTTATTATGCTCACCGGCAAGGGAGAAGTTGTGGGTATCAAGGATCCATACGGATTCAGGCCCCTTTGCCTAGGTCGCCTGAATGGAAATTATGTGTTGGCATCCGAGACCTGTGCCCTCGATCTGGTCCAGGCCGAATTTATCCGGGAGCTGGATCCGGGAGAGATCGTCATTATCGACGACGGCAGTATCAAGAGCATCCACGTGCCGGTACCGGACAGACGTGCTTTCTGTATTTTTGAATTTATTTACTTTGCAAGACCGGACAGCTCTTTTTATGGAACCAATGTCTACCAGATCAGAAAAGCACATGGGAGGCACCTGGCCCGTGAATCGAGTGTGGATGCCGACTTTGTCATGCCGTTTCCGGATTCCGGGACATATGCGGCCCTGGGCTATTCAGAGGCATCGGGCATACCGTTTGAAATGGGCATGATTCGAAACCATTATGTGGGAAGAACCTTTATCCAACCCACTCAGAGCATGCGTGATTTCGGTGTCCGGGTAAAGCTGAACCCCATCAAATCCCTGCTGAAAGGGAAAGATATCATTATCATCGAAGATTCCATTATCAGAGGTACCACGGTGAAAACGCGTGTAAAGGCCCTGCGGGAACTTGGTGTCAACCGTGTTCATATGCGTGTGAGTGGTCCCCCTCACAGATTTCCCTGCCACTACGGAATCGATTTTTCAACCCGGGGAGAACTGATTGCCGCAAATAAAACCGTCGAGGAGTTGAGAGAGCACCTGGGACTGGATTCCCTGTACTACCTGAGCCTCGAGGGTCTTTTGAGCGCAACCAATGTCAAAAACCCGGAAAATCACTTCTGCAAAGCCTGTTTTGATGGATGTTATCCTGTCACCTTCGAGGACAATCTGAGTAAAGACTGTCTCGAACCCTGATGGATCCCGGCGCTGTGTTTAGAAGCTATCTCAAAATAGTTTTTTAGCCCAATTTCTGTGTTGGTCTCTTGCTTCAACTCCTCGGAATACTACAGTATGCACCAAGGGCACTTCCTGCGGGCGCCTGTGGTTGAAGTTCGGGCCCGCCTTGAACTTGAACCAAAACCCTTTTTTTGAGATGACTTCTAATAAAGTTGTGAAACAAATATATTTATCTTGATAAAATCCTGTTCTTTCTTTAGGCTGCTTTCTATAGGGGTTCTCAGGAAACAGATGTAAGGTTTATGGAGGATCGGAATGATAGAGTCAAAATATTTGAAGGAAAATATTGAAAATATTCAAAAACTGATGACAATTTCGGCTCTGAGCAATTTTGAGACGAAAAGTCTTGGGAAACTGCTGCGTCTGAGCAAAATCCGCCAGTATGAGGACGGGGAGCAGATTATTGTAGAGGGAGATTTTGACCCCTGGCTCTATTTCCTGCTGTCCGGAAAAATCAGGGTTGCCAAGGAAGGCGTCAACATCGGCCACATTGGTAAGCAGGGTGAAATTTTTGGTGAAATGCGCGTTGTCGATGACGAAAGACGTTCGGCCTCGGTGTATGCCGAGGGAAAGACCGTCTGTCTTGCCGTGGACACATCCGCAAAAAAACGATTGTCTTCTTCCGACGATCCGGACGAGCGTGTGGATTTTCTTCTTCTGCTCTACAGGATTTTTGCCGAGTATATTACCGCACGTCTCCGATTGACCAACGAAGAACTCATCAAGGCCAGAAAAGCGCTCAGTAATTTCACTTCCTGATATTATGGACGGCATCAACAATAATTTGGCACCATTTATTCCCGTCTCATATGGTTCTCTGGAGCGTTTTTACAGGTGAACAGATGATGGACAAAGCCGCAAAATACCTTTCGGGTATGCCTCATTTTTCGTTCCTTCCGGATGAAGAGATACACAAAATCTCCCATGAGGTTATTTTCAACCGTTACGAAAAGGGAACGCAACTGGCTGTTAAAGACGAGACCGTCATTGACAGCGTTTATATCGTTGAAAAAGGATCTCTCGCTCTTTTGGATATGAGGGACGGGGAGAGCGTGCCTTCCGGATTTATCAAAAGCGGGGAGGTCTTTGGGGGCATTACCATCCTCATGAACGGGGGAGTCTCCCTGAGAACGGTCATTGTGGAAGAGGACTGTTCAGGGTACGCGATACCCAGGGATATTTTTCAGGATCTCTGTGCCCGCTATCCCCGGTTTTATGAATTTTTTCTGGAAAATTTCAGCAAACACGTTTTTGATGATTCCATAAAGGCTTTGATCGAGACCGGACAGGCCCACCATTTTCTGTCCGGGATCGAACCTTTTTCTTACCTTCCGAAAGAATCGATCACGGAAGCCCTTGATGAACTGACCGTCGTCCATCATCCCAGGGACCGGGTCCTGTTTGCCCAGGGAAAATCCAGGGTCGGGCATCTGTATATCGTGCAGCGGGGATCTGCGGAACGATATTTTGAAGAGCAAGGCAGAAAGACCATGCTGGCCATGTTGGGGGAGGGGGATATCTATGGTGGTATTTCCATGCTCCTGAATGACGGGATTTCCGTCCGAACCCTGAGGGTCACGGAAGATGCTGTTTTTTACCTGATTCCAAAGAAAACATTCCTCAAACTATGCGATGCGAATGAGAGCTTCACCGAGTATTTTACCGATACCTTCGGCAAGCGAATGCTCGAACGGTCTTATGCCGCCATTATTGCCAAAACCTTACAGCCCCAGGAAGAGGGACTGGTTTTCTTCAATCAGCCCATATCGAGCATCTATACCAGAAAACCGATTTTCGGGACCGTTGACCTGAGTATACGCGAGGCGGCGGACAAGATGAACAGGGAAAATATCAGTTCTCTGTTTTTAAAAGATGCCGACGGTCAATGCACAGGTGTTGTAACGGAAAAAGATTTAACCAAAAAAGTTATTGCCGTGGGGCATGATATAAATCGTCCGGTTGCCGAAATCATGTCGTCCCCAATTGAGACCATATCCCGCCAGGCCCTTATTTTTGAAGTGCTGATGACAATGATGAAAACGGGAATCCGGCATATCGCCATCACGGATGAAAGCGAACAGATCGTGGGGATCTTGTCAAATAGAGATATCCTGACGGCCCAGGGACAGTCCCCTGTATTCCTGGTCAGGGAAATTGCAACGGCCAACAACATGGAAGAGATTGTCGACCGTCACAACAAGCTTCCCAGACAAATCAGGACCCTGATCAGCAGTGGCGCAAATGCAAAAAATCTGACCCGTTTCATCACGACCATTTCGGACACCATCCTGAATAAACTGATAGGCTTTGCCCTGGAACAGCACCCGCCACCGCCGGCCCGGTTTGTTTTCATGATTCTGGGCAGCGAAGGTCGCAGCGAGCAGACGCTCAAGACGGATCAGGACAATGCGATCATCTTCGAGGATGTTCCCGAGGCGTCCCAGGCCGCTGTACAGGATTATTTTCTCAAGTTCGGAGAAACCGTCTGTACGCTTCTGGACGAGGCCGGGTATGCGTTATGCAACGGAGAGGTCATGGCCAGGAACCCCAAGTGGTGCCAGCCATTGACGAAGTGGAAGAAAAACTTTTCTAAATGGATCCATGCAGCCGAGGGCGAGGACCTGTTGCAGGCCAGCATTTTTTTCGATTTTCGCACCGGATATGGGGATGGGGCGCTGGTGGATTCGCTGCGGGCATTTCTTTTCAAGGCGCTGGACGGCTGGCCCGGCTTTCTGCGTCATCTCACTGAGAATGCCATGTATTTCAGGCCGCCCATCGGCTTTTTCAGAAATTTTGTTGTGGAGTCAAAAGGAAAACATCGGGATATGTTCGATATCAAGAGTGCCATGACGCCCATCGTTGATTTTGCCAGGGTTTATGCACTCAAAAACCATATCGATGAAACCAATACTCTGGAAAGACTGCAGCAACTGCACCTGAAGGGTGTCCTTCAACTGGAGGAGTATGAAGAACTTGAAAAGGCCTACAGCTTTCTCCTGCAGCTGCGCTTTGTTCGTCAGGTGACCGCCATTGTCGATGATGCAGGTGCGCCGGACAATTATATCAACCCCAAGAAACTTACCCGGATCGAGCAGAAGATGCTCAAAGAAATTTTCAACCGTATCGAGAAATTCCAGGCCAAATTGGAATTCGATTTTATCGGGAGAGTTTAACCCGAAAATATCATGAAAGGGTTTTTTAGATGGAATTTCGAATTCTAAAAAAGAGACTTGATGTCGGCAGGGAGTTCGATGTTTTTTTGGACAAGGTCAGTGAAGCCGGGCTGCTCTTTAAAACAGGCGTGGAAGCCTATTTGTCCGACAATATTGACTCCTTTGAAAAAAAGATCGAGGATATCATCGAGACGGAACATGACGGTGATGCTTTACGCAGAGATTTGGAAGAGACACTGTATGTTCAGACCTTGATTCCGGAATCAAGGGGCGACGTCCTTGAATTGTTGGAGAATATGGATGCCCTTCTTGATCGTTTCAAGGGGGCCCTGTGGAAATTCAACATAGAGCGGCCGCAAGTGATTCAAGAATTGAATGACGATTTTAGAGAGTTGACCGGTATTGTTGTTGAGGCGGTTGAAGCGATTGTTCGTTCCTCACGTGCATTTTTTAAAGACCTTTCGTCGGTTGCAGACCATATACATAAAGTTCCTTATTGGGAGTCGCAATCTGATAAGATAGCGTCAAAACTCCAGCAGACTATTTTCAGGCAGGAGGGTTTTTCGTTGAGTGAAAAACTGCAATTGCGGGATTTTGTCAAACATATTGACAAGATTGCCGACAGAGCTGAAGACGTTTCAGATAAGTTGCGAATTTATGTGCTCAAACGCTCCCTCTAAGGTGGATGATGTTTCTATTTTTTCTTTCAAGCGGCTTGTTTTTAGGCTGGTCCCTCGGTGCCAATGATGCTTCCAATGTTTTCGGGACAGCTGTTGGCAGTAAAATGGTTCGGTTTCGAACAGCCGCAATCTGCTGCAGTGTTTTCATCGTCATAGGCGCTGTCATCAGTGGCGCCGGGGCTTCGCATACACTTGGGAAACTCGGTTCCGTCAACGCCGTTGCCGGGGCTTTCATTGTCGCATTTGCCGCAGCCGTCAGTGTTTATCTGATGACCAAACTCGGTTACCCAGTGTCCACTTCCCAGGCCATCGTGGGTGCCATCATCGGCTGGAATTTTTTCAGCGGTTCTTTGACCGACTATCAGACCCTGTCAAAAATCGTTATCACATGGGTTGCCTGTCCGGCACTATCCGCCATCATTGCGCTGGTCCTGTATAAAATACTTGCTATAGCTATCTACCGGTTGAAACCGGACATGTTCAGACTGGATTCACTGACACGTTACGGTCTTATTCTTGTCGGGGCCTTCGGGTCGTACAGTCTCGGGGCTAACAACATCGCCAATGTCATGGGTGTTTTTGTACCGGTTTCTCCCTTTGCAGACATTTCCATTTTCGGAATATTCAAACTGACGTCGACGCAACAACTGTTTTTTATCGGTGGAATCGCTATTGCCGTAGGCGTTCTCACCTACTCCCGAAAAGTGATGGCAACTGTTGGTGAAGGCATCATGGAACTATCACCGATTTCAGCCCTTGCGGTGGTATCCGCCCATTCCCTGGTGTTGTTTTTATTTGCTTCTCAGGGACTGGAAGCATTTCTGCAAGGTCATGGCTTGCCCACCATTCCTCTGGTGCCTGTTTCCAGTTCCCAGGCCATTGTCGGGGCTGTCATCGGTCTTGGATTGCTCAGGCGTGGCAAAGGTATCCGGTGGCGGGTTGTGGGTGGTATTGGAAGCAGTTGGATCGTCACACCCATCATAGCGGCACTGGTAAGCTTCATATCACTGTTTTTTTTACAAAATGTTTTTGAGCAGAAAACCTATCGCCCGGTACGTTATGCCATTACTTCAGAAGCCATGGCTCGCATCCAAGCGCAAGGCATATCTCTGCAGGGAAGTGAAAGCATCCTAGGAAAAGAGTTCCCGAATGCAAAACACTTCTATCGGGCGTTATCAACCCTGAAGAACATCAAACCGGAAGAACAAGAATATATATTGGCGTATGCAGAAATCGATCCCATGGAAGTTACTGTGGAAACACTTGAAACGATTGATTTTGATTCCGACTGGATTTCCGAGCGGAAAAAAAATGACTTGATAAAACTCGAGGGCAGGAAATTTAACCATAAATGGCAGCTGGACGAAGCGCTTGCTGAAATATCTCCTTCTTGGCGGTTAAGAGAAAATGACAAGAAGTACAATGAGAATTTAAAAAACAAATTGTCACATATTTATGAAAAACTTCGTTATCCCAATCAATGACAAGCGTGCTTCCTTCAATTTCTAATTCCACGGGTTCTGCCACCATCGACCCGTTGTGTGATGGAGCTTCCATCATACGATTTTATACCCGATATTTCGATCCTATGCTTTGTTTTAAGCCATTGAGGATGGTTTTTTCAGGGTGTTTTCCCTCGATGTCTGCATAAAACGATCTGATAACCATCATGTCCTGATCCATATCCCCGGTGATGGTCACCACCGGACCGATACCGCCTGTTTTTCTTTTGAAATCGAGAAATCCAAGTACCACGGGGACATTGGCGCCTGCGGCAATGTGATAAAAGCCGGACTTCCATTTCTTGACCATTTTTCGTGTCCCGGAAGGCGGGATCGTCAGAATAAGCCTATCCATCTCAATAAATTTGTCGACCATCTGTTGCACAACATTGTTGGAGCGGTTGCGGTCTATGGGGATGCCTCCCAGCCATTTGAAAAAACCGTTGAAAGGTTTTCTGAAAAGGACTTCCTTTCCCATCCAGTATAGTTTTCCTTTAAGTTTAAAGGCGATGAACATCATGATGGGAAAATCCCAGTTGGAGGTATGGGGGGCAGCGATCATCACGAATTTGGGAATATCGGGGAGGGCCCCCTCTGTCCGCCATCCGGAAATTTTGAGCAAAAAAATGGATATCCATCGAATAAGGGTTCGCACTATGGGTGTGTCAAAGATTGTGTAATTCAACAGGGTCACCTCTTTTGTATGCTATAGGGGTTGTCAGAAAAACGTTCCGATTGAGGACCTTTTTTCTGCTACAACCCCTTATGCCGCCATCCTATTTTCGGAACATTATTATAACAAGCGGTATAAAAGTCAGAAGAGTATGGGGTCCCGAGAATAAAAAGTAAAACAGATAAGATGATTTTACAAAAGTATTACAAACCCGGGCAATCCGAAACCATAAAAAGGATTGATTAATTATAGTGCAGACGGTATTGGGTATGTCATGATAAATGATCCGGCGGATATGGCGATGGCGATGTCGCTTGGTGATATCACCGGATTGAATACTGTAATTTGGAACAACGCCGTCCGGCAAACGCGCCGAGGCGGCTTTTTTTATGTCTTTTTGAAAAATATGGGACTCTCTATAAGGCTAATTGGAACGTTATTCTGACAAACACGATAACAGGGAAAAAATGATGAAGTTTTCTTCTTTTGACTTGAAACACGAAATTATCCAGGCCATTGACCAACTTGGATTTGAATATGCCACCCAGATTCAGGAAAAGGCCATCCCCCTGATGTTGACAGGGGATACCGATGTCATCGGCCTGGCCCAGACCGGCACGGGGAAAACCGCCGCCTTTGGCCTGCCCCTGATCCAGTTGATTGATTTTGGGTCGCCAACTCTTCAGGGACTGATCCTCTGCCCCACGCGGGAACTCTGTCTTCAAATCACCGGTGACCTGATACAGTTTGCCCGTCACACACTGAACGCCCGAATTGCCGCGGTCTATGGTGGTGCCGACATTCGGAACCAGATATCTCAGATTAAAAAAGGGGCCCAGATCATCGTGGCCACGCCCGGCCGACTACTGGATCTGATCAACCGAAGGGCAGTCAAATTAGGGACCGTGGCCTATGTGGTCCTGGATGAAGCCGATGAAATGCTCAACATGGGCTTTCAGGAAGATATCGACGACATTCTGAAGCGGACACCCTCCGACAAACGAACCTGGCTTTTTTCAGCCACCATGCCGAGCGCCGCAGCAAAAATCGCCGATACATATATGATCCGCCCAATAACCATCACTGCCGGCTTGCGCAATAAAGCCGCTGAAAACATCTCTCATGACTGTTATGTGGTAAAGGAAAAAGACCGTTATGCGGCTCTCAAACGAATGATTGACTATACCCCCGATATTTTCGGCCTCATTTTCTGTCGCACGCGCAAGGAAACCCAGACGGTCGCCGACAGACTGATGAAAGATGGTTACAATGCCGAAGCTTTGCACGGCGACCTGTCCCAGATGCAACGGGATCAGGTGATGAAGAAATTCAGGGAAAGAACTCTCCAGTTGCTGGTGGCCACCGATGTGGCCGCACGCGGTCTGGATGTTGATGACATCACCCATGTCATCAACTACAATCTCCCCGATGAACCGGACCGATACACCCATCGGTGCGGTCGAACAGCCAGGGCGGGAAAATCCGGCGTATCCATCGTACTGGTAAACACCCGGGAAGTCCGACGGATCAATGCGCTCGAATCCCAAAGCGGTATTCAATTCGCGTATAAAAAAATCCCCAGTGGTCGTGCCGTTTGCGAGAAGCAACTTTTTGCAATGGTGGAACGAATGGTCTCCGCGGAGGTCAACAACAAGGAAATCGACAATTACCTTCCCCCGGTGTTTGAAACCCTTTCCGGTCTCAGTAAGGAAGAATTGATCCGCCGATTTGTTTCGGCCGAGTTCAACCGCTTTCTCGATTACTACCGCGGTGCCGAAGACATCAATGTGAAAGTCAAAAATCGTCCAACAAAAGCGGATAAGGCCGACCATCGTCTGGCAGGCAATACCCAGCGATTTTTTATCAATGTCGGTCGTCTGGATAAGCTCAAAGAAGGTGCTATCGTCCGTCTGGTCTGCGATAATTCGGGTATATCATCAAAAAAACTCGGCCGGATCGAACTTAAAAGAGAATTCTCATTCTTTGATGTTGAAAAAAATGTGGCCAAAAAAGTCCTCAAAGCGCTTAGAGGCGTTACGCTGGACGGCAGGGCAATTCAAGCCACTTATGCGGAAAAAGAGAAGAAACCAAGAAAAAGACATGACTGAAAATAAGTAGGATCCGGCGCTGATACAAACACCGGACAATGCACTGATACAAAAAGGGCATCCCCTCATGTTTAAAGGGATGCCCTTTTTAATTCAATTGTCGAGAAAAAAACCTATACTACGGTTACGTTTACTGCAGAAGGACCTTTGGGGCCCTGCTCAATGTCAAACGTAACCCGGTCGCCTTCATCAAGCGTTTTAAACCCGGTTGCATTGATTCCGGAATGATGGATAAAAACATCCGGACCGTCTTCTTGCTCGATAAAACCATACCCCTTGCTGCTGTTAAACCATTTTACTATGCCATTAGCCATTGTAACAACCTCCTTTAAAAAAAAATCTCATGGTTCCAAACTTCAGACTGCCACGCTGGCAAATGGATCTTTCCTTCAGTACGAAACCGGCCTTATACCCAAGACGGGTATTATGATACTTGTATAAATAATTATAAAATAGAAAAATATCAAGCTGATTTTTCATTTTTTTTACTTTTAGGCAAA
>CAWKCS010000005.1:0-44639 GCA_963848165.1 uncultured delta proteobacterium | reverse complement strand
ATGTGATGCGCCTTTTGGGTGACATCCTCGGGGACGTAAGCCGTCATTTGAATCACCTGGTGGGCAACGGAAAAATAATCACCGGAACCGCCCATCACCAGCACAGTGGAAACACCTTTTTCATCATACAGCTGCCGGACTTTATCGATGAAAGGCGTGATGGGTTCCTTGTCCTTGGCAACCAGTTGCTGCATGCGATGATCACGGATCATGAAATTGGTGGCCGAGGTGTCCTCATCCAACAAAAGAACCCGGGCGCCGGTTTCCAGGGCTTCGGAGATGTTGGCGGCCTGGGAGGTGCTGCCACTGGCGTTTTTCGTTGAAAAGGAAGTGGTGTCTTTTTCAAAGGGCAGATTGTTGATAAAGGGTGATATGTCCGTCCTGACCACACTGCGACCGTCGGATGCCCGGATTTTAACAGCATTGGGAACCGTCACCACCATTTCCCTGCCGTCTTTGGGGATATGATTATAAATTCCCAGTTCCAAGGCATTGAGCAGGGTGGATTTTCCGTGATATCCGCCGCCCACGATCAGGGTCACCCCTTTGGGTATACCCATTCCCGTGATGCAACCGCTGTTTGGAAGCATGATGTCTTTCTGCAGGGTGCCGGGTGATTGAAATCGAATGGCCCGGTCTTCCGCCAAAGGAGCCGGATCGATACCGCTGGCGCGCGGAAGAAGGGCGCCGTTGGCCACGAAACCCACCAGACCCAGGTCATCGAGTCCCTTTCTCAACGCATCTGCATCCTCTGCCATATGGATATGTGTCTTAAGATCGGTGGGATTCAGGCGACTAAAAAAAAGGGACGCCTGTACAATCTCAGGCAGTTCTTTCAAAAACATGATTGCCGCATCTCTGCCTGCAATTCGTCGGCCTTGCGCCGGCAGACCCATGAAAAAGCGCGCCTCAACCCATTGACCGCTAACCACCATGGCGGTGGATTCGAGAATCTCCTGACCTGGTCGGTCCACGACGATCAGACCGCTCTTGCCGGTTCCGCGATTTCCCTGGGAATATTTAAGGCAGTTTCTGTAAAAGATGCGGGTCAAATAGTCGCACAGGGCGACCTTTCGGCTCTTGTTTAGCGAAAGTGCCTGGGGCAAACCGGACGTTTTTCTGTCGACCCGGACCCGAATTCTGGATGGGGTGGCAAATGGGTCGCCCTGCACATGATCGATGAGGAGTGTAAAGCCGGGGAATTGGTATGCACCCTTGATTTCCTTGTAGGCTTTGTAACCGCGGCCATCGATGCGGTGTAAATTTTCATCTAATTTTTTTTGCGTTTCCATGCGTTTAACAGAAAACTTTTCAGGGGCAGGAAAGAAACAAGATTTACCTGTTAAATTTTCGGTCCCATTCAAACTCACGGGCCGTTACCATGTCTTCCATGCGCTGAATACGGTGATCCAGGTTGTGAAAACGGCGTTTCAGTCGGCTGGCCGCTCTGGGTCTGGAGCTTGTATAGCTGTCGTAAAATTCCTGTTCCCCTTCTGACTCAATCGGTCTGACAGGCTCTGGTTTCATCAATAGAGAGGCCACAAAATAGAGCACCAGTACCGGCCATACACCGCTGGCGAAAAAAAATACCAGAGCAATGACCCGTATCCAGAAGGCTTTTAAATCAAAATAATTTGCCAGGCCCTGGCATACGCCGAGAATGATCCCATTTCGGGATCGGTAAAGACCACGGCCATGTGGGTATCTGAATCTGTTCATGAAGATGTTTCCTTTCCCTGGCTTTCCATGAGAATGGTTTCCAGGCTTTCCACACGCTTTTCCATCTGCGTCAAACCATGATAGATTTCCTGTATCATCCGGGTTTCTTCTTCGTAATGCTGCCGGCTTTTTCGTGACACACCGCCATGCCTCATTTTGATGGTCATCAGAATGGTGCCTGTTATCATGCCCAGGATGATGATAATACTGCTGAAAACAATGCTTACGATGATGATTGCATTCATATTTGCGATACTCCGATATCAGGCGATTTGGCCTGTTTGCATATGATTGTGCGATTTACCCGCAAGGGGATGATGCCCGGTATCCATACAGTATCGTTCTGTCAGGACGGGTCAGGATTTGCCTCCGGGTTTTTGCGCGAGGATTTCAGCGCTGCAAGTTCTTTTTCTATATCATCATCAAGGACTAAATTGTCAAACTCTTCTTCAACGGTGGGCTTTTTCCCGAAGTTCACCAGGTCCGCCTCTGCTTCCATCCGGTCAATCCGGTTTTCAAGCTGATCGAACCTGGCGATGGTTTCAAAATTATCCACCCGCCGGATTTCTTCCTGGGCACGTCGTTTTTTTCTGGCATGAACATGGCGCTGAATCAGCAATCCCTGTTTTTCTCTGGCTGTGTGCAGTTTGTCCTCCAGCAGGGTAATGTCTTCCTGATATTTACGGACCATGTCATCGTGTTCCATCAGGTCCTGTTTCAACGACGACACCATATCCGTAAAACGGCGTTTTTCGTTGAGTGCTTCGCGTGCCAGGTTATCCCGACCCCTGCTGACCGCCAGGCTTGCCCGTGCCTGCCACTGTTCCTGGCGTGACACAAGGTTATCCAGCCGGCGCTGATTTTTTTTTCGACCGGCAATGACACCCGCACAGGAGGCTTTCAGCTCGATCAGGGTATCTTCCATCTCCCGTATCATGAGTTTGATCAGTTTTTCGGGGTCTTCGGCCCTGTCCAGCATGGCGTTGATATTGGAACTGACAATATCTCGAAATCGTGTAAAAATACCCATGGTGCAACCTCCGTTTTGGTAAAAGCCGTTAGCCATAAGCTGTGGTGGTGTGAAGATGACTGACTGGATACCATCCGCAGCAGTGGTTGGATTCTCTCCGTTATCTTCTCTTTAGCATAAGGTGTGCCAAACCATATCAAGTTTATAACCATTTGATATTTAAGGTAAATATCAAATTGACAAGTTCTGTGTCTTGTGGTAAATATACCAATAATTAGTTAAAAAAACCATTATACGGTTAATTATATCATGAATCGTTCTTCATCGAAATTTGTAACACCGACGCCGGGCGTCGAGGCCATCGGGCAATCCGAAACATTTCTGATGTTCCAGGAATCGCTTTCAAAGGTGGCCACCGTCAATCGTCCGGTGCTTCTTATGGGTGAAAGGGGAACCGGCAAGGAACTTGCGGCCATGCGACTGCATTACCTGTCACCACGCTGGCAGGAACCGCTGGTGGCGCTCAATTGTGCTGCATTGAGCCCCACTTTGATCGAAACGGAATTGTTCGGACATGAAAAAGGGGCTTTTACCGGTGCGTTGCAGTCACGCAAAGGCCGGTTCGAGGCCGCCGAAAGCGGCACCCTTTTCCTGGATGAAATCGGCAATATCCCTTTGGAGGTTCAGGAAAAAATCTTACGGATCGTGGAATACGGTTCCTTCGAAAGGGTGGGCGGATCATTACCGGTTGATGTGGACGTACGTCTGGTGGGGGCCACCAACGCAGATCTGTTGGACCTGACAGCCAGGGGCCTGTTCAAACGGGATCTCCTGGATCGTCTTTCTTTTGAGGTCCTGTTTTTACCGCCCTTGAGAGAGCGGGAGGGAGATATTTTGCTGCTGGCGGATCATTTTGCCCGCAGAATGGCTTTCGAACTCGGGCGTGAGGAGACCCCTGTTTTTAGCAGAGAGGCAACCACCATGATCGAAAAATATGCCTGGCCGGGTAATGTGCGTGAATTGAAAAATGTGGTGGAGCGGGCGGTTTACAGAAGCGATTCGTCACGTATCACGGAGATCGACTTCAATCCGTTCAATTCACCCTATAAAATGCCCGTTGATGCGGCACCCCTGGAGAAAAAGAGACCGTTTACTCAAGTACAAGAGCCCGGCTTGACATCGCTGCCTTTGAAAGAAGCTGTGAAACGTCTTGAAATTCAACTGTTGAAGACGTCCCTGGAGACCTCCAAATACAACCAGAAAAAAGCGGCCAAAAAACTGGGCTTGACCTACGACCAGTTGCGAGGCCTGCTGAAAAAGCATGCAAAAGCACTGCAAGATCTATCTGTTTGATGCGGCAATGGCTTTTTTTAAGGCGGCATCATGGATATGGCCGGCAAAATGAACCGGACTCTTTCCGTAAATCGGGTCCCAATTGGCTGGATCTGCGCTGCACAAAAACTGAACTTCCAACCCGAAGCGTGTGGGTGCCTCCGTTACATCCCATCCGATAATTTTA
This sequence comes from uncultured delta proteobacterium, assembly GCA_963848165.1. GTDB lineage: Bacteria > Desulfobacterota > Desulfobacteria > Desulfobacterales > B30-G6 > B30-G6. The sequence continues at coordinate 40,431 of CAWKCS010000005.1, read as the reverse complement.
GATGCCGCTTCCCAGGTGGCGCCACAGGGGGCGCCTCTTCTAACGGAAATCTTTTGGATTTTACCCTCTGCAATCTCCACATCCAGTTCCGGTGCGCCGAACTGGTTTCCATATGTTCCCAGGCAGTCCTGCCGGGCAAGACCACATCAGGTGGGCGGGGTGATAACATGGACGGGGTGATGTTTCTTCCCGGAAGCCACCAGGGGAATTTCCATTTCAGAACAGAGTAGCGCCAGATCATAGGACAGATCAGGGTGCTGCAGAAAATCCAATACCAGGTCCGCTTCAATTTTTTGCGGCAGGAATTGTCTGGCGTCGTCGATGACCGGTGGGAGATCATCGTCAATGGAGATAACGTCTATCCTGAATCGATCACCACCATATTTTCGAATACCGGCAATCTTGGTTTCACCTTTTTGGTTTTGTTGAAAAACGAGAATCTTCATAGGTAGTCTATCCATTTCCAACGGCATTCTCCATCCTCTCGATCCTTGGTCAAATATCCTTTTGCAGTGGCAAATTGAAGTGTCTTACGGATCTGTTCAGGTGTGTGCGGGATGGTTCCATCCACGAGATCAGCCAGATGCGCCAGGTCGTCTTTATCCGAGAGAGCGGATGCGTTACAGGGAATCCATCCGATTGTTTCAAGTACCTGATTCATCATCAAGTCGTAAATCAGGACGATATGTTCCAGATTGGTAAGCGGCCAGGCTTCTTCCTCGGTGGCCTCACCGCTGTCACGGCGCTGTTTAATGTCATCCAGCCAGGTATCGAAATTATTCTGCCAGTCTTTGACAACACCGTCAAGTGTCTGCTGATCAACGGCCGACGTCCTGACGATAGCCCGATTGGCATGGTAGTCATTCCAGTCAGTACTCATGATCTGGATGTCGTAGTCCTGACTGTTTTCCCGAACGTCCGTACCCGGAAAGGGTGCCAGGAGGTGGTATCCATGCAGGACGCCCAGACTTTTGAGGTGCTCGGCAAAGGCAATCGTTTGCTGGAGTGTCTGCAATGTTTCACCTGGAAGGCCAAGAATAAACGACGCCTGGGGGGTGACACCTACGTCGTTGCACATGCTTACGGCATGGACAACCTGATCCAGGGTGATTCCTTTTTTGATGGTCGTGAGGATTTCGGGGCTTCCTGACTCGACACCGAAACTTACGGCCGTACACCCGGCCTGCTTCATTCGTTCCAGTGCCGGGCGCGAAACCGTGTCGACCCTGGCAAAGGAGGTCCATTGAATTTTGAGTTGCCGCCGGATAATTTCATCACAGACGGCCAGACAATGTTTTTTGGATGCTGTAAAAAGATCGTCGGCAATATTGATCTGGTGAAAACCAAGGGTGCTCAGATATGCCAGTTCATCCACGATTTTCTGGGGATTTCTGTATCTGACCCTGGCACCGACCATTTTTCTGCCCACGCAGAAAATACATTTAAAGGGGCATCCCCTGCTGGTGGTCATGCTGATGGGCAGGCCCAGCGCCCGATATCTACCCAGCGGGATCAGATGTCTGGCCGGTTCAGGGAGGCTGTCGATATCCTGGATGGGGTCCTTTGGCTCGGTCAGAACCGGTCGGCCCTGCTCTTGATACGCCAGTCCTTTGATGTCGCCCCATGGGCCCCCGTTTTGGTAAGCCCTGACCAGTTCGACGAGTGTTTCTTCCCCTTCTCCGAGGACGATGAAATCGATTTCCGGGCAGGTTTCCAGGGTTTCACGGGCACAAAACGTGACATGCGGTCCACCCATCACCGTGAGAATGTCGGGTGCAATGGCCTTGACATCCCTGATAACGCCGGCGGCATGATTGAAATTCATGGTCACGGCTGTTGCGCCCACGAACTGGGGATCGAATGTTTTCAGGGTTTTGGCAAGAAGTTCTTTGGTGTAGGGGTAGACCACCAGGTCGAGAATCTGAACTTCGATGCCGTCGACTTCCATCGCAGCCGCCAGAAATGCAAGCCCCAAAGGGGGCGAGGGTGTTTCCGAAATGGGATAGTAGGGATTGATGAGCAATACGCGCATGGTTTTGGCGATACCTATAGTCAAAATTTAAGTAAGATCCTTGGCGAAGCGAAATTTAACACGCCTTACAAATAGCAGGTTAACCATTCGTCAATGAGCGATAAGGTCGCGTCTCATAAAATCGTCTCGACGATTTTATTTTGAAAGAAAAAATAGGGTCCGGAAAATTTTCCCGGACCCTATGGGTACACATGATATGATTAAAGAATTAAAACAGCCCGCTAACCTTTCCGGTTTTCACATCCACATCCACACGTCTGTAGGCGGGGTTCGAACCGGTTCCCGGCATCAGGCTGATGGTACCGGCGCAGGGGCAGAGGAACTTGGCTCCGGAGTAGATCAGTACGTCACGCACGGGCAGAGACCAGCCTTTGGGCGCACCCTTGAGCGTCGGATCGGCGCTCAGGCTGAGATGGGTCTTGACCATCATGGTGGCAAAGTCGGCGTATTTGGGATCGTTCTCGAGCATTTTTGCCTTGGCTTCCGCTTCCGCCGTCCAGCTCACACCATCGGCGCCGTAAACTTCCCTGGCGATAATGTCGACGCGGTCACGCAGCTTCATCTCCAGGGGATAGAGGAATTTGAATTCGTTTTCTTCTTCACAGGCCTCGACAACGGCATCGGCAAATTCCAGGGCACCGTCACCGCCTTTTTCCCAATGCTTGGATTCAGCACAGCGGGCACCGGCCGCTTCGGCCGCCTTGCGGACCACATTACATTCCTCATCCGTATCCGTGTAGAAGCGGTTGATACAGACCACCGGGTTGATGCCGGCCTTGCGGATGGTGTTGATGTGATGCACCATGTTTACGCAGCCTTTTTCAACCATGCCTACATTCTCTTGGGTGTACTCAGGCGGCATGGCAATACCCGGCGTCACTTTGGGCCCACCGCCGTGGCTCTTCAGCGCGCGGATGGTGGTGGTCAGAACCGATACATTGGGTTTCAATCCGCTGAAGCGGGATTTGACGTTCCAGAATTTTTCGAAGCCGATATCGGCACCAAAGCCCGATTCGGTGACATGATAGTCGAACAGTTTCAAACCAACGCGGTCGGCAATAATGGAGGACTGGCCGACGGCGATGTTGGCAAACGGTCCCGCATGCACCATACAGGGGTTGTATTCGGCGGTACACATCATGGTGGGGTTGATGGTGTTGCGCATAAAAGCGGTCATGGCGTTGCCGACTTCGAGGTCGCCGGTGGTCACGGGCTTGCCGCTCTTATCGAAGGCCACCGTGATGTTGTTCAGCCGCTCTTTCAGATCGGCCAGATCACGGATAACCGACAGGATGGCCATACATTCGGATCCCACGGCGATCCCGAATTTGGATTGCATGGTGAAGCCGTCGAAACGCCCGCCGATACCGATAATAATGTTGCGCAGTGCCTGGGCACAAAAATCGATGATCCAGCCCATCTCTATGCGGGTGGGATCGATGTCCAGGCGCGGCATTCCAGTCAGACGCTTCAGCTGCTCGTCGCTGTAGTTGCGTTCGTGCTGCATACGCGATGTCATGGCAACCATGGCCAGGTTGTGGGCGTTCATGATGTCATTGATGTCGCCGGTCAGACCCAGGGAAAACTCCGTCATGGGGATCAGCAGTGAGTTGCCGCCGCCCGCAGCAGTTCCTTTCACATTCATGGTCGGGCCACCTGAGGGCTGCCTCAGAGCTCCGCCCACATTCTTACCCCGTTTGCCAAGACCTTCCATGAGACCACAGGAGGTGGTACTCTTGCCTTCGCCCAGCGGGGTGGGTGTGATGGCCGTTACTTCGATGTACTTTCCATCGGGTTTGTCTTTCAGACGATCGATGATTTTCAGAAAATCGAGTTTTGCCAGCCGGCCCATGGGAAGAACTTCCTCGGGTTCAAGACCAAGTTTGTCACGCCATTCGTCCGGTGAGGGCATGTTTTTTTCTGCCGCTTCTGAAATCTGCCAGTCAGCCATTTCTACTGCATTGTATGCCATTGGTTCAACCTCCTTTATATTAATGAGTTTTAAGGGATACGCTAAAATAAAGAATTTTATTCCCTAGGTGCCGTGGTTTTTTTGAACAAATCATATAATCCTGACTAGGTATCATCAAGGATTGAAAACCGGTCAGAATTGACTGGCCTAATGGCTATCATGGGAAGATGGATTTGGCAAGCAATAACTGTCATTTCAGCCGAAAGGCATGTACACGTTCTCCTAAACAATGCTGCAGATGATTCATTCGGAAATAAGAACCCTGTTGTTCCATGAGGGTGTCATGGTTTCCCATTTCCAGGATGCCGCCTTTGTCGATGACAACGATTTTATCTGCATGTCTCACCGTAGAGAGTCTGTGGGCGATCACCAAGGCGGTTCTTCCTGCCATCAGTTTGGAAAGGGCATCCTGAATGACATCTTCCGTCAGTGAATCGATATAGGATGTGGCCTCGTCCAGAATAATCAATTCCGGACCCCGTGCGAATGCCCGGGCAATGGATATCAGTTGTCGTTCACCACTCGACAAAGCAGTCCCCCCCCTGGTTAAAACAGTCTGGATACCCTGCGGCTGTTTTTCAATCAATTCTTTGCAGTTTGCCGCCGTCAGGACTCGCATGATCTCTTTTTCGGAAACATCTTGTTGATCCCGCCAGATATTGGCGAAAATAGTGTCTGTGAATAAAAAGGGGTCCTGGGTAACCAGTGCAATTTTGGATCGGTATCGTGAAACAGGGATGTTTTTGATATTCTGCCCGTTTAAAAGGATGTTGCCGGAGATGGGATCGTAAAACTTCATGATGAGGTTGGCAATGGATGTTTTACCGGAACCTGTCGCACCAATGACTGCAACGGTTTCACCTGCCTGGAGGCTAAAAGAAATATTTTTTAAAACCGGTTCCGACGGTATATAGGAAAATGATACATTTTCCAGTGTGAGCATTTTTATCTTTTCCGCAACTTTCAGACCGGTAGACGATTGCATGCTGTCCGATTTGTTTTCAATTCCGTCGATGGAATTGTTTGTATCGAGAATCAGAAAGATTCGCTCAGCCGACGCCAGGGCATTCTGGAGAATGTTGTATTTTTCCGCCAGATCCCGGATAGGTCTGAAAAACATACGCATATAGGAAATAAATGCCACCAGAACGCCAAGACTGATCTCCCCTGCGAGGACATTTTTGCCGCCATAAAAAATAATAACCGAAACAGTAGCGATCCCGAATACTTCTATAAGAGGCATAAACACGGCCAGGACATTGATTTGGCGCATGCCGGCCAGATAGTTTTCATGATTCAGTCGGGAAAAATTATCAGCCGCCACGCTTTCCTTGCCAAAAGACTGGATGACGCTGATGCCGTCAATCATCTCCGAAAACGTGGTATTGATTTCGGCGACCTTTATTCTCAGCACCCTGAAGGCATCTCGGATGCGGCCCGAAAAAGCGAAGCTTGTATAGCCAACCAGGGGCAGCACCAGAAAAGACATTAGCGCCAGTTTCCAGTTCATGACAACCAGGACAACGGCGATACCCACCAGCAGGAACAGATCTTTAAAAACAAGCGATATTACCGAGGTAAACAGTTCATGCATATTCTGGATATCATTGGTAATCCGGGTAACGAGACGACCCACCGGGTTTTGGGTAAAAAACGGCATGGACAGGTGCTGGATATGGTCGAAGAGAGCCAGTCTGAGGTCGTTCATCATCCTATAACCGGTGTATTCCATGATGATTTTCTGCAGGAAATTGAGGCCGAAACTGAGAATGATGATCAACAGAAAGATACCGGCGATCCGACCGACACCAGCCAGGTCATTTTTTCTCAAAACAGCGATATCCTCAGGTTCGAGCCTGGATAGATGCTGGTATGAAATGATGATGAAGCGGCCGTCTTTTTCAAACAACCCGGGATGGCTGTCAATGACGGTTTTGAACACCGGGGTCTCCGGTTGCTACTCTCAGGTAGCGGGTTGGCGGTGCAGTCGCACCCGGTCTGTCTGATTTAAAGACCTCGGAACCTATTTTGGGAACGATGTATTGATCGATGGTGATCTTGGTAACATAGGGGATCGCCAGATCGAGGAGCGTGATCAGCATCACCAGAAAAATAGATGCCAGGATCATCAAATGGTATGCTTTCAAAAAAGGGAAAAGCCGTTTGAGAAGTCTTATGTCATATGACTTCCCCAGTTTCTTTTCTTCAAAGTATCCCGTGTCATGTCGCATAATGGATTTCCTGCAGTCGAAACGTACGGGCATAATACTTGTCGTTGGCCATCAGCTCTTCATGGGTGCCGTATTCGATGATGCGACCCTTGCTCATTGACATTATCCGATCTGCAAATCCTAAGGCCGAAATGCGATGAGAGACGATCAGAATCGTTTTTTGGCCTGCCAGGGACCGGATGGTATCGATGATTCTCGTTCCGGTGTTGGTGTCGACCTGGCTGATGGGATCATCCAGAAGCAAGAACGGCCGTTGACTCAGCAGCGCCCGTGCCAGGGCGATGCGCTGCTTTTGTCCACCGGAGAGAATAATTCCCCTTTCACCCACAACGGTCTCAAAACCGAGGGGCAAAGATTGGATGGTCGTGTAGATAGCGGCCAGTTCGGCCGCATGTTCGACCTTGTCTCGGGCATAAGTCCTGTCGCCTAAGGTGAGGTTTTCTATAATGGTGCCGGCGAACATGAAGGGTTCCTGTGGCACATAGGCGATCTGGGATCTCAGATCGGAAAGGCAAAGGGAACGGATATCCACACCGTCCATCAGAATGTGACCTTCGGTTGCATCGTAAAAGCGCAGAACCAGATTCAACAGGGATGTTTTTCCGCTTCCCGGAGGTCCGATGATACCCAATGTTTTTCCGGGATCAAGATCCATCCGGATGTCGGAAAGGACTGGCGGCTCTGCCGTATCAAAAGACAGCCCTACATGATGGAACCGAAGCCGGCCGGTGGCATGTTGAACAGGGACGGCATTTTTCACGTCGGTGATATCCGGAAGTGTTTGCAGCACAGCATGGATCCGGTCCAGTGAAGCCCGCCCGCGCTGGATGAGGTTGGTTACCCATCCCAGGGCCATCATGGGCCATGTCAGAAGGCCTAAGTAGCTGATAAAGGCTACAAAATCACCGGCTGTAATCTCCTGTAGAATGGTTTGCCTGCCGCCCAGATATAATACAATGGCCATGCTTGTGTTCGAAAAAAGAAGCATCAAAGGGAAAAAAGACCCGGTAATAGCCACAAGGTTTAAATTTTTCTGAATATACGTTCCGGACACCTGTTCGATCTGTTGCTGTTCCGTCGTTTCTGTGCCGTACGCTTTGACAATTCGAATACCGGTCAATCGCTCCCGGACACCTTCGGTCAGGTCTGCGAAAGCTTCCTGGACGTCCTTGTATCGCCGATGCATCTGCCTGCCGAAAAATCGGGTCCCGAAGACGATGAACGGCATCGGTATCAGGACAAAAAGCGTCAGGCGAACATTGATATAGGCCATGAAGCCGATGGCGGCAGCACCCAGGACAATGGCATCGTTCAGCGCGACCATGCCCATCCCGGTTGCCATGCGTACCTGCTGGATGTCATTGGTTGCCCGGGCCATAAGATCACCCGTCTGGGTCTTGTCGAAATAGCTGGCCGAGAGGGTCTCTATATGGGTAAACAACTGGTTGCGAAGACCCTCCTCGATGCGCCGGGATGTTCCTAGAAGACAACGCCGCCAGAGGTAGCGAAAAAAACCGATGGTGATACCGATGCCACAAATATAAACGGCATAAATTGCCAGACCGCTTATATCGATTTGAAACGCCGTCAGATCGTCGACGGCCCACTTGATGATTCGTGGTACAAAGAGTTGCAGCAGATCAACCAGGATCAGGCATAAAAAACCGATTAAGATAAGGCGGCGGTTTTCGGCAAAATAGGGTTTTATCAATTGTACGGGTGTCATGAGCAGCATTTCCGAACTTAAAAAAATGGAACTATAAACAAAAAGAAGAGGGATCACCCATCAGTCTTGGGGTCTTACCTTTGTTTGGTTTATAGGTCCGAAAAAAAACAATAAAAGGGATGGCCCGTAACGGGCCATCCCTTTTATTACATGATTCTTTAATAAGGTGCAATCACACTTGTTTTGAGGCATGAAATACAATTGATCAAGCACTTGAGGACATTGACTTTCATGCCGTTGCTTGTTAATGTGCTTTGTTATGGAATTAGGAAATGTTGTTGAATTTATTGACCGCCAAAAGATGGTGTGTGCGGTCATTTTAGAGATAAAAAAACTGAGGTTGCGCCTTTTGACCGAAGCCAATTGTGAAGTCAAGCTTTCGGCTGATCGGTTGTCACACCGCTGCAACCGCCATCTGGATCTTTCCCTGAGCAGGGAGAAGTTAGTGGCCATTCTCAGAGAAGTCTCCAGCAGGCGAAAAGCATTGATCGATCATGTTGACGTCAAAGAACTATGGGAAGTTCTGAACTCTGAGCAGGAATGGATTGACCTTGAGACCATGACCGAATTCTGTTTTCCCGAAAACCCTTCTGCAGATCACGAATCCGCAGTGGTCAGGGCTTTTTTTAACAACCGGCTTTATTTTAAATTTAACGGCAGTCGTTTTTTTCCCCATTCCGAGGAAAAAGTCATCCAACTGGACAATCAGGAAAAAGAAAATGCACGTGTCGAGCGGATTGTTACCGACGGCAGCCGCTGGATAAAGCATCTCATCCATAATGAGACGCTCCCCCCCATAGATCTTTCAGCAGAAGAGCAGAAAGATATCATGGAAATACTGAAGTCGGTCTACCTGAATCAAAAGGAAAGTCGATACTACGCGTTGGGGAAAAGGATTCTCAATGGGGCGGGCATCGGCATGGAAGACAGCAGACTTCTGCAGGTTTTTATCAACTTCGGTGCATGGGACAAGGATGAAAACCTGGATCTTATTCGACTTGGTATATCGGCTGATTTCCCGGAAGATGTCAAGGAAAGCGCCGAAAGGCTGGTAAAAGATGCCTATTACTCAACTGCTGAAACCACGTACGGGACCAAACGGATCAATTTAACGGATCTTCCTCTGATAACCATAGATGGACAGGCAACTCTGGATTATGACGATGCCCTGAGCATAGAGAAATCGAATGATCATTATCGACTGGGTATCCATATTTCCGATGTGGGGCATTTTATAAAAAAAGACAGCCCGGTTGACCAGGAGGCTGTCAAGAGGGCCAGCTCCATCTATATGCCGGATAGAAAAATACCCATGATTCCTCCCGGTCTTGCCGAAGGTCTCTGCAGTTTGAAAGCAGGTGAGCTTCGGCCGGCCATCACCACTTTTGTGCAGATCGGCAGTTATGGTAATATTGTCGATGTCGAGGTGGTACCGAGTCTGATTACCGTGCAACGACAGCTGTCCTATTATGATGTCAATACCGTCACCGAGGAAGACGAAGAGATCCGGATGCTCTATGATATCGCTAAACAGTTCAGACAGAAACGGCTCACACAGGGAGCGCTTCAAATCACCCTTCCTGAAATCAGCATATGGGTTGATCAGGATGGAAATCCTGTTGTCAGCAGAATCAACCGGGAAAGCCCCGGCAGAATGCTGGTGGCTGAATTGATGATAATGGCCAACTGGCTTATGGCCAAATTTTTAGCCGATCACCAAGCACCGGGGATTTTCAGATCTCAGCCGGAACCGCGGGGCCGTCTTTTTAAAAACAATGAGGGCTCACTGTATCAGAACTGGGCCCAGCGAAAATTGCTCAATCGATTTTCCCTGGGTCATGAGGCCGATCATCATGCGGGCCTGGGCTTAGAAGCCTATGTGACTGCAACGTCGCCCATCAGGAAATATTTCGATCTGGTGACGCAAAGACAGATAAGGGCGGTTCTGGGACTTGACAAACCATACACAAAAGAGGAAATAAATCATCTGATCCAGACGCTTGGCGTGACCATGGGCGTTGTTTCACGGATTCAGTACAATCGCAACCGATACTGGCTTCTCAAACATCTTGAGACGTTGGTTGGTGAAAGGACGGAAGCAATCGTCATCAGCAAAAAACGAAATGCGTATTCAATCCTTCTCAAAGATTTTATGCTGGAGTGCGATATCCCGTTATCCGGCGGTATTGATTTGAAACCCGAAGACCTGGTGCGGGTCAAAATTCAGCAGGTCAATGCCAGAAATGACATCATCTCGGTTTTTATCGGTTAAGGGATAGGGAATTGTCCCGGCGCAGACAAACAGGAGTCCAACGAATGAAAAAAAATGCGTATCTTTGCTGTATGCTGATCGGGTTGTTTTTTCTTCATCCGGCACCTATGGTTATGGCAGAATCGTCTCCGCTGGGTCAGGTTAAAGAGGTGACAGGCCTCATGGAGATTCAAAGATCCAAACAAACAACCCGGCTGGCTGCCCAACCTGATACAGACGTTTTTTTCGGAGATACCATCACCACGGGAGATGAAAGCGAGGGACTCATCGTGCTGGTTGATGACAGCATCATTCGTGTCCACGCCAACAGCAAGATTGTTTTGAACACCATGATATCACCGGTGGAAAAGAAACATTCGGTGCTGCTTTTCTTCGGTAAATTATGGAATAAAATCAGCAAGAAAGCACTGCGCAAAAAAGTCTTTGAAGTTCAGACACCCACGGCCGTTTGTGGTGTCAGGGGGACGGATTTCGAAACAGCATCTTATGAAGACGGCACCATGCTGGTGCGGGTGAATTCAGGCGAGGTCGAAGTGGACAACGAGGTGGTCCGGGAGACCCTCGCCTCCAACCAGGGCACCCAGGTTTCTTTTGAACAAAAAGAGATTCGAATCGAGTCCGATTTCCAACCGGACTGGGACCAGGATCAGGCAAGGTCGAGGGAAAACCTTTTGGGAGATGGTGAAAAGTACGGCGGTTACGTGCATGATGAAATTTACAAGAGACGGGACCACTTGAAAACGCTTGTGGACCGCGCATCAGATTTGACGGCCACCAAGGAGCAGCTTAAACAAAAAGCTGCCGAATCAAAAGAAAAAGGGGATACGGCGGCATATGAATCTTATTTGACGGAGATTGAGAAAATAACCGATGAACAGAGGGAACTGAACCAGAAAATCGCCTATTACGGGCGAAGACTGGAGTGCCATTTTGGGCTTTTTTCACGCTACGGGGATCTTGCAAAACACCCCGAAATTTCAAAGCGCTTCAAGGGACGTGAATACATTCTGAACCAACTGGATGATGTTGAAATGATCTATGCCGAATTCAACGCCATGATTGAAGAAGGAATGAAAATGTCCATGGAAGACATGGAGGATCTCATGGATGAGATGCGGGATAAGATGAAAACATTCAAGGAACAGGGAAGTAAGAGCAGTCTGTTCGAAGAAATGAACTAGCGCCGCCGGAGGCGGCTTACCGTAAAATGCGCTGCATTTTACGGATGTGAGAGTTATACCGCTTGTCATTAAGGCGTGTGAGGGGTCGATTTCAAGATATGGGTATACAGGAGAGAAAAGAAAGAGAAAAAGAAAGAAGACGCCAGCAGATCATTGTTGCGGCAAAGCGCGTATTCTCACAAAAGGGCTTGAGCAAAACAACCATGGAAGATATTGCCAAGGAATCCGAACTGAGCCCTGGGACACTTTATCTTTATTTCAAAAACAAAGAAGAACTCCATGCATCTCTTTCCTTGAGGATTCTTCAATTTCTGAGTATCCGCATTGCGCAGGTGATTCAGGAGCATGACAAGGGCCCATCTGAAAAACTGGACAGGCTCATCGAGGCGATGTACGAGGTCTACGAGTTCGATCCGATGGTCATTATCAATATGTTTCATCTTCAATCCAGCGAAACGCTGAAAAACCTTTCGCCGGAACTGTTGACGGAGATAAAAACCTTATCCAAAAAGGCGCTGGGCCACATTGCCGGTATTTTTAAGGAGGGCATCCAGCAGGGTGTCTTTATCGATCGCCATCCAACCGCGCTGGCCGATATTTTCTGGTCCCTGTTTTCAGGAATTATTTTATGGGAAGCCAGTAAAAATGTCGTCAACCAGGACAAGGATTACTTGAAGGCCACACTTGCAGCTGCTTTCGATCTGTTTTGCCGGGGAGTAAAAACATAAGGTTTTCCCTGCCATTTGTTTATGCTTGACTCAAAATCGTCTATTTCCTATAGTGCTGCACATTTGCAGAACCATAAATCAGACCCTTGTTGCCATTATGAAATTTCTGTCAAATATCGCCAGGGGAATCGATATCCTCAATGAGTGGATCGGCCGGGGTGTTTCCTGGGTCACCCTGGGGCTTGTCCTGGTGGTCTTTATCGATGTGGTCATGCGGTATCTCTTTAACACCAGCTATGTTTTCACACAGGAACTGGAGTGGCACCTGTTTGCCTTCATTTTTTTAATGGGAGCGGGGTACACACTCCTGCACGATGGCCACGTTCGGGTGGACATCATCTATCAGCGCCTGGGATTCAAAGGCCAGGCCTGGCTGAACCTGCTGGGCGTCATTGTGTTTCTCATACCCGGTTGTCTGTTGGTTATTTCAACATCTTTCAAATTTGCTTACAATTCCTTTTTAATGTTAGATGGGTCGCCGGATCCCGGCGGGATTCCCTTCAGATTCATCCTCAAGGGATGCATTGCGGCAGGGTTTTTCCTGCTTTTGCTGCAGGGTCTTTCGTTGGGAATCCATAGTTTGCTGCAGTTGCTGGGATTCGAAAAAACAGGGGAGATCAAGGACTGATGGAGTATTTGGCAGCCTGGATGTTTCTAGCACTGACGATCCTGCTGTTGGCCGGATTCCCGGTGACTTTCACCCTGCTGGGCACGGCGCTGACCTTTGGCATGATCGGTTTTGGTTGGGATTTTTTCAACCTGCTGCCTTTGCGTATCTGGGGACGCATGCAAAACGTTACCCTGGCTGCGGTACCGCTTTTTGTTTTTATGGGGGTCATGCTGGAGCGCTCCGGATTGGCCGAAGAACTGCTGGACACCATGGGGCTTCTTTTCGGCAGAATCCGAGGGGGGCTGGCTATTTCGGTCGTGGTTGTCGGTGCTCTTTTAGGGGCATCCACCGGAATCGTTGGCGCCACGGTCGTGACCATGGGATTGCTGGCCGTGCCGACCATGCTCAAACGGGGATATCAGAAAGAGCTGGCCACGGGGACGGTATCCGCCTCGGGAACACTGGGCCAGATAATCCCACCCAGTATCGTGCTGGTTCTCATCGGAGATATCGTTGGGGTTTCCGTGGGCGATCTGTTTATGGGGGCCGTGCTCCCGGGACTGCTGCTGGTGGGATTGTTCGCCGCGTATATCCTGATCGCCGCTTTTTTTCGTCCGGGTATCGCTCCCGCCATTTCCAAGGAAGAGCTGGCTCAAATTTCACCCAAACAGCTGGCCGTGAGAGTGGGTAAAGCCCTGATCCCGCCGATGTTTCTCATTGTGGCGGTCCTGGGTTCCATTTTTGCGGGCATTGCCTCGCCAACCGAAGCCGCTGCCGTCGGTGCGGTTGGGGCAACACTTCTGACGGTACTAAACAAAAAATTTTCAATTGATATTCTCCGGGAAGTCATGCAGGCCACGACCAAACTGACCTGTATGGTATTCATCATTCTCTGCGGTGCCGCCGCTTTTGGACTGGTCTTTCGGGGTCTCGGGGGCGATCAGATTGTCAGGGATTTCCTGGGCGGCATCGCCCATACATACAGTAGAGGGGCGGTTCTGGCCATCGTGATGGCATTGATTTTTTTCATCGGGTTTTTTCTTGATTTTATTGAAATAACCTTTATTCATGTGCCGGTGCTGGCGCCCATCATGATTGAGTTCGGCTATGATCCGATCTGGTTTTGTATCCTGCTGGCGGTGAATCTGCAGACCTCGTTTTTAACGCCGCCATTCGGTTTTTCGCTGTTCTATCTGAAGGCGGTCACCCCGCCGGAAGTTAAAACCGGTCACATCTACCGGGGTATCATACCGTTTGTCCTTGTCCAGATAATCGGTCTGGCGATTGTGGTGCTGTTCCCGAAACTGGCCACCTGGTTGCCCAGGGTTGTTTACGGTCCTTGACGCAGGCCCTGATTTTTATTGCATGACGTAATACATTGTATTATATTCGAAGCAATTGATATCTCTCTGAAGGCTGTTTTTTTGTTTGGCTGATGCGGTTCTTATTATGGAAGAACTGGAATAATCATATGAGCGTTGGTCTAACCATTAATACAAGGAGGTAGTTGATGAAGAGGCGAGAATTTTTAAAGAAAGCTGGTGTGGGTGCTGCTGCTGTTGCAGCGGCAACAGTGAATGCGCCTGCGGTGTTGGCACAGAAGACCTACCGTTGGAAAATGGTCACCACATGGCCTCCCAAACTGCCTGTTCTCCAGGAAGGCTGTGAGCGCCTGGCCAAGAGAATTGCAGAGGTTTCTAACGGCAGACTCCAGATTCAGGTCTTTGCCGCCGGTGAGCTGGTTCCGCCGTTTGAAAGTTTTCAGGCGGTATCCGACGGAACGGTCGAAGTGGGCAGCGGGGCCTCTTATTACTGGGCCGGCAAGGAGCCGGCAACCCAGTGGTTTTCGGCGGTGCCTTTTGGTATGAATGCCCAGGGTATGTCGGCCTGGTTCCACGGGGGCGACGGACTCAAACTGTGGGAAGAGGTTTACGCACCCTATAACCTGATCCCCAGACCGGGCGGGTCCACCGGTGTTCAGATGGGCGGCTGGTTTAACAAAAAGATCAATACCATCGACGACTACAAGGGTCTTAAGATGAGAATACCCGGTCTGGGTGGGAAGGTTGTCGCCAAAGCCGGCGGCACGGTGGTGCTTGCTGCCCGGCGGCGAGATATTCACCTCCCTGGAACGCGGCGTCATCGACGCCACCGAGTGGGTTGGACCTTTGCATGATCTGCGTATGGGATTCTGGCAGGCCGCCAAATACTATTATTATCCCGGCTGGCATGAGCCCGGAACCTATCTGGAATATTTTTTCAACAAGAAAGCTTATGAAGCGCTGCCCAAGGACCTTCAGCACATCGTGGATTCCGTGTGCATGGAAAACGAGCACTGGGTCCTGGCCCAGTTCGACGCCCTGAACGGCGCCGCGCTGCAGACCCTGATAACCGAGAAAAAAGTTCAGGTGATACAGTTCCCGGACAACGTGATGGCGTCTCTAAAAAAACTGGCGGAAGAGGTTCGTGAGGAGGAAGCTGCCAAAACACCCATGGCCACGAAAGTGAACGAATCCTTTAAAAAATTCCAGAAGATTGCAGGCACATGGGCTTCGGTATCGGAAATGTCGTATTACAATACAATTCAACCAAATTTTCCGCTTAAAGGATAACCCGCTTTAACATATAGGGGTTGTCAGAAAAACGTTCCGATTGAGGACCTTTTTTCTGCTACAACCCCTTATGCCGCCATCCTATTTTCGGAACATTATTATGACAAGCGGTATAATACCGATTATGTTTGCCTGGGGTAAACAAAGAAAGCAGAAAACCGGCCGGCCTGATTAAGGCGGGCCGGTTTTTTTATGTTGTTTGTATAACACAGCCAATATAGACGGTCACTCTTTTGGGTGGCATTCGGTACAACCGGTGGGACCGCTGCTCTGGATCGATGTCCTGGCAGAACGGTATGAATTTTCAATGGCTTTGTTCTGTTGTTTGATTGTTTTATGGCACCCGATACAGGCGCTGTGATAGGCGGTCTTGTAATATCGGACGGATAGCTCAGGATCAGCTTTGTTCCCCTCCGCTTTTTTAGGGATTGCTGCGACATCATGGCAGCCCGCGGCCCTGCAGGAAAGTACGGGTGCTTGTCTGTCCCATGTGTGATGGCACGTATTACAGGTGTAGCTGAAATGGGTTGCATGGGGAAACGTGACCGCAGCCCTTTTTGATTCAACCTGATCAGGTGGCTCAATGACAATGTCGCCCATGGGAATGCACATGTTTTCCTCGGATTCCCCGGCGATGACCAGACCGAAACTGAATATCGCAAGTATAGCGACGCCTACCACCAACAGATAACATTTATGCATCCATATCCCCCTTGAGCTTCCGGAAAAATCTTGTTTGCTATAATACGTCTTTAAAGAACTTTCAATAAAAAAATAAAATCGTTACACGATTTTATAAATCACGACATTGTCGCTTCCATAACGCCTTTCTATTGACATCAGCATCGGATTGACATAAAAATCCAGATCTTTGATAGGAAAACCCTGGATGGGTGAAATGGCACTGAAAGCCAACAAAAGGATTTGTCCGGCAAGGATCTGTTTGTTCAGTGTCCTGTGTCTGTTCTTGTGGACGGGCTGCGAAGATCCTGCCGGCCAAAAAACGATAACACCTGAAAATCAGACACGTTCTGAGAATTCGCCGGACAGAGTCATTATCCATCTCTATTTTTCAGACAGTGATAATGCTTTCTTGATTTCAGAGGAAAGATCTCTTTCAGCCCGGACCCGCCCTGAAACTTTGGGTTTTCAGATTATGAATGCCTTGCTGGAAGGACCCAAGCAGGCCCTGGAACGGACGATTCCAGAGGGGACGCTTCTGAGAGGGTTCTACATTTTGCAGAACCGTACCGCTTATGTGGACCTGTCTCGTGAACTTCGGGAGGGCCATCCAGGGGGCGCCAAATCAGAATTGATGACAATCTATTCCATAGTGAATTCGTTGATTTTAAATATTCCGGAAATTGAAACCGTGAGAATCCTGGTGGAAGGAAAAGAGGAGACAACGCTTGCAGGACATGTGGATCTCCGCTTTCCCTTTCGAGCCAACATGCTGTTTGTGAGATGAAAAAACTCAACAAAATAGACAAGATACGAAACATTGGTATTATTGCACATATCGATGCCGGCAAGACTACGGTCACTGAAAGGGTCTTGTACTACACAGGCAGCTCACATAAAATGGGTGAAGTTCACGATGGTGAAGCCACCATGGACTGGATGCCTGACGAGCAGGAAAGAGGCATTACCATTACCTCAGCCGTGACAACCTGCCAATGGAGAGGCTTTGAAATCGGTATCATCGACACGCCCGGGCATGTCGATTTCACGATTGAAGTTGAACGTTCTTTGCGGGTGTTGGACGGTGCGGTGGGTGTCTTCTGTGCTGTGGGTGGTGTCGAACCACAATCCGAAACCGTATGGCGCCAGGCAGATAAATATTTCGTTCCCAAAATAGCCTTTGTCAATAAACTCGACAGGATCGGCGCCGATTACTTTGGTACCATTGAGATGATGAGGGAAAGACTCAGGGCAAATCCGCTGATTTTACAGATTCCCATGGGTAGTGAAGACAGGTTCAGAGGTGTCATCGACCTGATCCGGATGGAACAGATCGTATGGGATGATGAAACCCTGGGAGAGGCCTTCAATTCTGAACCCATTTCATCCGAGTGGATGGAAGCTGCCCAAAAACATCGCGAAAAGATGATGGAGACACTCGCGGAAGTCGATGATGATATCATGGAGGCCTATCTTTCAGAAGCGGCCATCGATGAATCCATGTTAAAGGGTGCTATTCGAAGTGCGACAATCGATTTGAAGATTGTGCCGGTATTATGCGGTGCGGCGCTCAAGAACAAGGGCATTCAGCCGCTTATCGATGCGATCGTCGATTTCTTACCCAGCCCGGCGGACATTCCGCCCATGAAGG
Source organism: uncultured delta proteobacterium (assembly GCA_963848165.1). Lineage (GTDB taxonomy): Bacteria > Desulfobacterota > Desulfobacteria > Desulfobacterales > B30-G6 > B30-G6. The sequence continues at coordinate 22,735 of CAWKCS010000005.1, read as the reverse complement.
GGACAGATCCGGAAACCGGTGAGTACAGGGAATGTCTTGCCCGGGATTCCAAACCGCTGGCGGCTATCATCTTCAAGGTTTCCATGATGGAGGGCCGTAAGCTTTCGTTTGTAAGGGTCTACAGCGGAAAGTTGACTGCCGGGGGGGAAGTCTACAATCCCAGCCGAAAGATAACCGAAAAGCTGAGCAGGATTCTACAGATGCATGCCAACAAGCGGGAGCGGATCGATACGGCCGGAGCCGGCAGCATCGTTGGTGTCGTCGGTTTGAAGGATTCCTCAACAGGGGAAACTCTTTGTACGAGAGAGCATCCCATTCTTTTGGAAAATATCGAGTTTTATGAGCCGGTTATTTCGGTGGCGGTGGAGCCCAAGACCCACGCGGATCAGGAAAAGCTGAATGAGGTCCTTAAAAAATTCATCGCGGAGGATCCGACGCTAACTGTCAAAGAGGATCAGGATACCGGCCAGACAATTCTATCGGGCATGGGTGAGCTGCACCTGGAAATCATTGTCAGCCGGATGCTGCGGGAATTCAAAACCAGTGTGAATGTCGGAAAACCCCAGGTCGTTTACAGAGAAACCATCGAAAAGGCGGCAGAAGGTCTGGCTGTTTTTGACAAGGAAGTGGCCGGGCAGAGACACTTCGGTGAGGTCAAGTTGAAGATCAACCCTCTGCCTCGTGGGGCCGGAAACAGTTTTGCAGCCAAACTCCGGAATGAGGAAATTCCGGATATCTTCATCCCGGCCATTGAGGCGGGCGTCATGGAGTCTCTGGAAAGCGGTGTCCTCATGGGGTATCCCGTTGTCGATGCGGAAGTGACTCTCGTCGGCGGTTCCTTCAAAGAGTCTGTTGGATCGGATCTGGCGTTCAGGGTGAGCGCATCCATGGCCTGTAAGGCGGCACTGTCCAGTGGTGGTTCCTTTCTTCTCGATCCGATCATGGGAGTGGAACTGTTTGTTCCCGAAGCCTTTATGGGGGACGTCATTGGTGATTTGAACGCACGCGGGGGAAAGATCGAATCGATCGCTTCCAAAACCGGTTTCCAGGTGATCAGGGCCATTGTTCCACTGGCCCAGATGTTCGGCTATTCAACATCGTTAAGATCGGCCACGCAGGGCAGGGGAACGTTTTCCATGCAGTTTTCGCACTTTGACCGCAGTGATTCCAAGCAATAGCCTGCGTACCTACTCTTCTTCTTTTTCCAATGACTCACGGCGGGCTGATTTTTTGACCTGCTTGAGCATGGTTTCGATATCTTCTTTTTGTTTCGGATCCGTAATGAGGGGCAGCGCTTTTTCCAGGTGGACGACCGCCGTTTTCCAGGACCCTTTCAATTGGTAGTATTTACCGAGATGATAATGGGCTTTCCCCATATTCCCCTGCATGCCGTATATGTTGCCAAGAAAAAGGTATGCTTCCGTTTCTTTTGGATCTTTTTTCAGAATCGTATTGAAACCATCGGCGGCGTTGTCCAGATTTCCGAGTTCCATGTGGGCCCGTGAAAGGTAGAAAAGGCTTTCGCTGTCTTCGGGTGCCAGCCCCACCGACCCCTCAAGCGCCTGGAGCGCTTTCGGGTATTGACCTTCTAAAAAATAGATGCGCCCCAGTTCCTTGAGCATGACGGGATTGAGGGCATCTTTTTCCAAGGCTTTTTTCAAATAAATTACGGAATTTGGATAATCACCGATCTGTGCCAAGGCCAGCGCCTTGCCAAAGAGTGCGATGGTGTCCCCGGGAAGAACCTTCAACTGAGAATCAAACGCTGCCAGTGCGGTTTCCCCATTACTGTATTTCCCCGACAGTGTTGCCTGCATAAAACGAAATGCATTTTTATCGATATGTCTTCGGTTTTTTTCCGACAGTGGATTACTTGCTATATGGGTGTCGATATTTCCCATACGTTCTTCAGAAGCAGGGTGGGTCATGAGATACGCTGGAACCTGATCGGTTCCAAACCACTGCTTACTGCGCAACTTTTGCAGCGATGTCAGGAGACCCATACTGCTATAGCCGGCGCGGTCGAGATAATCAAAAGCCAGTTGGTCCGCCTGCAGTTCATCCTCACGACTGAAGGCAAGGGCTGCCGACTGTCCGGCTGCCATGGATCCAACCATAACAGCGTTTCCAAGTGCGGCAGCGCCGCCGGCACCGATAAATATCCCAGCGGCAATACCCGCCAGTGTTGCCAGACCGATTTTGGGGGAGCGGTCTATATTCTGGGAAATGTGTCGGCTGACCACGTGGGCGATTTCATGAGCCAGGATTCCAGCGAGTTCTTCTTCGCTCTCGAGTGCTACCAGGAGGCCGCTGTTGATAAAAATATGGCCTGCCGGTGTCGCAAAGGCATTGTAAACATGCTGTTTTACGATGTAAAAACGATATGTAAACGGCTGGGGCGGCATGTTTGAAAGGATATTTCCGCCGATCTTGTTTACGTATCCGACCACAAAGGGATCCTGGATGAGGTCAAACTGTTTTTTGACAATACGCAGAAATTCTCTGGATAGTTCCTCTTCCTCCTGTATTGTAATTGAATAGGCCGCCGGTGACACGGCCAGATGAACAAGGAGAAAGACAATGGTCAATCGTGCGATTGTTTTGCAGCCTTTTTTCATACGTGAAACTCTATCAAAGATTGAAACAGCTATCAACCTTTCCCTTTTTCCGGACGGTTCAAACAGCTCTTCTCTTTTCAAAGCCGTGTTTTTGTGATAGACGCACTGTCATGACTCAAACGTTATGCATTGTAAACCAGAAAGGTGGGGTCGGCAAGACCACCACGGCTGTTAACCTGGCAGCCTCGCTGGCTGTAGCCAATAAAAAGACACTCCTGGTGGACTGTGATCCCCAGGCGAATGCTACCACCGGACTGGGTATCGATAAAAACAGTCTGAAACAAACATTATACCACGGCCTGATCGGACAGGCTTCGGTTAACAGCATTGTGATCGACAGCGAAATAGCACTGCTCAAGATCATACCTTCTCGTGTCGAATTGATCGGATTTGACATTGAGATGCTGAACACGAAAGAGCGGGAAATGACATTGAAAAAACTGCTGTCTAAGTTGGATGACGGTTTTGATTATGTCATCATTGACTGTCCACCCTCTCTGAGTCTGTTGACGGTGAACGCCATGGCAGCTGCGGATGCGTTGGTGATCCCCCTGCAATGTGAGTTTTATGCCCTGGAAGGATTGAGCCAGCTCCTGCAGACCATCAAGCACATTAAGCACAGTTTAAATCCCAGCCTGAACATTGCAGGTATCTTACTGACCATGTTTGACCAGAGAACCAATCTGTCCCATCAGGTGGCAGAGAATGCCAAGAAATATTTCAAGCATCTGGTGTTCAAGACGATTGTACCCAGAAATGTACGGCTCGGTGAAGCCCCCAGCTTTGGCAAACCGATTCTTCTTTACGATGGCGCCTCGAATGGTGCCAGGAGCTATCGTCAGCTGGCCGAGGAAGTTATGGAAATTCAGCCCGCCCCAAAACAAACGAATAAACCTTATGCCAAGGAGCAATACCGTAGCGTTCGATAAAATTGTTTCTGTGATTTTATTAAAGAATATAAAATATGCCGAAAGAACAGATAAAAAAAAGAAAAAAATTGGCTCTCGGTAAAGGGCTGGGCGCGCTTATCCCGGATATCAATACGGCAGGAGATATGGAAGGGGATTATTTTTACTGCCGGATCAGCCGCATTCGTCCCAATCGCTATCAACCCAGAAAAAAGTTCAAAGAGGAAGAACTGGCGGCACTCAGCGCTTCCATCAAAGAGCAGGGAATTATTCAGCCATTACTGGTACGGAAACTCGAGGATGGCTACGAACTCGTCGCCGGCGAAAGACGGCTCCGGGCAGCGAAACTGGCAGGATATCGAGACGTTCCCTGTGTGATAAAAGATCTTACTGAAAAACAATTGCTTGAAATGTCTCTTGTGGAGAATATTCAACGGGAAGATCTCAACCCGATGGAAGAGGCGGATGCCTACCATCGCCTGATCGCCGAGTTTGAACTGACCCAGGAGGAGGTGGCGATACGGATCGGGAAAAGCAGACCGGCGGTGGCCAATTTCCTGCGATTGAGACAATTGCCCGTATCGATCCAGGAGAGCATCGTTGATGGTGTCTTGAGCATGGGACATGCACGGGCATTGCTCGGTATTTCCAACAAGGCACAACAGTCGGCTGTATGGCGTGCGGTGGTTTCAAAGGGATTATCCGTACGGGAAACGGAAGCGCTTGTTAACCGTATCAAGAAAGAATCCGGTGATGTCAGAAAGCGCAAGGAGGGGTCTGACGAGATTTATTTTACCAATATTTCTGAAGAACTTTCCCGAAACTTTGGTACCAAAGTACAGATTCGACGCCGGGGCCAAAAGGGAAAAGTTGAAATAGAATTTTACAGCAATGAGGATCTTGACAGGTTATTGCATCTGTTGAACCGGCAATAACGAGCGTATTCCATCCAACTTGCTGCGGGGTACGCTTCAATCAGACACCGATAATCTGCACAGGCATGTCACTTCATATCATCGTAGATGGCTATAATGTCATTCGTCAGTCAAAACAGTTGCGTATTCTGGATCAGCGGGATATGCAGGAGGGAAGAGAAACCCTTCAAGATATCCTGGTGGAATACCGAAAAAGTAAAGGTCACCGCATCACCATCGTTTTTGACGGAACCGACACCATCTCTCAAGAAGCACGGCGCCAGCGTTTTCGTGGAATCGAGATTCTGTTTTCGCGCAATGGTGAGACGGCTGACACGGTTATCAAACGCATGGCAGCCAGGGAAAAGGAAAGGGCTCTGGTTGTCAGCTCCGACAGAGATATCGTTTCGTTTGTGAGGTCCGTGGGTTCGGCAACCATCGGGTCCAGGGCATTTGAAAACAAATTATTTCAGGCGCTCTATTCTTTTGAAACGGGTGGGATGGAAGATTCCCCTGAGACAGGATGGGTGCCGACGACACGCAAGAAGGGACCCAGTCGGCGGCTGCCGAAGAAAAGGCGTCGAAATAGGGATAAGATGTTTAAGCTATAAGCCGTAAGCTTTAAGCCATAAGCTGCTTACAGCTTACGGCTTATGGCTTATGGCTGAAATGGCTAACAGTATGAAAACCATTGTCGTCATCGATGGGCAGGGCGGGGGTATCGGCAGCAGCATCATCAAGAAGCTCAGGGAGGGTTATGCGGAGCGGATCGAGATCATTGCCCTGGGGACCAATGCCGTTGCCACCGCTAATATGTTAAAGGCAGGGGCGAATCGGGGTGCCTCCGGTCAGAATGCCATTGTTCAAACCTCGCGCCATGCAGACATAATTATCGGACCGATCAGCATCGTGATAGCCAATGCCATGCTGGGTGAATTGACACCTGGGATGGCCGAAGCAGTCGCTTCGAGCAAGGCCAGGAAAATTTTGATACCCCTGTCCCAGGAGAATATTGCCGTGGTGGGTGTCTCTTCCGACCGACTTCCCAAGCTGATAGAAACCATGCTGGCGGAGAACCTGTTGGATTTGACAACCGGCAAGGAATAAGAAACAAATACCACCGTTGCAGAAAAGGGAATCCTATTATGTGTGAAGCAAATGCCTACCTTATCGAAGACAAAGAAACCAGGTTGATTATGGAAGCCGTGGATACGGTGGAACCGGAAGGTGATGCCATCAAACTTATCAGCATTTTCGGAGACCAGAAAATCATCAAGGGCCGGATCCACTCACTGTCGCTTGTGGACAACAAGATTTATCTCAAGGGATAAAACAACACCCTTCAACGATTTACGTGAAAGTAATCATTGCCAAAACTGCTGGATTTTGCATGGGTGTTCGCAGGGCGGTGGAGATCGTCCTCGATACGACCCACCAACAAGATGCCCCCGTCCGAACCTTCGGTCCTTTGATTCATAACCCACAAGTTCTTCATACTTTTGAAGAAAAAGGGATAAAAGTCGAGAATTCAGTTCCGGAGCAGGGAACAGGAGTCTATTCTCATCAGGGCCCATGGGGTACCGCCGGACATCAAGACATCCCTGGCGTCCGCGGGTTTTACCGTTATAGACGCCACGTGTCCGCGGGTCATCAAGGTTCAGACCATTATTCGAAAGCATGCCCAGAAAGGCTACGCATCCATCATTATCGGGGACAAGGATCACCCTGAGGTTGTGGGGCTTTTAGGTTATGCTGGAGACCGCGGATACATAGCGGACAATCTTAAGGCGCTGAATGAACTTCCCGAATTTAAAAAAGCCATCATTGTTGCCCAAACCACCCAGAATGTACGTCTTTTTGATGATGTCAGGAAATGGGCGTCTGAGCGATATCCCCACTATAAAATTTTCAACACCATCTGTGATTCCACGGAAAGGCGGCAGGCGGAAGTCCTCCGCATAGCCCATTTGGTGGATGCAATTATCGTTGTTGGCGGACACAACAGCGGCAATACCCAGCGATTGTCCGAAATTGCCAGGCAGGCCGGAAAACAGGTATTTCACATCGAAACCGAATCCGAACTTGATCTGGATGCGCTTTCCTCCATCGCGTGTGTCGGCATCACTGCCGGCGCCAGCACGCCTAACTGGATCATTAAACGGGTTTACCGAAAACTTGAAACATTGCCGGCCAAGGGCGCTTTTACCTGGCGAAAACCGGTCTATCTTCTCCAGCGATCCCTTTTGTTGACAAATATTATTGTTGCTATCGGAGCCGGGTCTCTCTGTTTTGCCTGTGCCAGACTACAGGGAATCGAATTCTTTTACCCGCAGATGCTTATTGCCGCACTTTACGTTCAATCCATGCACATCCTGAACCATCTGATGGGAAGACAATCGGATCGGTTCAATGATCCGGAGCGGTCTGAGTTTTACATTCGTTACCGGTTGTTGCTGTCGATTCTGGCCATAGCTGCCGGTGGTGCCGGGCTATTGACGGCATACAGTATGGGATGGATACCGTTTCTAATCCTTCTGGTCATGAGTATGCTTGGTTTTTCCTATAACTTGAAATTGATACCCGATTGGTTCCCGAAGCAGCCGAAATACAAGCGGATAAAGGAAATTCCAGGATCAAAAACCATTCTGATTGCGGTGGCATGGGGCATTGTCAGCGCCATATTTCCATCATTTGAAAGAATGGGCGGTCTTGATCTATCCGTCCTGCTGACGTTTTTCTGGGCAACGCTTCTTGTGTTCGTGAGAACGGCGTTTTTCGATGTTCTGGACATGCAGGGGGACAGAATTGTCGGCAAGGAAACGCTTCCCATCCTCATGGGTGAAAAACGAACCTTGCGGGTCTTGAAGGGCTTGCTTCTGATTTCAGCGGCGATCCTGTTTCTGGCCAGTGCTTCCGGTATCTTCAACCCGCTTGGTTTTGCCCTGGCTATCTGCCCTGTTCTGATGTTATGCGTTATTCTGGCCAATGAAAAGGAACTGATGCTGCCCGGGATTCATCTGGAGTTCTTGATTGAATCTCATTTTGTTTTGGCGGGCATTATCGCTCTCATCTGGTCGATACTGGCCTAACTGGAAGTCAAAAGCCCTAAGCCCTAAGCTGCTGATAGCTTAACGCATACCGTTTAGGGGGCTTATGGCTCATTCCCCCAGATGGTGGACTCGACTCCGTGTAGCAATCGTACGATATTTTCCTTATGCCGATAGGTGATCAGTATGGTGACCATAGCAGCACAAATGGTATACGCTGCTGAATGCGTTGTGTACCAATTTGCCATCGGCAGAATCACTGCACCCGACAAGGATGCGATGGAAGCCCTGTTTGAGGCACAAGCCATCATGACAAAGACCAGCAGTGTGACCAGGGCGGAAACGGGGGAGATAATCAGAAAGCACCCCCATGCCGTCGCCACACCTTTTCCACCATCGCGCAAACCAAGGTAGAGGGGATAAAGATGTCCGATAAATGCAGATATCGCTATCAGGGATAGATACGCCTGCCCCCAGGGATTTTCGGGGCTTTCCATCAGATGAACGGCAATGAATACCGGTAGCGCGCCCTTGGATACATCCAGGAAAAGCGTCAGCAGACCCAGTCTGGCGCCGGCAACACGCAGGACATTGGTTGCGCCGATATTCCCGCTTCCTTTACGACGGATGTCCTGCTTGCTGAAAAGAAATGCTAAAACAAGACCAAATGGGATAGAACCGAGCAGATAAGCCAGAAAAGCCAGTCCGCCATATTTAAAAGCTTCGATCATTGCACAAGAAAGAGGATGCTTTCGATGGCATTACCATCCGCTGTCAGCACTTCCACCATCCAGTCTCCTGCGTCGTTGGGTGTGATGTCTTTTGAACTCCAGGTGCGCCACGATGCTGAGTTGACCGGAAGCGTTACCGAGGCCTTCAGTTTGCCGTTCAAGTACCAGTGATGAATAATTGTCGTATCTGTTTTGGCGCCGACAACCTTTGTAAAGCAGTAGAGGCGTTCGGTGTCTGTATGGAAAACAGATCCCCTGCCAATCGGTGCTCTATCCACGACATCTCGACAAATAGCCGCTTCTTCCAGCTGGAGTTCGGTGTCTGATGTGTCCTGTGCCTGCAGGGTGGCTCGAAAAAAGGAAAGGGAGCAGGGTCATGCCTACACACATCAAAATGAAAAGAAAACAGTTGATCTGTCGCATAGTTCGCCTCCAACGGTTTTTTCCATCCCCAATCCTCATGGACCAGGGTCGTCAGTTCAGGCTTCTCAGTACAGCGGAAGCCGTCTTTTTATCCATCCTTACCAGAACATAATAATAATGGGGTGGACCATAGTCCCCGCAGGGATCATACCAGCGTTCGATAATTTCCGTGTAGTTGAGTTCCGTGTCGGACAGGATATCGATAAGCTGGCTTGAATACTGACCCCGGGTCGTGTTGATAATCGTGTCCTGGCTCGATACATGTGAAAAGATGATACGACCGAGTTCGGCCCGCCCCCGGTTTGCCGCTTGAATCCATGCATCATTGACATTCCTGGTTTGCCCTGAAATGCCAACGGCGTAAAAATAGGTATCGTCATGGGGGGTGGAGGTTAACCAGACAGGTACCTCCCTGGAGTCACACGTTTGTGTTGATGCACAACCAAATGCAAGCAGAAACACGATAATGCAACATCCGATTTGAAGTATCCATCTGTTCTGGCCGGTCATATGTTCCTCGCGGGTTAAAACATACAAGATTCGTTGATAAAAGTAGATTTTTCTGAGAAGATTAGATGATCAAAACCATAGTATAAATGGCCTGGTTTATCAAGACCCGTTTTTCATATAATGAACCTTATAAGCTGCCGGAATAAAATCGTGCAACGACTGTCTTGTGGCTGACATTCATTGCCATCGTTCTTAGGGTAGGTTCAGTGTATGCTAGGAGGATATCAGATGCCCTTTATTACCCTTCCAGATATCAAAGGCAAGATCTATGTGCCGGAACAGGATGCCTTGTCTCTCAAAAAGCATTCCTGCGGCAGTTGTTTCTCCTGCCAGATGTGCAGTGATGATCGGTGCAGCATCTGTCTTTCCAAATCGACTGGTAGACCAGTGCAGTCTGTGGAGAGATCCTCGAACACTGTTGCCACTGGCCCAGTCAGGACCGTGATCCAGCATCTGAAGATCTTGAAAGAATCTCGGACTAGTAAAGGTGAAATCGAAGGTCCCCGAACGTTCTGTCTACGGCAGTGCTGGACATCGACCGTGAGGAATTCTGTCATTTAGATTCGCTCGCTAACCCCGCAGCAAGCTACGGGAATGCGCTCGCTTTCGGTTCAAGAACAAGGTGAATGATTTATGATGTCAACGAAAACTCAGAATAACAACGGATGCTGTGGTCCTGTCAGGAGCCCGTGTGCTAATGAAGGGCTGACAGAGATGTTACCCCTTTACAGGGAAGCATCGGTAGACGAGCCCTGCTGCGGCCCTCCACCAGGCCCTGCCAGCAGTCCGTTTGAAAAGCCGGGTTATCGTCTGTGTGGTTTTGTCGAGGGATTTACAGACACCCCGGCGGGGTCTGTTCCAAGGATTAAAACGAAACCTGAGATATGGGATCTCCTCGGAACCATCAAGGTTCGCCTGGGGATCAACAGAAGTCAGTATAAGGTGGCTCCCGGGCTTTACAGTATCGGTGATGTTACACCGGTGTCACCTGTCCTGGTAACAGCAAACTATAAGCTAACCTTCGACATGCTCCGCAAGAGCCTCGAAGGGGAGCATGCCTGGGTTCTTGTTCTGGATACCAGAGGTGTAAATGTCTGGTGTGCAGCCGGCAAAAAGACGTTTTCCACCGCTGAAGTGATTCACAGGGTCAAACAGACCCGTCTGCAGGAGGTCGTGAGCCACCGAAGACTGATTTTGCCCCAGCTTTCGGCAACGGGTGTTTCAGGCAAGCAGGTTAAAAAAGATTGCGGTTTCAGGGTAACCTGGGGCCCGGTTCGGGCACGTGATATCAAGCCTTTCCTAATGGCGGGATTAAAGGCCGATAAAGCCATGCACCGGGTAACATTTTCCTTTCTGGAGCGACTGATACTCGTGCCGGTCGAACTATCGTTTTTGCGCAAATACCTGTTATGGATTTTCTTGGCGGGTTTTATTCTTTCAGGTATCGGACCCGGTCTTTTTTCCATGGGTATGGCCTGGAACCGCGGTCTGATCATGATCGCAGCATGTGCTGTTGGAATATTTTCGGGCGCCGTGGCAGTGCCGGTGCTGCTGCCCTGGATACCCGGGAGGGCCTTTGCGGTCAAAGGTGTCATCGCCGGGCTAATCATGGGGGTTGGTATGGTTCTGGTGACAGGGAAGGCGATCAGTTTTTTGGAAGCTGTGGCCCTGATTCTTTTCATCATCGCCGGCAGTTCATATCTGGCCATGAATTTTACCGGATCGACACCTTATACCTCCCCTTCGGGGGTAGAAAAGGAGATGCGGAACGCCATACCCTTTCAAGTGTTGGCGATAATCCTATCAATTGCAGCCTGGGTTGGCTCGATGTTTGTTTAGGAGAATTGATGAAAAAATTCAGATATCTTTCAAATGTGACCACCCTGAATCTTAATCGGGAGGCCTGCACCGGATGTGGAACCTGTGAAATCGTCTGCCCGCACGGTGTCTTTGAATTAGAGGCGCATAAAGCCGGGATTGTGGACAGAGACGGGTGTATGGAATGCGGGGCCTGCGCCACCAATTGTCCGGAGGAGGCCATCACTGTCAATCCAGGCGTCGGATGTGCTGCCTATATTATCCAGACATGGATCAAAGGCAAGGGTGCGGCTTCTTGCGGAGGTGCCGATTGCTGTTAGATCACACCCACCTCAGGTTAAACAATGAAGTCACCGCCATCGGCGGGGAGTATGCCTTTTTAAAGGAAGGTACTGTCCAATTTCAAAAAAAAACCATCCTCTATTATGTCGGTTGTGCCGTGCTGAACAGTACCTGCTGCGGCACCGGTGGTGTCTGTTTTGCTCGGGTGCCCGGTGTTGTTTATGCTTTGAAGTACAAAACAGATGATTCAGGTGCCCCCATCTCCCGCGTCGAACCCATCACTGACAAAACTGTTCAAAAAGAAATCCGAAAGATTCTTCAAGACACGGAAATGGTTCACCAGGTGGAATTCTAAATCCTTTTGCGTTCGCAAAAGGATTTTCAGCTTGAGTCTTAAATCCCTATAGGTTAAGAAGAGTTTGATTCTATTATCTTATTAAGTTTCATGCAACATTCAGATATCAAGAACCTATGGAAATAAAACGGCGTCTCATCTACATTATCTCTGCGATATTTTGCGTCATCTGGGCGGGTAGCTTTGGGTACTACTTTATTTTTAATGCACAGTACGGCTTTATGACCTGTCTTTACATGACCGTCATCTCCCTGACAACGGTGGGGTACGGTGAGGTCATCGAAGTCACGGGAAATGTTCCAGCCGAGCTTTTTACCATGATCCTCATTACGTTTGGAATGGGGATTATTTTGTACGGAATAAGTACCTTGACCGCTATTATCATCGAAGGAGAGCTTTCCGGAATATTGAGGAAAAAAAGAATGGAGAAAAAAATACAGAAGCTAAAGGATCATTATATTGTCTGTGGGGGCGGGCAAACCGGTCGACCGGTATTGGCTGAACTGATTCTCAACGGGGAACCCGTGGTTCTCATCGAACAAAGCCAGGAAATCATCGAGCGTTGCAAGGCCATCTGGGACGACCTGCTCTATGTTATGGGAGACGCCTCGGATGATGCGAATTTAAAAGCTGCCGGGATTGAAAATGCCAGAGGCATCATCGTCAGCCTGGCTTCGGACAAGGACAATCTGTTTACAACCATGAGTGCGCGGATGCTAAACAGCAGAATCCGGATTATCAGCCGAACCACCGATACCGCACTCGAAGCCAAGATGCGGAGAGCCGGCGCCAACGGCATTGTTTCACCCAATTACATCGGGGCTCTGCGAATGGCCTCCGAGATGATCCGGCCTGCCGCCGTCGATTTTCTGGACAGCATGCTGCGTAGCAGCCGGGGTAATTTACGGATTCATGAGATCAGCATTGCCGAGAAATCCCCCTTGCTGGAAAAAAATATTATTGATGCAGGGTTCAAACAGAAATTTGATCTTCTGGTGCTGGGTATAAGAAACAACAACAAGGAAATCGAGTTTAACCCTGAACCGACACGTATACTGGCATCCGGGGAAACGCTCATCGTGATGGGAGAGGTGGAGAATATTACGCGGGTCAGACACAAATATTAGAAACCAGCCTGAAATGGAAACCTAAGGCATGTCCGGAAAAGACTTGATACTGGCCATCGACAACGGCACCCAGAGCCTGAAGGCGATTGTTTTCGATGGAACCGGCACCCTGCTGGCAAAAGAGCAGGTTGGCTTCGAGCCCTATTTTTCAAAACAACCCGGCTGGGCAGAGCAGGATCCCGAGGTGTTTTGGAATGCGCTCTGCCAGGCATGCCAGGCCCTTTGGAAACAGAAGGGTCAGTTCAAGGAACGGATAGCAGGCGTAACCCTTACCACCCAGAGGGGCACGGTCATCAATGTCGATCAAAAGGGAAATCCTCTGCGGCCGGCCATTCTGTGGCTTGATCAGCGGAAGACACATGGATTGCCGTTCATAGGTGGTCCCTGGGGCTTTCTGTTCAGGCTGGTCCGGCTCAACGAGACGATTGCCTATTTTCAGGCGGAGGCTGAAGCCAACTGGATCCATGCCTACCAACCAGATCTATGGGGAAACACCTACAAATACCTGCTCCTTTCCGGTTTTCTCACCCACAGACTCACTGGAAAATTTGCTGATTCCATTGGATGTCAGGTCGGGTATGTTCCCTTCGATTACCGGCACATGCGCTGGGCACCATCCTGGGACTGGAAATGGCGGTGTCTTCCCATCAAAAGAGAAATGCTGCCGGATCTGGTGCCGCCGGGCCAGGTGCTGGGCACCATCACCAGCGCAGCTTCTTTAGAATCCGGGATTCCCAAAGATCTTCCCCTGATTGCAGCGGCCGCCGACAAAGCCTGTGAGGTTATCGGTTCAGGGAGTCTTGATTCTTCCGTGGGATGTCTCAGCTATGGCACTACTGCAACCATCAACGTCACCCATAAAAAATATATCGAGCCCATACCGCTTTTGCCGGCATACCCATCGGCCGTTCCCGGGTATTACACCGTGGAAGTTCAGGTTTTCAGGGGCTATTGGATGGTCAACTGGTTCAAGGAGGAATTCGGCCATCCCGAGCGACGAGAAGCCAGGAAAATGGGTCTGACGCCGGAGATATTGTTTGAAAACCTGCTGGAGGATATTCCGCCCTGCTCCATGGGGCTGGTTCTTCAACCATACTGGACACCGGGATTGAAATCACCGGGACCGGAAGCCAAGGGGGCTATTATCGGGTTTGGGGACATTCACACCCGGGCCCACCTCTATCGTGCTATTATCGAGGGGCTGGCTTATGCCATGCGAGAGGGGAAGGAACGGATCGAGAAACGCAGCCGGACATCTGTCAATAGCCTGCGTGTATCCGGGGGCGGCTCCCAGAGCCAAAACGCCCTGCAGCTCACTGCAGACGTCTTTGGCCTGCCTACCGGGAAACCGCATGTTTATGAAACCTCCGGTCTTGGCGCTGCCATCGATGCGGCCGTTGGTCTTGGGTTTCATGACAGCTTTGAATCCGCGGTAAAAGCCATGACACGCGTGGGGGAGGTGTTTGAGCCCAATCCGAAGACGCACCAGATGTACGATGCCCTCTACCACGAAGTCTATAAAAAGATGTACAAGCACTTAAAGCCGCTTTACGAACGTATTCGCAAGATTACCGGTTATCCAAGATAAATCTGGCACCCTTGTGAGCAGCACAACCCGATCTCATAAATGGCAATGCGTGGAATGGCGGGCGGCCTGCTGAACAAAAATCATTTGATTTGTTATATTTATTTTATTATAATAATTTTTTTGCTACGTGGATATCCAGATCAGCTCTTCCAAAAACCATAAATTTCTATTCATGTCTGTTTTTCCTCAATGAATAGCGCATAGGTGGTGAAATGGAAGCAACAAATCGAAGATGGTCCCATCGGTGTTTCATAAACCATGTCATGGGCTTCCTGACCCCGGTTCTAATCTTGATGGTGGTTTCCTGTGGTGGCTCCAAGGCCATACAGAAGACTCCAAAATTTCGATACGCGGGAACGACCCTCTCCAAGAGCGTTAGTGCCACCGGCAATCTGGGGGTCCCCACCAACGTGACGAACCGCTTTTCAACAAAAGATAAAGCAGTCTTCGCCCATCTAAATCTCGAGAACCTGTCAGGCAGCCACAAGGTTCGCTGGGAGTGGTATGGTCCGGATGGAAAGCTCTACTACGCGACGGACAATACACGTATCAAGGCGAGCAAGGGGCATTATACCAACAAGTGTACGGCCTGGCACAACCTGACCATACAGGGTGATAAGGCCCAGGAAATGCCGGGTGAATGGCAGCTCAAGGTATATTTCGACAATGATATGCTCGAGGCCAAAAAGTTTTCCATTGTCGAGGAAAAAGTTGTAACGGTTGCTGCACCTGTTGCGACTCAGCGGATTTTTCCCGATGACTGGGGGCTGATTATCGGCATCGAGGATTATGCACACCTGCCGCGGGTGGATTATGCCCGGAAAGATGCCCTGGTGATCAAAGAATACTTCAACAGAATTCTCGGCGTGCCGGAGCAAAACATCATCTCCCTCATCGACAGCGATGCCACAAAGGCGCGAATCAGCGGATATCTCAGGAAATTTATTCCGGCGAATGTCAGCAAGGAAACCACCCTTTATGTCTATTTTGCGGGTCACGGTGCACCGGACATGGAAAAGGGCGATCCCTACCTGATGCCCTACGACGGGGATACCCTCTTTATCGAGGAAACCGGTTATAAATTGAGGGAGTTCTACAAGGAAATCAACGATCTCGACATCAACCAGGCCTATGTGTTCCTGGACTCCTGCTTCAGTGGTGTGGCCTCCCGGGCGGCTGAGATGCTGACAAAGGGCTCGAGACCGGCACTGCTCAAGGTCGAAGACATCGGCTTGGCCACTCAGGAGGTGATTGCGCTGACTGCTGCCACCGCCGGACAGACCAGCAACCCGCTCCCCAAAGAGGAGCACGGCCTCTTTACCTATTATCTCCTGAGCGCATTGAGCGGTAAAGCTGACGAGAACGAGGACCGCTTTGTCACCATCAAGGAAATCTACACGTATGTCACCAGGCATGTGACACGTGCCGCGCGGCGGATGGGAAAGGAGCAGACCCCTTTTATATCGCCGTCCATGGAAGATCTAAAGGATATATCGGTATCGCGGGTTATCGAGTAGCTATTGTCTATACATAAAATCGTTACATGATTTTATTATGAAAACGAAAATTCTTTTTGTCTGTTTCTTTTCCATCATAGTCGAACATGCTATCCGGTAATCCGGTGTTGTCATTGGATTCCGAGTGGGTGACCGTGGAAGGGATTGCTCCCATTGAAAATGTCACCAAACAGGAAGCCTGCAAAATGGCCATCGCCAATGCCAGGCGGGAGGCTGTCGAGAGAGTCGTGGGTGTCGACATCCTGTCGGAAACCATGGTGATCAACTACCATATGTCCGGCGATGTCATCCGCACCATTCCGCATGGAAAGGTGATTGGGCAGGAGATTATCAAGGAAGAAATCGAGCTGATACCGGCCAAGAACAAAGGAGAGGCCCCTTACCTGGCCTATAAAGTCACGATGCGGGTCAACGTGATCAAGGAAAAAGGGCAAACCGATGTCTTTTTTCGGCTCGCGGCAGAGCTCAATCGGACCGTATTCAAGGAAGGGGATCTCATCGAAATCAAGGTGACCCCCAGCAGGGACTGCTATCTCTCGATTTTCAACATTCTTGAAGATGAAACCGCCATTATCCTGTTCCCTAACCGGTTCAAACAAAACAATTTCGTCAAGGCCAACACCACGTTTACCTTTCCCGACGACACAGACAGGAAAAAGGGAATCACGCTGGAAGCCTTTGTAGGGGATGGCAAAGAAAAAGTGGATGAAATCTTTCACATTCTAGCATTGAAGGAACCCTTGCATTTCAACACAGCCAAGTTCCAGGAGGGCATATTCGGCATTTATGATGGACGCTCTGCCATGGTGAACGACCTGGTCAAGAATATCGTGGGCATCCCGCTCTCACATCGGGCAGAGAAGTTTATTCAATACCGGATCACTAAATAAAATTGCTGTGCAATTTTATAAGTCGCGGCAAAGCCGCTCTGACATATTTATATCGATTCAAAATAAATATTAAAATCGTAATACCCTGTTCCGTCTTTGGCGGCATTGCAGGATTAAGTATTTTAGCCCGCCAGACTACAAGCGGGTAACCCTTTTACCAAAAAGCGACACCGTCGCGTATCATAAAATCGTTCTTACGATTTTATTTGGAGAACTGACATGAGCCGATTGCAAACGATATTTATCCTGTTTCTCACCCTTTGTGTATGCAACTTTTTTATGGTTGGGACGGCTTTTTCCCAGGAGAACTGGTATGCCAAAGCCGATATCACAAAGAACAAACCCGTGATCAAGTCTTTACCCGAAGAAAAGATACCGGTTGAAATTGTGAAAGGAAAAGAAGGCGGGGGCGGTAAATGTCTTTGGGCGATTGCTGGGAGTGGCGCTCGTGGGTGGTATCGTTGCCGTTGCAGGTGGTGGCGGTGGCGGCGGGGGTGGTGATGATGACGGACCCACCGGCGATGTCATCGTGTCCTGGTAAACGATTCCGTGATGGGTTCTGTTTTAAGCCACCTTCACAGGAAACCAATTGATCATCGTTATCATAGGATTTGAGCCACAATAAAAAACCGTTTTTGATTCCGCTTTCAACTATCTTGGGGGAAACCGATGAAAACTAAAAATCGTGCGACACATTTTAATAAATCGAACGTTGCTCATGGTTACCACCTTGCTCTTAATCTGTATCCTGGCGGCATGTGAAGGCAGTAACGATCTTTCCGACAACACGCCCACCCACGATACCGGATTCATATCTTTCAATGTTGCGTGGAATCAGGGTTTGGATATCGACACGGATTACCAGACCATGGCCGTTGTTTGTGGAGGTGACCCAACGCAGGTCTCCACCGTCCGTGCTGCGATTGTCCAACAGTGAAGCTGTCAATCTATAGATGGGGAGGCCCCTGGGATTGCTCTGCCGCTTCAGGGATTATTCAAGATGTACCGGTTGGGTCTGATTATTTCATTTTCTTTTATGGCCACAACGAGGATGGGCCGAACAACATACAGTGGCGTAGAAGTAGGCATTTCTGTAACCACGGGTAATAACGACATCGGCACCATCGACGCAAATCGGTTTTTTTCGGAAATCGATTCTCCTGCGGACACATCTTCCAACATCGATCCTGACAGATGCCACTTTCAGCTGGACTTATGCTTCAGGGGCCGCCAGATACCAGCTCTGGATTTCAGAATCCGATGATTTTTCAGCGTCCGCTGACTTTTGATACCGACGATCTTTTTTTTACCGTCCTGCCGGTTTTCTAGATGCAGATACAACCTACTACTGGACAGTCTTTCCCTTGATATATACGGAAATAGAAGCTAGTTTTATTGGGACATCTTTAGCTTCACGACGGCTTCCTTACCTGGGGGGGTCAACTTGACTTCTTACACCCATGACTATGGTGATCCCGACCTCAATATATTTTTCGGTTTCACCGACCTATCCGGTGACCCCAGCAGTACATTTAACTGGGGGGACACCCTGAATGTCCACTTTGCGGTGACCAATGACGGTACCCAAGATATTCCGTCAGGCGGAGGTCTGTGGTTTCGTTTATACCTTTCCACGAACAACATCATTACCTCTCTGGATGAAGAACTGATGTGGCAGGTTTTCGGCTATAGCCT
This sequence comes from uncultured delta proteobacterium, assembly GCA_963848165.1. Taxonomy (GTDB): domain Bacteria; phylum Desulfobacterota; class Desulfobacteria; order Desulfobacterales; family B30-G6; genus B30-G6. Next base: position 4,312 of record CAWKCS010000005.1, on the reverse strand, counting down.
TCAGGCCGGCTGGTATATAAATCACACGCATCAAATCACATTGCCCAGCGAGCCACCGTCTGGTTTTCCTGCATCGGGCCAGTTTTACATCGGCGTGGTCATTGACCCGGACAATCTTGTTGTCGAAACGAATGAGTCCGACAATTCGAACGTAGGCGAAACATGGGATTATGCGCCAGTCAATATCAGCCCTTGAGCCTATCGATTGACAGCATTCATATTTCAAGTACGCGAATTTTATAAAGGGACATCCTGTGACCCTCGAGTATACTGGATGTCCTTTTTATTTTACGCTTTACAAAAAGGATATCGTGACATAAATTTTCGATTATGCTTCAGGAACTCTCCATCCGTCAATTTGCCATCATCGACGATATTCGTATCTCCTTTGAAGAGGGTCTCACCATCTTGAGCGGCGAGACCGGTGCCGGCAAATCCATCATTATCAACGCCGTCAATCTTCTTCTGGGAAGCCGGGCATCCGAAAAAATGATCCGGACCGGGGCCGAAACCGCGGAAGTCGAGGCGCTGTTTAAGGTGGAGCCTGACAGCCCTGTGGCGCGGGGCCATGAAAACCCACGGATTTTCAGTGTCGGATGGTTTGCTGATACGGCGTATTGTTTCAAGGAATGACCGTCATCGGGTGTATATCAACGACCGTCTCTCGACCATGCAGGTGCTGAAAACCTTAACGCAGCACATGGCCAGTATTTCGGGTCAGCATGCGCATCAGGGGTTGCTGAAAGAAGATCAACAGCTTCTGATTTTGGATCAGATTGGTGGGCTTTTGCCCCTTCGAGAAGAGGTTCATGAGGCATTCCACAGTTTGCTGCCATTGATCCGGCAATATAACAAATTGATTCAATTAAAAGACCGACAGCAAGACCAGCTGGAATTGTTGCGGTTCCAACGGCAGGAGATCCAGGCGGCACGCATTACCGTTGGCGAGGATGTGGAACTGGAACAGGAGATAGCGCGACTGAAAAATGCCGAGGTACTCTTGGAAGTTATTCACAGCAGCATCGATTCACTCTACAGCGCTTCGGGTGCTGTGGTGGAACGCATCATGGAAGTGGGAAAGCGATTGGCCCATGCTTCCCGGATCGATGCGGAGCTGGAGCCGTCATCCGAGGCTTTGTCGGAAAGTGCCTACAAGATTGAAGACGTGGTGGCATCCCTCAGGGCCCATATGGGAATGATTCAGGTGGATGAGGGCCGTCTGGAAGCGGCTGAGGAGCGCATGGATTTACTCATCAAGCTGAAACGGAAATATGGCAAGACCCTTCAGGACATTATCGAAAAAAAAATTGCCATAGAACAGGCCTTGGCACAGGTTGAAAACATCTCCGAGAAAATATCAGATAGCCACAAGACCCTCGTGGATCTCCAGGCGCGAACGGGAGTCCTTTGCGAGCAGTTGTCCAAAAAGCGGCAGTTGGCGGCCCAACATTTGTCGCGGGTTGCAGAAGCGGAACTTGCCACCTTGAAGATGAATCAGACGCGTTTTCAGGTTTCCCTGATACCTGTTGTTTCAAACTCGGATCCGGACCCATTTCTGCTCTCAGGCGATAGGCTCATGACGGAAACCGGCTTTGAAACAGCCTGCTTTTTAATAGCACCCAATATCGGGGAAGCCCTGAAACCCATGTCCGATATTGTTTCCGGGGGCGAGCTTTCCAGGATCGTACTGGCCTTAAAAGCAATTCTTGCCCAGACCGATGCCGTGGAAACCATTATATTTGACGAGGTGGATGCGGGTATCGGCGGGACCGTTGCAGAAATGGTAGGCAACAAACTTGCCAAACTCTCCCGGTTTCACCAGGTGATCTGCATCACCCATTTGCCTCAAATCGCCCGATTTGGTGACCATCAGTTCAAAATCGCCAAACAGATCGTGGGCCAGAGGACGGCGACCACCATCCATAAATTAACCCATGATGAACGCATCCATGAAATCGCCAGAATGATGGCGGGTGAAAATGTGACCGCAAAAACCCTGGCGCATGCTTCTGAGATGATGACCGAGGCTAAAAATACCTAATATATATCCGCAATAAATACCTTTTATCCCCGGATTGACCCACCTTTATTTCACTTATAATCTTCTTCCTGCAATAACAACGTTTATAGGTGAAATCATGACCCTTTACAGTATTCCCCCTCTTTTGTCCCTTGTCTGTTTTGCCTTTTTGGCCATCGTTGTGCTGGCTCGAAAGAAAATGACGACCATCAATACGCTCTTTTTCCTATTGTGTATGACCGGGATATTTCTGCATGCTGATATCCTGATCCTGTTTACCGTCAAAAGCCGTGAAACGGCCCTCTGGTCGAGCCGTATCGACCATCTTTTTGCTGTATATGCCATTCCGCTCTATATTCATTTTTTTCATGCCTATCTGAACATCGACCGTCGGAGGTGGTTGATCTACACGACCTATGCCGTTGCATTTGTGCTCATGTGGTTTTCGTTGACCCCCCTGTGTATCGAAAAGATGAATTTATATGAATTCGGATATTTCGGAAGTGGCGGCAGATTATACCCTGTCATCGGTGTCGGTGCAGCTGTGGCTTCCCTTTACAGTCTCGCCATTATCTGTCTGGCCATAAAGCGGGAGCAGAACAGCGTTCAGAAGAACAAGCTGAAGTATATCCTGACCGGATTTGGTGTCATGGGGTTTCTAAATGGGCTCAATGTGCTGCCGCTGCTGGGATACCCTTTCTACCCTCCGGGTACTTTCAGTTTCATTCCTTTGATCATTTTTGCCGTAGGTTTGTTCAGATACGATTTGCTGGATATGGGGATCATCATACAAAAAAGCCTTTTGTATTCTGTTCTGACCCTGCTTTTGACCTGTCTTTATGCGACGGTTGTAACTTTTTCGAATCATTTTTTTCATAGAAATGTTTTTGCGGACACCCTTTATTTCCAGTTGATCTTTTTTCTGGTGGTGGTCATTGTTTTTGGCCCGATCCAAACGCATGTGCAGAAGGTCATCATCCCCTATTTTCAACGGGAAACGGCAGCGCTTAAAAAAACCATGAGCCATATCAGCAACCAGCTGTCCGCTGCTTTGGATGACAGTACCATTGCCAGGATTCTGTTGACGGCATTGATAGATAATCTCCAGGTATGTCACTGTACGATCTATCTGGAGGACATTTCCCAAAGCGGCTTCAGACGATTTGCATCGAAAAGTCTTGTTCGACAGACCTTTCCCCAGGCATATGTGCCAAACACCGATTCTCTGGTGCGTGTGTTGAGGCGGCATGATAAACCTGTGAGCCGAAACATGTTGATGGAAGGGGTGCACGAGAAGGCTTATGGACAGTGTCTCTATGATATGGATACGTTATGGGCGGAAATTGTTTTTCCTATGAAAATCAAGGAACATCTTATGGGCTTTATTGTCCTGGGGCAGAAAAAATCGAGAAATCTGTTTGGTCGGGAAGAATGCGGTCTCGTGATGATGCTTGCCATTCAGGCATCCCTGGCCATTGAAAACGCCCGAGCATACAAACATATGGACAGGATGAATAAAAACCTCGAGGCAAAGGTTCATGAAAGAACCATCGCTCTGGGAAACGCCCTGTCAGAGGTAAAAAAATCTCAGGAACTTCTGATTCGCTCTGAAAGTCTGGCTGCCATTGGTCAGCTGGTGGCAGGTGTTGCCCATGAGCTCAACAATCCTATTTCAGCGGCCATGAGTCTGATACAATCGATCCAGGCTGATTTTGAAGCCCGTGGCATTCCTGACAAGGAGACCATCAGGAATGATATCGCATACAGCCTGAAAGCACTCGGTCGAACAAAGGAAATTGTCTCAAGTCTTTTATGTCTATCCCGCCAAACCGATTCATATTCTGAATTTGTCGATGTAAACGAGGTCGCCCAGGATGCATTGCGTGTTTTAGATGGCCAGATCAGGCGTGGCCATATTCAAATTGAGAAGGAGTTTCAATGCCCGATCCCTTCCATTCAAGGAAATTTTGGCCATTTAGGTCAGGTCGCCATCAATATTATTCAGAATGCCTATCAATCCATGGAGGGACACCAGGGCAGCGTTGTGTTGTCAACACGGTATCAAACAGATATGAATCAGGTTGTTTTCTCCTGTCGGGACTGTGGTCCCGGTATCAACCCTTCCATTCAAAAAGATATTTTCAAGCCTTTTTTTACAACCAAGCCGGTGGGACAGGGAACAGGTCTAGGGCTCTATATCAGCCATGAGATTGTTCGAAAACATCAAGGCAGAATTGTCCAGGAAAATCTCAGCCAAGGCGGCGCCCTGTTCGAGGTATATCTGCCGGTAAG
>CAWKCS010000004.1:0-30792 GCA_963848165.1 uncultured delta proteobacterium | reverse complement strand
GCTCGATAGTATTAAAAACACTATTTTATCTATGGCAAACATAAAAAAAGGTCATGGGATTTTACAATGCCGATATACGAATTTAAATGCCTGAAGTGTGAAACATTTTTTGAAATTCTTGTCATGAATAAAAGTGAGTCAGTGGAGATGGTATGCCCGGAATGTGACGCTAAAGAAATCGAGCGGGTTATCAGCAGCACCAGTCACACGATCAACGCGGCGCCCGGAAGGAAACAGGGTGCCATGAGCCAGACACGAAACTGTTCGAGCGGTTCATGTACGACCTACACGATTCCAGGTCCAAACGGCTGATACGTATACGCAATTCCCATCGTCAAGGTCATGTAATGCATTCTATCCATCTTCAGGAAAAAGAACAGTTCAAGAAACTCTTTGAGCAGGAAGGTATTGACTGTCTGGAGGACCGCATGAAGGTTCTGGAAGCTTTTTTTCAGACAGAGCAGCACCTTTCAGAAATTGACCTATTCGAAATTATAAAAGAAAAAGGCCTTAGCCTGACGCCCGCCTTTATTTCTGATACCCTGGACCTCATGTGCCGGTATGGTTTTGCCCACAAGCACCGGTTTAACAACGGTGTAATTCGATACGAGCATCGGCATATCGGCCAACATCATGACCATATGATCTGCACCAAATGTAACAAGATCATCGAGTTTAAAAACGACCAGATTGAAAATCTTCAATTGCAAGTTGCGGCAACGCACGGGTTCCATATGCTGCAGCATAAAATGGAAATTTACGGCATCTGTACCCATTGTCTCAAACGACGCTTGTCTCTGATGTCGTTGATGGTGGCAAAACAGGGTGAAGTAGTGATTGTCAGGAGTTTTAGAGGAGGAACCAGATCCCGGATGCGTCTGATGAGCATGGGCTTGCGGGTGGGAGATCGAATCGATGTCATTTCAAACTTGAACCAGGGGCAGTTGGTTATTGCTCTGGACTATAAACGGCTGGTTCTAGGACGGGGACTGGCGGAAAAAATAATGGTTCAACCACTGAATCCGGAAAAGGGTGCGGCATGAGATTTATTTCATATTTGACCTTTGTGGTAATTCTATCCACCGGCGGTTTTGCCATGGCGGAACGACTCTCGGTGTCATCAAAAATCGCCAATATTCGATCCGGACCTGGAACCGGCTATGAAATACTTTGGAAGGTCGAAAACTACTATCCGATCATCGTCCTGAAAAAATCGGATTCATGGATCAATTTTCGTGATTTTGAAGGTGATGAGGGCTGGATACATACATCCCTGATTAAAAAAAAACCGACTGTCATTACGATCAAAGATACATGCAATGTCCGCACCGGACCAGGTACAAACCACGATGTTCTTTTTACGGTGGGAAAAGGAATTCCCTTTCTGATCACGGATCGACAGGAAAACTGGATTCAAATCGAGCATGCGGACGGGGACAGGGGCTGGATACACAAGTCCCTGGTTTGGTAACATCATGGTGACGCCTGTACGTTTTGATAAAACAAAGGATGTCATTGTGGGTATCGGCAACGCCCTTGTGGACATCCTGACCCATGAAGACGATGCCTTTGTCGAGAGGACCGGTTTTGGAAAAGGCGGGATGAATTATGTAGACAGTGATTTTGTCGATAAGATGATCTCCCTGGCGTCCGGTACACCCGTTGTTGTTCCGGGTGGTTCGGCGTGCAATACGATCCTCGGTGTGGGAAAGCTCGGCGGCAAAGCCCGCTTTATAGGAAAATGCGCTCAAGATGCCATGGGAGATCTGTTCAGCAAAGATCTGCAAAGCAGTCATGTGGATCCTTTTCTGATGACGTCCACATCACCCACCGGCAGGGTTCTTTCCATTGTGACACCCGATGCACAGCGTTCCATGTTTACATATCTTGGCGCAGCGTCTGAATTGATGCCGGGCGAAATCGCCGGGTGCAGCTTCCTGGATGCAGCCGTGGTTCATATCGAAGGATACCTTCTCTTCAACAATGACCTGATCATAAAGGCCTTGAGTCGGGCAAAAGAGGATGGCGCCATGGTTTCCCTGGACTTGGCGAGTTATACGGTGGTTGAATCGTCAAAGGCGCTGCTGAAAACACTTGTTGCTGAATATGTTGACATTCTTATGGCCAACGAAGATGAGGCTGCAGCATTCACCGGGCACATTGATGAACGAAAAGCGATTGAAGCCCTCGCTGAAAAAGCCAGGATCGCGGTGTTGAAAATCGGGGATCGTGGGAGCTATATCGCATATGATGGCGAAATCGTAAAAATTGATCCCATGGGAAAAGGCCCCGCCATGGATACCACCGGCGCCGGTGATTTATGGGCGTCCGGGTTCTTATTTGGTCTCACCCGAGGCTATACTGTCGAAACGTGCGGCAGACTCGCATCAGCTTGTGGATACGAGGTGTGTCAGGTTGTCGGTGCGGCCATTCCTGATGAGGGCTGGGCAAGGATAAAACGGATAACGGAGGAATAATGGCAAAACAAAAACGGGTTACACGAAAGCAGCTGCTCAAAGAGCCGGATGAATTTATCACCACCACCGGCAGGATAATTGGCTGGGCGCGGCAGTATACCAGACAGGCGGCATATGCCGCAGGGGTCTTATTTCTTTTCTTGGTGGTCATTGCCGGTTATCGGTATTTTTCAAACAGTGCTGAAAACAAGGCTTTTTTGTTGCTGGATCAGGCTGTGGGCAACTATGAAGATATAAAGACGGACATGGATGCCCTTGCCGCCTATGAAGGTGCCAGGGAAGATTTTGAATACATCATCAGGAAGTATGACAATACCGAAGGTGGGAAGCTGGCGACGGTGGTATTCGCCGGGATAAGCTATGATGCGGACGACGCGGAAAGGGCCATTCAACTCTACGAAGCCGCTCTGACATATTTTAAAAGCGACCCGACCTATCAAAGTTTTTTATGGAGTGGTCTCGGGTATGCCTATGAGAAAAAGAAGGATGTCCGCATGGCCATATCCTGTTTTGAAAAAATCGCTGGTGGAGAGGATCCGGTTGTCAAGGATGTGGCGCTGTTCAATATGGGCCGGCTCTATCACAAACTGGGAGATACGGCTAAAAGCAAGCAGGCCTATGAACGGCTGACAACAGAATACACAGATTCCATCTATTATCAGCTGGCCATGGAAAAAGTCGCCGGATGAAATAGCAATGGCTAATCCTTTTATTCGGATTAGCCATTAAGGAGGAGAATAGATGAAAAAATTATTGGCAAACTGATATTTTGATAATGCAATTTCTTCTGCCAAAACGAAACTTTTTTTCATAAAGAACGCATTTATTTATTTCTCTTGATTTTCAGGATGTTATTGAATCAAGCTCCTCCATCATAACGTGTTGTCTATCACCAGAACCCCCTGTCTGTTTCCAAATGGAAATAAGCTAGTTTCCATTTGGAAATAATCCTGGTTAAATTAATCACTGACAATACCATATTTCTTCAGTTTCTTATTGAATCCGCTCCTTCCGATACCCAGCAGTTGGGCGGCTTCGGATTGGATATTGTTGCAGCTTGCCAGTGCCCGTAAAAGCATTTTTTTTTCGATATCGGCAAGTGTTTCGAACAATTTTGCATCCACGGGAATATTCTCGAGCTGAGGTTCTCCCGAGAGGGTGCTTTTTAAATATTTGGGTAAGTCTGAAACCCGGATAATGTCATCCGGGCACAATACCATGGCGCGCTCAATCGTGTTTTCAAGTTCCCTGACATTGCCGGGCCAGTCATGCTGATAGAAAATCTGCTCCACTTCCCTTTCAATACCCTTGACAGGAACACCCATTCTTCTTTCGGCCGCATACTTGCCGATGAAATGATCCACCAGGAGTCTCAGGTCTTCCGAGCGCTGGCGCAAGGGTGGTAGATCGATGTATACAACATTCAATCGATAATAGAGATCCTCTCTGAACCGCCCCTTCCGAACCTCTTCCCTCAATCGTTTATTCGTGGCCGTAATCAACCGGAAATTAACCGCAACTTGCCGCAGGCCCCCGACCCTTTCAAAGATTTTATCCTGCAGAACCCTCAGCAGTTTCACCTGAAGAGATGGCGACAATTCGCCAATTTCGTCCAGAAAGAGCGTCCCGCCTTCGGCCAGTTCGAATCGCCCCTTTTTTGTTGCCACGGCACCGGTGAACGCGCCCTTTTCATGCCCGAAAAGTTCGCTTTCGAGAAGACTTTCTGCAAGGGCCGAGCAGTTGACCGCTATAAAGGGATGATTGTGGCGGGGACTGTTGTAGTGAATTGATTTGGCAACCAGATCTTTTCCTGTGCCGCTTTCGCCTTCGATCAGGATAGAAGCCGTAGATGGGGCAACCTTATAGATGAGTTCAAATACATTCTGCATTTTTGAACTCTTGCCGATAATATTTCCAAAGCTGTACTGGGATTCGACGGTTTCACGCAAACGGCGGTTTTCTTTAATGACCCGATACATCTGGATGGCTTTGTTGACATATATGACCAGGCGCTCGTTATCAAAGGGCTTTAAAATATAATTGTAGGCACCTTTTTGCATCGCTTCCACGGCTTTTTCAACCGTTCCATGTGCTGTCATCATGATGACCGGGAGCCCCGGGTCTTTTTCCTTGATCCTCTCGAGAAGCTCGATACCATCCAGGGACGGCATTTTCATATCGGTTAGTACCAGGTCAACATCTGAATTTTTCAGGACAGACAGCGCTTCTTCGCCACTGTATGCCGTGAGCGTTTCAAACCCTTCCTCTTCAAGAACCGCACTGAGTATTGGCGGATAGTTTTTTTCATCATCAACAATGAGTACCGTTTCCATTTATTTATCCCCTAATTTGAAACGCTCAACTTAGGTATTCTTATCTTGCCGGCAGTTCCACTGTTACCACGACGCCCCTGTTGGGACGGTTTTCTATATGAACAACGCCATTGTGAGCCTGGATGATGTTTTTAACAATGCCTAAGCCAAGACCGGTTCCCTTTTCTTTGGTGGTAAAAAACGGGTCCCAAATTTTAGCGTTGATCTCTTCGCCGATGCCTTGTCCTTCATCCAGAAACTGAATTTTCACCAGGTCGTCCTCTGCGGTGATGCTGATCTGGATGTCGCCTCCATCCGGCATAGATTGCATGGCATTGATCAGTATGTTCAAAAAAGCCTGGTAAAGCATATCTTTATCCGCCATGATCTCAGGAAGATCAGGCACATAATTTGTGTCGAGTCTATACCCCTTGTTCTTGGCTTCCTCTTCAATAAATTTAAGGTTCTTTTCCAGGACCTCTTCTATCCGGCAGGCTACAAAGTCCGGTTGCCGCGGCCTGGCAAAATTCAGAAAGTCGGTAATGATATTGTTCAGGCGTCCACCTTCCTCGATAATGATATCGGGAATCGTGCTGGCTGCATCATATGATATCATTTTCTTTTTCAAAAGTTCCGCCGAGCTTCTGATAATGCCCAGCGGGTTGCGTATTTCATGGGAAACCCCGGCCACCATTTCACCTATGGATGACAAATGCTCTGCACGGTTGAGTTGTTCCTTGAGTCTGAGCTGCTCTTTTGCCCGCTGCTCCATGATGACTTCTCCTCTTTTGACAACAAAAATAAGAATGAGAAAAAGCAGGATCATGACGGCCATTATGGTGATGACAACCAGAATCTGGAAATTGAAGATGGTCCGATAACTGTCGGTGATGTCCTGTGTGATTTCAATGACACCGATGATCGGACCGGTAATGGAGGCCAGGGATTTTTCCGCTCGAAGCGGGGCAAATGTGGTCACCTTGATACTTTTGGGGATTCCAAGGGTGATTTCCCAGAAATCACCGCTCTGTTCAATTTCTGATGTTGAAACACCCATGACCGCGGTCTGATAGGAATGACCGCCGATATCTTTGATCCCCATAAGTTCCTGGTCAAAACTATAGGCAATGATGTCATTCAAATCATACAAGTTGACCATTTCGATGTTATAGCCGTGAAGCGTTCCCTTTATGAGGGTATCCATGCGTTCGTATTGGTTTTTATTGCTGAGTTGAATTTTACCGTAGCGCAGGGACGTGGGGATGATGAACTGCCTGAAAATCTGGTGATTCAGATTGGATACCAATAATTGAGCATATTCATCATTCTTTTTGAGCTGCAATTGGCGTGCCCAATGGGTGTTCAGGTAAACCAGGACAATAGTGCCGATAAATATGAAGATAAAACTGGTAATGGAAAAGTATTTGTAGAGCTTGAAGGCTTTTGTTTTCTTATGTGGGTTGGTTACCATATGCGCGTCTTAAAATTTAAATTTCCCGCTGCTGTTATCGTGGGATAAATTGAATCGATTTTATTTCGGCAGGGGCATGCTGGAAATAATTGTTTTGATGTCATTATCCGAAAAATTCAAGCCCGCACCGAAAAAAAACGATTCATTGTCGTCTTCGCTGATAAAATCGTCTAATCCTGCGGTAAGATAGAAGTGTGGGAAGGGGAAAAAGTCAACCCGTGTCTTTAAATGCGGATTGTCTTCCAGATCAAAATCAAAGGACTCGAAGGATAAAACCATCCGGTCATCGAGCAGATAGTAGTCGAATGCAAGACCGCCGGTCGACTCGAAAAGTCCACCCCTCAGCCCGATGTCGTAATACCGTTTTGCAACCTGTGCTGAAAATTTTAATGAGTCATATTCTGTTTTTTCTTTATATTTTCTACTAGTTATGCCATCAGTGGTTGTCTTGGTCTCGGTGGTTGTCTCGGTTCCGGTTGGATCGTCCACGATCTGAAACAGGTAATATTTATCTTCTTTGGGTTGAATGCGAAGTGACAAATAAGATTTCAAGGCTTCTTCCTTGGTCAGATATTCGCCTCTGTAGTCCAGATAGGTTTGAAAGGTTTCCTGTTTTTCCATATATGTGTTCAGATGGGTCAGCGTCTCATTAAGGGTCTCCACGGTTTCTTCCTCGCGGACAAGTTTTCCGATAGTACCTTCACCCCGATTGATGGTGTCCGTGATATCGCTAAGAGACGCCAGGGTTTTGTTGAGATCCTGAATCGAATCATCCTTAGTGATGAGCTGGCCCAGGGTGCCTTCTCCGTTTTTAATCCGATCGGTAATTTCCTTAAGAGACGCCAGGGTCTGATTCAGGTTTTCTGCGGCCTCATCGTCATTGATAAGCCTGCCGATACTTCCCTGGCCCTGATTGATTTTATCTACAATTTCAGTCAGGTTTGCTATCAGGGGTTCCAGGGTTCCTGTTACGTTCTTGGCGCTCTTGATGATCGTTGAGATATCCTCCTTATTGCTGTCGCCGATCTCTTTTAATGTTCCGGTAAAGGTGATCAGGTTGTCAACAATTTTACCAATATCCTCCTTGTTGCTCTGGACTGTCTGGTTCAATGCGATCACCACTTCTTGGACATTGTCAATAATCTCACGGAGCTTGGCTTCTCCTGAATCCGTGCCGAGGACTCTGGAGAGCGAGCGGGTGAGGGCATTGATGTTCTGGGCGACCTCACCCAGGGTGTTCATGAGCACATCCATGTCGGTGACGGGAGCTGTGAGAGTAATGCGTTCGCCCGGCGAGATAGGCAGTGCCGTCCCCGAACCAGGTATAATCTCGACGTACTTATCCCCCAGGATGCCCCGGGTTCGAATGATCGCCGTGTCATTTTTACGGATGATCAGGCCCGGATCCATTCTCAGGACAACCAGAGCTTTCCCATTTTGCAGGGTTATTTTTTTGACACGTCCAATTTCAACACCGGCTATTTCTACGGGGACGTCTTTGGCCAGTCCGGTGGCGGAATCGAACAGCACCTCGATATCATACCCTTTTTCCCTGGAAAATTTCAGGTTTCCCACCTTCATGGACATATAGCCGAAAATGACAAGTCCGATGACAACGAAAACACCCACTTTTGCTTCAGCACTGAAATTCGACATGATTTCCTAACCGTTCTCAGGGATAAATTTACATTCGACAAACTGTCTGAGCACCGGATTGCTCGAGGATCGTATGTCTTCCGGAGATCCATAGGCAATGATCTTGCCATTATACAACATTGCTACCCTGTGGGCAATTTTAAAGGTCGATTCGATGTCGTGACTGATAACCACACAGGTTGAGCCGGTGTTTTGCTGGGTCTCGACGATGAGCTGATCGATGGCATCACACATGATGGGGTCAAGACCGGTAGTGGGTTCATCGAATAGGATAATTTTGGGGTCGAGTGCAAGGGCTCTGGCGAGTCCGACCCGCTTGCGCATTCCTCCGGACAACTCCGAGGGCATTTTTTCGGTTACACCCGTCAGCCCCACCTGCAGCAGTTTTTCCGTGACAATCCGTTGCACTTCCTTTTTCGGGAGTCGCCGATGTTCATTGAGGGGAAAAGCCACGTTTTCTCCCACGGTCATGGAATCGAAGAGAGCCGCATCCTGAAATAGCATACCGAAATTTTTACGAATTTCATTCAGATCTGCTTCATTCAAGCTGGAAATATCGATGTCGTCAACAAGGATCCGTCCTGAATCAGGTTTGACGAGACCGATAATATGTTTCAAAAGGACACTCTTGCCGCCGCCGCTCTGACCGATAATAAAAGTAATTTTTTTTGATTCAAGCGTCAGATCGAGTCCATCCAGAACCTTCTGTTTTCCAAAGGATTTTGAAATATTTTCGAGTATAATTTTCAAAACATAACCGTGGTCAGAAAATAATCGCTGATTAATATGGATACGGATGCGTAAACAACGGCCTGGGTGGTCGCTCTCCCCACGCCGGCTGCACCGCCTGTGGTGTTAAAGCCCTTGTAACAGCCGATCAAGGTCAAAATCAAACCAAAAACAGCAGATTTTATCAATCCATTGAAAATGTCATGGATAGTGACAAACTCGATGATTCTGGCGATAAAGATACCGGAGTTGATATTCAGCAGGTGCACACCCACAAAATATCCACCCAGGATACCGATGAAATCCGAGGTGACCGTCAATATGGGCAGCATGACGATTCCGGCTAACACACGGGGCATGATGAGGTATTGAACAGGGTTGACAGACATGGTGTAGAGCGCATCGACCTGTTCTGTAACACGCATGGTTCCGATTTCGGCAGCCATGGAAGAACCCGTCCGTCCGGTAACCATCAATGCGGTGATTGCGGGGCCCAATTCTCTGGTCATGGACAGCGCCACCGTTGCACCCACAAGACTTTCTCCCCCAAACATTCTAAAACCATAGTACGTCTGTATGGCAAGAACCATTCCGGTGAAGGTGCCTGTTATAAGAACCACAGGCAAGGAGCCGACCCCCACAAATGCCATTTGTTTGAAGATGACATGAAACCGGAAAGGTGGTCGGAAGAGCCATGAAACCGTTGATAAAAATAGTAATAAAATTTTGCCGAATTCTTCTGTTATAAGGATGAGGGGTCTTCCGGTAAACTCGAGAATTTTTATCATAAAGACCTGTCGTGGACGTCCTAATCCGTCCGATGAAATGTGTCGATCACATGGCCGATGGTTCGTTACCAGAACATATAGGGAAGGAAGCGATTAAAGTCAAGAACATGCGGTATCTAAAGAAGTTTCTCACCTTATTTATGCGCAAAGGGATTGAATTGTCGGTTTGAAGCAATACCATATATAGTAATTTTGTCTAACAAGACACAATATATGGCAATTGAGTAAAATTATATATAATTTATATATAATTTTACTTGACATTGCTCAACTTTTATTCAATTATAGAGTCCAAATCTAATACCCGAACAGCTTTTTACTTTTGAAGGGGCGACATTCTTATCAATAATTATCAAACCAATGCAGAGATTATGACAAAAAACTCATTGAAAAAAATTAGAGAATCGCTTTTAATGAGCAAATCCGAGCTTGCTCGTGAGGCTAATGTTTCCCCCATTACAATTACGCGTATCGAACAAGGCATGCCGTGCCGGATGGAAACCAAGCGAAAGATACTGCTGGCGCTTGGCTTTAAGCTTTCTGACAAAAATAAAATATTCGGTGATTAAGAGCTTATTATGGTTTTCAGAAGAAAAGACCATCTCGTTGGTTTGGATATTGGATCTAGAACCATCAAAGCATGCGAGATAATCGAAACAAAAAAGGGTCGAGCCCTCGAGAAATTTGGAATGATCGACATCGAATCGGGGCTCATTGAAGATGGTTCCATAAAGAACCCTGAAGTCGTTGCCGGTGCTATTCGGCAGCTCTACCAAACCCATCACATCCGGGAACATAATGTCGCCATATCCATCGGCGGTTATTCCGTTATTGTGAAGAAGATCAATGTTCAGACGATGTCAGAGGATCAACTCCAGGAAAGCATTCAGTTCGAGGCAGAGCAGTATATTCCTTTCGACATCAGCGATGTGAATCTTGATTTTCAGATTCTGGGTGAAAATGAGCAGAATCCCAACCAGATGAGCGTCCTGTTGGTTGCAGCCAAGAAAGACATGGTAAGCGATTATGTAAACCTTGCCCAACTGGCCGGTCTGAATCCCTGTATTATCGATATCGATGCATTTGCCCTTCAAAATATATTCGAGGTTAACTACGATTCAAAAGATAAAAATATTGCGTTGATCGATATCGGCGCCAGCAAGACATCTTTGAATATTCTTAAAGACGATGCCTCCGTATTCATGCGGGATGTTTCTCTTGGATGCGGACAGATCAATCAGCGAATTGCCTCTATCACCGATTCATCCCTGGAGGAGGCAGAAAAACTCAAATTTGGCGATCAGAGCGGCAAGCTTTCCGATGAAGACCTGGCCGATATCGTATCCGCGGTCGTAACGGACTGGTGCACGGAAATTCGCCGTGCGCTCGATTTTTTCTATTCAACCTATCCGGACGAACAGATCAAGAAAATCGTACTTAGCGGCGGCGGTGGCGGTATCAAGGAATTTCGGCAGTTGTTGGCAGTGGAAACATCGGCAGAAGTCCAGACGATCAATCCCTTTGAAAACATTTCCGCCGACGAAAGCCGTTTTGATCCATCTTATATCGAAAGCATCGCGCCCCAGGCTGCTATTTGTATGGGACTTGCAATCAGAAGAGTGGATGACAAATGATACGAATCAACCTACTGCCTTTCAGGGCTGCCCGTAAAAAAGAGAATGTCAGGAGACAGATATCCGTTTTTCTACTTTCTTTTGCACTGATTATTATTGCAGTGGTCTACTGGAATATATGGCTGGGCAACAGAATAACGAAATTGAAAGCCCGGAACCAGGACACCATTGTGCAAATCGCTAAATATGAAAAAATCAACAATGAGATTGCTCAGATCAAAAAGGCTCTCAGTAATTTAGAACAGAAAATCAAAGTGATAGAGACCCTTGAAGGTGGCCGTAAGGATGCGGCAAATCTTATGGAATCCATGACCGAAATGATTGTCAAGGAACGGATGTGGTTCACCAGTCTAAATGTTCAGGGGGGTAACATTACGATTCATGGGATTGCACTGGATGAGAGGACCATTGTCGATTTCATGAAAAATCTGGAGGGGAACGGAACCGGGCCTTACGCCAACGTCACACTGAAATCGATTCAACAGGAGCAGATCAAAGGTAAAGACCTGAATTTGAAAAATTTTAATATTACTATGACCAAGGCTGCCCCGAAAAAGGCCACGTAACCAGATAACGCAGGAAAAACGAAAAAATCATGAAAAAATTAAACCTTTCCATGCAAATATTTGCCCCTGCTATCGAATGGGTAGAAGCCAGAACCAAATTGCAGCGTGTACTGATCTATACTTCGGCCATTGTTCTTCTTGTGGGGTGCTTTGCATATTTTGCCTATCTGCCGAAACACAAGGAAATCGGAAAACTGGAATCAGAATACAAAAAACTTGCAGAAAAGCTTGACAAGGCAAGAACGACGGCAAAACAGCTCGATTTCTATCGCACCAAAATGAAGGCGGCCGAAGCCCAATTCAAAATTGTCATGAAAGCACTGCCTGAGAAAGAAGAGATCCCTGCCCTGCTAGGCGGTATCTCACAGGCTGCCAGGGATGCAGGTCTTGATATCACAAAGTTTCAGCCCAACCCGGAAGTTGCCAAAGAGTTCTATGCAGAAGTACCCATTACAATCAATGTTTCGGGGAATTATCATAACGTGGCGATGTTTTTTGACAGGATATCAAATTTACCCAGGATTGTAACAATCGAAGCCGTCAAGCTGCTACCGGACAAGGAGGGGCTTAAACTTTCTACATCCTGTACGGCCGTTACATATAAGTTTATTGAACCCGTCGCCAAAAAACCACCAGGCAAGAAAAAGAAAAAATAATTGCAGGGAATGATAACTAATATTATGTCTAAGCATACCTTTTTCATACGTATCGCCATCTGTTTGCTGGGTCTTCTGGTTCTGCTCGCCGGGTGTCAGGATAAGGCCGGTGAGGCCGAAAAGACATCAACGGTTGTCAGCCAGAAAATATCAACTGAGATGCAGAAGGTCGTGCCGCAGAAGCCTGAACTAAAAGAGGCTCCCCCGGTAACCACACCTTCCAATGCACTTTCGGAGGAAACCCAGAAGGACTCGGCGGAGACAGAAACGATGACCAAGCCTCTTGCCGAAACGTTCGATACCCAGACACTGATTCCTGACCTGGCGCTTGGATATGATTTCAAGGGAAGAATCGACCCGTTTGTTCCCCTGGTCAAAGAAGAGCCGGTCAAGGTCGAAAAAAAGGAGTTAATTGATGCAAAGGGTGAGGTTCGTGAAAAGCGCGCCAAGACCCCCTTGGAAAAGATCGAACTCAGTCAGCTGCAACTAAAGGCGATTATCATAGCCCCAAGCGGCAACAAAGCACTTGTGGAAGAATCTACCGGGAAGGGCTATATCATAAGGAAAGGAACTTATATCGGAAGACACGATGGCAAGGTCATAAAAATATTGAAAGATAAGGTCATTGTTGAAGAACTGAAAGAAAATTACGAAGGCAAAATGATAGCAGAGGAAAAAGAAATCAAACTTCCGAAACCTCCCGGAGAAGAATAACATGGCAGACTCAAGGAAAAATCTATTTACCCAAACAGCAATCATCTTGGCTCTGATTGCATGGATGATGGTACTAGGGGCTTGTTCAGCAACACAGCCGTCGGCATCACCGGATGTTGTTAAGCCGCTTGAACTCAAGGCAATCCAATCCATTTCTACGGTGCAGGAAACCGATCAATTCAAAGTAGAAGTTGGAAGCAATCGGCTGTTGACCTACACCTCTGTCAAAAAACCATCTCCTCTGGGTGTTGTACTCTATTTTCCCGAAACGGTGATAGACGGTGCCGTGACAGATATCGTCATCGATAGTGATGTGGTAAGCTTTATAACGGCATCGGCCATTTCGACTGGGGGGCAGGCCTCCAGAATTGAGATCGGTCTTAAGCAGGATGCTCCCTATGAAGTGATTCGTGGAGAAAGCGGCCTGAGCATTGTGTTCAATAAGGTTGCAGGCCCAAAAGCGCTTGAAACCGCAATAAACACGGACGCCGAGAATGCTTCATCTGCACGGGTAGAGAGCCAGTCGGCCATCGTCGCTGCCGGCGAGACCACAACTGAGGAGATGCCGGCTGTTGTGGAAGCGAGTCAGGAATCGTCCGGGGCAGACAGTCCTTCAACCGAGAAAGAACCCCCAGGCCCGGCCTGGGTCAACAGAATCGATTTCGCCAGTGAAGAAGCTGGAAAATCAACGGTCATCATTGGAACGACACATCCGGTAACCTATAGTATCAAGAAAAAAACCGACACATGGATTCAACTGCAATTAAACGACACCAACCTTCCAGATTACCGAAAGCATCCCTTGGTAACCACACGGTTTGAAAGTGCAGTCAACCGGATCCTGCCGATTCAACAACCTGAAATGAAAACAGATACGCTCTTTTCTTTCGAACTGCGTGAATCCGTGCCCTTCTTTGTGGAGCAGAACGAAAATTTCATCATGGTTCACTTTGAGGCGTCATCTGTTCCACCAAAGCCCCTGGCGGAAGCGGATCTGCCGCCATGGAAAACCATTATGGCCCAGTTGGCCATAGAGGACCAGGCCGAAACAACAAGCGTCAATGCCCAAGGGCTGACGCAGATTGCTGAAGGGAAACCGGTTGAGGCCGCGGCAGAAACGGGCGATGTTTCCATGATTGCACGGCCCTCTCCAAAGACAAGAAAATATAGCGGCGAAAAGATCGCTCTCGATTTTTTTGAAACAGATATCAAGAATGTATTTCGTATTTTAAGAGAAATCAGCGGCAAAAACTTTGCCATCGACAAAGATGTTTCAGGCCGGGTGACCCTGACCCTTGACAAACCGGTTCCCTGGGACCAGGTCCTGGAGCTGGTTTTGCGGATGAACCAGTTGGGGATGGTCCATGAGGATGATATCATACGCATTGCCACATTGAACACGCTTAAAAGCGAAGAGGAACTCAGGGCCGCTAAAGTTGCGGCAGCCCAGGAATCTATACAGCAGGAAAAGGCGCTGGAACCACTGGTCACCGAGTATATCGCCGTCAATTACAGCAATGCCACCACCGAGATCCTGCCCCACATCAAAAATATTCTGACACCGGAGAGAGGGACGGTCAGTGTCGACACCCGTAACAACCAGATCATCCTGACCGATACTGCGGATAAGGTCTGGCAAGTAAAAGAAATCGTCAACCGGATCGACAAGGTAACCCCCCAGGTTATCATCGAAGCGCGTATTGCGGAAGTGAATACCGACGTTTCAAGCGAATTTGGTTTTGACTGGGATCTGAATGTCGGCCCCGCGGAGAATAATATGCTCGACGGCGTCATGGATGGCAATATGGCCATGAATTTTCCGGCGGCAGCCGCTTCGTCCAGCATCGGTTTTAACTTCGCTAAAATCAGTGGAACGCCCTTTGTCCTGAATGCGCGTCTCAATGCGTTGGAAACAAATGGTGAAGGTAAGGTTATTTCATCGCCCAAGATCGTGACCCTGGACAATAAGAAAGCCAGAATAAAGCAAGGTATTGAATATCCGTACCTCGAAAGGGACGATACCGGCGGTTCTTCCGTCTCGTTTAAAAACATCGACCTGCTCCTGGAGGTCACACCGCATGTCACCCCGGACAATCGTGTCTCCATGGAAATCATGATAACCAAAAACGACATCGACAGCATCACCCAGGGAGTGCCGTCCCTGTCGACCAACGAAGCAGAGACGGAACTGCTGGTAAACGACGGCGACACCATTGTTATCGGCGGCATCATGAAAACCCGCAAAATCAATGCCAGCCGCGGATTTCCCTGGCTATCCAAAATTCCGGTGTTGGGCTGGTTTTTTAAAACGGAATCCGAGGCAAAAGAGAGTTCAGAACTACTGATATTCATTACGCCCAAGATTGTAAAACTGGAACAGCGCCAGACGTTATAGCCGGCGCGTGCTTTCCGCCCCCATATAAAAAAGCCCGCCATCGCAAAGGGTGCGATGAGCGGGTTTTTTTATTGGCGACTCTTTATTTTTAAAATCTCTATTTGTGCAGTTTCTGCAAGGGGCGTGTCGGGTGACAGGGATAAGACTTTCTGATAGGCAAACAACGCCATCTGGGTATCACCTGACATATGATAAGCGTTACCCAGATCCAGATAAAGGTCTGCTGAATGGGGTGCGCGTTTAACCGCTTTTTCAAGTGTTGCCGCCGCCTGGGGGAGCTTGTTCATGGCGACGTAGGTTCTAGCCAGGCCCCGGAGGGCGAGAACATAATTAGGCTCAAGATCGAGAGCTTCCAGATAGTATTTTTCCGCATTGATATAATCCTGCTTGTTGTAGTAGGCAATGCCCATATTCGTGAGAGGAAAGTGGGGCGTGGCGTAAAGGATATCACCGGCGACGGTCTTGAATTGCTCAATGGCGGCATCCCAGTCCTGTTTTGCCATGTATACGGCACCCAGGTTGTTTTTTGCGGGTGCATATTCGGGACGGATATGAATGGCCTTTTTGAAGTGAAATTCAGCCTTGTCGAAATGCTGCTTTGCCATATAAGCCAGGCCCAGATCATTGTGCAGCAAATGATCGTTGGAATAGAGTTTTTCGGCCTTTAGCAACTCTTTGAGCGATTCCGTATAATTCCCCTGCTGCATATAAGCCTCTCCGAGAGTCCGTGTCGTACGGGCCTGCTGTTTGCGTTTTTCCAGACCTCCGGCACAGGCGATCATACTGACCAGCCATAAAATTGTAAGCATACCTAGTAGATTTGTTTTTCGTGTCATATAAGCCCCCAGCGCTGTCTTTTTCTGTGGCAGCGAATCCCGGTTATGAGCATGCCGGACCACATGATCACTTTATTTGATCGAGCCGGCTAAAACCACCTTGACATCATCTTCATTAAAAAACTGCAGCACCCGATTATGTAGAGGAATTGCAGAGATCAGCACCCTTGAACCCGTTGCCTTTGTGAGCAGAAAGCCTTTTATTGTAATTTTTGTATTATAGTCAGCCGGCCTTTTTGCGGCATAGAATACGGGGTCGCTGACATAAGGTTCGCCAATGGCATCAAGAATCTGAGTGATCAGGGTGTTTATACTGTCTTCCTGTTTTATCTGGATGACTTTGAGACCTGTTTTCTGTATTTCTGTGACGGCATCGCCATAAAGATCACCAAAGTCGATCAAAAACTCTCTGCCGCTGTCGGTGGAAACGAGATTCGATACTGCCTGCACCTGGATTCCGGCATAGGGGAATGTAACCGTAATATCTTTGGAATACTGATTTCCCATGGCTTCGATCAGGTCTCTGGCAAAAGTCTTTCGGGATATCGGCGTCAGTGTTACCACATCAGGCCGGACAAAAGGTGTCGATGAGGCGGTACTGCTTTCGGGCGCATCGATCCCGGCCTCGCTTTCAAAAATGTCTTTTATGACGATATGGTGCTGATCCAGATATCGCACAATGGCATCAGATGTTTTTTGAGTTGTATTTTCTATCAATGAAATGCAGGTATGACGAGTAGTACCATCTTCTGCGGGCAACCTGGGTTTAATCCATTTTGCTGTCACAACAACGTCCATGCCATTATCTGAAAAGGATATCTCGGTCTGAGTGATCTCTTTGGTGGTGTCCTGAAAGACAGCGCCTAAAATGGTGTCAACGGGGGTATCCTTTTCGATTTCGATGATATTGACATTCTCCCATAGGGACCGGAGCAGACGCATGTCAGCATTTGAAGCATCTGTTTTGTTGACAAAAACGATTCGAGAGCCGTCCTTCAGTTCGATGACCGGAAATCGTGACAGGTCTAATGCAAAGTCCTCTTTTCCTTTGCTGGGGAAAAAATAAGTGCCCTTGTTCAGCAGTTTACCGTTCAGCACCGCAGCAGTTTCGGATATGGGATCAGCGGGTGTTTTTTCGATACTGCTTGTTAGCGCCGGTGCTAAAGCCGGGGCACTCAGGGATGTTCCCGTCAGCTCTTTTTTAATCTGCCCGGCTTTATCAAATAACGACTGATACCAGGTCTGATTTCGGAGGGCGACATCAGGTAGTTTTATCTCCTGACCAATATAGATAAAGTTGATATTGTCCACGTGAGGGTTGATGGTCTTAAATAGCTCAATCCCCTCTTGGTAGGACTTGGTACCAAAAGTTCCAAATCTGTCCGCTATCAGCTCGGAAATGGTATTCCCTTTCCGGACTTTATATGGATTGGCATAGGAACCAAGAAGGTCGGAGATCTTGGATATGG
This sequence comes from uncultured delta proteobacterium, assembly GCA_963848165.1. Classification (GTDB taxonomy): domain Bacteria; phylum Desulfobacterota; class Desulfobacteria; order Desulfobacterales; family B30-G6; genus B30-G6. The sequence goes on along the minus strand of CAWKCS010000004.1, from coordinate 13,089 downwards.
TTACAAACGGAATGGATACAACTCCCGAGGATTGATTTGGAAAGGTGCCGGGCTCAATTTTTTTTAAGGGGATGATGATATTCTGGTTGGGTCTTATTTGGTCGATATTATGAATGTGTGGATTGAGTCGCTTGAAAATATGGATAAATTCACGAAAATCATTGGCAGAAAGTTCTCCCTTCTGCCGAAATATTTTATATACCCAGTCGTTATTTTGGACCACGTAGGGATCGCAAAGAATATCCCAGCCACGATCGTATTTGACCAGATAACTTTTGTACAATACGGCGCTGCTGGAGGGTGTCACGGTGACGCAAACCATCCACAGCAACAGAAAACCAAGAAGGGATGCCACATGTTTAAAAAAAGAACCTTTAGGTTGTTTCATCGATTTTCCTGAGCGCTAATACCGATGCAATTTCATCCGAAATTCGTTTGACAAATTGTTTCAACGCCTTTTGATTCAACGGCCGACCCGGACCAGGAACATCCTCAAGATCCCGAGGGTGTATGTAAACTGGAGCATTGACAAGTTCCGGAACAGGTTTTATCTCGAATTCTGCGGGAAAACTGTCATTGAAATACATCTCCTGAAAACCGGAAAACTTCAAGGCATGGGCTGTCGAATCAACAATCGCCACTTCATCCGGGCTGACAATTTGATTGTTGATCGCCTTGGCAAGACCGGCAAGGGATTCACCACCATGGGTGCACGCGATGTGACCATTTCTGTTTGCCAGAAGCTCCCAGTTCATGATCGACTGCTCGTCCACTTCCATAAAGAATACGTTTTGTCGACCACTCAGGACGTTGTATTGATCCACCAGGTGGATGACACGCGGCATGGAGACCGGATTGCCGATCATGGCCGCCTGGGCAACGCTGGGGGTGACGTGGACAGGCTTGAATTTACGTTTGTGTACATCCGGCTCCAGAAAATACTGGAAAACCGGGTTGGCGTGCTCGGACTGAACCCCCACAACTTTAGGAAGGTCCGTGATGACACCTGTCTGGTAAAATTTGATGAATCCGTTTAAGACAGCCGTAATGTTACCGGCGTTGCCTATGGGCAGCACGATGACCTTTTGTCGCATGTCATAGTCAAAATCCTGTGAAATTTCATATGAATACGATTCCTGGCCCAAGATCCTCCAGGCATTTTTCGAATTTAACAGGGCCACATGATACTGTTCAGACAAGGCCTCGACGACTTTCATACAATCATCAAATACACCGGGGATCTCAAAAACAGCCGCACCACTTCCCAGGGGTTGCGATAGTTGCTGGGGGGTCACTTTTTTGTGCGGCAAAAGGACCGCTGACTTGATATGCGGCTGGAGATAGGCGGCATAAAGCGCGGCAGCCGCAGATGTGTCTCCGGTTGACGCACATATAGCCAGCACATCAGAAACAAATCCCTGCTGAACCAGAAAATGAATATAGCTCAAGGCGCTTGCCATGCCGCGATCTTTAAAGGAGGCGCTGGGGTTTTGTCCATCGTTCTTGAAATAGAACTTGATTCCCACCTTTTGTGATAAAACGGAATTGGCTTCTACCAGGGGCGTATGCCCTTCACCGAGATAAACAATGGAATCAAGGGGAATGGCAGGTCCCAGGAATTCATGGTAGCGGTAGATGCCTTTCAGGGCAGGGATGTTCAGCATTCGACGATAGTCGAAGATTTTGTGCCACGTCTCGCCGGAGATGGATTTCAATCGCTCGAAGGCTTTGTCGAAAAGCAGGAGAACATGGCCGCATTGTGGACAGGTATAGAGCAGCTTCTCAATCGGGTGCTCATTGTCGCATCCCAAACATCGATATCGAAGGTCTCCTGTCAATTTCGGGACCAGGAACGGTTGAATATCGTTGGGGAAATCCTTGATTTTCATGGTTCGATTTTTTTCATGTTGCCCATATACGGTTGCAGCGCTTTTGGAATGAGAATCGTGCCATCGATCTGTTGGCAGTTTTCCAGAATGGCTGCGAAGGTTCGGCCGACAGCCAATCCTGAACCATTGAGAGTGTGAACCAGCTCCGTACCCTTTTTCCCTTTTCTGCGAAATCGAATATTGGCGCGTCTGGACTGAAAATCTTCAAAATTGCTGCAGGATGAAATTTCCCGATATACATTCTGGGACGGAAACCAGACCTCGATATCATATGTTTTTGCTGATGAAAAACCGAGATCACCGGTACAGAGGGTGATAATTTGATAGGGCAGCTCAAGGGTGTTCAAAATTTTTTCTGCATTTTGCAATAGTTTTTCTAGTTCGGTATAGGAATTTTCAGGCGTCGTAAATTTAACCAGTTCGACCTTGTTGAACTGGTGCTGACGGATGAGGCCGCGTGTGTCTTTGCCATAGGAGCCCGCTTCTGAACGGAAACAGGGTGTATAGGCTGCGTACAGGATCGGCAGGTCCGACTCATCCAGGACCTCTTCCTGGTGGATATTGGTCACCGGGACCTCGGCGGTGGGTACGAGATAATATGGCCATCCTTCAATTTTAAACAGGTCTTCCTTGAATTTGGGTAACTGACCGGTATTTGTCATGCTGGTTTCATTGACGATGAATGGAGGTAGGACCTCCTTGTATCCGTGCTCATTCGTGTGAATATCGAGCATGAAATTGATCAGCGCCCGTTCGAGTCTTGCTCCGGCGCCATAGCAGAGGGGAAAACGGGTTCCGGCTATCTTGGTTGCTCTGTCCAGGTCGAGGATACCCAGCTGTTCACCGAGTGTCCAGTGGGGTTTGGGTTCGAATTGAAAATCCGGGCGGTTGCCGACCGTCTTGATGATCGGGTTGTCGGAGCTGTCTTTTCCCACGGGTACAGATGCATGCGGCCGGTTGGGTATCTGCATCAATATTTTCCGCGTTTGCTCCTCATTTTCTGCTAAGGGTATTTCCAACGATTTTATTTTTACGGCAACGTTCTTCATGTCAGCTACAAGTGCATCTGTATTTTCGCCATCTTTTTTCATTTTGGCAATCTGGTCTGACACAACATTGCGACGATGCCTTAAGTCTTCAATTTCAAATAAAATCTCTCTTCTTTTTTCGTCGGCTTTTTTGAACTGCGATACGTCTGCGATGCTGCCACGATCTGACAACATTTTTTCGATATCTTCCAGGTGATCTCTTACGAATTTGATTTCCAGCATAGCAATCTCATATTGGGCCGTATTGAGCCATATCGGGTTGTTTCATCTTGACGGTTATCAAACGTTGAACCGCAAAAGCGATCGCATCCCGCGTGGCTTGTCGAAGATCCCGATTTATCGGGGACGCGGGGTTAGCGAACGAATCAGGAAGATAATTTCTTGGTTATTTCGGGCTTTCGAATTACCCGTCCGTCTAACATGCCCGTTCAATTTAGTCAATGATTATTGAAAGTTGACTTTTATCCAATTATTTATTATATTACTTTGTTCATACAAATATAGTGTGCATGTTTTAATTTCGATTTCCGGAGAATACCATGGAAGAAGTGCAAGAATCAAAAAGTGATATCCGTAATCGTGTTGTAACGACCATTCAAGCTCTTTCTGCAGAGGAATTGGCAGCAAAGACGTCTCAAATTGAAAACCGGCTCTTTGAATTTGCAAATTTTTTAGAGGCAAATATATCCCTGCTTTACATGCCGCAAAAATTCGTGGTTGATACGAAAAAAATCATCCAGCGTTGCTTTGATTATCGTAAGATCGTTGCTCTTCCGGCGTTTAATACGGAAAAACACGGGATGAAACCCTTCAAGGTTGATGCGATTGAGGCACACATGACACTCGGGCCACGCAATATCCTGGAACCGGACCCGGAACGGTGTAAAATCATACCGATAGAGCGAATTGACATTGCCATTATCCCTGGGGTGGCGCTGGATGAAAAAGGGGGCAGGATCGGTTCCGGCGAAGGTTACTATGACAGATTTATCGGAAAATTGCCCATTACGACCCGAAAAGTTGCCTTGTCCCTGGAATGCCAGATCGTCCAGCAGGTTCCCATGGAATCACATGACAGGTTCATGGATATCATCATCACGGAAGATCGGGTTATCTATAAAATATAGCCCGGAAGTTTCATGAAATATGCGGGATAGATCAATTCTTAGGAAGGGTTCAATATTTTACCGAGATCCTGAAGGTTTTTACTTTCTCCCACCGCAATGACCGTATCACCCGACGTGATTCTGGCCTCAAACGATGGATTGAAAATCATGCCGCCATCAGGTTTTTTGATGGCAATAATGATCAGATTGAAGTTTTGGCGTATCCCCGAATCCTTGAGTATGACGTCATTCAAAGGGGAATCGGGCTTGACGGGTATTTCTTCCATTTGAATATCCGTGCGTTTGGATCCGAACGCAAGATCCAGAAATGTCGTAACGGTGGGACGCGTTATGCGCTGGGCCATTCGTGTGGCACCCATTTCGTAGGGGGATTCAACGATGTCGGCTCCGGCGGCACGAAGTTTCTTTGATACATCCATATCGGAGGCTCGGGCGGTAATCAAAAGATTCGGAGCGAGTTGTCTGGCTGTCAATACCAGGAAAACATTTTCCGCATCCGTGCCCAGTGCGGCCACCAGACCCTTGGCACGCTGAATACCGGCTTGAAGTAACAGAGACTCATCGGATGCATCCCCGCAAAGATAGAGTATCTGGTCCGTATCCATTTCGGGAACAAGTTTTTCGTCGCTCTCTATGACCACCAGATCGATGGGGGAGCTTTTCAATGTTTCGCAGATCACCCTGCCGATCCTTCCGTATCCGCATATAATGTAGTGGTTTTTTAAATAATTGATTTTTCTATCCAATTTTCTCCTCCCCAGCACGGCCCGAATATTTCCTTCAACCATGAACTGTATGACGCTACCTGCCACATACATAAAAAAGCCGACCCCCAGAAAGATTAAAAAAATAGTATATAAGCGTCCGGCTTCAGTAACGGTGTGAACTTCCCCATAACCAACGGTAGAATAGGTAATAACGGTCATGTAAAGAGCGTCCAAAAGACTCCACCCTTCGATGACCATATATCCGAAGGTGCCGATAGCTAAAATGACGATGGAAAAAAAGATCGCCATAGCGATATGTTTTGTGCTATCCATACATCCTCTCGGTCCAATGGTTGAGATGGGTTATTGTGGACAAGTTTTATATAAATATCAAGTGGTTTTTCTATGTGGAATGTATTTTTGAAAAACATCACATTTCATTCGGAGAACGAAGTTATCTAGATAGGCCCTTGGGGAGTTTTCAAGCGTTTTGGAGCGGGATGTGTAATCGGCGACTTCAGATGCTGATATATTGACGGGAAATCATTGTTCTGATAGAGATCTGCCCATGAAAAATGAATCGAGAAAATTTGAGCGCCAACGGCAGGAAATGGTGGACAAACAGATTGAAGCACGTGGTATTCACGATCCGAATGTACTACTTGCCATGGGCAGAGTTCCCAGACACCTCTTTGTCAGTGAAGCGTTGATGGACCAGGCCTATGGTGATTTCCCGCTGCCCATCGGAGACCAGCAGACCATATCGCAACCCTTTATTGTTGCTGAAATGACCCAGGCGCTTCAACTGAGGCACGAGGACAGGGTGTTGGAAATCGGCACCGGTTCCGGTTATCAGGCGGCGGTTTTAGCCGAAATTGTTTTTCGGGTCTATACCATCGAAAGACTCCACTCTCTATTTATCAAAACCCGTCGTCTTTTTGATGCATTGCGCTATTACAATATTGTCACACGATATTCCGATGGAACAACAGGGTGGAAAGATGAAAGCCCTTTTGATGCGATTATCGTGACGGCGGGAGCGCCAAGTGTACCGAAAATACTGATAGACCAGCTTGCCCTAGGGGGACGGATGGTGGTTCCGGTAGGCGACCGTCATTCACAGGATTTAATCAAGATAACCAAAGACGAGAAGGGCGTGCATGAGACAAACCTTGGTGGATGCAGATTTGTCAAACTTGTCGGCGAGTACGGATGGAAAGTTTAGCGGGATAGATTCGCATGCTCAAAAAACTATACGAATGGGTGCTGAAATGGGCGGATACACCGTATGGCGGCTGGGCTCTGTTCATACTTGCTTTCAGTGAATCATCGTTTTTCCCGATACCTCCGGATGTACTTTTGATTGCCCTGGCAGTGGGTAAACCGAAAAAGGCCTTGAAGTTTGCTCTGATCTGCTCTGTCGGCTCGGTCCTGGGCGGCGTCGTAGGTTATTTGATCGGTTGGCAGTTCATGGCGGTGGTGGGCCATAAGATCATCGCCTTTTATGGGCTCACGGAAAAAGTTGCCACCATAGCGTCTTTGTACAATCAATATAATGCCTGGGCTGTCGGGATCGCCGGCTTTACGCCGATTCCCTATAAGGTCTTCACCATAACAGCCGGTGCATTCAGGATCAATTTCCTCATATTTCTGCTCGCATCAACTGTTTCGCGATCAGCAAGATTTTTTCTTGTGGGAGGGCTTATTTTTCTTTTTGGGCCCCGAATCCAGGTTTTTATCGACAAATATTTTAATATACTGGTCATTGCCTTTACCGTGTTGCTTGTTGCCAGTTTCTTCCTGATCAAGATTCTCTTCTAAAACCCGAGCTTTTCATGAAACGTACCGGTTTAACACCAAAAATTCATAATGCTGATCGGCTCTGATGCAAGGCATTTCAGCCTGAAGCCGTAGCGTGCTACTGCAAAGGCTGAATAACACAGCAGCAGAGCTGATCAGCTAGCTGCATTTGGAGAAACCACATGCATGACAGTTAAGGCATCCCTCCTCGTGTGACAGCACGCTACCACACTCCGGGCACCCGCCCATGAATACGGTGCTTTCGCCTACTTCGGAATGGGTCAAATTTTTCAGGACGCGTGCCATGGCATCCGGACAGGATAAAACCATCTTACCGTTCTGCCACGCCGGGGATGGGCAGCGGATACCGGTGAGCTGTCTGATGATGGCATCCACGTCCACACCGGAGCGTAGTGCCAGTGACGCCAGACGACCGGCTGCTTCAATCTGAGACGATGCACATCCACCGGTTTTCCCCATCTGGGCAAATACTTCACACATACCTTTGGAATCTGAATTGATGGTGACATAGAGTTTCCCGCATCCGGTCTGGATCCGCTCGGTCATGCCGTGTGTTCGCAGCGGTCTCGATCTCGGTGCGATGGGCGACGTGTCCTTTGTATCCTTCGAACCGGTCCCAATAGTCAGAACCTGCTTGTCCCGGCTGCCGTCCCGGTAAATAGTGACTCCTTTGCATCCGAGTCTGTATGCTGAAAGATAAATTTCTTCCACGTCTTTTTCGGTCGCTTCTGTGGGAAGGTTGACGGTTTTCGAAACAGCATTGTCCGTGTGTTTCTGAAAGGCGGCCTGAATTCTGACATGCCATTCCGGTAAAATGTCGTGCGATGTTTTAAATAATTTTTTAATAGGTTCCGGAATCTCGTCAATTTTCGCAAGCGTGCCGCCGCCGGCAATTTTATCGATCAGGCTCTTGTGGAAAAACTTTTCAGCTTTCGCCATCTTTACAAACAGCGGATGTACGTCATACAGTGTCTCGCCATCCAGTACGCGACGTGTTTGTACGATTGAAAAAACCGGCTCTATACCGCTCGAGACACCGGCGATGATGCTGATGGTACCCGTGGGTGCAATAGTGGTTGTGGCGGCGTTTCGCATATAGGGCGTCTCGGGGGTATCATAGATACTGCCGGGATAGTTTTTGAAATTACCCCGTTTTTCAGCCAGTGAAGCAGAGGCATCTTTCGATTCGCGAGAGATAAATTCCATAAGGGACTCACCTTGCGATACCGCCTCCTCGGAATCATAGGAAATTCCCAGTTTCAATAATAAATCGGCAAAACCCATGACGCCCAGCCCGATTTTTCGATTGGCTTTGCTCATGACTTCGATTTGGGGCAGGGGATATCTGTTCATCTCGATGACATTGTCCAAAAAGTGTACGGCATTATGGACCGTGCTTTTCAGTCGCTTCATGTTGAGGCTGTTTTTCGTCACCATTTGGGAAAGATTGATAGACCCCAGTGTACAGGATTCATAGGGCAGTAACGGCTGCTCACCGCAGGGATTTGTCGCCTCGATGTCCCCAATCTGTTTTGTTGGGTTGTCATCATTGATTTTATCGATAAAAATAATGCCAGGTTCCCCGGTTTTCCAGGCGGAGCGAACGATCATATCGAAAATTTTTCTCGCGGAAACACGCTGGACCGTCTGGTTGGTACGCGGATTGATCAGGTCGAAGTCGGATTTGGCATCCAGGGCGTCCATGAATTGTTTGGTCAGGCCGACCGATATATTGAAATTGTTCAAGCGGGTCAAGTCATTCTTGGTTTCGATAAAGGCTTCGATATCGGGGTGATCGACACGCAGAACGCCCATATTGGCACCCCGTCGCGTGCCACCCTGTTTTACGGTTTCCGTTGCGATATCGAACACGGTCATAAAAGAGAGGGGACCGCTCGAAATACCTGCCGTGGAAAGAACCACGTCTTTGGCGGGTCTGATTTTTGAAAAAGAGAAACCGGTACCACCGCCGCTTTTATGAATCATGGCTGTATGTTTGACGGTTTCAAAAATAGATTCCATGGAGTCTTCTATGGGAAGCACAAAACATGCCGCCAGTTGCCCCAGACGCCTGCCTGCGTTCATCATGGTGGGCGAATTGGGTAAAAACCACAGGTTTGCAAGGAATTTTTGAAATTTTAATTCCGTTTTTTTGACATCAGCATCAGGGTCAAACAGTCGGTCTGCTTCGGCCACACTCCTGGCGACCCGTTGAAACATATCTTCAGGTGATTCAATAGCCTTGCCGCTGGCGTCTTTTTTCAGATAGCGTTTTTCCAGAACCATCCGTGCATTTTTTGAGATGGCTATTTTCATGTTAGTTCCCTTGGACGGTTTTTTTACCATATTTTTTTTTAAGTTTTTTATTGACGATGGGCGGTACCATGTCGGCAATGTCACCGCCGAATTGAGCGGCTTCCTTGATAATGGACGAGCTTGTGAATATCCAGCGTAGGCCGGTCATCAGGAATACGGTTTGGATGTTGCGCCTCAGCCGCCGGTTCATCAAGGCCATCTGGAACTCATATTCAAAGTCAGAAACAGCCCGCATGCCCCGTAAAATGGCGTGGGCTTTTTTATGATGGGCATAGTCCACCAGGAGTCCGTCAAACACATCGAATTCGACGTCGGTAAATTTTTTCATACTGATCTGCAGCATTTCCATACGTTCTTCTACGGAAAAAAAAGATTCTTTTGATGGATTCAACAAAATAGCCACGATGATTTTATCGAAAATGGAAAGCCCTCTTTCAACGATATCAAGGTGTCCGTTGGTAATTGGATCGAAAGAGCCCGGATAGATTGCAATTTTTCCCATTCGTTTTCAGCCTCCGTAAAAAAATAAACCATAATTACAAGTTGTTAGGAATTTTATTCTTCGCCAGTGTAGAAAAATTCATACCATATAAGCCAAAAAAGAGACAAGGTTTTTTCCATACCTTCTCTGATCCAATAGTCCAAAATCGGCTATAGGCAGGGGAAGTTCGTCCATACCGCCATGTTCCAGGACAAGGCAAGCGTCCGGTGTCAGGACCTTATTTATTTTCAAGTGTGCTAAAGTCGGCAATAGCATGCCTTTATGGTAGGGTGGATCCAGGAAGATGAGATTATACGGGCGGCCATGAGATTGCAGGCAGTTCAGATTACGTTCGATATCCCATGAAATAATACGGGCACGTGTTTTAAGCTTGCACGAACGCAGATTTTTTTCCAGCAGCGAAATAGCCGCTGGTTCCTTATCGATAAAGGTGGCCATGTCGGCACCCCTGCTCAATGCCTCTATGCCAAGAGCACCGCTGCCGGCAAACAGATCCAGAACAACGGCACCGGGAACGCGATCAGACAGAATGTTGAAGATGGCCTCTCTTGTTCGATCGGAAGTGGGGCGAATGCCTTTCCCATGAAAGGGGTGGAGTTTTTTCCCTCTTAGGGCACCACTTATGATTCTCAAGGCGTTTCCTGTTGGGATTCAGTGAGATCGTCAAATACCATAACGATGCCCACGTGCTTGCCGGTGTCATCGGTCAATGCGTTTAGACTGACGAGAAAACGTTTTGTCCTGCCGTTGATGGTGAGCTTCAGGGGCAGCTCCATCATCTTTTCCTGAGAGCTTGCCAGGGTGTCGATCACGTTCTGTGCACGCTTCAGATGCTGCCCCCAGAGAAGACTCTGATAACGGCTATCTAAAACCCTATTAGCCTGTAATTGAAGCATTTTTTCAGCAGATTTATTGATAGTCGTAACCCTGTTATCGGCATCCAGCGTTACAACACCGGTGGAGATGTTTCTTAAAACAATTTCGATGTACTGACGCCGTGCTTCGATTTCAATGTTCCGTTCACGCAACATGCGAGCCGAAAGCTCCAGCTGCTCTCTGTTGTTCCGCAAGTCCTTTGTCATCATATTAAACGATGCTACCAGACTTCCAATTTCATCATCCGCAACGTCAGCGATTGAAAAATCCAAATCTCCCTCTGCCACCTTCTTGGTTCCATCCGCCAGAGCCATGATGGGAATCGTAATCGACTTTGCCAGGTAGAAGCCAAACCACACGGCACAGAAGACCACAAGAAGTGCAACAATTGAGAGCGTAATATAGTAGGTAACTTGGATGGGTCCTTTAAGGAACTTGATTTGCTGGTATTCTTCATACCCGCGTGAGATGGAAAACAGTTTTTCAGAAAGATCCGCTGGAATCAAATTGTTGAGAACAAGGTAGGCTTTTGCTTCAGAATGATCAACACCGAACGGCACTGTTCCAATGGTTCTGACCAGTTGCCCTTCGGGTATGTTTATAGAAATGGTTCGAACCTTGTTGGGGAGCATTTTTTGTTGAAAAGCGGTAGCGGAAACGGATTTTAATGGCTTGTTTTCAAGTTTGGGCATGAGTGCAAACGTTATTCGCCTTGAATTTGGTGAGTATACCTCCACACCATCAATATTAAAGGCCCGTTGAGCAACCTGGATATAGCTGGACAACGCTTTCTGGTTTTTTTCCTCGTAGAGTTTTTTCGTTTTAATCTGATAGGCGATTCTGTCCAAAAAAAAATGGTTTTTTTCCTCGGCAAGCGTATAAATGTTTCTTCCTACGCCTAACGCGTTTTCCAAGGCCTGTTCGACGGGCACATTAAACCAAAACTTGATACTATTCGTGATAAAATTGATGGAAAAGAAAAAGAGCACGATAGTGGGCAAGAGCGTCAGGGCGATGAAGGCAACCATCAGCTTGGTGCGAAGCTTTGCACCCATGACTTTTCTTTTCCTGTCATACAGGAGTTTGACGACATTTCTCAATACGAGAAATATGAGCAGAATTAGGAGGAGAAGATTGATGTTAATCAATATAAACATCAAAATGGTGTTCGATATGGGAAGATCGGACCCAAAATGGATCAAACGGTTTTCTACAAATGTAAGCATTGCCACGATAGCAATGACGGCAATGATGATAAAGAAATCCCGTTTTCGTTGTCCACGTTCCTCGTTGGAACTGGGGACTGAATCCATGCTTGCTTTGTTCATTCTCTTCCCGTGATCATTTCACGATGCGCATTGATGTGTCAGTAAATAAAGTCGATGGTATACCAGTCGGTGTCAAAATCCCACAACGAAACAAAGAACAGAACATAGTGTAAATAGAATGGGAGCGTCAGTTTACTCAATTTTGCTTTGGCTCGAATTTGATACTGATTACCTTTTTCAAGGCGATTGAGTTCTGCGACCTTTAAACTGTCGATTTCGGCCATCAATTTTTTTGCTTCACCAAACGATTTCAGCACTCTTTGATGATTACCATCCCAGGAACGTTCAACAGTATATTCGGTTTTGAGGTTATTATATTTGATTGTGTGCATGATTTCTAATTCGGAGATATTTTTGTCAAACCAGAAACTGCGTGTTTCATAAAGATTCACAAAAAAGGAGAATGTGGTGGGGACACCGCTTGAAATCGCGGTTTCCATATTTTCGCGAAAGGCGCCTTCAACGGTCAGATAGATTAATAGGTCGTCTCTGGTGTTCGTGACGATAATATTCTTGAGTGTTGCATCCTGGGCGTACACCATCGCGGGCTGAAGCATGATGACAATGCACAGCAGGATGCCCATGGTTTTTTTGGTGAGTGATTTCATGCTGCCGAGTTTCATGCAGTGATTGACGGGTGCCGGGTATCTTGTCAAGATGGTATCTAATCCCGTGACGATCATTTATACGATTATATAGCAACATGGTATATTTTCAAGCGATTTTATTGATATGTCAACTCATATAAGATACAATACCCTCAATTGAGCGATTGTTGCGGTTGCCCTAGCTAATCAAGATCAGATGTCCGGATTAAGGAGGTCGGGTGCTTGCCAGAGTCTTAAGTAGTGCCGTCATCGGAATCGATGCATATCTGGTAGAAGTTGAGGTTGACATTACCAGAGGGTTGCCAACCTATACGACCGTTGGATTACCGGAAGCCGCTGTAAAAGAAAGCAAAGAACGCGTCAAATCCGCCATCAACAACTCGGGTTATACCTTCCCTGACGATAGAATTACCGTCAATTTCGCCCCTGCAAACATCAAGAAAGAAGGTACGGGTTTTGATTTGCCCATCGCCCTGGGGATTCTGGCCGCTGAAAAGCTGATTCCCCAAGAGCGTGTCGGCAACTATACCATCATGGGCGAGCTTTCCCTGGATGGGCGTATCAAACCGGTGAATGGGAGTCTTCCCATGGCAATTGCCGCCAAAAAGGCGGGGTGTCAGGGTATTATTGTTCCTTATGAAAACCGGCGTGAAGCGTCTGTTGTCGATGCTATCGATGTCTACCCGGTTAAAACGCTTTCACAGGTGGTGGGTTTTCTGCGCGGTTTTGATCGGATTGAGGTTGTAAAGGCAAATCTGAAGGAATTGTTTGGCACCCAAAACCGTCACGATAAGGATTTTGCCGATGTTATGGGGCAGGAACATGTGAAAAGAGCCATGGAAGTCGCTGCGGCCGGCGGGCATAAT
>CAWKCS010000003.1:0-22654 GCA_963848165.1 uncultured delta proteobacterium | reverse complement strand
TTTTATCCTTAACTTGACAAGACAAGTGAACATGCGTACAATTGTACCCATGAAAATAATTGCTGACACAAATACTTTCATCGCTGTCGCTTTAAATGAACCCGAAAAAAGCAGAATCATTCAACTCACTAAAGGCCATGATATAATCGCACCTGATGTTCTACCGTTTGAATTAGGAAATGCATTAACTGCAATGATGAAAAAAAAGGTTTTGAAGAAGGATGAGGTTGCATCAGCTTGGGAAGCTGTGCAGTACATACCGGTAGACTTAAGGCAGACCGACATAAGATCGGCTTTAAACATCGCGATCAACCATAACATATATGCATACGATGCATATTTCTTAGAATGTGCGTTTAACCTCCGAAGTCCCTTGCTGACTCTGGATCTTGGAATGCAAAGAGTTGCGAGGAAATTAGGGATTACAATCTTGGAGTAACATCATATGAAAGTGTATACATATTCTGAAGCAAGGCAACGTCTTGCAGCTGTTCTGAATATCGCCAGAACTGAAGAAGTGGTTATTAAAAGGAGAGGTGGTGAAAGCTTTTCAATAATTTTTAGGAAGGGTACAAAATCACCATTTGATATTCCCGGTATTGAAACGAAAGCCACCACCAAGGACATTTTGACAGCGGTTAGAGAATCAAGGGAAAGGTAATGATAAAAAGCGGCAAAGCCGCGTCTTAAAGAAATTTTAGAATCATATTTCTTTTTTGATTCTAAAATTTCTTTTTGACAACCCGGTTCAGGGTTGATATGTGGATTTTTTGTTCAACAAATATAATTGTTGCAACGATTTCGTCAAAAGCGACATTGTCGCGCCATATGAAAGCACGCAGCGATTTCATTGGGCCGTTAGCTCAACCAGGCAGAGCACCTGACTCTTAATCAGTAGGTTGAAGGTTCGATTCCTTCACGGCCCACCATAAAATCAAGGGGTTATGCATCATCGCATTGCCCCTTTTCTCGTTATTAGGTGACTACATCTCATAGCGTATCGATCACCCCCTGCTTTTTACCCATGGCCACATGCGTATAGATCTTCGTGAATTGATTAGACGGGGATCATTTGAACCGAAACAGCGAGCGCATTCCCCGTAGGTTCTGCCGTTCGGCAGTGCTTCGCATGCTGCGGGGTTAGCGAGCGAATCTAAATTAGACAGAATTCCTTACGGCCGATGCGCAGCACTGCCGTAAGGCAGAACATTCCTCGTAGCTTGCTGCGAGGTTCTTCAATTATATCAGATTGTTTTTTTTCTGATCAGGTAGATACCGTCACAGAGGGTGAGGAAGAGTTTCTCCACCCTGTTGTCAGCGTTTACCTCTTCGTTAAAGAGGGCTATGGCTTTACTGGACTCATCTTTGGGCTCAAAGATCCGGCCGTACCACAGGGCATTGTCAACAACAATGAGGCCGCCTTTCCGCAGAATCCTCATTGATTCGTGATAGTATGCCAGGTAGCTGGTTTTATCAGCATCAATGAAGACAAGATCGGTTGCTTCGGACGGCAGGGATTTTAGAATATCAATGGCTTCTCCCCGCTGCAGATTGATCTTGTGGCCCTGCGGACTCCTGTCAAAAAAGCCTTGAGCGATGTCGGCATTGGCGGAATCATGTTCGATTGTCAGCACCTTGCCGTCTGGCGGAATTGATTCGGCCATAGCCAGGGCCGAGTAACCGGTGAATGTGCCGATATCGATCACATTCCTGAATCCCGATAGAACGATAATCAACTGCAGAAAACGTCCTTCAATCCGGCCGGTAAGCCAGTTGGGAGACTCGGTTTTGTTGAGAGTGTAGTTCTCAATCTCTTCAAGAAGCGGAGACAAGGGTGAGGTGTGGTCTGCGGCATATTGTTCGGCTTCCCACGCCACCATGTCCATAAAGGAATGGATGGCCTTACCGGTTTCTTGCTGTCCGTCTGCGTTTTCAGAACTATTTTTTTCCATTTTTCTCCTACCGATACCGGCTACAGATAAATGGATAGTATCGTGCCTTCCATACGCCTGAAAATATTGCCAGAAATCAATTAATCCAGCAAGAAAAAAGTTGTGATACCGTCAAATCGTTGGGTACATGTTGATTTGTGATACTATTTTGTGAAGAGTCGTTAAATTGCCACCTATTCCTTATCAAAGGTTTCAGTAGGGTTTCGATCTCTCAAAGATATTCCAGGTGGATTGCGTACTGAATTTTGCTTTAAACATGTTTTTTCGACCCTAAAATGGGCCATTTAAGCCCTTTTTTCAGTCCGGCTTGGAGCTTATTACTATTGATATCAGACTGTTAGCTTGGGCGACCCGCGGTGATCCGCGGTGAGCGCGGTGACCCGCGGTGGTTGGCTTGGTCCGACCCGCCGCGCGCGGCGAAAGCACATGACAGTTAACGTTATGAGGATAGATGACAAGCTCCGAATAAAAAAGTTGACATAAGGCAGACAATGGCATATATATATGCTATGAAATATTTGAATTGGGATTCTGCAAAAAATGAAATTTTAAAACTTGAACGTGGGATTTCTTTTGAAGAAATAGCTTATCTGATTGAATCGGGTCAGGTAATCGGAATTGAAGAAAATCCAGGACGAGTCAACCAAAAGTTATATATACTGGAAATTGAGAACGATGCCTATATCGTACCCTATGTAGAAAATGATCAAGAAATATTTCTCAAAACAGCCTTTCCAAGCCGCAAGTACACGAAGAAATACGGCTTAAAGGGGGAGTAATGAATAAAATAAGCAAAAATGCGTTTAAGCCTATTGACCAGGAAGAAAAAGACCTCATGGAATCAATCGAACGCGATGATTGGAAGCCTGTCAAAGATTTTGATCGGGAAAAAGAAAAGGCCATCGCAGCTGCCAGAAGTACATTGAAAAAAAATAAGCGGATCAATCTCCGCCTCACACAAAAGGATTATCACCAGATTCAGATAAGGGCCATCGAAGAAGGCATACCCTATCAAACGCTTATCTCCAGTCTTGTGCATAAATACCTCAATGGTTCCTTGTAAATTTTGAGCATCAAAATTTATTTTAGCTTGACAACTATACCTATAGCCCCATATATATAGCGTTTCGATTCCCTTGGAACCGACCCAGCCGTGGTTTTCAAACCACGGCTTACAAGCCCGCTCAGAAATGAGCGGGCTTGTTTATCCCCTATTTACACCACGATCTTTCTGAAGTACTTCTGCAACACAACAAACTCAATGAACTCAATGAACCATAAAATCGTTTCGCGATTTTATGAAAATAGCGGCGAAGCCGCGTTCTATAAAATTTGTGCAACAAAATTTATTTTGGCTTGACAATAATGACTTTAACCCCATATATATAGCGTTTTGATTCCGAAAGGAAACAAAACGGACATAATCCTTGCTCCGGCGTGTCTCTCTCAGGATGCGCATAGCCAAATCGGCCGGGGCTTTAAACTCGTAAGGAGGCACTATGAGAAGGTACGAACAGATCGTTATCCTCGATTCTGACCTGTCAGAAGACGAGCGCTCACCTGTATTTGACAGACTCAAAGAACTCATTCCTCAGTACAAAGGTTTCCTCATCGACATCGATGAATGGGGTCAGAAAAAGCTGGCCTATGAAATCAAGAAAAAACCACGCGGATATTACGCGCAGGTCAATTTCTGTGGTTTTGGAGACTTGGTTGATGAAATGGAGCGTTTCTTCCGCATTGACGACCGGATACTCAAGTACATGACGGTTCTGCTGGATAAAGAGGCGGACGTGGAAGCCATCAAGGCTGAAATGGCAGAAAAAGAAGCCCAGAAAGCCGAGGCCATTGCCAAGGCTGCGGAAGAAGCGGCGGCAGCAACGGCAGCAGCGGCAAAAGCTGAAGCTGAAGCTGCGGCAACCCCTGAAGCTGAACCGGAGGCCAAAACAGCCCCGGCAGCCGAAGTGGTAGTGGAAGAAGCTGCAGAACCAGAGGTGGAAGAGGCAGCAACCCAGGCGGCAGTGAAAGA
The DNA here is from genome assembly GCA_963848165.1 of uncultured delta proteobacterium. Lineage (GTDB taxonomy): Bacteria > Desulfobacterota > Desulfobacteria > Desulfobacterales > B30-G6 > B30-G6. Next base: position 18,673 of record CAWKCS010000003.1, on the reverse strand, counting down.
AACCGTCGACGCTGCACCGGAACCCGAAGAGACCCCGGCCCCTGAAGAAGAACCCACCGAATCAGCAGAAACCCCTAAGGAGTAGATAAATGGCAGCCTATCATAGACAGACGCAGGACGGTAGTAACGTAAAGAAAAAAAGACGTGTTTTCCATCGCAGAAAAGTATGTCGTTTCTGTGCCGACAGCAAGATCGAGATCGACTACAAAGATCAGAAGCTGTTAAAATATTTTATTACCGAACGGGGCAAAATTATTCCCAGAAGAATTTCCGGAACCTGCTCCAAACATCAACGCGTATTGACCCATGCCATCAAGCGGGCCCGGACGATTGCGTTACTGCCGTATGTCGGCACATTGGATTTGTAGTCAGAACCCAGGAGTCAGAATAGAGCGACATCGTCGCGAAAGATAAAATCGTACCACGATTTTATGGAGAGAACGTGCCGCAAAGCTTTACCAGGGAAATATCCAGAGATGTATTGACCGGTGTGGTGATAACAATGACCATCATCACCGTATCCGTATACATGCCGATCATCGGCTTTTTCTGCTCCCTGCTTCTCCCGCTCCCGGTTCTGTTCTATCGTTCTAAGCTGGGCAGAAAGACCGGCCTCATCATACCGGTGGCGGCCATGACCATACTGTTCGTGCTGGCGGGGGGTATATCCATCGATGTGGTGTTCTTTCTGGAAATGCTCTTCCTCGGCTTTTTGCTGAGTGAACTTTTTGAAATGAACCTTTCGGTTGAAAAAACCGTTCTGTACGCATGCGGCGGGGTCATGCTGACCGGCGCTGTCGTGCTCGTGCTATACAGCAATATGTCGGCCATCGGCATTTACGGCCTTGTTTCGGCGTATATTGGCCAAAATCTTGAAATGACGGTTGCGCTCTACCGTGGCATGGGGGCGTCTGAAGAATTTATCCACAAGTTTTCAGCTTCTCTGGACCAGATACAATATGGCCTGATTCGCATCATCCCGGCCATGGTAACAGCATCGTTTTTGGTGGTAACATGGTCCAATCTGCTCATGGCCAGATCACTCCTGAAGCGCCGGGGCCTTTTTTTCCCGGCGTTCGGTGCGCTGAACCTGTGGAAAGCCCCTGATTATCTTGTGTGGGTGTTGATCGGGTGCGGCGGGCTTCTCATGCTGCCGGGCAGCACGCTCAAGATCATTGGCATAAACGGTCTGCTGGTTCTGCTGATGATCTATTTTTTTCAAGGTATTGCCATCGTATCATTTTTCTTTGAAAAAAAGCAATTTCCCAGGCTGCTACGAATTTTTTTCTACAGCCTTATCGCCATTCAGCAGATCGTTCTACTGGTTGTCATCGGCCTGGGACTGTTCGATATGTGGCTCAATTTCAGGAAAATTAATATTCAAAATAAAATCGATTAACGATTTTATTTTAGAGCGACGTTGTCGCTTTGGATACATGACAGGGTGCTGAAATAAATTTTGCTTCAGCACAACAATTTGGTTATTAAAAAAATATTTATCTTAGTTTGTCCCCGGCTACCCGATAAACGGATGATTTTGGCAAGAGCCTGGAATAAACAAACTTAAAAAAGAAAATCGTGTTCGATTTTCTTTTTTGGAGGATAGACGCATGAAAGTTATTTTAAAAGAAACCATCGACTCTCTGGGCATTATCGGAAACGAAGTGAACGTTGCCAAGGGATATGCGCGCAACTACCTGCTGCCGCAGGAAAAAGCAGTGCTATCCACGCCCCAGAACCGGCGCATGTTAGAGCAGCAAAAAGCCAAATTTGATCTGCAGATTGCCAAGGAAAAGAAGATCGCAGAGGAGATGGCAGCCAGCCTGGAGGGTGTAATGTGTAAAGTCGCCGCCAAAGTCAGCGAAGAGGACCGTCTTTACGGCTCTATTACGGTGCGAGACGTGGTCAAGGCTCTTGCAGATGTTGGGGTTACGGTGGAAAAACGCATGGTTCTCCTGAGCGAACCCATCAAGACCATTGGAACACACAAGATTCCCATCCGGGTGTATAAAGAAGTGGAGCCCGAAATTACCCTGGAGGTAGTGCCCGAATAAAATTGTGTAACAATTTTATCTGACGCGACTTCGTCGCTTTTTTTTAAACGACCGGCAACTACCTAATATTGTGGATATTAGAGAGGAAACCAGAGACAATATGCCCTAGTGCTTTTTTATACGCTTGACCGCTGGACAAATATCTCATAATTCCCTATTGTCCTAGGCTGTTGTCGAACATATATACTGTATTTTATCGACGCAAAAAACCGAAGGTTTTTTGCGTTTTGCTTTCTTGATTTCATCTTGGTATGTGTGCTAACCTTAATCTAAACTTTTCACTAAGATTTCAGATTATCGGAATTACCCAGCGGCTTGTGCATTAACACCCATTGATTGACCCTATGAATAAAAATTCGTCACTTCACACCATTCCACCCCAAAATCTGGAGGCGGAAGAGTCACTTCTCAGCGCCGTGATGCTGGACAACAGCACTCTGTACGATGTTCTTGAAAGGCTGATTCCGGAAGACTTCTATCGTTTGACGCATCAGAAGATTTTTGCGGGCATCATCGATCTCTTTCAAAAAAACGAACCCATCGACCTTGTAACTCTGACCAACCTTCTCAAGGAAAAGGGAGATCTCGAGGCCATTGGCGGTGCCACTTATCTGGCGAAGCTTGTGGATACGGCACCTGTGGCCGTAAATGCCCAGCACTATGCCAAAATCATCCACGACAAGTCCTCACTGAGGCAACTGATCCACAAGGCAAACGCCATCACCAAGCGCTGCTACGAAGACCGGGGCGATGTGGAAGACATGATCGACTTTGCCGAAAAGGCTGTTTTTGAAATATCCGGCAACAAAAGCCGGCAGTCTTTCTACTCCCTGTCATCCCTGGTCCAGAAAAATATCGACGCCCTTGAGGAGCGGCAAGGCAACAAGTCACTCATTACCGGTGTGCCCACCGGCTACAGTCGCCTGGACAACCTCACATCCGGACTCCAGAATTCGGATCTTGTCATTCTGGCCGGCCGGCCCAGCATGGGAAAAACCGCCCTGGCCCTCAACATCGCCAGGAATGTTGCCGTAGACGCAAATATTCCCGTGGCGGTATTCTCCATCGAAATGTCACGGGAACAGCTCTCCATGCGCCTGCTGTGTTCGGAAGCGCGAATCGACTCATCCCGCCTGCGCAGTGGATTCTTCAGCAGGGAGGATTGGGTCAACCTGACCAGCGCCGCCGAAGTTCTTTCCGAGGCACCCATTTACATCGATGATTCGCCCGACATAACTGCCATGGGTATTCGCGCCAAATCCCGGCGGCTCAAAATGGACAAGAACATCGGCCTCATTATCATTGACTACCTGCAACTCATGAAGTCGAGTTCATCGTCTGAAAGAAGAGACCTTGAAATATCGGAAATATCCAGAAGCCTGAAGGCACTTGCCAAGGAACTGAGCCTCCCTGTCATGGCCCTGTCCCAACTGAACCGAAAACTCGAGGAACGCCAGGACAAACGGCCCCAGTTGTCAGATCTCAGGGAGTCCGGAGCCCTTGAACAGGATGCCGATGTGGTGGCTTTCATCTACCGGGACGAAGTCTATAACCGGGATGAAAACAACCCCAACAAAGGGACGGCGGAATTATTGCTAAAAAAACAGCGCAACGGCCCCACCGGTGACATCAAACTGGCATTTTTGAACACCTATACGCGCTTCGAAAACCTGGCGGAGGATAAATACATCAAGCCATAAATCCGCTGCGCGAATTTATTTGTTATTCTAAATTTTCATGCTACTTGTTTAAAAGATAAAAATATAATTTCAATCTATAAGAATCGTTTCATACCCCGCCGATTTCAAACAGGCATGAAAATTTTATGAAAAAAATTTACGGCAACACCAAAGGGCTCAAGGCCAGCCAGGTTCGTAAAATAGAAAACCTCTATCGGAGAAAAACCCCACCGGAATTCATTATCACGCCGGAACTGGCCCGGGATATCAGTCGTCTGTCCCTCGACATCAATCGACAGATCGGGCTTCTCATCGATCGCAAGGGGAAAATTCCCTACGTGATTGTGGGAAATCACAACGAAATCGTGATTCCCGACACGCCTGAATACAGATCCGCACCTGGGCGCCTGCGGGGCATCCGCTGCGTTCACACGCATCTGGATAACGAACCATTGACCACCGACGATCTCACGGATCTTGCCCTGTTGCGCCTGGATCTTATGACAGTGGTACAGGTCGGCGAAGACGGTCTCCCCAAACAGGTTCTCATGAGCCACATCCTGCCTAAAAACACAGGTGAACCCACCACGCTTCCTGTGACGCTGGCGCCCGGAAAAACGGATATCGGATGTGTGGAACTGATTCAATCCATCGAGGAAGAGCTTTCCCACATCACTCCGTTACACGCGACCGGCAAGAATACAGAACGGGCCCTTCTCATCAGCGTCTCCACCGCTTCCAAACAGGATGCCGGAGATTCTCTGGACGAACTTTCGGAACTGGTGTTCTCGAGCGGCATCCAGACCGTTGGCAGTATCCTGCAGCATCGGAAAAAAACGGACAGCCGATTTTTGATGGGATCGGGCAAACTGAAAAGTCTCGTCATTACAGCCCTTCAGAAAGGTGCCACACTGCTTATTTTTGACCAGGAACTCAATCCCTCTCAAATCCGTTCCATCACCGACCAGATTGATCTCAAAGTCATCGATCGAACCCAACTGATCCTCGACATCTTTGCTCAGAGAGCCCGGACCCGGGAGGGAAAGCTCCAGGTGGAACTTGCCCAACTCAAATATCTGCTGCCAAGGCTCATTACCAAAAATACAGCCATGTCACGCTTGACCGGTGGCATAGGCGGGAGAGGCCCCGGCGAGACAAAACTGGAAATCAATCGCAGACGTATACGGGATAAAATCGTTCAACTGGAAAATGCCCTGCTGAAAGTCAGAAAACAACGTCAGCAACAAAAGGCCAAACGCGCCAAGAAAGATCTGCCGGTCGTTTCCATTATCGGCTATACCAATGCCGGAAAATCAACCCTTCTCAATACTCTCACCCACAGCCATGTCCTGGCGGAGAAACGACTTTTTGCCACCTTGGATCCTTCCAGCCGACGCCTCAGATTCCCTCGCGACACCGAGGTTATTATTACCGACACGGTGGGATTTATCAAAAACCTGCCTGAAGACCTGCTGGTCGCTTTCAGAGCCACCCTGGAAGAGCTCGATAATGCCGACATCCTGCTGCACGTAATCGATATAAGCAACCCACGGCACCCGGAACAGATCGAATCCGTGGAAAATCTCCTGGCAGACCTCGCATTGCAGCAGATCCCCCTGATACGGGTGCTGAACAAGCAGGATCTGGTGCCGGTTCAAGAGCGGAATCAATTATGCCGAATGTACGGTGGTTTTTCTATTTCCGCCCGGGAAGCCGCTAGCCTGAGACCATTGATCGATAACCTTGAGGGGATGATGGAGCATCGATAGGGTTGGACGTTTCGAGGGTGAGAGGGTCTTTTAACTTATGGCCCATGACCCTGAACTGAGTCTCCCCCCGCAAAGCGGGTGGGCTCAAAATGCCCCCTCGAAGGAGGCTGGAATATTCAATATTCCTTGTTCGACATTCGATATTTTCCTTTTTTAATTTTCACCGGATCGGTAAAACCTTTCCGGGTCCTCCACCAGAGGTGGAGTATTTAGATCAGAACTAAGGGCTTACCCTCCAAACCTCCGACCCTCCGACCCTCCAACCCTCGTTATCTACATGTTCAATAATATTTAACCCTAAGGAAAATGGCTTGACTTTAACTGTGCATCGCCTATAAAGGTGCCACCTATGGAAATGGACTACATCAAACGCGTCGGCATCAAGGCTGCCTTTGAAAGCGGCAAGATCTTGAAATCTTATTTCGGCAACATTTCCGATATCCGGAAAAAAGGCGCCGTCGATCTTGTCACTGAAGCCGATACCGCATCGGAAGAGATCATTATCGGCATCATACGCAAGGCATTTCCACAACACTCGATCCTGGCAGAAGAGAGCGGCCTGGATCAAGAAGATGAGGATCACCAGTGGATCATCGACCCCTTGGACGGTACAGTCAACTTTGCTCATCAGGTGCCGATATTTTCGATTTCAATTGCCTATGCATTCAAGGGAACACCAGTTATGGGGATTGTTCTCAACCCGGTCACAGGCGAGCTGTACTCGGCTGTCGCGGGTGAAGGAGCCTTCCTGAATAACCGCCCCATACAGGTTTCCGACACCCGGGTCATGCAGGAAAGTTTGCTGGCCACGGGCTTCCCCTATGATCTCTTGTCGATATTCGATACCATCACAGACCGGCTTGAAAATTGTCTGAGAGCTGCCCAGGGTATACGCAGAATGGGCTCCGCTGCTATCGATATCTGCGCATTGGCATGTGGTCGTTTCGATGGGTTTTGGGAACAAAATCTCCACCCGTGGGATACGGCTGCAGCCGTGCTGATCGCTTTGGAAGCAGGCGCAGTTGTGACCGATTTTGCCAACAATCCATTTACCATCAACAAAAAGGAAATCCTGGCCACCAACGGAAAGATACATACTGAGATGCTGTCATTACTCAGCCTAAACTGAGCTCAACCCAGGCTAATAAAGGCGAAAGGCTAAAATGGATAAACTATTTACTGAAGCAGAGTCGCTGGACGATCAGGTGGGATGTATTGGTGATTACGATACCTCCGATGAGGTTTGCGCTAAATGTGCACTGAAGCTGCGCTGTGTCATCGAATATCACCAGAATGTACGGATGGAATTCATCGAGGACATCGTGGCATCCAACAGCACGTTCATCAAGATCCAATAATAAAATTGCTGCGCAATTTTATATGACGCGGCGTTGCCGCTTATTAGAAAACCAAAACCCCGACGGAATCCGTCGGGGTTTTGGTTTTTATAATCGATAAGATCGCGCAGCAATATTATTTACCCCGCGTTTCTCATGAAAATTTATTTTCATGAGAAATGCGGGTTAGAAGTCGCCGGACTCCAGCTTATTACTGAGATATTTTACATGCTGCTTGAGGGGCGCATTATGCTTTAACTCGCGCTCAACACATCCGATGGCGTGCAGCGCGGTTGCATGATAGCGATTGAAACTCTTTCCGATGGCCTGCAAGGGCTGGTCAGTGTACCGCCTGGCAAGATAAATGGCCACCTGCCTCGGCTTAAGAACACGCTGTTTTCGTGACCGGGATACCAGTTCATTCTGGTCCACCTTATACTGTTCGCAGACAAGTTTTTTGATGACAGCGACGGTAATGGTTTTTTTCTGTCGAACAAGATTCTTGACAACACTCTCTGCCAGGTTCAAATCGATACCCATGCCCAGTAAAGATGATTTAGCCACCACACCGATGAGGCCGCTTTCCAGTTGCCGGACGTTCTCTGCGAGCACATCAGCCAGATAGTGAATCACTTCCAGGGGCATTTTACAGCCGCTTGCGGCTGATTTTTTCTGGAGAATCTTCACCCGTGTCTTGTATTCAGGGGTTTCGATGGTAGAAATGAAACCGTAGCCAAGCCGGGACCGCAATTTTTCATTCAGCTTCGGTATGTCACCCGGCAGGTAGCAGCTCGAAAAAATAATTTTTTTATCCGCCTCAAACAACGTGTCCAAAACCAGCGCCAGTTCCTGCTGGGTTCGGCCCTTGCCGCTCAGATAGTGTACGTCCTCCAGAAGTAAAACATCACATCGCTTCTGGTACTTCTCTTTGAATTTTCCAATGGTGTTGTTTTGAAATGAGTAGGTCATCTCATTGGTGAAATCCTCGGCCGTGATATAGAACACCCTCTCCGTGGGGAATAACGAGAGGATATGATGGCCCACGGCTTGGGAAAGATGGCTTTTCCCGTTACCGGTCTTGGACAGAAGGAACACGGAGTTCTGTTGGCTCGATTTCCCGGATGCCAGGGAGAGTGCTGCTGAATAGGCCAAACCATTGTTCTTTCCAACAACAAACTGGTCAAAAGTAAAATTCTGTCGCAGCATTCGGCCACTGTACGTTTTCGAATGGATGCTCGGAAGCTGCATCTGGTGTTGTGCCGGTGATGCTCCCGCCAAAGATCCCCTTGCCTGCTTGCGCACATCCAGAAAGAGTTTGCACGACCTTCCCAGAACCCGGTTCATTTCAGTTTCCATCAAATCAACATAGTTGGTGAGAATCCGATTTCTGTAAAACTGGTTAGGACAAGACAGGAACACGCCATCTTCGGTTGTTTTATCGAATTCGATGGGCTCGATCCACATTTTATAACAGTGACCAGGAATTTTTTCCTTGATGGCAGATTTTATCTCGTTCCAGACAGCGTCCATAAATACCAGTTTTCTCGTAGCTTCGATTCTTTAAAATATGATTTACTCAGGGATTAATAATAAAGATAAAATAACGAAATTAATTGGTTTTTTTGAAATAATACCGAATAAGATCGATATCATCAATCGTTGAGTGTCTTTTAAGGTACCGCGCACCGATTGTCAAACCGAATGAAGGCGATTCATATAACACCCGTACCAGAAAAATTTTATAAATTCTATCTATTTGTTTTAATTATATATTATTATATAGAACTTGCCAATTCCCTGGCCTGCAGCACTTTGTATGTGCAATATTTCTTTAAGTATTTTAGGCATATCCGGAGTTATGAACATTTTTTCAACAGTCTTGTTAACTCACATTTTCATCTAATTTCTTTCATTTTCTCTCATTTTTAAATTAATTTTACCCGAATTTTAACACTGAAAAACCGCCTGATAGCCACCTGATAAAAGCTTAATCATTTCATGGCACTATCCAAATAAATTCGTTTTAGGAATTTATAAGGCGCGACTTCGTCGCTTTTGTGCTCATTGTTTTTCACTTTTTTGGAAGCCATGCATCCTGTACTCGTATTTTCAGGTCTATGATTTTATCGGCAAATCTAGTATAGATAAATTCGTTTCACGAATTTATTGGACGCGACGTTGTCGCTTTCCGGTTTAACTTGGTAAGGGTTTATGGATATCGTCATTCAGGGGGCAAGACAGCACAATCTCAAAAATATCGACCTCGTACTGCCGGGGAACAAGCTCATTGTCATCACCGGTCTTTCCGGCTCCGGGAAATCCTCTCTGGCTTTTGATACGCTCTATGCGGAAGGCCAGCGGCGATATGTGGAATCCCTTTCCACATATGCCCGGCAGTTTCTCGAGAGAATGGAAAAACCGGCCATCGATTCCATTGAAGGTCTTTCACCAGCCATCGCCATCGAACAGAAAACCGGTAGCCACAACCCCAGATCAACCGTGGGCACCATCACCGAAATCTATGACTATTTCCGGCTTCTTTTTGCTCGGGTTGGGACACCCCATTGTCATGAATGCGGCCAACCGATCTCTTCCCAGACCCTCGATCAGATTGTTGACAAGGTCATGGCACTACCGGAAAACTCCCGGACCATGATTCTTTCACCGGTTGTGGCGAACCAGACGGGAACCCATGAGAAGTTGATGAAACAGCTGCGCAAAGAAGGTTTTGCTCGTGTGCGCGTGGATAACGACATTCTTGATATCGAACAGGTAGACATATTAGATCCATTGCAACGACACACTATCGACGTGGTTGTGGACCGTCTGGTGATCAAGGAAAATATTCAAAACCGTCTGGCGGATTCTCTGGAACTTGCCGCGTCCCTGTCCGGCGGACGGGTGACCATCGAGGTTATCGATAGCCTGCCGATTTTTTACAGCGAAACACCCGTCTGTCTGAACTGCGGCATCCATTACCCTGATTTTTCACCGGCCAGTTTTTCCTTCAATTCACCCCGGGGAGCCTGCCCAAAATGCGATGGACTGGGTGTGACAAGTGAATTTGATCCTGATCTGATCGTTCCCAATCCGTCCCTGTCACTGCGCCAAGGAGCCGTTGCCCTGTGGGCCAATCGCAGTTCGGTCCATTTTGCCGAATTCCTGGATGCCCTGACCGCTTACTACCAAACAGATATCTACACCCCTTTTGTGGATCTTTCCGATCATTTCAAGCAGGTGCTGCTATTCGGTTCAGGAGATGAGCAGATCCCCTTCTATTTTGAGAGAAACAACCGCAGATTCTCTTACCACAAGGCGTATGAAGGAATTATACCCAATCTCGAAAGACGCTATAAAGAAACCGACTCCAGCTGGTCACGAGAAGACATCAAGCTATACATGAACTTCCGCCCGTGCTCTGAATGCAAGGGAGCCAGATTGAACCGCGCCAGCCGCTCCGTCAAAGTAGGTGATAAAACCATTTCCGACATTACGTCTCTTTCGGTTGGAAATGCCCTGGTTTTTTTTCAGACCCTGGCATTCAGCGGGAAAAAAGCAATTATTGCAGACCGCCTCCTCAGGGAAATCAAGGAGAGACTCGGTTTTCTGGCCAATGTCGGTCTCCCCTATCTCACACTCGACAGGGCAGCCAACACCCTCTCAGGTGGTGAAAGCCAGCGGATTCGACTGGCCACACAGATCGGATCGAAATTAACCGGTGTTCTGTATGTCCTGGACGAACCAAGCATTGGTCTCCATCAGAGAGACAACCAACAACTGCTGTCCGCGCTGTCAAGAATGCGCGATCTCGGCAACACGGTCGTTGTCGTAGAACATGACGAGGAAACCATACGACAGGCCGATCACGTGGTAGACATGGGGCCCGGTGCAGGTGTCGAGGGTGGAAACGTCGTATTTACCGGAACACCCGAAGATCTGGTGCTGTCAGAGACCTCTTTGACCGGCCTCTATCTTTCCGGCAAAAAAACGATCGATGTGCCCAGACGCAGGCGGGCAGGTCATGGGACCTGCCTTGGCATCAAAGGGGCTACCCAGAACAATCTTAAAAATATTGATGTGATGTTCCCACTGGGACGATTGATCTGCGTCACCGGCGTCTCCGGGTCTGGAAAATCTTCCCTGGTCCTGGAAACGCTTTATCGCGCACTCTCCCAAAGGCTTTACCATAAAAAAATCAGGGCCGGCCGATTCAGCCAACTCACAGGCCTGGAACATATCGACAAAGTGATCCATATCGACCAGTCTGCCATCGGCAGGACGCCACGATCGAATCCGGCCACCTACACGGGTTTGTTTACTTTCATCCGGGAACTTTTTTCCAAGACACCGGAATCCCGCATGAGAGGGTACAAACCAGGGCGATTCAGCTTCAATGTCAAAGGGGGAAGGTGTGAAGCCTGCAGCGGGGACGGCATCATCAAGATTGAAATGCACTTCCTGCCGGACCTGTACGTGAGGTGCGACGCCTGCCAGGGGAGGCGCTACAATCGTGAAACCCTCGAGGTTCGTTACAGGGGCCAAAACATTGTCGATGTTCTCAACATGACGGTTACCCAGTCCCTCGGTTTTTTTGACAAAATCAGTAATATCCGCACAAAGCTTCAAACCCTTGCCGATGTGGGTCTTGGATACATCCGGCTCGGCCAGCCCGCCACCACACTCTCCGGAGGAGAAGCACAGCGGGTAAAACTGGCAAAGGAACTGAGTAAAAAAGGAACCGGTCGCACCCTGTATATCCTGGACGAACCCACCACCGGTCTGCACAGCGAAGACATCCGCAATCTGTTGAATGTGCTGAACCGGTTTGTGGACACCGGAAACACGGTCGTCGTGATCGAGCACAATCTGGACGTGATCAAAACGGCAGACACCATCATCGATCTTGGACCGGAAGGCGGGGATGACGGCGGTGAGATCGTGGGTTATGGAACCCCCGAAGAACTGACTGCAATAAAAGGCTCCTATACAGGGCAATATCTGAGGGGTAAGCTGTAAGTTAAGGGTTGATGAAGGGTGATACAAGGGTTGAGGGTTAGCTGAAAGCTGTTGGCCAAGGCAGCATCATAGCCTACAGCTTCCTAGCAGTCTACAGCTTACTGCTTACAGCCTAAAAAAAAGGCCGCGCTATAAAAGCGCGGCCTTTTTTTTTGCAGTGATTAGTGACCCAACAGACCTGCGATGGCACCCGCTTGGGGATGTGCATAAATAAGGATCAAGGCAACGACCAGCGCATAAATACAGAGCGACTCGATCATGGCCAGACCGATCAGCAGGGTAACCGTAACCTTACCGGAAGATTCGGGATTTCTGGCAATACCTTCCACGGCGGATTTCAATCCAATGCCCTGTCCGATACCACAGCCAAAAGCTGCAATGGCGATTCCGAATCCGGCTGCCGTTACACAGGCGATAAAAAAACTTAATGCAGTTGCTTCCATACTTGCTCTACCTCCTTGTTAATGATTAATGATTCGCTTCTTCCATTATCCAAATAAACTCGCTGCGCGATTTTATCATGTGCGACTTTGTCGCTTAAATTATGCTGATGTATGCCTGCTGGTTAATGGGCATGCTCCATGGCGGAGGTGAAGTACATCACCGAAAGCAGAAAAAACACAAATGCCTGCACCAGGGCCACGAAGATGCCGAGAGCCATGATGGGCAACGGCGCAAAAAACATACCGGCCAGACCAAAGAGTATTGCCAGCACCAGTTCATGACCCATCATGTTGCCAAAGAGCCGAAAAGTCAGGGACAGCACTCTGGCCAGATGACCGATAATCTCAATCGGTAAAATAATGGGTATCATCCACCAGACAGGCCCCAGAAAATGTTTGATGTAACTGGCGCCGTGATATTTAATGCCGATGACATGGGTGAAGACAACCACCGTCAATGCACAGGACAGGGTCGTATTCAAACTGGCCGTTGGCGGGAAAAATCCAGGCACCAGGCCGATCAGGTTGCATGTGGCGATATAGATGAAAATCGTCGCGATGATGGGCAAAAGCCAGCGCCCCTCTTCTCCTGTAATGCCAACAGCAAATTCCTCAAGACCTGAAATGAGAATTTCGAAAAAGTTTTGGCCTTTGGATGGGATCAGGGTCACAGCCTTTACACCAAGAAAACCAAAACCGATCAGTATGGCCATGACGACCCAGGAATAGATGACATGGGGATAGGCATGTGCAAAGTGATCCAAACCGATTAGCTCAAACAGCTTGACGAAATAAAGATAGGGATGCTCCATCCTTAGACTGCCTCCTTCATTAAAAGTTTGCTTACTTCAAGAATCGTAGCCATGAAAATGCTCGCAACCACGACGGAAAGCCCGACAAAAAGACCCAGTGGTGCAACATAATGCCCTTGGATAAGAAACAACAGAATGATACCGCTCACAAAAAATCGAAAATAGTATTTCGCCAGAACAACATTGTGGGAGGAGAGATGGGGTGGCGTCAACGCCTTTTTCAGCGTCCGGGACAACAGGTGAAAATTGATGGTCACGATCAGGCCGCCGTAAAGGATGCCCTTGGCAAAATCAATGGGCAGAAAAGCCAGGCCGAGTGCGCTCGCTACTACCAGCAGCACCCAGTTCGTTCGTGTCACAAATTTGAGTATTCTCTCCTGAATTTTCACGATAGAAAAACCGTAAAACCGTTTATAATTTTCGACTCTTTTTAATGGCAAGACCAATATTTCGATACGCCGCAGCAATGCCGAAACCCAGAAAAATGAGCGTCAACCAGGGCGATGTATCAAACTTTCCATCGAGCCAGACACCGATGCCGAGACCAATGAAAATGGAAAGTGCCACAGAGAACCCCAGGCTACTGTAGTAGGCCAGTTCCCGTATCGACCGGTATGTCTCCTTTTTCATGAAAAAGAACACTTTCCTTGATGGTCAAAAGCCTTGCCTGCTCACAAAATTCGACTTAAACGACCTACCATAGGCACCGGGTCAAGTCAAACCAAAAATAAATTCGCACAGCAAATTTATTGGTGCTGCTTTGCGGCACAGGCACTCCCCCATTTCAATACCACAACGTTTTTGTTCGCCATGGACACTTTGTTCGAAATTTGTCCTTTGAACGACATTCAGCCTTCGGCTGTCATTAGCGCTTCGCGCGTTATTTATTGTAGCTGTTAGCTGGGGCTAAAGCTAACACATAAAACGTAAGACCTTCGTTAATGACAGCGAAGCGTTTTTTGTTTCGCCAACCCTAACTGTAACCCTATCAGCCTCAGGTTTCAGCCATAGCTCAAGTGCTTTCCCCTCAGCTCTGACCCTCCAACCCTATATCTCTATCCTCCCCGCCTCAAACACCGGTCCATCCATACAGGCATGCAGGTATTTTTCTTTGGAATCGCGTTTCTCCACGGCACAGCCCAGGCAGGCACCCATACCACAGGCCATCATGGTTTCGATAGAAACCTGGCATGGAATTCCGTCCTTCCTGGATATGGCCACCACTTCCCGCAACATGGGCATGGGACCGCATGCAAACAATATTTCCGGTTTCTGCTGCCTCAGGGTTTCTGCCAGCGGCTGCGTGACCAGGCATTGGCTACCGGCACTGCCATCATCGGTGGTCACCTTCACCTGTATGCCCAGGCGTTCGAATATCTCAAGACATAACAGATCCCCGCACGATCTGCCGCCGATAAATAGTGTGATCTGCGAACCGGAAAGACCCTGCCGCATCAAGTGATTGGCCAGAAAAACAAGCGGAGCAACACCAATGCCCCCGGCCACCATGTGAACATGGCGAAAATCCCCCCTGGTGGAAAATCCCCGTCCAAGGGGCCCGAGAACATCCACCATATCTCCGGCACGGCTCATGGAAAGTGCCTCCGTCCCTATACCGATGATTTTATACAGAATATCAAAGCCGGTTACACGCTCTCCTTCCATGATCAAATCATGAATCGAAAAAGGTCTGCGGAGTAAGGGAGAGGTCTGTCCCACCAGACGGATCATAACAAACTGCCCGGGCACGGCATCCTGATACACCTGGTCACAGGCAATACGCACCCGAAAGTATCCCGGGCAAATTTCCCTGTTCGATAAAATCCGTGACACCGACAACCGTGTTTCCGTGCAGGTCATTCTCAAGGCCCTCCTATAGGCTTCTCCTGATCATTTGGCCGTTTAGACTGTAAGCTGTTAGGCGCCTTCCGCTAGTGGCTGTCAGCTCCCCTCCAACCCTTGTATCAACCTCGAATCCTTGAACCCTTTATTTGGATAACAGCTGCAAAGCGACCGGTAATCTTACTTGCCCGATAAGAAAAATAATTGTCTGTCCTGCATCGGGTACAGATGCCGCTGACATGGATGTTTCCCGGCGATACACCTTCCAATAGCAGTTGCTCCCTGCTGAGGGCCCACAAATCAAACCGATTCTGCCGATCTTTATGGTGCCAGTACATTTCGGGTATTTCACTTGCGAAATTAACAAATTCTGCACAGCATGGACCCAGGGAAGGACTGATACCGACCTGCAGATCCTCAGGATTGCAACCAAACCGGTTGTGCATCTCCGTGATGGTCCGGCAAAGAATTTGGTTGACGTTCCCCCGCCACCCCACGTGTACGTTGGCGATAACGCTCTTAACGGGGTCCACCATCAGGACGGCCTGACAGTCGGCAACCAGAACCACCAGCGCCACTCCCGGAATATTCGTTATCATGGCATCGCCGGTACCGACATGCAATATTTCCGGTACCCCTCCGGAAAAACTTTGTTGGTCTACAGTCAAGACCTGTGTGCCATGAACCTGATTCAAGAAGGCCAGACATGCCGTCTGCAGGTGTTCCAGGATGATACGCCGGTTCTGCTGAACCGTACCATTATCGTCACCAACCCCCAGGCTGAGGTTCAAGCTCGCATAGTCACCCTGGCTGCAACCGCCGTGCCTGGAAAATATATGATGCTGAACATTCTCAATTACCGAAAGATTTGAAAGTGTTAATGTCTCCATCGTTTTCACAGAGCTCGGGCCAGCGTCAGGATATCCACTGTCTCGGCCCCTTCTTTTAAAAGAATCTTTGCACATTCATTGACCGTGGCTCCCGTGGTATATACATCATCCACGAGCAGAATCCTCCTTTTTGGAATGATGTGAGATACGCCCGGTTCGAATGCGCCTTTCACGTTCCGCATGCGGTCTCTGCGTCCCAGACCTGTCTGCGGCGGTGTGGACCGTTTCCGCCGCAGCGCCTCTCTTTCGACCATGAGGGGTGCTGGCAGGGCAGCCTGCCATTTGCGATTCTCCCAATGCTTGATCGCCAGATAGACCTGATTGAATCCTCTTTTTCGAAGCCGTCGCCCAAATAAGGGCACCGGTACAACCACATCCATGGGCCTGTCATGCCAGAAGTGACGGTAAGCACTTAACAACAGAATGGACAGGGGTGCGGCCATACCCACTTTTTCACCATACTTGAAGCCGTGAATGACCGCCATTAACGCCTGGTCGTAAACACCCACGGCTCTTGCCATACCAAAATACCGTCTTGAATTGAGACATTCCCCGCAAAGGTGGTCCGTCCCTTCCCGGCTTTTGAACATAACACCGCAGCAGGTACAACACGGTGATTCGATAGGGGTAAACAGTTGCGAACAACCAGGGCAGAGATAGGGCGCCATCAAGCTGTCGAAGAGTGCGGCCGATGGCGGCGCCTGGGTCGTTTCATTGATGGAAACACCCCTTTTAAAGGAATCGCTCCGGCCGGATCGCCGCAGAAAAAATCGTCCGCACATCAGACACGTCAAGGGAAACAGGGCTTCCTTGAAAGCATTCCATATACGCACGAACGCCCTGTGAGAGGCATCGGTTATACCGCTTGTCATAATAATGTTCCGAAAATAGGATGGCGGCATAAGGGGTTGTAGCAGAAAAAAGGTCCTCAATCGGAATGTTTTTCTGACAACCCCTATACATCCGGATTCATAAGATCGGTCTGATAAGTTACAGCGATTGGATGATCGCATTGGCAAATTCAGAGCATGCTACCTCCCTGGCACCCGATATCTGCCGTGCCAGATCATAGGTGACGATCCTCTGCTGTATTGTTAAATGCAGCGCCTTTCTGATGGCGGAAGCTGCCTCGTTCCACCCCAGATAATCGAGCATCATGGCACCCGAAAGAATCAGGGAACTCGGATTGACCTTGTCCTGTCCTGCATATTTGGGTGCGGTACCATGGGTTGCCTCGAATACGGCGCACAAGTCCCCGATATTGGCACCCGGCGCCATCCCCAGTCCACCCACCTGTGCCGCCAGAGCATCGGAAATGTAGTCCCCGTTCAGGTTGGGCGTTGCAATGACATCAAACTCATCCGGGCGAAGCAGTACCTGCTGAAACAGCATATCCGCAATCCGGTCTTTGATGATGACCTTACCCTCCGGTCGTTGGCCGTCATATTGATCGTAGAGGTCCTTTTCCGTGATGACGGTATCACCGAATCTTTCCCTGGCAACCTCATAGCCCCATTTCATAAAGGCGCCTTCTGTAAATTTCATGATGTTGCCCTTGTGCATGAGCGTAACGGATGCCAGTTGGTGGTCAATGGCATGGGCAATGGCCCGGGCAACCAGGCGCTTGGTGTTTTCTTCACTGATAGGCTTGATACCGATTCCCGTGTGACCTCGAAGGGTCACACCCATTTCATCCGCTAAAAACGCCATCACCCGTTCGGTGTCCTTGCTCCCGGCCTGCCATTCGATTCCTGCGTAAAGATCTTCAGTGTTTTCCCTGAAAACCACCATGTTGACTTTTTCAGGATGCTTCATGGGACTCGGAACTGTATCGATGTAGGCAACCGGTCGAACACAGGCGTAAAGATCCAGCACCTGCCGGATAGCGACGTTTACACTTCTGATGCCTTCCCCAACGGGAGTCGTCAACGGTCCTTTGATAGCGACGACATGATCCTTAATGGTATCGACGGTCTCCTGTGGCAGCCATTCACCCGTCTTCCGGAACCCTTTTTCACCCGCATAAACTTCCTTCCATGCAATCTGTCGCCTGGATTCGTAAACTTTTGCAACGGCCATGTCCATGACATTTTTTGCCGCCCGCCATATATCCGGCCCGATGCCGTCACCTTCGATAAACGGAATCACAGGTTTATCAGGTACATTCAGTCTGTTGTCTGTCAATGTTATTTTCATGATCCTCTCACCCTCAAAAGTGGTTGTTATAATAGATCCAGCCCTACCAAATTCGAAATTCGTACTGCGGGTTTACGTGGTTATCGACATGGCTCCGACGTGTCTCTGCCGATAGGTCTCATACATCACCACACCGCCGGCCACCGAAGCGTTCAGGGAATCGACGTCAGCGACCTGGGGGATGGCAATCATCAGGTCACAGTTTTTTTTTACGAGCGGGCGGATCCCTTTTTCTTCGCTGCCGATGACCAGCGCCATGGGCCCACTCAGATCACTGGTATAGATGCTTTGACCCGTATGTTTGTCGAGTCCGGCTACCCATAGTCCGGATTCTTTCAAGGTTTTTATGGTTGATACCATATTCGTAACGCGGGCCAAGGAAATATGCTCCATGGTGCCGGCCGATGCCTTGGAAACAGCGGGGGTAGGTTGTGCAGAACGATCCTTTGTTATGACCACGCCGTCCAGTCCTGCACAAAATGCCGTTCGGAGCAGTGCACCGAGGTTGTGGGGGTCAACAATATGATCCAACAGCAATAAAAAAGGGTTGCTGCCGCGGGCCGTCTTCAGAAGGTGGGAAAAGTCACTCCAAACATATGGGCCGGCCGATGCGCAGATACCCTGGTGAGTGTCCG
>CAWKCS010000002.1:0-34991 GCA_963848165.1 uncultured delta proteobacterium | reverse complement strand
ATTTAGATTTCCGTTTCGTTACTGCATATATCCGACCTATTTCGATCCTTCTGGCGACCATACTGTGGATTTGGTGAGTCGCATGAGCGATCGCTACATGAAGGTCTTCATCCGAGGAAGAAACGGCTACAGTCGCATCTCCCGGAAGTTGGACACGAATACGGCATGATTTTTCAAATCCTCCAAAAGGTCCGCTTTTGTTTGTGACAACCACACGAATGTTCCCGGCTCTGGTCGAGAACCGGCTCAGCGCAAAATCGATTCGACGCCGGATGTAAGCGTTTAGAGTACTGTCAATTTCAACCCCTTTTCCGGTAATAACAACATCCATGTTGAAGACTCCCATGGTCTAATTGGTTCCGAACATAAACTTAATATTTTTAATTGATTCTGTCCATTCGATAAGTTAGAATGTCTTTTTCGGTTTAATCGAAATAGGAGGTTTCCCGTGTATTCGTTAAATTACCAACATCTCAAATACTTTTGGGCTGTGTCGCGTCATGGTAATCTCACACGAGCAAGTGCCGAGCTTCTTTTGACACCCCAAACCGTCAGCACCCAGATCCGCGATCTCGAAAAGGGTCTCGGGGTGGAACTGTTTTCCCGAGAGGGACGTCGCCTCGTACTCACGGATATTGGGCGAGTCGTTTTTCGCTACGCCGACGAGATTTTTAATATTGGCCGGGAGATTCAAGATGTTGTGCGGGGTTTACCCGAACGCGCCATGTACCTTGTCGTTGGGGTAGCGGATGTCGTCCCCAAGCTCATCGCACACCATTTGATAGAGCCGGCCTTACAGTTGAAAGAACCGGTACGTGTTATTTGTCGAGAAGGAAAAACGGATAGGCTCCTATCCGAGTTGGTAATTCACAAATTGGATGTCGTGTTATCCGATATGCCAATTCCGTCTGCGGTCAAGATCCGTGCTTACAACCATCTACTTGGAGAGAGCCTGGTAACGTTTATGGCGAGCGATAGATTGGCCCGGAAGTATCGAAAAGGATTTCCGGAATCGATGAACGGTGCACCGATTCTCCTTCCTGCAGAGGGTACGACCCTAAGAGGTACACTCGAACAATGGTTTGATAGCCTGGAAATTCGCCCTATTATTGTAGGAGAGTTTGAGGACAGTGCTCTACTCAAAGCATTCGGTCAGGCGGGTGTCGGGGTTTTTGCAGTCCCTTCCGTGATCCAGGACGAGGTCGGAAGACAGTATGGTGTAGAACCCATCGGCGTGATAGAAGGAGTTGTCGAACGTTTCTACGCTATCTCATTAGAGCGAAAGGTCCGCCACCCAGCTGTGGCGGCAGTCTGCATAGCCGCCAAATCCGTATTGTTCGCTTAACCCTGGTTTGTGGTATCAGGTCTGGTCTTGGATACCTGTGACAACATAATCAGGTGACATCATCGATTGTATATGCCAAGGACTTTTTGTGTTCTTTGCCAAAAGCTCTTTGACCTTGGCCACAAGTGCATCTCTCAAGAAAGGCTTGGTGAAATACGCGTCCCCTCCGAGAGCTAAACCTTTAGCAATTTCAACATCGCTTCCTCTGGCGGTCATGAAAATTATTTTAATATTTCGATATTCTGGATTTAAACGTACTGTTTCACAAATTTCATAACCGTCAATTCCGGGAAGCATGATATCCAGCAATACAAGATCCGGGTTGTTTTGATAAATCAATTCCAAGGCATGATCTCCAGATTGCGCAGTCATAACATTGTAACCATGCCTCTCCATCAGAAACTGAAGGGGTATTAAGATCTCCGGTTCATCATCTACTATTAGAATATTTTTTGGCAAAATAGCTCCGTTCTCATTTTTAGTTTAAGTAAAATTTATACATGATATCAAACTCCATTTGTATTTATTTTTCCTACCGATGAATAATTTCCTACGGGTCTATCTGGCTGATTCCAATGCTCAATATTATTGGATTTTCGATTGCCAGAAGGAGTTTTGTTTTCATTGTTGAGAACTTCAAATTCCTTTGAAATCATCTTTCTGATATAAGTCTGAGCATCATTTTTCAAAATATCTACCATTTTTTCCTCCCATGGTATCCATATTGATCTTTCGACCGTTCACATCATTACCGCCAATATTGCACCCCGGTGGCAAATTCATGTCTAACAGTGATAACGGCCATGTTTTCTCCCTTATGCAAAATATACTTTTTCTTTGAGACCGTGGGACCGATTATTAAGGATCCAATCTAACGAATCATGAAACCTACGGAAACCCGGGAATTAAACAATAAACTTTGCCTGAATATAAATGTCGATAACACCTTCGATCTCGGATATTCTGTGCTTTAGGAACGAAACATCCTGCGGGTGCTCAAGGGTAGCGCGAATGTTTACAGTACCTTCTTTTACCGTAGCGTAAATATCTACACCCTGAAACCTGTTGTGGTTCAGTACGAGTTCCATGATCTTGCGCTCTATGGCCGAATCGGTCTGCGGCATACCGGGCAACACCCGAATCTCATTGTCCACCTCTACCACCCCATTGGTCTTCCATGCGATTTGTTCGTAAAGCATCTTCTGGATATACAAGCCCACCGTGCCATATAAGACGACGTAACCATCCTCCACCAAAAGGCCGACTTTCGCTCCTCTTAAACGAAAGGTGTCGGCGGCCTTGCCTTCAATTAGCTGCTTAATAATTTTGTCGTTGATAGCCAGCGTCGCGTGGGTGTGGGTACTTCCAAACACGATTATGATCAAAACAACAAGCAACATCAAATTGAGGTTTTTTTTCATTTCTTCTCTTCTTTTTCAAATTTAGGTGTAATGGTTCGGCAGTAAATAACACAGCAGGCATCCAACGCCGTCATATTGGTTCAAAACGTGACTGCCACTTACCGTTTCAATCTTGATACCGTTTCGAACCGCCAGTTTTAACCGTTTTTCTTTTAGTTCTCCTTTGTAAAAATCTGTTGCCAATATCAGCATATCCGCCTGCCCGCGTTTAAGCGCTTCAAGGGTTGCTTCTGATCCGACTACCGCCAAGCCATTAGTGTTTATCTCCCGTTGGAGCATTTCAACTGCTGATAGTGATTCTTTTTGCTCCTGCTCGACAAACGTTGCAAGAGTTGCGTCCACCACGGAATCGGATTCAGCAGGTTCCTCGATTAAAACCGTGTCGACAAGATGGTCCACCAGGCGTTTGGGAAGAGACTTTTTCAGCCGGGAGGTCCTTTGCGGGTTTCCGGCCAAGATCAGGTGGGTGCCTCCTCGGTTAAATTGGTTCTGAAAATGATTTTATTGTTTTTAATTGATTCTGTCCATTCGATAAGTTAGAATATCTCATTCGGTTTAATCGAAATAGGAGGTTTCCCGTGTATTCGTTAACCTACCAACATTTCAAATACTTTTGGGCTGTGTCGCGTCATGGTAATCTCACACGCGCAAGTGCCAAGCGTTTTTTGACACCCCAAACCGTTAGTACCTGGATCAACGACTTGGAAAAGGGTCTCGGAGTGGAGGTTCAAGATGTCGTGCGGGATTTGCCCGACCGCACCTGTAAATTGTCGTTGGGGTCCAGGGCCGATATCATCTCCAAGCTCATAAGACACCATTTGATAGAGCTGGCCATCTGCAAGAAAATATGTTGCAAATGCGGGAGAATAAAGGCGTCGGGATTCGGTTGTTGTTTCGAAACGCTACCTGAGATCAAGCTATCTGAACCAATGTTTGTGATACCCGATAGGAATATCCTTTATGTATCAACCCTTTTCCTGGATTCCCACCTGAATCGGTATTTGTGCCGTGCAGAAGATTACAAATAGGAATGGCAACCGGGAAATCGGAGGCAGCTATTAAGACTTGATCAAACTCAGAGATTACCGGCGGGTTTGGACTCTATGATTAAATCAGTAACTTATTGAATTGTATGTGATACACAAGATGTATGTGGCAGGTAATGGTGTATTGGTCAATTTTCATCGTGTGACAAATAAAGGTTTTAGCAATTCCACGAAGATTATTCTCATATCAAAGGGTTGGGTGAAACTGTAAGCTATAGTAGATGAACGAAACCGCTTCGCGGTAGCTTTCTGCCGCCAAATTTGTAGCCAACAACGCCTCCCCAATTAACCATCGTTTCTTTTTACCCTGATCGTATAAAATACCTCCGAGGTAACATTAACCCACACCAAAGGAGGTATGACATGACAGAGTTGCGCAAAAAAATGATCAGGGCCATGGAGTTGAAGAACCTCTCACATAACACCCAAAGAGCCTATCTCGCAGCTGTCACCGGGATTGCAAAATTCTATAACCTATCGCCGGACAAGATGACTCAAGAAAAGATCGAGGATTATCTCCTCTATCTCAAACTGGATAAGGGAAACGCTCCCAACAGCTGCTACAGCGTTCTTTGCGGGCTTCGCTTTTTTTACAAACACGTGACCGAAAAAGAGATACCCGTCACCTACAGTATCAGGAGAAAGCCGCGTAAGCTTCCCCGGGTCCTTACCATGGAGGATATTTGGAAGATCATCTGCTCCGTAAAAAACCTCAAACACAAAATGATTTTGATGACCACCTACTCGGCCGGGCTCAGGGCCAGTGAAACCCTTAACCTCAAAGCCGAAAACATCGACAGTAAAACCATGCTGATCAAAGTCGAAGAAGGTAAAGGCAAAAAGGATCGCTATACATTGCTCTCAAAAAGACTACTTAAAGAACTCAGAACCTACTATCGAAAATACCATCCCGGCGCCTATCTGTTCCCGTCTTCATTCGGTAAAAAGAAAGGGAAGCCCTTGGCATACGAAACCATTCGTTCGGTATACGAAGATGCCAGAAAGAAAGCGGGAGTTAAAAAAGGAAACGGAATCCATACGCTGCGTCACAGCTTCGCCACGCACCTTCTGGAGGCTGGATACGACCTCCGAAAAATACAGGTTTTAATGGGCCATTCGAGACTGACCACCACCATGATTTATCTGCATGTGAGCCGCCAAACTCTGTCAATGATCCCAAGTCCTTTGGATCTCATTGACCATAAACATGCAGAAAAGGAGGACAGAAACGATGACCCAAATCATAAAACCTGACCATAAAACCCCGGAGGTCGCCGACATCTTACATCTTCATCTTAATGACTATAAAGCCGAATATCCTTTATGGCCGGAACATCATAAAATCACAACCAACCTTTTGGACTGCCGAACCGCCCGTCTGGGCGGCCATATTGAACGCTGCGATAATTGTGGTGTCGTACGCATTACGTATCATTCCTGCCGTAACCGCCACTGTCCCAAATGTCAGCATATGCCGCGGGAAAGATGGCTGGAAAAACGCAAAGACGAGATCCTACCGACCAGCTACTTCCATGTCGTCTTTACCCCAGTCCGATCCCTGGTGCCATCTCCTACACACCAGATCGAAATACTATACCCATATAGTTCAATCGTGCCAGATCGTCGCGAAGCGGCATCGCACATCTCTGTTTTATCAATAATCCCTTATCTATCTTCTTTTAAAAAAAGCCCGTTGAAAACTTAAAAATAAGCTTATATCCTGGAATACCGCTGCGACGGGACTATGGATAAAACTCTAAACAGATAGTGCAACTTTACAACCTTCAGAACCATATGTGATATATAAAGAAGTGGCAGAGCTAAGGTAGCTCTGCCACTTTAATCTATACAACTTATACAAATAGGAATAATGATTCATTGATGGATCGATGAATGAATGTAACCTTCGTTACAAATAGGGCTATTAGGTCATGGTCTTATCATTAAAACCAGAGCCTAAGCCCCACCAAGCCTTCGAAATGACCCGTCTGAAACGTAAAATCTTCCGAATCTCCATTACTAAAATCCCATTCCGAATCGATATCCCCGGCTACAAGCCGACCGTCCAACGTCAGTGCTATATTTCTTGTGAAAAAGTAATCGACTCCGGCGCCCATCTCGAACATGAAGGCGTCGTCATTGTCGATGTCGATTTTAACGCCATTAGCTCTTTCCAGGTCTTTGATATCGTCACCTTTATCAAAATCCGACGATGCATATCCACCCCCAATCGAGGCGTGAAAAGCAAATCCGCTTTGATTTTTCGGCATGCTTTGGTAGCCGATCATCAAGAGTATGGGTGTCACTTTCAAGGTTCCAATTTCATCGCCATTCTCCTCTGCATCCATTTCGAACTGTTTAACAATAAGCTCCAAAACAAAACCGTTTGCCATACGGTACATAACACTGCCGCCATAGGCTGTACCGGCCTCCCACTCAGTATCATCATAATCTTCCACAGCTTCTGCGGACATATCTGAAGTAAATCCGCCAAACGCACCAATACTGAATGAGGGAGCGCCTTGGGCATATGCAAAAGAGGTAAAGAGAATACATGCAGATACAATAGTAAGAAACATGATAATACCAAGGAAATGCTTTGCGAGATTCAGATTCATGTTTTTCTCCTTAACTGTTAGTTTTGGGGTAACGGAAATGAGACAGAAGGGAACGATAAGCCTATAATTCAACTGAAAAAGATTTTCAACACTTTCTTACAGAAATAGCCAACAATCTATATTACCGATACATGGAGACAAGTGCAACTATCTGAAATTCTAAATAAATATCAGATACCATCTGGTCATCCCCAAGGTGCCACGGGAGACCCTATGAATACGAGATTTGGTCGGTGGTGATTATAATCGCACACCGGTGGTTTTTCGGGCCTCTGATAACCTTGTTTTTGTTGGAGATAGTCCCATCCTCTTACCAAAAATATGTTACCCGTTTTCTTTCTCCCGCCATTTGCCAAACGCTCCTTGTGATGACTCCTCGTATTTAGGTAGATCATCTGTAATTTCATAGTAATCACCGGCTTGTGATAACCAAACGTGTCCCATTGTTTTTAGTCCTGTCGGCAGATTAAGCGTCCCAGCAGAAATCCATATTTTGTCTCTGGTTTCCCTCGGATCCCAGAACAGGCTGGAACCGCATTCTTTACAAAAACCACGGTAAATACCTGGTGTTTCATCTTTCACTGAACGGTACCACTTGAGGCCATCTTGTTTGGTAAAAACTAAATCCTTTCGTAGGGTATGTGTGTAAGCAGCAACGTGGCCGTGTGTCCTTCTACATTTGCTACAATGGCACATGCTGACATCATGGAGTGACCCATGAATTTCATATTGCACTTCCCCACAAAGACATCCGCCTGTGGCTCTGATAGAACTTTTATTATTTACTTCCATTTATTTTGTCCCCTTTCATGAGAATGACCATAAGGTACAGATAGATGGAGACAAGTCCAGTTATCAGATTTTCTGACAATATCACCGATACCATATGGTAATGCCCACGGTAGCATGGCAGATGCTATAAATGCAAGATTCTGCTGATTGTGATAATTTTCGCACACCGGTAAAAATTCAAGGGTCTGATAACCTTGTTTTTGTTGGAGGTATGTCAGGTGTACAAGGCCAAGGCTTATGCCAGAAATCATGAGTATTTTACGATATTCACAACTTCAATATATTGTGCTAACTCCACTCATCGTTTAATACCCCCATAATCACCTTATCATGGAATTTTCCTCCTCTGAAGCAGGTCTTTCGTATCACCCCTTCTTGAACAAAACCAATCTTTTGGTATGATCGAATTGCACCAATATTACATTCTGATACAGTCAACCCAATGCGATTCAGATTCAGATTCATGAATCCATATTTCAAGACAAGAGTTCCTGCCTTTGTCCCAATCCCTTGGTTCCAATATTCATCATCCCCGATTAAAATAAAAAACTCAGCGCGTTTGTTTGTCTCGGATATAACAGACAATCCACAATAGCCAATATTAAGACCATTAAAAACTATTACCTGATTCCATGCTTTTGGGTCAGATGATATTTTTTTAATATATTCACGTGACCAGGTATAATCTCGATCAGGAAGGAAAGAAGACAGGCTATATTGAACAGCTTTTTTATTCGATATCCATCGGTGAAAATCTTTAGCATGCTCAACCGTTAATTTTGATAGCAATTAGGGTTCCTCTTCTTTACCTATTTTGAATCATTTTTCTGTAATGTCAGCTAAAAGAACGGTAATTATTGCAGCGGTAATACAAATTGTGAAATGAATATTTATGCCAGTAGTCTCGGCACTATAAAGATCGTGAGACACCCTATATGTTGTAACACTGCTTTTTAGACGCCTACTTTTACATTGATGTCTGAGCTATCTCTACAGGACGTAATCCAATCAGGCTTGATTCAGAATTGCAGAAACCCTAAATGTGGACGGCAAATATTAAACACCGTATTTCCTGGTCTCCTTCAAATATTTAATTACCTCACGATCCAAAGGAAATTGTCCTGGCCATTCATTGACTTTTTGGCGGTTTCTCAGATATCGCTGAATTTTGTATGACCACATTTAATCCGAAAGGCGTCTGGACCTCGACTATATTATTACCGGAAACCATATGTGAGCCATCGGGCCTGAGTGCGGCAGTACCCGAATTAATAATTAGCTTACGGTTGGCGAGTCGATCCTCCCTGTTGGGCCAACAAACGTTTCGGCAAAAGCCGCATACTGTGTAATAGAACCAGTCTGGATCAAAAATAGCGTGTCGGTAGTCAGCAAGGCTGCCATGAGCATCTTGCATCTGGGGGTCCGCTTTCTGCAAACTGATACATAACTTATCAAGTTCCCACTTGTCCTTGGGCAACGGACGTTCCAAGCGATATGGGCTCCAATTAGACCAAGTACCGGTAGCCGCTAATCCCTCATAGCCGGTGCAGCCAATCCAGCAGCATGTGTTGGGACGCTTGCTGGAAATAGTTTCTGTAATTCCAGTGACAGCAACTTGAACTGATTCATTGGGTCGAATCATTTCCACGGGGCAGACCAAGCTACACATTTTGCATCTGTCACAAGGATGTTCTTCGTCAGGGATGGGTGTATCGGGTGTCAGGCGAGCGGAGGTAAGAACACTACCCAACTCAACCAACGCTCCAAATTCCCTGGTCAACAAATTACCGCTCCAACCCAAGCGACCAATTCCGGCAGCGAGTGCTGCATAGCGATGAGAAAATTCGGGATGAAACTCAGTCATCTCACTAATATCCTTGGCGTTCTCCTCGGGCCTATAGTTGTTGTTGATGTCTACGTTGACAGCTTCGAATCCTTCTGATTGTAGCTGTTCTACGATCGTATCGCCTATCGTATAAAGCTGCTGAACGACAAATTTTCGATTGTGGCAGTGAGGTAGCCATTTCTTCTTGCTGATGAAGTGCCTCACCAAATCTTTATCTAACGATATTGCAAACGAGATAACCGAATTTGCCGTCGGGAGCAGATAGCATGGATCGGCTGAAGGTGGCCTTTCGCCCAGGATTTCTTTGGTAGTCACACCGACAATGTCAGCACCGAGGCTGATAGCCAGTGATTTAAGTTTAGATACTATAGAATCCATATTAACCTTTGTCTGAAATGATGTCATTGGCCAAGCATTACCAGAAAAACAGATGTACCTTGTTGGTAGAGATAATCACTGGCAGAGACCGATTACAGATAACATAAATACCACAATCTTTTTAAAGGGACAAATTATGCTAATAGGAGATACATCAGGTATCACATCCCCCAAAGTAAAAAATGTGGACTTCCATCGAGCATCTATTTTTATCGGAGATAATCCTCACGTTTGATAGAGTAAAATGGAAGCAGACCATATCCTTTAGCCACAGAATTATAAAGATCAACATCTTTTACGTGTCTCATCCCAACATTTTCCATGACGCGGCGTGATGATTTGTTTTCTATGTCCGTTACTGCATATACACGGGAGATCTTCGTCCGGGTGAAAATCCAATCCAAGCATGCAAGTACAGATTCTGTTGCTAACCCTTTACCCCACATGGATTTCCCTATGGCATAAGCAAGTTCTGGTCCCGCTCCCTCAATTTGCTCGGCTATAAATCCACAGTATCCGATAAAGGTCCCCACAGGTGCAAGTTCATTATCTCTGATACAAACGGCAAAAATACCTAACCCAATTTCATCCCAGGGCTCGGTGAAATCTTTTAAATACACTGAAGCAACCTCTCGTTGCCCCTCTAACGTAGAAACCTCATCAGACCCTGGTAACCATTGCATAACATCCCTATCAGACATTATTGTATCGACCATTGAATCTTGATCGGAAATCGATATAGGCCTTAATATCAATTGTTTTGATTTTAAAGTCAGACTCATAAAAACCAATATCCTTTTTTACATTTAACATCTATCAGGTGAAATCTAAGATTAGGGTGATTGGTGATATATGGAGACAAGTGCAACTATCTGAAATTCTAAATAAATATCAGATACCATCTGGTCATCCCCAAGGTGCCACGGGAGACCCTATGAATACGAGATTTGGTCGGTGGTGATTATAATCGCACACCGGTGGTTTTTCGGGCCTCTGATAACCTTGTTTTTGTTGGAGGTATGTCAGGTTTTTAACGCATCGAAAAATCGGAGATACTCCAGTGATCTACAATTCAGCCCCAGCAGCTGTCATTGGTGATATTACAAGTTCTTTTCGCCCCTAAATTTTACCGATTCGTCGAAGCTTCACACTATTGCGAGCCCTAATAATCTATGATAAAGTGATTTTTTATTTTCTGGTCAAAGTAAGCTCAAATGTTAATTCAAATGACTTGGCTGTTGTCTTTGTCTTTGTTTCTATTTTATTGCAATCCGAGTCTATTTTCCATTTAGCAGGCAGCCATCCATCAGGTGAGTTTACGCTTAGTGATATAAATCCATTTTTTTCCAACCCTCCCTTTATTATCTCGGCACCAGCGTCTTTAATTTCATTTCCTTTTAATAGAACTCCAACAAATCTGTTACCCTCCTGTTTGATTTCAATAATGTCCTTAATCGGGTTTACATGAGGCCAGGTGATATCAGCATCCCACTCACCATCCATCTTATAAATCACTTCCCCGTTGGATAATGTAACCGTATTGGGCATCTCCTTTTGGAGCGATTTATGAGGTTGGCTTTCTTCACTGCATGCAACAAAAACAAGACAAACCACTAAAATTACTAATAGCCTTTTCATCTCATGTCCCTCCTTTGTTTTAAATGACTGTTTATTGATACATTCTTGATAGGATTTCAAGCAAATGAACTCAGTATCTGAACTATTCAAAGGAGTATAAAAAATCAGATGAGAAATCGGATTTGATTCTGTAGATGGAAAACCACTTCAGATTAGATAGAATAGGAGTATTAATACTCTCTTAAATGAACTTATACGCGGTTAGATGGGTTTTAGTCAAACATAATCGAAAAACAGGCAGGACCGGGTAGCCGGGGGCCATTGCTGGCCCCAAGCCCCCTAAGAACCGTACGTGACAGGTTACCGTCATACGGCTCAAGCCCTTCAAAAGCCGACCTCAGCCAAGGGCGACCCAGTCGTTCTGTTAACAACAGAGTGTAGATTTGATTGCAGGATTGTAAGTTCCAAACAATCGTTTGGAAAAATATTCCTGCCATCTATTGTCGTAAGGATTTGCTTTGCCACGGATTTTTGTATGACGAACTATTTTTACCGTGACCATATGAACCAAATCAATGACGTCAACCCCACCTTTCTCTGCCTTTTTGGTTGCAAAGAAGCACCATTTCCGGTTACCAATGGTTCGAAAATAGCGATTTCGTATCCACTGGGCCTTTTTATCCTGGTGCCTTCTTTTAGCCCATATCCAGAGATTATTGAAGATGCGGGAATCAACATAGTTGAAGGCCTTCTTGGAGCACGCATGGCGATGATAGTTGGCCCATCCCCGGATTACTGGGTTGAGCTCTCGTAGCATCGCAGCTGTTGCGCTACCAAGATGGGATTTGATGACTTTCTTTGTTTTGGAAACAATGCCTTTCACCGAGTTCTTTGATGGGGTAACAATAAACTTATCCCCAAATTTTCTCAGATGTTGGCCCAGAAAATCAAACCCATTCTCTATCCTGGTGATCCTTGTTTTCTCGCCTGAGAGATTTAAACCTCTTTGGCTGAGAAATGCGCGGATTACAGGCTTGACTTTTTCCTGGAGAATCTCTTCTGATTTTCCAGTTACGATAAAGTCATCTGCATACCGGATCATGTTGACCTTGGCGTTCTTGGGAACTGCATTTCTAATAGCCGCTTCCAGTCCATCCAGGGTCATATTGGCAAGTACAGGAGAGATAACTGATCCCTGTGGAGTATGCGGACGCTTTGTAAGAAGGCAGATGTGAAATATTTTCGATTTCATGCCTTACGCCATTTCGGCGCCTCTCTGCTTGACCAATCCAATGTTCCCATTGGATCGATTCAACGCATCCTCGGACATGAAAACCGGACCACGACTGAAATCTATTTGCACGCCATGGGCAATGCGGAAATTGACGCTATGGACGTCTTGAACATGCAGATTGCAAACACGTTTTCAGAAAAAGTCCCACACCAACAAAAAAAGGGTTTACAGCATAGTACCATAACCCCTTGATATCATTGGTACGCCCGGCAGGATTCGAACCTGCGGCCTACGGATTCGAAGTCCGGCGCTCTATCCAGCTGAGCTACGGGCGCAGAAAAAAACTGAACAAGAATGATCTGATACAGGATTCCGTGCCAAGATACAAGGCAAATAAAAGCAGAATATGATTTTATGAGATGCGACGGTATTGCTCCAGTGCGAAAGGTTGACCGGTCTTGGCTGGTCCAATCACTGGCAGTTTGGTGGTTTAAAATGCTTTCCCGGCAATTCCATGCGCTTGACCGGGTTTTGCCAACTGTTTTATATCAGTCCCAACAAGAATCGATCTGCCGAGACCACACGAATGCCGTCTTTAAAGTAATCCACTCCACTTTTTTGAACAACCTGGTAGCAAAACGGAATATCAAGCTTGTCTTTGAAATAATATAACGGTTTGGCGATGTTCGTGTCATTGCGCTTCACTTCAACTGCAAACCATGGCTTTTTATCGATGGATACCAGAAAGTCGACCTCTTTTTTCTCGATACTGCGCAGATAGTGCAAATCGGCCCGATAGCCATCATAATCCTGCAGAAAATGTACTAGTTTCAGCAGATGGGAACCGACGCAGTTTTCAAAGCGTACGGCGTTGTCGGATATTTCGGACCAATCCCAAAGATAGAGTTTGGGTTCCTTTTTCAGTGCGCGAAATCGCTTGCTGCCATATGGATATATACGAAAGCAGTAATAGAAAGACTCCAGAACATTGAGCCAGTTGGAAGCTGCTCTGTGACTGACCTCGATGTCTTCTCTCAATGAATTGATGGACAACAGGGATCCTGCTCTATCCGGCAGCATATCCCCCAGACGTTGTGCGCTGTAAATATTCCTGATTTGATCCGTATCGCGGATGTCCTCGCGAAACATCCGGTCCACTTTTTCATTGTGCCACCGTCTCAGTGTCCTGGTGTTTTGTTTTATGAATGGCTCCGGGAATCCACCAAATTTATCCAATGCAAGAAGCAGGTCTGATGCTTTTTGATCAGGTATGGTAAGCTCCGTGAAAATCGTTAACGGCAAATGGATGCTGCTTGCTTCAGCCAGAGAAAAGGGGTGCAGCCGGTAGTAACGGTACCGGCCAAGCATGGAATCCCCGCCTTTACGATAGATATCAAGTCGTGCGCTGCCTGTAATCAGAAACCGGTAACGGCTTTTTAGAACATCGTAATAGCCCTTGACCAGGGTTTTCCACTTTTTATATTTGTGAATTTCATCCAGGATGATCAGAGCTGCATTTCCCGGCCACACGCCGTCCATAATCGATTTACGGTGGACTCTGTTATCCCAGTTAAGGTATGCTGTTGCCTCAAAGTGCCTGGACACTTTTTCATTGGCGAATGTGGTTTTCCCTACCTGTCGCGGACCACCGATAAAGACCATCTTTTCCGATAGGTCTTCGAGGACTGGGTTGATTAAATAGCGTTCTTTTATCATACGGCTTTATTGACAGATCCTTCGCAAATAGTCAACTAATTTTGCTTATAAGCAAAATAAAGTTATATTAATTTTGCTTATAGGCAATAATAATCTAAACTGTAAAGGTAATAAACGTACATGAATGCACTGTATTCGTACGATAAATGTGCATGAATGGACAAAACATGCCGAAAAATTGTGACTGTTGCTTGGTGGCAGACCAAAAAAAAGACCGCGGTCAGATGACCGCAGCCTTCTTAATTTTAGATGGGGTGAGTGATGGGACTTGAACCCACGACAACCGAGGCCACAACCCGGCGCTCTACCAACTGAGCTACACCCACCATACCTTTGGCAAAAAGTTTACCCTTCGCCATTGGAAAAAAGATTAAATATCAGACAGACTTCAGCTTTTCAAGCAGAAAAAGCAGATCATTCTATTTTGCCGAAAAAAAACGTGTCATGATTTTATCTGGCTATTGACCACATATGCCTACTGACTATACAAATAAAATCGTGGAGATGATTTTATTTTTGCTATGAATCGATTCGCTATATTCATCATGCGCGCTATTCTGGCGGCGTTCTTTGCCGTTGTCATCACCCGTTTCTTTTACGGTCGCGTGGCGCCGCTCTATGTTGCCGGGCTGGCCATCTTTCTGACGGGAATGTCCTATGTCACGGAGTACTACAGGCGTAAGAAACGGAAAAAATAGAAAAAAGAGAATGTGTTAGGTGTTAAGTTTTAGGTGTTAGGTGTGGCATATTGTGATTAAGTTACAGACAGTTATCCAACTTAAAACCTAAAACATAAAACTTAAAACGGGTTTTTTGAACTATGAAACAAATCATTCTCGGGACCGCCGGGCACATCGATCACGGCAAAACCAGTCTTATCAAGGCTGTTACGGGCACCAATACGGATCGACTCAAGGAAGAACAGCTGCGGGGTATTACCATCGAACTCGGGTTTGCATCCCTGGATCTGCCCAGCGGCAGGCACCTGGGGATTGTGGATGTCCCCGGTCATGAAAAATTCGTGAAAAACATGGTGGCCGGAGCAACGGGAATCGATATGGTAGCCATGGTGATCGCGGCGGACGAGGGAGTCATGCCCCAAACCCGGGAGCACATGGAGATATGTTCACTCCTGGGGGTCGAGCATGGTCTTGTGGCACTTACCAAGATCGACATGATCGACGCGGAGTGGCTGGAACTTGTGGAAGAGGATATTCGCGAGTTTGTAGCGGGAACTTTTTTGGAAGACAAGGCCATTGTCCCTGTGTCGTCGGCCAGCGGGGAGGGTATCGATGCTTTTGTTTCCGCCCTGGACGATCTGAGCGGCAGGATTCCGGAACGCTCGTCGTCCAATCTGTTCCGCCTGCCGGTGGACAGGGTCTTTACCATGAAAGGATTTGGCACGGTTATCACCGGTTCTCTCATGTCCGGCAAGGTCAAGATCGGGGACAACGTCATGATCTACCCCTCCGGGATCCCTTCCAAAGTCCGGGGTATCCAGGTTCATGGAGAATCCGTGGAAGAGGCCCATTCCGGTATGCGGACCGCTATTAATTTTCAGGGTCTTGAAAAGGCGTCCATCGAGCGGGGACAGGTTCTTTCCACGGCCAATGCCTTGCTGCCGAGTTACATGGTGGATGTCTCTCTGCATTATCTTAAGAGCAACAAAAAAAAGATCAAAAACCGCAGCCGTGTCAGGCTTCACACGGGCACCAGTGAGATCATGGGAAACCTGATCCTGCTGGAGCAGGAGGATCTGCGACCTGGTGAAGACACGGTAGCCCAGATACGTCTGGATGAACCCGTGGCCATTGTACGGGACGATCGTTTTGTCTTGCGGAGTTATTCGCCTGTCAGAACCATCGGCGGGGGCCAGGTGCTCAATCCGGTCCCGGAAAAACACAAGCGCTTCCGGCCGGAGGTTATCGAGGGGCTGCAAGGCCTCATAACCCATGACCCGGAAGAGATCATCGCCTACCATGTACTGGCCGCGGGGGTCAGGGGCGTCTCCTTTTCAGCGCTTATGATCATGACCAACCTGTCTGAAAAGCCACTGGAGAAATACCTCCAGGGAATGCTCTCGAGAAAGGATATCATTCAGATCGATAAGGAGCAGCGGTTGTATGTACATAAAACAGGTTTTGGGGGCCTCCAGAAAAACATGACTGTGCATCTCCAGGCATATCACGATAAAAATCCTTTAAAAGAAGGTATGCCCAAGGAAGAACTGAAGTCAAAACTCCCGACAACCGCTGGAACCAGAGTCTTCACCATGGCCCTGAATCAGATGACGGCAGACAAGACGGTCGTCCAGGAGGGGGATTCCGTCAAACTGACAACTCACAAGGTCTCGCTGGGAGAAGACCAGGCCGGCATGAAGAAAAAAATATCGGGCATCTACCTGGAAAACGGCCTGCAGCCGCCCTATTTCAAAGAAGTTGTGAACACCTTTGATTATGATTCATCCCACGCAAAGGATGTCCTGATGCTTCTGGTGGCGGAAGGGGTTCTTATCAAGGCCAAGGAAGATCTCTATTTTCATACCGAACCCATGCGTGGGTTGAAGGAGAAGTTGATCGCCTACCTTCAGACGCATGGTGAAATCACTACACCCCAGTTCAAGGAAATGACCCAGGCATCACGGAAATACGTCATTCCGCTGCTTGAATATTTTGATGCCAATCATGTGACGCTTCGGGTGGGGGACAGTCGAAAATTGAGACAGCAACGTTAAAAGGAGACAAACGTATCATGGGAGAGAACCACAACAGCACGGGTGATGATGGTGGAATCAAGGCTTATATCACCAGACATATGATTATCGGTGTTGTCCTGGCCGTTGTCGTGATCATTGTACTGAAAATTGTTCTCGGGCTCTTTGAGCCGTCTGATCAGAGCCTGACGGACACATCCGGCGTCACGGGACATGACCGGGTGGAGGTGACCGCTGCCCTGCCTCAGGCATCACACATGCTGCCCGGCGATACGGCTTCACAGGCAGATCATGAAACAGCTTTGCCGGCAGGTTCCGGCTCCTTGTTGGCACCGAACACCGGGTCGGCCGGACAGGAAATGCCGAATCACCAGAGCGATGCTATCCACCCCCTTGGTGTGGTGGAAAAAATGAATGTTCATCGGGTCCCGGAAAACTCTCGGTTTGCAAAAGCGCCTCAAACGACAAACAGCATGCATCCAGTGGAGCAGAAAACAACCCCGGCGCACACCCCGGCACCTGGTGGTGCGGCAGGACATGCCACAGAAACGCATGGCGCAGGTCAACCGGAGACACCGTCTTTTCCGGCGCTAGGCATGGTTTTTGTGGATGCTATGATCCGACCCCTTGATTATGAACTGAATCGAAGGTTTTACGGGTGGCGACCCAATGACATCCTTGATTTTACCGACAATGTGAACAATTTTCAACTGGGGGTTCTGGAAGTTACCCGCAGGACAGCCGTGATTCTGGCCGAACGGATATCCAGAACCGGCAGCACCGCCGCTTTTGACGCGAATCTCCAGAATGCCATGAACTGGTTTATGATCAAGGCGGATCGATACTGGTTTCCTTCGGCAGAGTCTAAATACAAGGCCGGTCTCAAGGAATTTCGGGCCTATTTTCAGCGTCTGGAAAAAGGCGAGGCGCAGTTTTATACACGGGCAGACAACCTGATTCCGCTGTTGATGGCCTACCAGGATCTTCTGGGAAGTTGTGATGAGAATCTGGTTAAATCCCGGGAAGATGACGGGAGCCCGGTGAGCCATTTCAAGAGTGACGACTATTTCTTCTATGCCCAGGGCGTTGCCAGTGCCATGGCCACCATATTGGAGGGTGTCACACAGGATTTTAATGTCATGGTGAACCGCAGGGGGGGTATGGAGGAACTGCACCACGCCATCGAGTCGTGCCATCATGCCATGGAGATTGATCCCTGGATTATTCTTAACAGCGATGCGAGCAGTATTTTTGCCAATCACCGTCTGAACATGGCTGCCCCTATCAGTCATGCCAGATTTTATCTGGGGGTGCTTATCAGGGCCTTATCCACATAAATTTTCATGCTCAAACGCGCACAACGACGCACACCTTCGAATGCTCAATTACGTCATGCCGTTGGTAAAGATTGTCCGCTATACGCCAGGACTAAAAAGTAAGCAATATTCATCTACAACAAGGCCGGCGAATAAGTATCTGGTCCTTAAAAGCGACAACGTCGCGCCAGATAAAATCGTGCAACGATTTTATTCTTGAATCAGGCGGGACACAATGCCGTCGTGAAACAGCATTCCCTGGGGTGTCAGGGCGCAGCGGTCATTTTCAATAATCACCAAATTCTCTTCGCAAAGTGTTTTCAGGGTATCCCTGTATTGCTTTTTGAAATCCATCTGAAATGATTTTTTGAAATGGGTCGTGTCGATGCCGTCGGACGTACGCAGTCCCAGGTATATGGCCTCGGTTATCTGCTGCTCAGGCGTGGTCTTTTCCTTTTCTTCAATGGGCAACCGTCCCTGGGCGAGGGCGGTCATGTAAAGTCCCACATCGCGCACATTCCAGTATCGGACAGGCGCTGCATAGGAATGGGCCGCAGGTCCCAGGCCCGTGTAAGGTGCAAATGACCAGTATTTCCAGTTATGCCGGGATCGCCGGACCTGCCCGCTGTGATCTATTCTGGCATAATTGGAAATTTCATATTGCTCATAGCCGGCATCGTTTAAAACCTGCTGGGTAATGCGGAAGTGTTTGGCAATGTGTTGTTCGGGTGGAACCTTGAATGCGTTGGATTTTCTCATTTGATCCAGGGGTGTCCCTTTCTCAAAGGTGAGTATGTAACAGGAAAGATGTTCGGGCGCAAAAGCCAGGGCCATTTTCAGGTCATACTGCCATGAGGCGGCATCCTGACCGGGGATACCGAAGATTAAATCGAGGCCGACATTGTCAAAGCCGGCTTTCCGGGCACACTGAATGGCCTGGGTGGCATGGTCCGGTGAATGGATTCGCCCCAGGAATTCCAGCGTGTCACGTGAAAACGATTGCACACCGATATTGATGCGATTGATCCCGATTTGCCTCAGGAAATTCAGATAATCCTGGGTAACGGTTCCCGGATTCACCTCCATGGTGATTTCAGCGTCGGGTGTGAGGGTGAACAGGCTCCGGGCCTGTTGCATGAGTGTCTCGATCTGCTGCGGTGTAAGGACGGAGGGGGTCCCTCCGCCAAAATACAGGGTATCGCTGAGGGCCTCATGGGAGTCCACCAAGGCCATCTCCTGTAGGAGGGACTCGACAAAGGCTTGTCGCAGCGTCAGGTCTGTTAGGGAGTAGAAGTCACAGTAGGCGCATTTTCTCAAGCAAAAAGGAATGTGGATATAGATGCCGTGTTTCGGGTTAAAAGCTGTTTCAAAGCGTTTGGGCTTGCCGCTATCCGAAAAATTCATACCTGTAGGGACTATTTGGTTTTGTATTCCTTGCCGAGTTTCAGCCCGATGTCCAGTGCCTTCTGGTTGAGATCCAGAAAACTTTTTGGTATGCGGGTTTTGATCACTTTCATAACCGATTCGGGCTGGACCAGATCTGTCAGGGCCAGCAGGGCACCCAACATGCAGATGTTGAATACGATGGGTTTGCCGATTTTTTCCATGACCGTGGCATAGATGGGTAATTCCCGTTGTTTGGCATCGGCCTTTCGTTGGATCTTGACGTATCGGGAGTCGGTCATCAGCAGACCACCGGGCCGGATGATGGTGTAAAACTTGTTGTAGGCTTCCTGGGTCAGGCAGACCAGCACATTGGGCTGGATAACCTTGGGATAATTGATGGTGGTGTCCGAAATGATGACGTCGCTGCGGGTGGCACCTCCCCGCGCCTCGGGGCCATAGGCCTGGGATTGTACAGCGGTCAGGTTGTCATAAAGGACTGCTGCCTCGGCCAGAATAATGGCCGCCGTGATGACACCCTGTCCCCCCGAACCTGAAAAGACCATCCTGCATCGTTCCATAGTTATTTTCCTTTCATCGCCGATGCGATGATTTTGTCGTATTCATTACAGTATTCCGGCGCCTCCACCTCATGCAGGATGCCGCGTTCTATGAGATCGGGATTTTCCTGTTTGGCTTTGGATCCCTTGGGGGTGGTGTTTTCCTTGTAGGCCGTCATCATTTCCGCTGCCGATCCACCGCGGTTCCTGCGACCGAAATAGGTTGGACACTGGGTAAGAATTTCCACCACGGAAAAACCTTCGTGCAGGATCGCCTTCTTGATAATTTCCGTCATCTGCTGGGCGTGATAGGTGGTTGTCCTGGCAACGAAGGTGGCACCGGCTGCCTTGGAAATCTCGGCCACATCGAAATCGTGGTCTATATTCCTGAAGGGGGCTGTGGTGGCCAGGACCCCTAATCCGGAAAGAGGTGAGAACTGGCCGCCGGTCATGCCGTAGATGCGGTTGTTCATGACGATGGCCGTGATGTCGATATTTCGACGGGCCGCATGAATAAAATGGTTTCCACCGATGGCCAAGGCATCACCATCACCCATGGGCACGATCACGTTCAATTCCGGCAGCCCAAGTTTGACACCGGTTGCAAAGGCCAGGGCCCGGCCGTGGATGGTGTGCAGGGTGTGAAAGTCGACGTATCCGGATATCCTGGAGGAGCATCCAATGCCCGAAACCATCACGATTTCGTTTTTGCTCATGCCAAGCTGCTCGATGGCCCTGAGCATGCTGTTCAGAATGATGCCGTGGCCGCAGCCCGGGCACCACATGTGCGGGAAAAATCGTTCGCGTAGATAATCTTTAATCGCCATGGCTTAGGCCCCTTTACCCTGTACATATCTGAGAATATTGCGAATGTCTGTCGGATTGATGAATACGCCGTCGACCCGGTTGACCAGGAAGACTCTTTCGGGATTATCTACGGCCCTTTTCACGGCTCTCAATATTTGACCCGAGTTTAACTCCACGACGGCGATGGATCTGGCGTTTTTACATTTTTCATTGACCATCTGATAAGGGAACGGCCAGAGTGTCTGGAGTTCCAGAAGACCCAGTCGTTCACCGCGCGGACGCCTGCCCTGCACCACGTGGAGTGCCGAGCGGGCTGCCGAACCATAGGAGATCAAAATGCATTCGGCATCCTCCAGATAGTATTCCTTGTATCGTGCGATCTGGTTCACATTGTTGGCTATCTTGTCGATGAGATGCCGGTGAAGCCCCTGGACCACGGAGGGGACAGAGGATGGAAACCCCCACATGTCGTGATAGAGCCCCGTGACGTTGTAACGATGAACCCCTCCGAAATCCGACATGGGCAGCCGGCCGTCTTCTCTGGGGAGGTAAGGGTGGTAGTCGACGCCTTCCTTGACCGAGGTTCGAAGTCGTTCGACAATGGGGATATCACCTTCTTCGGGAATGACCACTTTTTCCCGCATGTGCCCGATTACCTCGTCAAAGAGGAGGATGACGGGCGTTCGATAGGTTTCGGCAAGATTGAAGGCATCCACGGTTATGGAGAAGACATCCTGGTGATTGGATGCCGTGAGGGCAATAATCTCGTGGTCACCGTGGGTGCCCCAACGGGCCTGCATGACATCTCCCTGGCCCACGCTGGTGGGCAGGCCGGTGGATGGACCGCCCCGTTGCACATTGACGATGACACAGGGTATTTCGGTCATAATGGCATAGCCCAGGGCCTCCTGCATCAGTGAAAACCCGGGACCGCTGGTGGCGGTCATTACCTTTTTACCGGTCAGGGAGGCACCGATGATGGCGGCCATGGATGCGATTTCATCCTCCATCTGAATAAACTTGTCCCCTTGTTGGGGAAGCCTGCTGGCCAGGTGTTCCGCGATCTCGGTGGAAGGTGTGATAGGATAGCCGGCAAAAAAATTAAGCCCCGCGTAAAGGGCGGCCTCCACACACACCTCGTTTCCCTGAATGAATTTTATATTTGGGTCCATTGTTGTCCCTTTTTTTTTGTTTCGTGTCATAAAAAATCCGGTTTTATGGGCCAGGTTTAAAAAAATGCGACTATTGAAGAACCCCGCAGCATGCGAAGCACTGCCGCACGGCAGAACCTACGGGGATGCGCTTGCTATCGCGGTTCAACAATCACCTCGATGGCAAGATCCGGACACCGCAATTCACAGAGTTTACAGCAGATGCAATCTTGAGGACGGGCAGCCACGGCTTTGTCGGTATCATCGAGTTCCAGGACCTTTTTGGGGCAGAAGTGAACACAGATACCGCATCCCTTGCACCATTCCCTGTTGATGATGTGTTCTTTGAGTTTGGGTTTTGCCATATTCGTTTCCTTGAAATCGCGACTCAAACAGTAAACAGATAACGTCACGGCTCGATTTCATATTTTAAACAATATGTTAATCGGCGAATATCTGCCGGATAGACGTGTAAATCCTGAATCCCCGCGATTCAGGATTTACGTCCTTATTTGAATATTGATTTTGAGGAGTATTGTCAATATGATAGAAAATAAAACTAAGTTGAGCGATTGTCGAAGGTTGTCGTAGATACAAGGAAGATGCTGTAATCATGAAAAAAACCATCGTGATCATAGCCATTCTCGTCATCAGCTCCGCAGCACTGCTCGGGAGCCTGGCATGGAAGGTCTTTGATTATGCCGCCCAACCGTCCGGGAGCGATATTTCTGAAAAAGTAATCACAGTGTTGCCGGGGCAGCATTTCAAGATGATTGCGAGTCAGCTGGAGGGGGCCGGTATTATCAGGGATTCTCTCAGGTTCAAACTGTTTGCCAGATTCAAGGGCTATGACAAGCGCATCAAGGCCGGCGAATACAGGCTTTCAAGCGCCCTTTCCCCGAAGCAGGTCCTTGAGATCATGGTCAGCGGAAAGGTGGCCCTCTACAAAATTACCATCCCGGAAGGGTACAACCTGGTCCAGATCGCCGGCATTGTCTCCAAAATGGGTCTGGCCGAAGCGCCGGTGTTCATCCGGTCTGCCACCGATCCCGCGATTGCCAACGCACTGGGGGTGAAAGCAGACTCGCTGGAAGGATACCTGTTTCCGGACACCTATCATTTTCCCAAAGGGCTGCCTCTGGATGAGATCATGGGCACCATGGTAAATCGATTTCAGGAGATATTTTCAACAGAATGGCACGAGCGGGCCCGGCAGATGGGTATGAGTGTGCATCAGGTGGTCACCCTGGCGTCTATTATCGAAAAAGAGACGGGAGCGGCATTTGAACGCCCGTTGATTGCATCGGTTTTTCACAATCGACTGGCAAAGGGCATGCGCCTGTCGAGTGACCCGACGGTGATATACGCTATCAAAGATTTCGATGGAAACCTGACCAGAAAGCATTTAACAACGGTGACACCTTATAACACGTATCTGAATAAGGGCCTGCCGCCGGGACCCATCGCCAATCCAGGCCTTGCATCCCTGGAGGCGGCATTGTATCCTGCCGAAACAGATTATTTGTATTTTGTCTCAAAAAGAGATAGTACCCACCAGTTTTCCACCACCTTCAAGGAACATAACCGGGCGGTGAGAAAGTATCAGTTAAGAAAGCAATAGGCCATAAGCCACAAGTTGCAAGCGGTTTAAGGCTTATGGCATTTCAAGATAAATACGGGATTATAACCCAACCCGGATAAACCGGAAAAAAAAGATTGTTTATCACGAAACCACGAAAGTACGAAACCACGAAAAAGACCATCAACCGCAAATCCAAAATAGACAGCATTCCTTACAATTGCTGCGAAGCACTGCCGCACGGCAAAACATTCCTCGTAGCCTGCTGCGAGGGTCTTCAAAACTTTCGTGTTTTTCAATTTTCGTGTTTTCGTGATTGTTTTTATTTTTTTGCCACAATACACAAATTTTACAGTTAAGGAACTAAAAGAGGGTCGGTGATATCGCAGATGGATAATCCCTGTGCGAACGTGAAAAACTCGCTCCCAAGAGACGGATATGATGAAATTGACGGATGAACAGATGGCCGGGCAGCGGCTGATGGTTGGGTTTGACGGCACCGACCTGAGTACGGATGTGAAATTTCTTATTAAAAATCTGCATGTGGGGGGTCTGATACTCTTTAAGCGCAATATTGCAACACCGGAACAGGTTCGGCATCTGTGTCTTTCTTGCCAGGAATATGCCGGATCATGCGGAGAACCGGCTCTGTTTATCGCCATTGACCAGGAGGGGGGAACCGTTGCCAGGCTGAAGAGCCCCTTCACGGAATTTTCCGGCAATGCGCACATGAAGGGCCCGAAGGACGCTGTCGACTTTGCCCGGATATCGGCCAGAGAGCTTCGGGATGTGGGCATCAACATGAACATGGCCCCGGTTCTGGATGTGGCCGTTGATCCCCGGGTGAGTATCATGAAAGATCGTGCTTTCGGGTCTGACCCGGAATGGGTGTCCCGGCTTGGGATGGCCGTGATTCAACACCTCCAGGAAGGGGGGGTCATGTCGGTTGCCAAGCACTTTCCCGGGATTGGCAGGACC
Organism: uncultured delta proteobacterium; assembly: GCA_963848165.1. Taxonomy (GTDB): domain Bacteria; phylum Desulfobacterota; class Desulfobacteria; order Desulfobacterales; family B30-G6; genus B30-G6. Next base: position 10,530 of record CAWKCS010000002.1, on the reverse strand, counting down.
ACGCTCGATTCCCATCTGGACCTTCCCTTTTTGGAAACCAGTGCCCAAGATCTAACTGCCATTGATGTTGCCCCGTTTCAGGAGGCCATTAAAAATGGTGTGGCCGGCATGATGCTTTCGCACATCTGCTACCGTTCCCTGGACGACCAGAGACCGGCCAGCCTGTCGAAGAAGATTGCCCGGGATCTCCTGAGGCATCGTCTGGGGTACGATGGCGTGGTCATGACCGACGACCTGGATATGGGCGCCATCAAAAAACATCATGATATGCAAACATCCATGCAGCAGATTCTGGCGGCCGAGATTGACATTGCCCTTATCTGCCACCGCAGTGCGGATATGGAAACGGCTTTCGAAACCATCCGGTCGTTTCAGTCCACGTCACCAGCGAATAGAAGATTGGGTGAGCAATCAGTGCGACGGATCATGGCCTTGAAGAAAGATTATCTGGCCTAAGAATAAGCGACGAATGTCGCGTCAGATAAAATCGTTTCACGATTTTATTCGGGAATACACATCACTGTCCAAGTGGGATGTTTGGCCCTGGATTAAATGGTGATAACCGGCCGCGGCAATCATTGCGGCATTGTCACCGCAGAGGCTCAAGGGGGGGATATGAACGGCTATCCCTTTTTTTTTTGCCGTTGTTTCAATTTTTTTTCGCAGGCTTGCATTGGCGGCAACCCCCCCCACAACGGCCACATGCCGGCAGTTCATTTTTTCAGCGGCAGCAAAAAGTTTGAAGGAGAGGACATCCACCACGGAGGCCTGGAACCCGGCCGCGATGTCCGGGATTTCCTGGTTCACGTGTTGCAGGTTCTTTTCGATATGCCGCCGCACGCCCGTCTTCAGTCCACTGAAGCTGAAGTCGAATTTGTTTTTGTCGAGGTAGGCTCGCTTGAAGAATATTTTTTTGGGATCTCCCTTGCGGGCCACGTCACTGACAATTTTCCCGCCTGGGTAGCCGAGATCAAGCATTTTGGAAACCTTGTCAAAGGCTTCACCGGCTGCGTCATCCCTTGTCTGACCCATTAATGTGGATGCTGTGTGCGAGGTGACATGGTAAATAGCCGTGTGCCCGCCTGATGCCAGGAGTGCGATAAAGGGAAAGGCGGGAGGCGTAGGGCTGAGAAAAACGGAATTGATATGGCCTTCCAGATGGTTGACGCCGATCCAGGGTATCTCCATGGCATAGGCAAATGCCTTGGCAAAGGAGAAGCCGACCAGGAGAGATCCCACCAGGCCGGGTCCCTGGGTGACGGCCACGCCATCCAATTTGGAGGCTGCGATTCCGGCTGATTGGATGGCCTCGTCCACTACCGGCGCGATAGCCTCGATGTGTTTGCGGGAGGCCAGTTCGGGTACGACCCCGCCGTAGGGGCTGTGAACCTCGATCTGGGATGCCACAATAGAGGAAAGGATCCGGGTGCCGTCCTCAAGAATTGCTGCTGCGGTTTCATCACAGGATGATTCAATACCGAGTGTGATCATGATGAAAAAATGTCCGGGTTAGTGCCTATTCCTGTGATCTTGTTTCTTTATGCTGGTCACCTGCCTGGTGCCCGGTGCGTTCACGGTTCAACTGCGACAAACAGCACCCCGACGCTGACCGCTTGCGAGCCATGCCAGAAATTTCCGGCAGGGGGTCTTAAGGACATGGCGCCATAGCCACCCTGGGTGAAAGACGCGATTAACGGGCTTATGCCCATACAATCCGGTCTGTACCGGCTTTTCGATCGACAATTTCTCCAATGAAATAGGCCTTTTCGTTCATGGCATTGATGCGCTCAAAAACATCCTGAGCTGCGGTTTCCGGTACAATCGCGATCATCCCCAGACCGTTGTTGAATGTGCGTTTCATTTCCATGTCTTCGACGCCGCCGGCTTCCTTCAGGAAGGTGAAGATCGGAGGAATCTCCCAGCTGTTTTCCTTGATGATGATACCGCAGGCTTCGGGAATGATCCGGACCAGATTGTCTTCAAAACCGCCGCCCGTGATATGGCAGAGTCCGTTAATCGGCAAATCCCGCGCTAGGCTCAGAAGCGTTTCCGTATATATCCTGGTGGGTGTCAACAGTTCTTCGGCCAGGGTTTTGCCCAGCTCGGGCAGGTATTCATTCAGATCCATCTTGAGCACATCAAAACAGATTTTTCGCACGAGGGAATACCCATTGCTGTGCAGGCCGCTGGAAGCAATGCCGATGATCTGGTTTCCGACCCGTATATCAGAACCGTCGATGATTTTGTCATTGTCGACGACACCGACAGTGAACCCGGCCAGATCATATTCATTCTCCTGGTACATTCCGGGCATTTCCGCGGTTTCACCACCAATCAGGGCGCAGTTGGCAAGTTTGCAGCCATCACCGATACCGGAGATGATCGCCATGGCCGTGGTGTTGTCGAGCTTGCCCATGGAGATGTAATCGAGGAAGAATAACGGCTTGGCTCCCTGAACGGCAATGTCGTTGACGCACATGGCTACCAGGTCGATGCCAATGGTGTCGTGCTTTCCCGTGAGAAATGCGATCTTGAGCTTGGTCCCCACGCCGTCGGTGGAACTTACCAGTACAGGTCTTTTTAAATTGTCCAGGCTCAGGGAGTACATGCTCCCAAATCCGCCGATGTCGCTGAGGACGTTCGACTTGAAAGTACTTCGGGCAATTTTTTTTATCTGGCCCACCAACGCGTTGGCCTTGTCGATATCAACGCCGGCATCGGCATATGTGAGTGGTTTTTTCATAATGATAATCGCTTTCTCCTTGTCCCGACAACCCGGATACGGATGTTCGCACACCTGAGTTGCCCTGTAGTGACCGCTGTTGCTCCTGGGCTGATCTGTGGAATGGATCGTTTCACGGGTGGTTGTTTATTCATCATTTTATGCATAGTGACAAATTAGAAATTTAATCCTCACCCGTCTAAAAGTCAAAACAATTTTTGACATTGTTCTGGACTGTTAGGATTTTAAATCTTGACTTGTAGCTGAAAAGCTAAGAAAGTAACTTTTTCGAAAGGTAGAAACAACAGGGTGTTCAGGTAGGTAAAACATTGCTTCCGGTTTGCCCGGGTAGGGTGTCGTAAATGAAAAAATCTATTCAAATTGGTCTGCTGGGGTTGGGAACGGTGGGCACCGGTGTCGCCAGGATGTTGATGGAAAACAGGGACATTCTGGAGGCGCGTGTGGGTGTGCCCCTGAAGTTAAAATATGTCGCCGATATCGATCTCGAAAAGGATCGGGGGCTTCAACTGGACGAATCCCTGCTGACCTCGGATGCTTTTCAGGTGGTAGATGACCCGGAAGTGGACATCGTTGTGGAGATGATCGGTGGGGAGGGCATTGCCAAGGCATTGATTTTGAAGGCCCTGGAAAACGGGAAGCAGGTTGTTACGGCAAACAAGGCCCTCCTGGCCAAACATGGCAACCAGTTGTTTAAAAAAGCCATGGACAGCGGTGTGGACCTGACCTATGAAGCGAGCGTGGGCGGCTGTATGCCCATCATCAAAACGTTGCGGGAGTCGCTGGTGGGAAACCGTATTCAGTCCATGACAGGTATCCTGAACGGCACCTGCAATTATATCTTGTCCAAGATTACCGACGAGGGTATCGAATTTGATGCTGCACTGGCTAAAGCCAAAGCCAACGGTTATGCCGAAGCCGATCCGACCCTGGATGTGGAAGGGTTTGACACCGCCCATAAACTGGCAATATTGATGTCCCTGGGGTACGGCATGGAGATCAACTTCGACGATATCTATATCGAGGGCATTTCCAAGATCACGCCGCTGGACATTGCATTTGCAGGACAGTTCGGCTACCGCATCAAGCTTCTGGCCATCACCAAGGCCGGCGATAACTCGGTGGAGGCGCGCGTTCACCCGGCCATGATACCCTTTGACAATCTTTTATCGAATGTCAACAGCACCTTGAATGCCATCACCGTCACGGCCGATGCCGTGGGTGATATCCTCCTGTACGGTCATGGTGCGGGCATGATGCCGACGGCCAGTGCCGTTATCGGTGATATTGTGGATATTGCCCGGAATCTCCTGATGAACGCCAGCGGGCGTGTGCCCCTGATGTCTTATCAAATGAATCATGTGAAACAGGTGCCTGTGACACCCATCCGGGATATCACCACCCATTACTATTTTCGCTTTTCCGCCCAGGACAAACCAGGGGTCTTGTCCACCATTTCCGGGATTCTCGGCCAACACGGCATCAGCCTCAAGTCGGTGAACCAAAAGGGGCGCAAGACGGAAGGATCCGTGCCGGTAGTGATGCTGTCGCATCTGGCACGGGAAGAGGACGTCCAGAACGCCCTGGCAGAGATACGGGTTCTCGATGTTGTGAGCCGGTCACCCATGCTGATTCGTATCGAGGATGACAACTACGAAGAATAAAATCGTTACACGATTTTATCGAACGCGACCATGTCGCTCTATAAATTTGGGAGAAGGGATAAACGCTTCGCATTTTTGCTGGAAAGAAAGGGATCGAACTTAATGATGAAAATCATTTGCGCGGATATGGAAGGTATTTTTACACCCGAAATATGGATTCGGGTTGCCAAAAAAACAGGCATTGAGGAACTGAAACTGACCACCCGGGATATTTCCGACTACGATGTCCTGATGAAAAAACGTCTGGGGATTCTGGCTGAAAACGGTCTCAAGCTGAAAGATATCACGGATGTCATTGAAACCATGGAGCCCCTCGAAGGTGCTCTGGATTTTCTAAACTGGGTCCGGGAGCAAACTCAGATTATTGTCGTGTCCGATACCTATGTTGAATTTGCACGGCCCCTGTTGCGAAAGCTGGGTTGGCCCACGCTTTTCTGCAACACCCTGACCATTGCTCCGGACGGGTCCATCGCCGGTTACAACCTGCGTCAGCAGGACGGTAAGCGTAAGACGGTGCAGAGTCTGAAACGTCTTAACTACCACATCCTGGCCGTGGGCGACTCGTATAATGATATCACCATGCTCAAGGAAGCGGACGCGGGCGTGCTCTTCAAACCGCCTGAAAATGTCAGGAGCGAGTATCCGGAACTGCCCGCAACCTACAATTATGATGAACTGAAAGGCGTCATGGGACCGCTTCTGGCGGGTGACACCGATGCCTGATGGTAAGGGGAATGAGGGGCGCTGCCGTGAAAACCCATCGAACGGAATACCGTGTCATCTACGGCGACACAGACAACATGGGGGTGGCATACCATGCCAATTACCTGCGCTGGTTCGAGATCGGCAGGGCCGAACTGTTCAGGTCCCTTGGCATGACCTATAAGTCCATTGAGGAGAAGGGCTATTTCCTGCCGGTGTCCGAGGTCTACTGCAAGTTTGTCGATTCGGCCCGGTATGATGACCTGATTGTCATTGAAACGGCCTTGGACAGCAGTCTTCGGGCGGGGATGAAGTTCAATTACCGGATTCTGCGCAAAGAAGACGAGACCGGACTGGTTCAGGGTTTCACCAAGCACGCCTACGTGGATCGCAGCGGCCGTGTGATCCGCCCACCCCGGTTTATTACCGATATCCTGAAGCAGCACAATTTTTTATAACCGATCTTACCGCATCCGCTGTGTTGCGGACCATTCGCGGTAGAGGACTACAGCTTCCATGCTGAAGATCGATGAGGACAAGACCGGCCTGAAATTCACCGTTTACGTACAGCCCAGGTCCGGCCGGAACCAGGTTGTGGGGCTGCACGGGGATGCCCTGAAGGTGAAAATCAAGGCGCCGCCTGTGGAAGGGGCTGCCAACAAGATGTGCATCGCCGTTCTGGCAAAGACCCTCAACGTCCCCAAATCTGCCATCGAGATTGTTTCCGGACAGGCCTCAAGGACCAAATGCGTGCAGGTTCGAGGGGAGAAGGACGGGAATTCCCGCGAAGAGACTGAGCGCCTTAAACAGGTTATCCGGTCGTTGTGTTAAACTTATTACAGATGGGAGAGACAACATCGCAAATTATAAAATCGTGATAGCGATTTTATTGGAATTGCCTTGACACCTTCAGGTTTCGGTAATATATTGCTCTTTTCAAATTTGATGCGGGGTGGAGCAGTCTGGTAGCTCGTCGGGCTCATAACCCGAAGGTCATCGGTTCAAATCCGGTCCCCGCTACCAACAAAATCAAGAGGTTGCAGGATAGATTCTGTGACCTTTTTTATTTTTGCTACCCAAGTGCGAATCTTCAGTTCTGTTCAGCCCAAGATGTCTGAGACAACCTGCTTATATTATTAAGATATCAGAATTAAATTGTAATTTAGTACAATTTGTTTAAAATAGAGAGTATCATCTATTAACCTTGGAGGCTTAAATCCTACCTGTTCGTTATCTTCACAAGGAGCATGCATGGCACTAACAAAAGCAGACCTTATCGAAACCATCCGATCTAAAATTGGCCTGACTAAGAACCAGAGCACAGATATTGTAGAAGAGACCATCGACATCATTAAATCTACTTTGGCATCTGAGGGTACGTGATATTGATATTGATAGTTCTATTTGCCGTTGAATACTTTGGAATAATTGATATCCCTTTCTTTGATATTCCAGACTATTTTACAGGTAAGGAAAGCATGATAGATAAAACGGAAGATGCCATGAAGCAGTTGAAATGATGAATTGGGGGGTGAATAAATGCCAAAGAAAAAGAAAGAATATAAAGTTCTTGTTGCGATTGATTTCTCTCCATGCTCGGCTCATGCGCTTAATAGCTCCAAACTCATATTGGGTCGCAGGCCAGATCGAATATTTGTCCTACATGTCATAGATCACGATTTTATAGAAGCCTGCGTAACCAACAAACTGGGTACAGAATCTCAAATTAAAAAGACTTTGTTTGTCGAAACCAAGGAAAAGTTAAAGCAATTCCTTGAGGAGCAAAACATGGCAAACAATTCAATCGAAATGGAGATTTGTGAAGGAACGCCCTTTCTTGAGATCAATAGAATGGCTGTTAAAAAAGGTGTCGACATCGTTATTATGGGGACACATGGAACATCCGGAGACATGAAAAGAATTTTCTTCGGCAGTACCACTGAAAGAGTTCTTCGATTTATAAAAAAGCCGGTTCTTTGCGTTCCAATTGAGGAAGATCGTAAGGAATGATAGGTGCTGGTACTATGGTGTTGGATTGTGTGTTACGGTACAGTAATTAAATGTTCAGGGAAACATCATTAATGAAAACAAAACCAGATGCGAGTTCTAAAATTGTTAAATCACCCGACAAAAGGGTATTCGGATTAAGCGGAAGCCCAAGAAAAGGTGGAAACTCTGACATTCTGCTGAGGCATATTTTGAAGGGTATTAGACAGAATGAAATCCCTACAGAAATGGTGAGACTGTGCAATTATCAATATCAGCCATGTATTGGGTGTGAAAAATGCCGCAAGAATAATATGTGCACAGGTCTGAACGATGGAATGCACCTGCTGTATCCGAAAATTATTGAGTCTCAAGGAATGGTCCTTGTTTGTCCCACACATAACTATAATATCACAGCGTGGATGAAGGCATTTATTGATCGACTTTATTGTTTTTACATATTCGATAATAACCGCCCGAGAGGATGGTCAAGTCGATTAATCGATCAAAATCGTAAAGCTGTCATAGCAGCAGTATGCGAACAGGTGGGCAAAAAGGATATGGGCTTTACACTTGAAGCTATGCGTCTCCCTATTGAGGCGTTAGGGTACGAAGTTGTTGGCGAACTGGCTGTATTTGGAATATTTGATAAGGGTAAGGTTCAAGATGAAGATGAAACCTTAACCAAAGCGATCGAGCTTGGGAATCAGTTGGCAGAATCACTTTAATCAAGAGAAGATCAACATGTTACCGGCAAGAACGGTTGTAACGTTTAAGTGTTCTGGGAAGCTGAGGGAGAGAGTTAATGGTAAATGACTGTATAAGAATGAGGGATATTTTTAAAGTGGTTTCCGTCCGGCCCATAAGAGTAATCATCATGTTTGCTTTTCTATTGGTTGCAACCTTACCCGTATGTGTGCCTGATATTCAAGCCGAACCATTTAAAAAAGGAAGTCACCGGGGGTCTATCGTAGCAGGTTCCGGACGGACATTTGCAAACGACTATATAATTATCGGACTTGGTGCAGGGTATTATGTGCTAGACGGTCTGGAACTCGGACTTGACGGTGAAGCCTGGCTGGGTGGTGACCCGGATATTTATAAACTAAGCCCTCAAGTAAAATATATCCTGCCGACACAATCGAGATTACGACCATACGTCGGTGCATTCTACAACCATTTATTTATCGACCACTACGATGATTTAGATACCATTGGCGGTCGTGGGGGTGTTTACTTCATGCAGGATAAACAATGGTTCTTCGGAGTAGGTGCGGTCTATGAATCGTATTTGAACTGTGATGATACGATTTACAGCTCATGTGATGATATTTATCCGGAAATTACGTTCTCATTTTCATTCTAAAAGCATTCAAATACTGTTGCCAGCCGTGATTTTAATGGACACCACTGTCATATCCCTGATAATAAGCCTGCACTTCCTTCAGCTTCTCGTCGAACTCAGCTTTGGTGAAAATACCCTTGTCAGTTAGGAGTCGATACATTGTGTCAAATTGGATAGCGTTTGAAACGACAAGATCCTCAATAGATTTATGGTCTGTTTCATGTGTCATGGGTCATGCCTCCTTCAATCTTAAAAATATCATTGCAGTGAATACTGCTTGCTATAGGGGTTGTCAGAAAAACGTTCCGATTGAGGATCTTTTTTCTGCTACAACCCTTTATGCCGCCATCCTATTTTGGGAACATTATTATGACAAGCGGTATAAAATTCTCGAATCAAACAATGTAGCTTAAGACTTTCGTTTAATGTTTCCACTACCCATTGGATCTGGATATTCTTCCAGCCATTTCAATGCCCTTGGATTGCCCAGTTTGGCCGCCTTTTCGATATCTCTCCGACCTATTCTTTTTTTCCCTGACCTCATGTAGGACAAACCGCGGGACCATAAGGCAACTCGCATGTTCGGTTCAACTTTCAGTGTTTCAGTCAGATCCGCTATGGCCTCATCATACATCTTAAGTTCAAGATGTACCAATCCGCGCTCGAAATACGCCAAGTGTGTCGGGGTGTTTCGGATCACGGTATTCAATGCTGTGATGGCCTCTTCCAATTTCCCACTCTGCCTTAATTCAACCGCTTTCTCATATAACCCCCATGCATTCAATAGACCTTCACTGGCACTTGCGTCCTGGTTGATCTTGAGAAGCTCGGTCTGGAGCTGTTGCATCCTGGCTTGCAATTCCCGGAGCTGCTCAAAAGACTCGTCGTTTATTTTTTTTATTTTTTCAAAATTTTCCGTACTTCTTCCCTGTTTTCTAAATTCATCGATGGCCCGTGCGATGTCGTCCGGATTAGCTTCTATCTTAGCTGTTAATGAATATCTTTCACCATTCCATTTTTCATCCAAAATTTCTAGTTTAACCACGCCGGCTGTTAAGGCGACAATCTCATCCTTTTGGATTTGAAAATCTTTTATTTCAGTACGAGACTCCAGGTAAGTACCGATTTTTTCCAGCAACAGTCGTTTGATTTCGAGTAACGAAACTGTCCGGCAGGTCAGTTTACTGTCGGCCTCGCCCGCGTTGTAAGTATAGTTTTCAATAAACTCCTTTGGTGTCGCAAGTCCAGAACAGGGTATGGAAAGTATAATGATGACCCAAATAACAATGTTGCGTTGAATCAAGCACACCTCCTATTATCCAAAGATTATTCCTTTGGGTTGACAATAATTCTCAAAGAGTCGGTATTCTCTTCGCCCTTAGCGTCTATAACAGTTAATGATACCTTGTACGCCCCTTCATATTCAAAAAGAACCCCTTCGGTTTCTTGTTTCATGATTTGAGGCAGTATTTTTCCAAACTCCCAATATATGTATATGGTGGTGAACCACCTGATCCGATACCATTAAAATAAATGATTTCTCCCGCCCAGATCTCTTGATCTATCGTGGGCAAGGTTATTTCCTCCATCAACGCTGAAGTTGTATCCTGAGTGGTACAACTGGATAATATTAAAAAAATGTTGAGCAGCAGTATGATGGGATATTTAATTATTGTAATATTCATATGTTAAGCCAGACTGAAATCCAGCCAATACTAGCAAATACGATCCAGGAACGGGAATGACGATATATAACAAATGTTTGGAGAACGTTGCAATATGTTTATGAAGCCGGATTGGATGTAGCCCAAAGATTCCGAAAGGTTCGCTTTCTGATTTTTCAAACATGTTCCATCTATTACAAGCATGTTTCAAGGTATTCTTTTCAGCGTTGGTTCGGCATTCCTTTTTGTTTTCTGCGTCCTGATTTCCGTGATCGGCCTGTGCGAACTTGTCTTTCGCCTGACAGTAAAACAGCACCACCTTGAAAAAAGCCGCGTCTTGGGGCCGATTATCGCCATTCTCATGGGTCCGTTATCTGTTTTTTTGCTGATAATCTGGGGCGGAGGCGTTCATTTTTTTTATGTATATCA
>CAWKCS010000001.1:0-90158 GCA_963848165.1 uncultured delta proteobacterium | reverse complement strand
CCAAAATATTTCTGCAATTCCTGTTGTAACACGGAATAACCCCTCTAACTGCTTTTTGATCCGATTGTTTTATTTCGATCGAGTCGTTTCCTTCTCCCCAGTTTCCATGCCCATCCAACGTCAGAGGCGTAGGCGCTATATTCCGAATAAACGGTCATTATTTTATTCTCTTCCCGTGTGGCGCGGTAAGCCTGGCAGATACAGAGCATGATGAAAAAAATAGCAGTTCAACCAACCAAAATTTTGAAAAAGGGTTCCCAAGGTAGTCATAATTGACCCCACATACATGGGGTGCCTGGATATACGATAAATGCCCATAAAAACAGGTTTGCGCACTTCCGTCATAATGGAAAAAGACTTTCTCAAAGACAGAATGCCGGCAACAATAAACAGTGTTCCTCCTAATTCCAACAGGATTGACAGTAATTTGAGAGAAGGGATGCCATACGTTGGCGGCATGTAAGGGTATTTGACAAGTAACGCAAAAGGCATTGCAGCACAGATAAAGGGAAAAACGCTCTCAATAAAGCCGCTGGCATGCACGCTGGCCTTTGTCCGCGTCATGTATGAGATGACAAAAAGAAAGAATTGAAATGTTATCAACCACCAGACGAAGGCATAAAGACTCAACCGGAATAATTTTTCATAATGAAAATATACACGCTGTCCGATCCAGAAGGAAAAAAACAGCGCCCCAGCCCAGGACCCAAAATGATCGCTGAAGATAATGTTTCTTATGGATATCTTCAGGATGACATCCCCTGCTTCACAGGGTTGATAAAACTGCACGGCAGCATGGTGTTACACTTTCCACACACATGCGTGGTTTCAGGCAGGTCCGCAAAATAATCGAGAGTATGCAGGTTTTCATTCAGCCGATCCCAGCATTTCCGGCGATCAAAACCGTCCTCTGTCAGAGCATTCACCGGACATCTTTCGATGCATTTGCCACATTTTTTCCCGGCCTTGAGCAAGCAGGCCTCGGAAGTTTCCATGAGCGGATTGTCACCCAGGTCTGCTTCGGTGACCAGACTGCCAAATCGCCCACAGACACCCGAAGGCGTTATCAGCATGCAGTGGGTTCCAAACCGCCCCAGACCCGTCAGATGGGCAAGATGCTTATGGGACCAGCGCGCCATGAGACGCTTCTCATCAAAATTGTGCGTGGCCGGTGTCAATCCGGATGCATAGCCTGCCGCTTTAAGAAAATCGGCGATAGCCTCCCCTGCCCGGTTGATGAGATCGTTGGTTTCAACGTAAGCAACCCCCCAGTTCCTGCACGGCCTGTTGCCTGAACGATTCTCTTTGATGAGCTCTTTGACGAAGGGAATAAAAAAAACGATGACCGATCTGGCTGTTTTCAGCAGGTCCCGTGGGTGAAGATGCTCATCCATGGCAATCTCCGGCAAGATGTCAAATCGCTGGTCAATGGGTGATGAAACCAGCAGGGGCTTTCGCCACCACCCCTCATGCTTCAACCTGGCCGGTTCTTCTGCTACGTAGGTTTCCATAATTTGTCTCAATTCTGAAATTAATGGATTTTTCATTTGTTTCCTCCGATAGAAGATTAAATGTTAGCTGGGATGCTGCAAATCAGTTCATTGTGTTCATTGTGTTTATTGAGTTGCTATCGGTAAACTGTATATGATCGCCACTCTTACCGTTTATACAACCCTAGAACACCACAACAAACCCTTGAACGCTTTTCCCCTCTCCGAACCCTCGCCCTCCAACCCTTTCTTTACTCAGCCCTGCTGTCGGGAAGCATAAAACAGATGGCCAGGCAAAGCAGTGAAATAAACAGTGCAACCCAGAAAACGAACTGAACGCTGGATGCAATGGACGACTGAAGTGAACCCCTGATTGCCTCCGGCAACAGCGCCTGAAATTCCGGACGCAGTAAATTCTCAAAACTTCTCTGGGACTGATTCGACAACGCCTCCGGCAGAATTCCCATAACGTCCATATTTGCCAGGCTATCGATGGTAGCAGTCAGTCTGGACATCAGCAAACCGCCACAGATGCCGATACCCACTGTGCCGCCAAAGGTTCGCATAAACTGATGAGAAGCGGTCGCAACCCCCAGGTCAGAGGGATCCACGGCATTTTGAACAATCACGAGGGTTGCCAGTGCTACGAACCCCATGCCGAGCCCCACCAACTGGAATACGAGAAAACTGAAAAGCATGGAAGTTTCCGTATCAAATGTCAGCGAAAGACCACAGCCCGCAACCAGGCACATGGCACCCATGATTGCCGCAGTCTTTGCACCGAGTCGATTCGATATCTGACCGAAAATGATCGAACCGATGGACCATCCAAGACTCAGGGAAAGCATGGCGATCCCCACCTGCATGGGGCTCTTGCCCTGGGCGCCTTGAATGAAAATGGGCGCAAAAGCAAAAAAAGCAAAAATGGCAAAACTGCTCATAAATACGGAAGCATTCCCGATGGCAAATCCTCTTTTTTTGAACAACTCCAGGGAAATGATCGGGTCTTCAGCACGCTTTTCACAATAAATGAACCCGATTCCCGCAAAAATGGTTACCAGCAGAAGGACCATGACCTGGGGAGAGTCCCCAGGCAAAATCTTTGCCCCCCGCCAGAAACAGACTGAGCAATCCCACTATGGATACGGAAAGGGTCAAAACGCCAAGCAGGTCCAGGGAAACCTTGCTGCGTTTTTCCCTTATCTCCACCAGGAAAAAGGCATATACCCCCTAACGAAAGCAGGCCCAAGGGCACATTGATAAAAAATATCCATCGCCAGGACGCATAAGAGACAATGAAACCGCCCAGTGTCGGGCCCAGAACACTGGCAATCCCCCAAACCGAACTGGCAAAGGACATGGTCTTGGTCCGTTGGCCGGGCGGCGAGATATCTGCCAGCACGATATAGACCATGGCAAAGATACCGCCGGCGCCGATACCCTGAAACACCCTGCAGACGATCAAAAAGGCCATGTTGGGCGAAAACCCGGCCGTGGCTGGACGACAGCAGGAAAATAGCAATGGAAATCAAAAAAATGTGTTTGTTTTTAAAAAGATCACCCAGCTTGCCGAATACCGGCAATGAAACAGCCCTTGCCAGAAGATAGGCTGAATAAACCCAGCTATACAGGTGCAGACCACCGAGCTCTGAAACAATTGTCGGCATAGCCGCCGTCATGATCAATGCGTCCATGGCCCCCAGAAACAGGGCCAGCAACGCGGAAAAGATAATCATGGTCCTGTGTTTTGAATCGATGATTTCTGCCGGTGAATCCATATATAAATAATATCCCTTACGTGAACGATTTTGTAAAGCGCAACTTGTCGCTTCTAAGGTGGATAGGAGTCAGAACCTAAATCAAATCTACCCAAACATCAACTCTGAACTCAATTCTGATGATTGTCATAATAACGTTCCGATGCTTATAGGGGTCCGTAATAGCTATCTATCTTTTTCTTGCATCCCGGTTAGATTGTACTTAGAATAAAATCATTCCACAAATAAAATTATAAGAACGATTTTATGAAACGCGACATTGTCGCTCTTAATAACAGATGATGTGGGGTGTATATTATGAAGGACAAACCCATAGCTGCCGGGAAAAGCAGTTTTTCACTCATCGATTCCAATAAATTTTTCTCTGAAATCGGTTTGATGAAAAATATCACCATGCTGGATGTCGCCTGCGGTATAGGCACCTATGCCGTGGCGGCTTCTCCTTACGTGGGGCCGTCAGGAAAAATAGTTGCCGTTGATCTCTGGGAAGACGGTATCGATTCATTGAAAACTGAGATTCAAATCAGAAATATCGACAATATTTCCCCACATGTTGCCGATGTCAGTCGGCACATACCCATGGCAGATCATTCAGTGGATATATGTCTCATGGCCACGGTGCTGCACGACCTTGTTCAAGACAACACGGACCAGGGCACCCTGAAAGAGGTAGAAAGAACATTGAAGCCGGATGGCCAGTTGGCCGTGATCGAGTTTAAAAAAAAAGAAGGCCCGCCTGGACCTCCCATGAAAATAAGAATTTCGCCGAAAACCCTGGAAACATTTCTGCGGCCATTTGAACTTGCTCCCGGCCAAAACGATCGATATGGGTGAACATCTATATTTGTCAATCTATTATCGATCATAAAGGAGATCGGATATGAATGAGAACAAAATGGGAATGATTTTCGGCTCATTTGTGGGGGATGCGCTGGCATTGGGACCCCACTGGGTCTACAACACGAATGTCATCGACAAAAAGTTCGGCCGGGTACATAGAGTATTTCGATCCTCTGGTCAGCTACCATGCCGGCAAGAAGAAAGGAGACTTCACCCACTACGGTGATCAAATGCTGTTGCTGCTCGAGTCTCTGGTGGACGCTTCAGGGTTTGATCAGGCACGGTTTGCCGAGGCATGGCAATCCTTCTTCAAGGACTACGAAGGATATCGGGACAAGGCAACACTCACGACGCTCCAGAACATGACTGAAGGAAACAGCCTCCTGAACAACGGGTCATCTTCAGATGATCTAGGCGGCGCAGCCAGAATAGCCCCCATTGTGTACAGATATGCCAACGATATGGAATCAGCGATTCAGGCCGCCAGGCATCAGACAGCCTTGACTCACAACAATTCTGCTGTCCTGGACAGTGCCGAGTTTTTTGTGAGGCTGGCCTTTCGTGCATTAGCCGGCGAAAAGCCTTCAGCCGCCATTTCCCATCTGCTGGAGGATCAATTCCAAGACACGGATATCACGGACGCCCTGTCCCTGGGTTTGGCAAGTCAAGACAAGGATACCCGCACCATCATCGCAGAATTCGGTCAGATGTGCAGTGTAGAGGCCGCCCTTCCAGGTACGATCCATTTGATTACCAAATACGAGAATGACTTCAAGGAAGCATTGGTTGAAAACGTCATGGCCGGTGGTGATGGTGCAGCCAGGGGCATGCTCGTGGGCATGGTTCTGGGTGCCCACGACGGGATGGGCGCCCTGCCAATAGAGTGGCTGGACACCCTCAACACCCTTGACAGGATCAATGAATTATTGGCCGCCCTCGACAAGGGATGAGTTATGCCGCCATCCTATTTTCGGAACATTATTATGACAAGCGGTATAAAGCTATTCGATCTATCGTCCAAAGTAGAAATCGGGCAGCCACAGGGCTATCTCGGGAAAAAGCATCACGATGGCCAGACCCAGTACCATGACCAGTACAAACGGCATAATGGAACGGTATATATCCGCCAGGGACACCTCCTTGGGTGCCATGGCCTTCATCAGAAAAAGGTTATAACCAAAGGGCGGGGTCATGTAAGCTATCTGACAGGTGATGGTGTAAAGAACGCCGTACCAGATCGGGTTGTAACCCAGCTCAATTACCAGGGGAACATACAGCGGTGCAACGATGATCAGCATGGCCGTGTCGTCCAGAAACATACCCATCAGGATGTAGGACAACTGCATCATCACCAGTATCCCGAAGGGACTGAGACCCCATCTTTCGATAAATAAAGATTTTATGGCATGCACGGCGCCAAGACCGTCAAAAACGGCACCAAAGCAGAGTGCCGCCAGAATCACCCACATAAACATGCAGCTGACACTCAGCGTATTCTTTAATGTCTCCTCCAGCACCCGCCGGTTTAAGCGACCTTTGGCAAGCGCTGCAAGGGTCGTGACCGTCGCACCGGCTGCCGAACATTGAACAAGACTGGTGATCCCCATCAGGAAAAGGCCGGTCATGGAAAAAATAATGACCAGGGGAACGATTCCGGCCCTGAGCAATCGCAACTTCTCACCCCAGGTGATTTCCGCCAGTTCTTCCTTGGATAAAGCTGGACCCAGGTGCGGCTGCAGTCGGCATCGGATATAGATGTAAGCGATAAACAAGACCGCTAACAAGAGCCCGGGAAAAACACCGGCCATCCATAACTGGCCCACAGGTTGTCTGGCAATCATGCCGTAGAGGACCAGGACAACACTGGGGGGCACCATGATCCCCAGGGAACTTCCGGCCTGGATGACACCGGTCACCATGACCTTGTCATATTTTCGTTTAAGCATTTCAGGCATGGCAAGGCTTGCCCCAATGGCCATTCCAGCCACACTCAAGCCGTTCATGGCCGATACGGCGACCATGAGTCCCATGGTCCCGATGGCCAAGCCACCGCTGGTTGATCCCATCCAGACATGGAACATTCTGTAGAGATCGCTCGCTATTCCCGACTCGGAAAACATATATCCCATATAGATAAACAGCGGCAACGTCAGGAGCGGATACCAGTTCAGCAGGGCAAAAGCCGCGTTAAAGGGCATCTCCGCGGCACCCTTTCCCCACAACATCATTGCAAACACCGTTGCTACGCCACCAATGGCACCAAAAACGCGCTGCCCGGTCAACAGCATGAGCATCATGGAGGTAAAAATCAGTATCGCAATCATTTCATAACTCATGTTAAATCTTCTCCCCCCTTGCCTTTGCCAGGTCCTTGAAAAATGTCGCAATAACTTGCAATGACATCAACAAAACCCCTATTCCCATAATAATTTTGATAGGAGCCATGTAGGGTCTCCATGCAGAATTTCTTGTTTCCCCGTACATGACGGCATATTCAATGCTGGAATAGGCGCCAAAGAGGAGAAACCCCATATAGAAAAGCAGGAAAAGGTCGGTGACAGCATCAACCTTCGCTTGTTTTTTCTCCGGCCATTTTCCATAGAGCAGATCCATGCGAACATGCCCTTTTAGGATCATCGAGTACCCACCACCGAGCAAATAATAGGCGGCCATGGTAAACTGTGCCATCTCAACCGCCCAGATGCTTGAAATACCGAAGAGGTTTCTGGCAATCGGTTCGTATAGCAGGATCCCGATCATAAGAAAAACAAGATACATGGCGAACTTGCCAACAAATTTGTTCGTTTTATCAACAGCATGCACGAAAACTTTGACTGCTTTAGGCATCTTTGCCCCTTTCCTTTGGTACCGTTATTGAAGAACCTCGCAGCAAGCTACGAGGAATGTTCTGCCGTTCGGCAGTGCTGCGCATCCACCGTAAGGAATTCTGTCTAATTTAGATTCGCTCGCTAACCCCGCAGCAAGCACGGGGAATGCGCTCGCTGTTTCGGTTCATATCTGCCTGTAACAAAGTGGCCTTCCCTGACAATTTTGAGAGTGAAGCCAGGAAAGGCCAATACTATGCTATCATAAATGTTTGATACCCAATCATTAGTACCGGTAGGGAGGTCCGGCGTCTCTCATGGTTTGGGCATATTCTTTAAGTATCTTGACGACCTTGGCACTTCTGGGGCTTTCTTTGGCGGTCTCGTCCCAGAACTTGAGTGCGGCATCTTCCACCTGCTTCCACTCATCACTGGGGATCGAAGTAAGCTGAAGTTTCCCGCCCTTGGTGCGGTAGTGTGCTTCTCCCCACCAATACCAATGCTGCCGGTAATAGTGCGAACTGTCCATTTGCAGACGGAACAGGGTTTTCAGATGTTCCGGCAGAGCATTCCATGAATCGGAATTCGCATAATACGAACCGGCCCAAGCGCCGGATATGGGGTTGGTCAGATAATAATTGGTGACATCCGCCCAACCGACGGTATAATCCTCTGTGATGCCGGACCAGGCAACACCGTCAAGCTCGCCTGTCTGGACAGCCATTTCGATGTCTTCCCAGGGCAGGGCCACGGGGATAACGCCGAATTGCTGCATAAACCTGCCGCCGGTGGGAAAACTGAACACTCTCAATCCTTTGAGGTCTGCAAGGCTTCTAATGGGCTTGGTGGTAGCGAAATTACAGGGGTCCCAGGCGCCAACACTCAGCCAGGTAACACCTTTTACTTCGGAGAACGCTTCTTCCCAGATTTCGTTCAGCCCATACCAGTTCCACAGGGTGGGAACATCCAGCGAATAGCGTGATGCAAAGGGAAAGTATGCGCCAAAGATGGAAACGTCCACGGGCGCTGCAATGGAGTCGTCATCACTTTGGACGGCATCGATGGTGCCTTTCTGCATGGCCCTGAAAAGTTCACCCGTCGGCACCAGTTGATCGGCGTTGTAGAGTTCGATCACCATCTCTCCGTTAGCGGCTTTGTTAAACGCATCGATGGCCGGTTTACATACATGCGCGGATAACGCCGGGCCGGCGTAAGTTTGCATTCGCCATTTGATGGTGGTTTTCTTGGCAGCATGCACAAAGGGTGCACTGACTGCGGTAGCTGCTACCGCTGCCGCACCCACGCCTGCTTTTTTGATAAATTCGCGTCTTTTCATTCTACCTGCCTCCTTTCAGATTGGGGTTATTGGGTGTTAACATGATCGACAAAATACCATTCAATTTAAATGGCTATATCAATCGTATCAACTATATGGGCCGAAGTGCTGTTCATTGCCAACAGGCAATGGACTATAGATGTCTATACAATTATTGCAAAACAAAGTAACACTTCTGCGATTGTAAACCCAAGAGAATCTAAGAACGCTGTTTGGTATATGTAACCAAATTAGCTTGAAACCCGTGTGTCCCTTTTGGTGCCTGGAAAGTCCCGAAACACATACATAAGGAAAGATTTTTCTACATCACAAGACAAGGTGTTGTCAAGTTTTTTTCGGGGATTTAGGTGCCGTGCAATATGTCATTGTGAATCTTTCTGCCTGATTCCCCAGGCTTTGGCACTTGATTTTTCAAAAAGGGATTGACTCCTTCGGAGGCTCAAATTATAAACATTTTCATTAAATAAATAAAAACCGACCAGGGAGAATCAGCATGCCTGAAGCCAAAAGTCTCTTAGAGAGTGAATTCACCCAAGACATCTGTTATGAATTGTTACCCGAGTGGCAGGGATTCGATGTAAAAATATCCACCCTGAGCGGCGGTATTACCAATAAACTCTATCGAATCCAGTCTGAAAAAGGCGATTGTACTGTCCGGGTTTACGGAGACAAGACAGACCTTTTTATCGATCGCGAGGAGGAGGCCCACACCATCCGGGAAATGGCAAAAATCGGCGTGGGATCTCGCCTCGTAAAATTCATACCTGAAAAGGGTGTAACCATCGTTGAATTCATCGATGATGCCATTGTGTTAAAGAACGATCACTTTCTAGATAAAACGCTTCATGCAAAAATCGTCGACCCGATTCGAAAAATTCACACCAGCGGCGTGAAACTCAAACGAATATTCAATCCCCTGCTGGAAGTCATGAAAATGTCCGCCATCCTGCGACAACTCAAGGTCGAGTACCCGGAATTCGACATTGCAGACACCATCCAGAGACTCATCAAGTTGTCGAGTATCATCAATATCCCGGAATCAGAATACACGGCCTGCCACAACGACCTGCTGGCAGACAATTTCATTCTCATCAAGGATGAGGCCGCCCACAAATACGATGCCGCCATGTATCTCATCGACTGGGAGTATGGCGGCATGGCCCCGAAATACTACGACATTGCCGATATGTTTCAGGAAATTCTCGTGCCCCGTGATGTGGAAAAGGATATCGTGAAAGCATACTGCAGTGGACAAAAAATGGATCGGACCCTCTTCTTTATCGATCTTTTCAAACCCTTTCCGGACATCTACTGGTTTTTGTGGAGCCTGATCCAGCTCAATGTTTCAAAAATCGAGTTCGATTACTACACCTACGGAAAAATCAAGTACGAGAACGCCATCAACAACTTGACGTTCATCCTGGATAGATACGGTGTTGCTGTTTAGCCTGAATATTTCAGGACAATTTAAAACGGATACGCAGAACACCGTCCTTGAAACTCGTGGTGCTGATTCTGAAGACCCCAATTTCCCCTGTGGATGTCACATGGTCACCGATGCAGGGACAGGCATCGTAGGTGCCCATATGTATAATCCGAACCCTTCCATCGACATCTTCAGGAAGCTTGCCTGTATCGTACAGCCCTTGCGCCTCCTCTTTCAAAACAAAGGTCTCTGAAACCGGCAGGTCCGATTGTATGACACGGTTGACAAGGGACTGGATCTCCTCAACCTCGTCCCCTGTCAGTTCATGATCGAAGCGATAATCACATTTTGATTTTTTTCTTTCAATGTGGGCGGAAAAACATCGACCACAATCATACCGTCGCACCATGGTCTGGTTCAGGATGTGTTCCGCTGAGTGCATACGTGGGTCGGCTTGTTTTTTCATCAAGATAACTCCCAATGTGTTTTACCTAAATTGAGCATGCGCCATATGGAATATTGCTTAATATACGATCAAAACCGGTTGATGGCAATTTCGGCAAGAAACTTGACTTGAGAGGTCTGGGGCTTTATGTTTTGCGGGTCAGGAAAATCTTGGATAAAAACGAAGCGTTAAAATAGAATAACCCGCTGTAAAACAGCAGGTTAATAAAAGTGGTGCCGAAGGGGAGATTTGAACTCCCACAAGGAAACCCTACTAGACCCTGAACCTAGCGCGTCTACCAGTTCCGCCACTTCGGCACGATGGGATTGGCGTTGATCAGTCCCTTTCACGTTCTGTAACTGCTTCGAACAAAAAGGGATTGATTCAATTCATAGGATGCTATAGGTATATCTTTTTATTTTTGATGTCAAGGCCTTAATTCCTGCTGGGTAAATGAATGAAACTTATTGAAAAACTTGAAGAAATTGAAAATCCTTTCCATAATGCCGTCATAACCATCGGCAATTTTGACGGTGTTCATATCGGGCATCAGGCCCTTTTTCATGAGGTCATGGAGAAGGCCGACATGAGAAATGGCACGGCCATTGCCATGACCTTTGAGCCTCACCCGATTCGTGTCTTGAAAAACAATGGACACCCCCCACTCATCACCCCTTACGCTCAAAAAATCGAACTGATCGAGAAGTCGGGAATCGATGTGCTCATCTGTGTTCCCTTTACCCGCGAGTTTGCAGCCATTACAGCCAAAGAATTTGTCCTGGACATATTGCTGGGCCGGATCGGTGTCCAGGTTATTGTCGTGGGAAAAGACTACACTTTCGGAAAAAACCGGGAAGGAAATCTCAATCTGTTAAAATCGTATGCTGAATCTTTCGACTTTGAAGTCGATGTGGTTGATTGGATTCCGGTCTCGAACAATATTCCATCACGCATCAGCAGTACCCGCATCCGGGAATTGCTGATGCGTGATGGAAAGGTCGGCGAGGCGCATAAACTGCTGGGCCGCTACTACCAGGTCAGCGGCATCGTAACCCCTGGACGAAACAGGGGCGGTAAACTCCTGGGATTCCCTACGGCAAACATCAAACTCAAAGAAGAACTTTATCCAAAGAACGGTATCTACGCCGTAACTGTGGACTGCCTCGGCGAGACACACCAGGGTGTTGCCAATATCGGGTACAGCCCCACCTTTGATGATAATGAACTGACCGTCGAAGTACACATATTGGACTTTAACAAGGATCTTTACGGACAATCCATCATGGTCAAATTCATCGAGCGCATCCGGGATGAAATCAAGTTCTCAGGGATATCGGAGCTTTCTAAACAGATTGCCCAGGATGTTTCGCGGGCAAGGGATATCCTAAGATAAAAAATTGCGAAAGATCGTTGCACGTCAACAATCCGTACATATTTTCAATGGGATATTTCATGGCCATACTCGACATAGTAACTTACCCGGACAAATTTCTGAAACAACCCACAAAACCGGTTGAGAATATCGATGGCGCCCTTCAGGATCTTATCGACAATATGGGGGAAACCATGTATCTGGCACCCGGTATAGGACTGGCTGCGATCCAGGTGGGAATCGACCGGAGCATGCTCATATATGACATTTCACCTCAGGGTGAAGATCGTTCCTTGAATGTCCTTATTAACCCGAGGATTATCGAAACCGAAGGGGAAGTTTTATCTGAAAATGAAGGCTGTCTGAGTGTGCCGGAGTATCGCTCGGATGTTAAACGCTTTGCCTCGATCCTGGTGGAAGCCTACGACAGGGATGAAAAGCCGCTTCGTTTTGAGGCTCACGATTTCTTGTCCATCGTTCTGCAGCACGAAATCGATCACCTGAACGGCAAGCTCTTTATCGATCGAATCAGCCCGCTCAAGAGACAGCTTTACGCCAGACGTATACAGAAACAGCTTAAACGGGAAGAGTAATATCGAAACCACATCACCATTCAGAGTCGTATTCATGGGAACGCCTGATTTTGCCGTGCCCTCCCTGCAGGCACTCCATGAGAGTCGCCATGATGTCGTTCTGGTGGTAACGCAGCCGGACAGACCCAGGGGGCGTGGACGTAAAATCATGCCCTCCCCGGTCAAAGAAGCGGCTATTCGCTATGGATATGATCTTTCACAGCCCGAGAGTGTCAAGTCCGATACGTTCCGTGACGTCATTGCAGGGTTTAAACCGGATTTGCTTGTCGTTGTCGCCTTCGGCCGGATTCTGCCAGGACGTCTCCTCGAACTCCCTCCCCTAAAGGCAATCAATGTTCACGCATCACTGCTACCCAGGTACCGGGGCCCGGCTCCCATTCAATGGGCAATTATCAACGGAGAAAAAGAAACCGGCGTTACAACCATGATGATGGACGAAGGTCTCGACACCGGCGATATCCTCCTGCAGCAACCCATACCGATCTCTCCTGAAGACACCTCTTTAACGCTTCATGACAAACTGGCCCGGGAAGGGGCCTGTCTGCTGTTGGAAACACTGGAAAAGCTCGCCACCGGAAAACTCATCCCGATAGCCCAGGATCCAAATAGGGCATCTTATGTCCCGATGCTACAAAAAAAAGACGGCCATATCAACTGGGAACGGTCGGCAAAAGATATTGCAAATTTTATACGGGGTATCAACCCCTGGCCCGGTGCCTTTACATTCTGCGGTGATACACGGCTGAAAATATACAGATCGAAATCCCTTGAAAAAGAAACCCATGAGGCACCCGGCACCGTGCTCATGTCTTTTCCGGATGAAATACTTGTGGCCACGGGCAAAGGCACACTTCTCATTGAAGAGCTTCAAGGCGCTTCGGGAAAATGTCTGGCAACAAAAGAATATCTGTGTGGATGCAGCATGGAAACAGGCACGGTTCTTACATGAAAAAAACAAGAGACAAAGCACGCGAAACCGCCCTCGATATCCTGAACAGACTCGATAATACACAGACGATTCTCGACACAATTATCGATTCCGTTTTCGACTCAAGTCAACAGTCAAAACTGGACAAGGCCTTTATTTACAGTCTGGTATATGGTGTTCTCCGATGGCGCGGCCGGTTGGATTGGATTGTCAAACATTTTTCACACACCAAACCGGATAAGATAGATCCCAAGATTTTCAATATTCTGCGCATGGGTCTCTTTCAAATCATATATCTCACACGTGTACCCATATCCGCAGCTGTAAACACGTCCGTGGAATTGGCCAAGACCGTTGCAGATATTCGGACCGTCAACTATGTCAATGCCCTGCTGAGAAAAGCGAGTATCGAATATGAGAATGTCGACTTTCCCGATTTTCATAAAAATCCCGTGGCATCCATCGCGGCATCACAAGCATTCCCGGAATGGTTGGTCCAGCGCTGGGTGAATCGATTCGGAGCCCATGAGACACACAAATTATGTGAAGCATTCAACACCATTCCGCCCATAACCGTCAGGACAAACCGTCTTAAAACCGACCGTGACAGCCTGATTCAGCTGCTGAGTGACGAAGCGGAGGATGTACATTCAACACCCCATTCCCCGGACGGCGTTTCTTTCCATCATCCAAAACTGCCCGTTGCGAACCTGACCGCATTCCACAAGGGCTGGTTTCAAGTGCAGGACGAAGCCGCACAGCTTGTCTCCTGTTTTTTTAATCCCCAACCCGGTGAAACCATTCTGGACGCCTGCGCCGGTCTGGGAGGAAAAACAGGGCATATCGCCCAGTTAATGTCAAACAAGGGACGTATCATCGCCATGGATCATCAAAAGCAGAAACTCTCACAGCTTCGATCCGAAATGATGCATCTGGGCATATCGATTGTCACCATCAACTCGCATGACCTGAACACCCCAGTTGTAAAAGATCCCTCGAGAACCTTTGACCGGATTCTGCTGGATGCCCCTTGCTCGGGTTTGGGGGTGCTAAGAAGAAACCCCGATGCAAAATGGGCTTTTTCGAAAATGAATCTCGAACACTATCAACAGCGACAAACCCAGTTTCTGCAAACACTGGCACCCATGGTAAAAATTGGCGGGATCCTGCAATATGTTGTATGCAGCCTGGAGCCGGAAGAAAACGAACAGGTGGTAGCAGCGTTTATGGAAAGGCACCCGAATTTTATGATCTACACGTCCTATGACACACTTGCTGAAACCGTCCGGCCTTTTGTCGATGACAATGGTTTTTTCAGAACGTATCCCCATACCAGCCAGATGGACGGCTTTTTTTCCGTTCGTTTTAAACGGATGCAATGATACGACGTTTCGCCAAAATATCCGTACTACTGATCGTGTTTCTCATCATCACCGGCACGACGGCATATCTGACCCTGACGTTTATCATCAAAAGCGAAGATACCGTGGTGGTGCCGGATCTGCTGGGAAAGGATGTGGTCTATTCACTGGAGATACTCACGGATCTCGGACTCAATACCAAGATAAAAGGTTCCGAGTACAATGATGATTTCCCCAAAAATCATGTGATATTACAAGAGCCCCTGCCCGGCTCAGAAATCAAGAAAGGAAGGGACTTAAGAATTCTTCTATCCAGGGGTCCGAAAGTCATTACCATGCCGAATGTCACCGGGCTCCCTGTAAGACAGGCCCATCTGCTACTGGAAGAAAGCGGATTATGTCTAGGGCATGACACCTATGTGCATGATAATGAGACAGCCGACAAAGATGTTGTCATGGCACAGGATCCTCTTTACAGCATGCTGGTCAACCGTGGTCGTTGCATCAATCTGCTGGTCAGCATGGGGCAACGTCCCAGGGCCTATCAAATGCTGGACCTGAGAGGGTTATCCGTTGATGAGGCTGTCATATATATCGAACGCAGTCATCTACAGGTAGGCCGGTTCCGCTATGAATTTCATCAGGACAAGCCCGACAACATCATCGTAGGACAGTATCCAGATTCAGGATATCGTGTTCTTGAAAAATCGCCCATCGACCTGGTGGTCAACAGGAAACCCGGATTGGGTCCCAGGCCTAGCGTGGACCAGGCCCAGCGCTCCGGTTTTTTCAGGCATAAAATAGATCCCGGCTTTCTGAAAAAACATGTCCAGGTCCGGCTGGACAGCATGGGGGTGTCAAGCGAACTCTACAACAGCTTCATGGGTCCGGACCAAGAACTTTGGCTGCTGGTGCCCACCAACACCATCGCGACCTTGTTTCTATATATAGACGGTGAGCTTGTGAAGACCCAGGTATACAATGAACCGTAAACGATAGGCTGTAGACTGTTAGGCTATTAGGCTGTTAGGAGTTAACAGCCATGAGAAGAAGAGCTAAAGTCCGAAAACACAATACCGAACAGCCAATTTAAAATTAACCATTAAGAATTGTTTTTAAAGAGCGAGGAGTTAAGACATGAAATTGATTGCACCATCAATATTATCGGCAGATTTTACCAGACTGGGAGATGAAATCAAGGCTGTTGAAGCAGCAGGCGCTGACTGGATACACATCGACGTCATGGACGGCCACTTCGTGCCGAACATTACCATCGGTCCATTGGTTGTCAAAGCCGCCAGGCAGGTGACCGATCTGCCACTCGATGTTCATTTGATGATAGAAAAACCGGAACGATACATACAGGCCTTTGCCGATGCAGGATCCGATCTTATTTCCGTCCAGGTGGAGACCTGCGTCCATTTGAACCGGACCATACAGATGATCAAAGAAACAGGCGCCAAAGCCGGGGTTGTTTTGAATCCATCTACCCCTCTGTCGACACTGGATTGGGAATTGGAAAACGTCTACCATGTCATGCTGATGAGTGTAAACCCCGGCTTCGGAGGGCAAAATTTCATTCCAAGCTGCCTCGATAAAATCAGATCTCTCAGAAAGATACTCGATGAGAAAAAGCTCGAGACACGCATCGAAATTGACGGCGGCGTCAACGAAAATACCATTGGCGACATTTCTGCCGCCGGTGCGGACATTTTTGTCGCCGGATCGGCTATTTTCAAAAGTCCTGACTACACAAAAACCATTGCAACATTGAAGAACCTCGCAGCAAGCTGCTAGGTTCTTCAATCCTAATATTGGATCGTGCTTGTGAAGATGATCCTTTTCCCATACTGCCAGGCACCTCTCGTGTCTGTTTTTCCACTCCATTTGGTTAAGCTATTTACACCCAACGACATATTATGATATATTTGATGCTTATATAATTCGTTGCCGCAAATTCATTCTCTCTTGAAATGTTTCATATCGGCGGATTGCAGATGAGCTCGACAGGATCAATATCTTTCATACACCACAAGGTAATGCGATGAGTGAATTTTCAAACTTCGATCCGTCCGGCGGCATTTCAAAAGGATTGAGCCCATACTCCTATGTCTCATCCAGGGAGGAGTCCCTTGAAAATCATCTCGCCATACATCTCAAGGAAATTACCCGAATCGGTGCAGCCCTGTCGGTAGAAAAGAATATCCACAAGCTTCTCGAAATGATCGTCGATGAAGCCAGAAGCCTGACAAACGCCGATGCAGGAACACTCTATATCCTGGACAAGGAAAAACAGGCTCTCCAGTTCCAGATTCTTCAGAACGATGCCATGGGCGTCCGGCTTGGTGGAACGAGCGGCGCCGAAATCAATCTCCCCGATGTGCCGTTGTTTGATTCTAAAGACAAGCCAAATCATGCAAATGTTTCCTCATATGCTGCCCTGACAGGAGAGATCATCAACATCCCCGATGTCTATGATGCCGACGGTTTTGATTTTTCCGGAACCCGGAATTATGATAAATCGACCGGCTACAGATCCAAATCAATGCTGGTACTTGCCATGCAGAATCACGAGAACGAGACCATCGGTGTGCTCCAACTGCTGAATGCGCAGGATCTTGAAACCAAAGAGGTCATCTCTTTTTCGCCGGATTACATCGACCTGGTGGTATCTCTCGCCTCCCAGGGGGCAGTTGCGCTGACCAACACCCAACTGATCCAGAACCTGACCGACCTTTTTTATGCCTTCATCAAAAGCATTGCAACCGCCATGGATGAAAAATCACCTTACACCGGCGGGCATATTACCCGCGTGGTCGATCTCACCATGATGATTGCCAAAGAGATCAATGATACAGGTAAGGCGCCTTTTCAGAACACCTGTTTCAGCGACGATGAAATGGAAGAATTGCGCCTGGCAGCATGGATGCATGATGTCGGCAAGATTACCACGCCTGAGGTCATTGTAGACAAAGCCACCAAACTGCAATCCTTTTTTGATCGGATTGAATTTGTCGAAACCCGATTCGATCTCATCGCAGCATCCATAGAAAACGCTTGTCTGAAACGTAAGCTCGAATTGTCCGCTAAGGGGAAACTTGACCCGGAGATGAATTCCCGTCTCGATCAGGATATGTCTGAACAACTCACCACGGTTACAAGGGATTTCGATTTTCTTCGGGCCATAAACCAGTCTGTCGAGTTCATGGATGATGATAAGCTCGAAAATCTCCAAAAAATCGCCAAAAAAACGTACCACATAAATGGCGAACCGCGTCCCTATCTTACCGAAGATGAGGTCACAAACCTGAGTGTCCGAAAAGGGAATCTCACCGAGGAAGAACGAAAGATCATCGAAAACCACGCGGAATTAACCTTCAAAATGCTCAATGAACTGCCGTTTCCCAAAAAGCACGCAATGGTAGCGGAATATGCTGCCGGACATCATGAGAAACTGGATGGATCCGGATACTTCAGGCACCTCAGTAAAGACGAACTCCCCCTGCAGTCACGCATCATGGCAGTCGCAGATATTTTTGAAGCATTGACAGCCAAAGACCGGCCATATAAAAAACCCATGAAGCTTTCGCAGGCCTTGGAAATTCTATCTTTTTTAAAAAAAGATGGTCATATCGATCCCGATATACACGACCTGGTTACCAGCAGCGATTTGCTTTTGGAGTATGCAAAAGCTTTTATGAATCCGGACCAGATAGACCATGAGTAGATACCTGAGTCCCTTTCGCTTAACTGAGGTGGCAGTTTTAGATCATAATAAATTCAGGTTAAATCAAACTGGAGGTTTGTAAATATGGGTACAGACAATCTCATTTTTTTAGAAAATTTAGAATGGTTTGACAATACCGGCCAGGAACTGGTGCACCGGCTTCCGGAAAAAGGCTCCGGTGAAATAAAATACGGGGCTCAGTTGACTGTCCGGGAAAGCCAGGCCGGGGTCTTTTTTTACAAAGGTAAGGCAATCGAGGCTTTTGGGCCGGGCCGGCATACGCTCAAAACCGGCAACATACCGATTCTTACAAAAATAGCCAGTATTCCCTGGGCCATGAACAGCCCGTTGCGAGCGGAGGTCTATTTCATCAACCTGAAGATCTTCACGAATCTCAAATGGGGAACCCGTGATCCTGTAGCCTTCAAAGACAGTGAGCTGGGCTTGATCCGCTTGCGGGCATTCGGCATCTTCAATCTACAGGTCGTGCAACCCGTGCTGTTTATCAACAGCATGGTCGGCACCCAGGGAATCTACACCACGGCAGAAGTAGATGAATACCTGAACCGCGTCATTGTATCCAGATTCAATGATTACATGGGGGAAACCATCGACTCCATTCTGAATCTGCCGGCAAAGTATGACGAACTGGCCAAAGGACTTGCAGGACGACTGCAGGAAGATTTCAGCCATTTCGGCCTGGCCTTGACCCACCTGTATCTAAATTCGATTACACCGCCGCCTGAAGTTCAAGAGGCCATTGACGACCGGAGCCGGATGGGTGTCTTCGACGATATGAACAAGCTCATGCAAATGAAAGCTGCCATGGCCATGGAAAAAGCCTCGGAGGCAGAATCCTCCGGCGCCGGCATGGGCATGGGAACCGGTCTGGGGCTCATGATGCCTGCCATGTTTGCCCAGTATTTTACCGGGGCGGGGGGTGCCCAAAAACAAACCCCGGCAGAAGTTTTTCCCTGTCCGGAATGTCATAACGAAATTCCTGCCGACGCCAAATTCTGCCCTTATTGCGGCCATCAACAACTTGTTATCCGGCAGTGTACTGCCTGCGGAAAGAACCTGACAGCCAGTGCCAAATTCTGCTCGCGCTGCGGTCATGCCACCGAAGAAAAACCACACCCCAAGCATTGCAGCAAATGCGGCACGGAAAATCTGCCGGATTCGAAATTCTGTGGAAGTTGTGGGGAAAAGATGGAGACAACCTAACGGTTGTTGGCTGGTAGCTCTTTGCTTTTAGCTCTTAGCGACTACTTAAAACCTAATAACACAATAACTAAAACAGATTTTTCAGGGAGTTTCCCATTCGTTTTCAGATCGATTACCAATGCCCCCAGTGCGGCGCCCCGGCAACCCTGGAAGAAACCGACAGGTTGTTCCAATGCCGGTACTGCCGGGTAAAATCATATCTCCAGGCCAAGCAATTTCGCTATGTACTGCCCAGCAATGCCCCTGAGAACAAGGAGCTTTTATATGTCCCCTACTGGCGTTTTAAGGGCATGCGCTTCTCCTGCCTTGCCGGTAAAATGGAGCACCAACTGGTCGATACCAGCCACAAGGCCATCGACGACGAGCAATTCCCCATATCCGTAGGTCTTCGCAGCCAGACGCAAACGCTTCGTTTTGCTTCACCCGACATAAAGGGGCGGTTTCTCACGCCCACCCTGTCGTTTTCTAAAATGATCGATATCATCGATAAACGTTTCAACGCATCGCTGCCCAAACCCATTGTCCATCAGGCGAACATCGGGGATAGCCTCAGCATCATCTATTCACCATTCTATTTTGACGGGTGCCTCGTGGATGCGATCCTGAACAAGCCAATAACGAAAAAGCTTCCGGACGATTTTGACACGTCCCTGTATGCCGGCAACCGTCTGGATTGGAATCTTCGTTTTCTTCCCACCCTGTGCCCGCATTGTGGATGGGATCTTGAGGGGCAACGGGATTCCTTGTTACTGGGCTGTGGGAATTGTAAGGCGGTGTATAAACCAGACAAAAACGGCTTTTCAAAGCTCACCGCGGTCCATCTCGCCGGGGAAGGAGACCATCTGTGCTATTTACCCTTCTGGCGTATCAAAGCAGACATATCCGGCATATCATTGACCTCCTATTCCGATCTGGTTCGGGAAGCCAATCTTCCCAAAGCTATTCAGCCCGGGATGCCGGACCCCGCGTTTCACTTCTGGGCTCTGGCCTTTAAGGTTCGACCCCGGTTTTTTATCAAGCTTTCTCAAACCATGACCGTTGCTCAACCTGCCGGAAAGTTTTTACAAGGGATACCCTGTGGCAAGCTGCACCCGGTTAACCTGCCCCTGAAAGAAGGTCTCGAAAGCCTGAAATTGACCTTGTCCGGTATGATAAAGCCAAGACAAAAGGTGCTGAGCATCCTGCCGGACATCCATATAACACCCAGAAGTTTTATCCTTGTGTATCTTCCCTTTGTTGAAAAACACCATGACTGGGTTCAACCCGGGATGAATTTGGCCATCAACAAAAACATGCTGGCGCATGCAAAAAACCTTTAACCCGAACATTTCAGGTTTATACGTTTTTCCGTGTCCTCCACCTGAGGTGGAGGTTTTAGATCAGAATAAACCTCTCAGTCGAGGGGATATCCTGTTTTTTTCAAAAGGACATATCCTGCTCCTATTTCTTATCCCAGGTTTTTATTATCTGGATAACTTCGCGGACATAGGCACATTCACAACGGGCAGGGCAAGATCGTAACTCATCTTCGTGAAGACAATATCCAGGGCATTCCTCCTCCCCGGTCATGCGATCTTCAAATACCGGTCCATCATACAGGTGTATGAATTCATCCGCCTGAATAGCCAGTGTGCCCTTACAGGAGTGATTGAACAGTAGTATTCCCAGTTTCAATTCCTCGAAATAGGCCTGATATCCGATGATCTCAATATTCGGATCCCCAAGAAAAGTATTAAGAGTATCCCATTCGAAACCGCATGGTCCACATTTCTTAAACGCTGGTGTTGTGGTATTCATTATTTTTTCTCCGATATTCACTACCCTTTATATACAGGGACGCTATCCTGCCAAGACTGTCCGGAAGATCCTGCGGTGGGCCGGTAACCGCGACAAATGTGGCCACCGCCCCTTTGGCAATCACGCCGTAACCATCTAAATCGAGCAGACGAGCGTTGTTCAGTGTTGCACATTGAATGGCCTCTGGACCTGAAAATCCCGCCTGCATGAGCAACCGTATTTCCTCCTTTACGGATTTGCCATGATAGACCCCGATGCTTCCCGCGTCGGTACCCACTGCAATCGGTACCCCCAGTTCTTTTGCCTGGTATATCTGTTCCAACTGGTGTTCCAGATTTCTTGAAGCCCCCTGAGCCATTTCATGGATTCGCAGCATAGACGGGTCTTCAGACTCGCTCTGCGATCTGAGGTTTTTGACCCGCTGCTCAAATGTGTCACGATAGGCTTTCATGGTCACAGCTGTGGGCACCCAGAATATCTGTTTGTCCGCCATCCGTTTGAGGTTTTCCTGCCCCATGAAGAACCCATGCTCTATTGAATGACAACCCGCTTTCAGGGCGACTTCAACCGGTTTTTTCCCGTTGGCATGCACCATGGTTTTACAGCCAAAACGCTTACCGATTGTTACGGCTTCCTGCAATTCCATGACATCAAACTGAGGAGGTGTCTCTTTACCAAAGCGTACCAGACTATTCAATCCTGAATTGACAATTTTAATATGGTCGATACATCGAACCTGTTTACAAATGCTTTGGCCCAGTTTTTCAGAAGTCCCGGGAGATTTCCCGATCATTTTACCGTACCGGCCTACCTGGTGCCATGCAGCACCAGCCACTTTGAGTTGAAGCGGGAAAGCGTCCCGGCCCAGATGGTCCCTCTTATACCTCAGGGTATACGCATGTCGGTCGCCACCATCCCTGCATGCCACAATCCCACAGGCGACCAAATTACCAAGTCGCTCTTTCATGCCGTCTATCAGGTCATCAAACGTTAAGGTCAACTGCTTTGCTCTGATATCCAGATCTTCAGTCCCTGACATGAAAAGATGGATGTGGGCGTCGATCAAGCCCGGCAGCAAGGTACAATGTGAGAAATCGCTTACGCCTTGTCGGCGGGTCTTTTCAGGTATCGCCGCCTCGATATGCGTAATCATGCCGTTATCGATGGTCAGCAGAACATTCTCTCTGGCAGGTCCTCCGCTGCCATCCACCAGCCATCCCGCTAATATGGATTTGGATTTCATTCTTCACCATAGTGATTGAGAAACGAACTGATGGCCTTTAAATAACCGGGCGTATGGCTCGCATCACTGTGGCCGACACCCGGCGCAATATACATATCCACCTTGCCGGCGGGGAATCGATGTTTCAAGGTATGGGCAAACGCCACCGGAAATCGTTGATCTTTCTCACCATGAATGATCATCACGGGCATGTGAAGATCAGGTGCCAGATTGGCCGGGCTGTATTGATCCATGGCGCCCGGATACAATAGATCCCACCAGAAAATGATCATGGGACCGATTACCTTCCCGAAAAACCGGTTTGCCCATGTATAGAGACTTAACAATCCTTCCTTGGTATAGGCATAACTCGCTTCGAGAAAAAGTCTTCTGATTTTATCGGGGTTCCTGTAGGCGGCGATGATAGCGCCTGCAGCACCGGCTGAGTGGCCGTATAAACTGACAGGCTCGGCAATCCATTTCAGAACCGCCTCGATATCTTCGGCAAACTTGACCGCATTGACAAGACACGATTTGCTGGAGCCGCCATGATCGCGTGCGCTGTGCATGACCGTTGTAAAACCAAGATCGGCAAATAGCCTGGCCCTGTAAACCATGCGATCCCGGTTGCGACCCCAACCATGTGCAAACACAACGATCCCGTGAGATTCTCCATCCGGCTCGACACGCCAGACTTCCAGGGACCCCCCATCAATGGCAGGTATCCTTGTATCGATCACCCGGCCCCACTCCGGTTCATCCATAACAGGATTCCTTGGAATTCGTTGCACAACAAAAGATAACAGGAGGGTGGCTAAGAGGTAGAATGCAATGATGCCGATAATAATTATAATAATAGTCACTGACGACTCCCAATTTGCCTATAAAACATTGAAGGGTCCGAGGATTCGAGGGTTCAAGGATTCGAGTGAAAGCTCTCAGCCATAAGCAGTAGGCATTAAGCGGTAAGCATCCTGTCCACTTTCAGCGAGGAGCGCCACTTGAACCCTCGAATCCTCGGACCCTTGAACCCTATTGGTTTAACAATTCTCTCCTCAGTATATTCAAAGCCGCCATGCCGAAAATGCTTTTATTCATGGAACGCTGTCCGAAGGGGAAATGGTAGCGCTTTCCCTCCGTCTTTTCCGGTGTTGCCAGGCCGATACAGACCGTCCCTACGGGTTTGTCATCGGATCCTCCGGTGGGCCCGGCGATTCCGGTTGTGGATATGGCATACGTCGCCCCTGAAACGATGACGCGCGCCTTGTGCCATGGCTTTGGCTGTCTCCTCGTGAACAGCCCCGTACTTTTTCAAAATATCAGAGGAAACCCCCAAGACCTTGGCTTTGGCATGGTTGGAATAGGTTACACCTGAAAAAAGGAAATAGTCCGAACTCCCGGGCACATCGGTCAGCCAGTTGGCGATCCGACCCCCGGTGCAGCTTTCAGCAACTGCAACAGTTGCGGCCCTTTTTCTCAGAAGATCCCCCACCACCGCCGGCATGGAAGCGCCTTCCAATGACAGCACATAATGCCCCAGCCGGCTTAAAATCCATTCTGAGGCCGATGCCAACTTCGTTTCCATGGCAGGCAGGTCCTGCCCGTTTAAATAAAGCTTGATATGAATTTCGGGAAATTTTGCCCGAAGCCCCAGCTTGATACCAGGAAAATCATTTACAAGATCGGTCACCCTTTCACCGGCATCGGATTCGCCCAGACCAAAGGTGGAAATATTTCTGACAAGACAGTATTCCTGCAATTTCCCCGGCATCTTCTCAATTCTGGGAAGTGTCTCATGGGTAAGCATGCGTTTCATTTCATGGGGCACGCCCGGGAGGAAGAAAAAAACACATTTTCCGATCTTTATGCTGAATCCCGGTGCCGTCCCGACAGGGTTGTACATGGCTTCGGCAGTACGGGGCAGCATGGCCTGTTTCTTGTTGGATTCAACCATCTCCCGGTTGCGGCTCTTGAAAAAAGCTTCGATATCGGAAAGCGCTTTGGCATCCAGAACAAGTGTCTCTCCGGCTGCAGATGCTGCGGCTTCCGATGAAAGATCATCTTCTGTGGGCCCCAGGCCGCCGGTAACCACACAGATATCCACCCGGCTGGAGATTTCTTTTAGAATCGAAACCAATGCTTCAAAGTCATCTCCTACGCAACTTTGACGGGTGACGGGTATACCGATTTCCTCGAGTTTTTCTGCGATATAGGCGGAATTTGAATCGATGAGTGCACCTGATCGAATTTCGTCACCGGTTGCAAGAATCTCTGCGAACATATGTTTCCCTCATATTATCCGGGTTTAAGTAAATTTCTTCCCCGAGACTCTTAGCACACCGACATCGAAGAGTAAACGACCACCCGTGAAACAGGTGGCTTTCATCTTCCGCTTTGTGGAAAATGATCAGGGGCAGCCATCATATCTGTTTGACAGATCCGGCGGCACAGTCTAAGTAAAATTGTATAACGATTTTACGATCCAGCATGAGCCGCTATACTGGCTGGTATACAAGGTCTCAGGGAGGTCACCATGCGTGATACCGCAAATCGCCGAACGTCCAATCGAACATATCCCCTTGAAACAAAAAACATCCTCATCAATGAAAGATTGTTCGTTCTGAACGATATCAGTAGGGAAGGAATCGGTGTACGGATTGAGACTTCAGGTGACTTTTCTCTCGGACAACGCATCGCATCTATTTCCCTGGAAAAGCATGCTGATGCCCCGCCCCTGGTGGGCATTGTCAATCACATGTCCCAGAATGATTTCGGCATTGTCTGCGGTATCCGGTTCGAGTTCAGGAACAGCACTGAATTTGATTATGTCGAAAAAATTAGGCGTGAACTCACGATAACGTAATGTGGCAAAACAATTATGGGCGATCATTCTTATGCTTTGTTGAAAGAAATAACCGCTCAATACCAGAGCAACCAGCGTAAATCCGATGACGATAAGAATAGCCTGTGTGAATATGCTGTTATAAAACCGATGCTTTTTTTCCATTATGCACCAAGATGCGCTTCTATCCATTTCCGGACATCATTCAAGACTTCCTCGTGCTGCGGTTCGTTGAATACTTCATGGTAAAAACCCTCATAAATCTTGATCGATTTATCCTCTGAGCTTACTGAATCATAAAGCAATTGAGCGCCGCCTGGATCAATCAATATATCATCACCTCCTTGTACAATCGTTATCGGCAATTTTATCCGGGCTGCATTATTTGTTACGTTCTGCATCGTCCTGAGCATTTCTGCGCCCAGCCGCGCGGTAATTTTTCCTGTATATACGAAAGGGTCATTGACATAAGCATCCACCACGGCCGGGTCTCTGCTGACACCTTTTGAATCCAGTTGCAGGATCCCCGCCTTGGGCAATATTTTCGAGAGTATCCTGCCCATAAAAATGACGGTCTGCGATACATTGTCAGGCACCTTAATTCCCGGCCCGGAAAGAACAGCTCCGGACAATAGATGTTGATGTTCCAGCAGATATGCAGCGCCAATCAAGCCGCCCATACTGTGTCCGATCATAAATATGGGTTTGTCGGGCTGCCAAGCGCGAATCATATCAACATATGTCGCAAGTGTGGTGATGTAATCCTGGAATCGATCCACGTACACTCTTTCTCCATCTGATTTCCCATGTCCAATATGATCGATCCCGTACACGGCATAACCCTCAGGAACAAAGTGATTGACAACATTCATATACCGCCCACTATGTTCTGCCAATCCATGCACGATGATAAGTATGGCCCTAGGTTCATCTTCCGGTGACCAATATTGATAGTAAATATTGGCATCCCGTATACCTTTCATGGTTCCTTGCCTGTGTTTCACCACTTCCTCCTGATGTCTTTTTACAAGATATTTGATAGCTGTATTTCGGTTCCGATTAGGACCTTTTCTGCTACACCCCTTATGCCCCATCCTATTTTCGAACATTATTATGACGCGAAATGAAATAGACTTGCCATAAACGACAACTGTGATTATTTTGTGTATGTTGGATGGAGTAAACAATAAAATGAAATATTGGAAGTGATTATCCGGTAACACATCAAAAAAGTGCTTTCATGCAAAATAAGCTTGTATACGCAATGTACATCGTGTATGAGACTGATGACGTTTTCGGAACAAAACATATATAATGGAGATACAACAATGGAATTTTCCTGTCTAGTGGAAGGTTGCAATTACGACGGTGTAAGACCCTATGTGCTAAATATTCCCCAAGAAGCATGTGTCGATGAGCACAATATCGCTACCCCTTTCTGCCCCCATTGTGGAAAAGCGCTGATAAAGACCGATTCATGCGCGGAACATTTTGAACGATAAACACGCTCTGCAGAATAGCTGCCAAAACCGGCTGAACAAAACAGGTTCACGTCTGTATTATTAACCCGACCATTTTATAAAATGGCCGGGTTATAAGTTTTCCGTCTCTTGTTCCGCATCTCGGAATAGCTCACACGTCTTGCACCAGCAACGGATATTTCCCTTGCGAAAAACATTTTCACAGACATCCCGCTGATACATAATTTTCGAGTCTTTGGGGCATTGAACCATATCCTTGGTCATTTTCCTGTCTCCTTTTTTTTAATAAATCTGTTGATGATGTTTATTTATATGAACACCCGGGAAAAAATATCCTATAATTTAAATCTCACGGCAGATCCAGATGACCTTACCGATAATCCTCACCTCACCAGCCTCTTCCCGGTTGAGCATAATTGGAAGATAATCCTGGTGATTACTCAATAATACCAGTTTGTTGGGTCGTTTCTCGATTCGTTTCACCATAATGGTATCTTCGATACCGACAGCATACAGCGCCCCGGCAAGGATGGCTTTCTGACTCTGATCGACCAGGACCGTATCGCCGCTCCTGATCTCCGGCTCCATACTGTTTCCAAAAATGTCGAACAGCACCATGGCTGTTGTTGAACCCCTTTTTCGCAACCAGTCTTTTTGAAACGCATAAAAGCATTGAATATCAACATCCGTTTCAAAAGACCCGTCTCCGGCGCAAAGTCGGGCGTTGACTTTGGGAATTCTTTCGAATTCAGAAACTGTACCGCTATTGGGCTTCTTTAGAAAGGACCGTCCATCACCGCTTTCCAACCATTCCGGGTTCAGGCCATATTTTCGGTAGAGCTTAAGCAGCCAGCGATCCGGCACCTGGCCCTTTTTTCTTGCCTGGGTAACCGCCGATCGATTGATCTCAAGAGCCTGGGCCAGTTCGTTTTGAGAATCGATTCCCGTGGCCTCAAACACTCTTTGGATGACTGCGTCAAAATCAGATGAATTCACATTTCAACCTATCTATTTGCCACTTAATTGTTAATTTTTCTTAACATAGTAGTATCATAAATGCAACAATTTATTTAAACAATAGCACTTAAAATAAAATGTTCCGGTTACTCCGAAAAGGGGATACCCTATTTTTTTTCAAAAGGACATATCAAACAAAACCCAGTCTTGTGCCCACCGGATTGATGATGAAATACAATCGATTGTTAGTAACATCAGGCCGCATAAACATCATCAATCCGGCAGGGCACTACGCTAGTGATGCAGATTGATCATGATATGTCCTTTTGAAAAAAAATAGGGTATCCCCTTGGCTGATTGACTTATTCGAAACATATTTTTGGCGGACGCTTCGGCGGGTGACGGCAAACAACCGGTCGCCTGTTTGAAGGCAAGGAAGCTTGATTCTGAAAACCTGTTTCAAGCCTTTAGAACCGCCTCACGCCATCGATGGAGAACCTGTAAACGTTCCTGTTCATCAATGCCGGGTTGAAACTCCCGGTCCATTTTCCAGGCTCTGGCGATGTCATCAAAATTCTGCCACACACCCGCCCCCAGGCCTGCCAGGAATGCGGCCCCCAACGCCGTGGTTTCGACCATTTCAGGACGGATAATACGGCATCCCAGAAAGTCGGCCTGCATCTGCATCAAGAGGTTATTGGCGCTCGCCCCGCCATCCACCTTGAGCTGCACCAGGGGCTGGCCGCTGTCCTCAATCATGGCCTGCAAAATCTCCACGTTCTGCAAGGCGATTCCTTCCAGAGTCGCTCTAGCCACATGCGCGCGATGGGTCCCGAGGGTCAACCCGCTAATCAACCCCCTGGCTTCCGAACGCCAGTGCGGCGCCCCCAAACCAACAAAAGCCGGAACCACCGTAACCCCACCGGAATCCGTCACTTGATTTGCCAAAGCCTCTATCTGAGAGGCTTCATCGAAAAACTGCAAGCCGTCTCGAAGCCATTTTACGGCTGATCCAGCGATAAAAGCCGATCCTTCGAGAGCATAGGCGACCGTATCTTTGACCTTCCAGGCTACCGTTGTCAGGAGTCTGTTTTTGCTGGGCACCGGGGTTAACCCGGTATTCATCAGCAAAAACCCGCCGGTTCCATAGGTGCACTTTGCTTCACCTTCTTCAAAACAGGTCTGGCCAAACAAGGCAGCCTGCTGATCACCTGCCATGCCGCAGATTGGAATGCCATCCGGTAATCCCGGTACACCCCGGGTGTGGCCATATATCTCTGAACAGCTCCGGATTTCGGGCAGCATGGTTTTCGGCACACTGAGAATCGAGCAGAGTTCATCGTCCCACAACAAGGTTTCAAGATCCATGAGCAAGGTTCTGGAGGCGTTGGTGACGTCCGTGACATGGGCAAGCCCTTGCGTTAGTTTCCACACAAGGAAAGTGTCAATTGTGCCGGCAACAGCCCTTTTGGCCTCAACTTCCTTTCTCAGGCCGGTGATGTTGTCGAGCTGCCATTTGAGTTTTGTTCCGCTGAAATAGGGATCCAGCAAAAGACCAGTTCTCTTCTGAAACAGTGTTTCGTGCCCTTTGGTTTTCAATTCCTCGACGATGTCGGAAGTTCTGCGGCATTGCCATACAATGGCATTGTGATAAGGCCGGCCGGTCTCCCGGTTCCAGATTAGATTGGTTTCACGCTGATTGGTAATGCCGATGCCGACAATCTCCGATGCCGTCACACCACTTGTCTGAATGGCTTCATCGATGGCTCCCAGCACGGACGCCCATATGTCTGTAGAATCATGTTCGACCCATCCGGGTTTCGGATAGATCTGTCTGAATTCGCGATACCCTTTCCCGCGAACATCGAGTTTTTCATCTATAAGAAGTACCGTCGTCCCCGTAGTGCCCTGGTCGATGGATAAAATGAGTTCAGACATCTCCCCTCCTCTTTCAACCTAAGCTGAGCGTTTCCATGAAATGTCGACCCCAGGGAGATATTTCGTAGAAACGATTATGTGTAAACAAGGTTCCAGGGTATGGGCGGGCTCTTCCAGGCGCCCGGTTTAGGCAGGATGTGCTGCCCGCTGACCGAAAGCCAGTTGAGATCCGGCTTGATATCCCGCAGTTTTCCGTCATCGGGTGGTCGGGCATGATTGGTATAACCATAGGTGGTCTGGAACAGGCAAATGGCGGTATTGTTGTACTTTACGGCGATATAGTTTTTTTTGAAAGTCTGCGGTTTAATCCGGTTGGATGCTGCAATCTCATTGATTTCCGTCTCGTTGAGTTCGATGAGCACGATCCGTGAAGTTCCCCGCTCGGAGATCCGTATCAATGCCCGCGACTCACTGCTTCCGACATAAACCGTGGTGATACAGTTGATCCGCTTGAAGTATTGGGCTGCGACAATGGCCGCTGTACGTCGTCCACCAACCATTACAGGAACACCGTAATATTCAAAATATTTCTTTTGAACATCCTCGGCATACTTGTCCCCTTTTTCGTACAAGTCCTGGGATACATACCGAAGACTCTTGGCCAGGTCCTCGGCGGCATCAGCGATAGGCCAGTCTACCCGAACATGGAAGTGGGACAAGGAGTATCGATGCCTCTTTTTGCTGGCCGGATCCCGCTGAATGAGCAATGCATAATCAACCGGGAGAAGATCCTTCAGAAAGTTAAAAAAGTGAACCGATTCCAGATTTTTCTGGTTTCTGTCGTACTTTTCGGAAAGTGTCAGTGCCTGCGAATTGAGAAGATTTGCCAGGGTTGTTTTGTTGACATCAAAGAAACGGATATATTTTTTATGAACGGCGGACACTGCTTCCTCTACGAAGAGCAGGAGGAAGGTGTTGTGATTTCCGTACTCGAGGTCGGGTATTCGGGCACGCGGTTTTAATTCGCGTTTAGCTACAAAGGGATACGTTTCATTTTTCAACAAGAAGTTGTTAAATGAGTCGACTAACGCATATTGCAGAACAAATTGATCAAGCTCATCTCTCAAGAGCTCGTAATAGGAACGTCTCAGTTGATTTGCACGGCTCAACTCTTCTCTGACACCCCAAAATGCCATGCCGCTCTCCTGTATTTAGAAAATAATTAGATGCATCATACCACCAAATCGATAAATGGTCAACTATTTGGAATAGGTATTAAAGAGATATTTGGGCACAAAAATCGCACCACGATGTTATGTTTGCTTTTCGATCCAGGCATAAAAAAATTCACGATATCGGTAACCAAGCAGGACAATGACGGAACAGGTCACTGTCGCCAGGGCCAGAATCATATAATTCTGTTCGAACAGCATGGCGCCCTGCAGACTCAAGATAAACGTCCCCGGCATTCTGCCGATGGTTGTCATTAAAAAAAATATTTTGAACGGAAGGGAGCTCAAGCCCAGAAAAAAACACAGGTAGTCTTTTGGAAACCCTGGAAATATGAACAGCATAAAAACGATTAAGGCGCCTTCCCGCTTGGCAACCGTATCGAATCGCACCAGATATCTGGTTGGTATGACTTTTCTCACATAGCGTCGCCCCAAGAAACGACCGACACCAAAGTTGATGATGGAACCGATGCTGAGTGCAATACTCGAAAAAAGAAAGCCTTTTGTTACACCAAATAGATACCCGCCGATAAATCCGGTTGCCTCACCGGGCACCGGTGCCAGCAGAACCTGAAGAACTTGTACCAGCATAAAGACCAGCGGAGCCGCAGGGCCGAATCCTTCGATATAGGCACTGGTTTTTTCCCTGTCCGAAAGGAAATCAAAAAAGCGAACAATCAGAGACCAAAGTTCTCCACCATAAAAAAAGAGCAGCAGACCCAGGATGAGAAGAATACCCAACAGAAGCACGCCCCACCCGCCTGCCAAGTGGCGGAAACCCGGTTCTTTCATGACAATTCCGAATAGGCGGTCTTTTCCAATGCCGCCACCGCCACCAGTTGCTCCCCTTCCATGAGTGTCAGGAAGGCACCGCCACCGGTGGAGATATAGGACATCTGTTCGGCTGCACCTGCTTTTTGCACCGCGCTTCCGGTTTCACCACCACCGATGATGGAGGTAGCCTTGGATCCTGCGACTGCCCGGGCCAGCTCAAATGTTCCATGACTGAAGGGTTCCATTTCAAACACGCCCATGGGTCCATTCCAGATAATGGTTCCGGCATCCTGAAGCACTTCGGAAAAAAGACAGGATGTAGCCGGTCCGATGTCCGCCACCAGCCATTCCGGGGGAATCTCCTGTATGGGAACGTTTTTTAAATCTGCGTCCGGGTCCAACCGGTCCGCCGCGACAACATCCACCGGCATATAGAATTTGATACCGCGTTCCCGGGCCTTTCCGATAACATCGATAGCGGTGTCCACCAGGTCTTCTTCGATCATCGATCGGCCAACATCAAAACCGCTGCCTTTGATAAAGGTATTTGCCATGGCTCCGCCCACAATAATCTTATCCACGTGCTGCAACATATTTTTCAAAGCGGACAGTTTGCTTGATATCTTGGCACCCCCCACAATTGCCACCAGTGGACGAACAGGATTCTTCATGGCCTTATCAAAATAATCGAGTTCCCTTTTCAGGAGCAACCCTGCTGCCGAAATCGGCGCATGTTCCGTGATGGATACCACCGAAGCATTGGCACGGTGGGACACGGCAAAGGCATCGTTGATATAAACGTCACAGAAAGCAGCCAGGGCTTTTCCAAAATCACTGTCGTTTTGCTCTTCCTCTTTATGGAAACGGAGGTTTTCCAGCATCAATACCTGTCCGCCTTCCATACCGCCGACCATTGCCGCCACATCTTCACCGACACAGTCAGGGGCCATCATCACCTTCAGACCAAGAATTTCACCTAAACGACGGGCCACCGGCTTCAGGCTGAATTCCATATTAAATTGCCCCTTGGGCCGCCCCAGGTGTGAGGCAAGAATCACACAGGCATCCTGAGACAACGCATATTTCAGTGTCGGCAGCACCGCTTCTATTCTGGCATCATCTGTAATCTGCTGTTTACTGTCCAGGGGCACATTGAAATCGACTCTGATGAAGACTTTCTTTTTGGATATATTGATGTCCTTGATGGTATTCATGAAACATCCCTCCGTTACTTTTCTTTTTGTGATTTCTCTCTTTTGACCTGTTGTTTGAGCCGACGGTTCAATTCCTTTTTTCTTGACCAGCGCTCAACAAATCCCATTGATCCGGATGTATATGCCCTGTCAACGACTTCCTCACGTATAGTGATACCGGAACTCCCCTTCATAGCAGCTCTCAGACATTCTGTTTTATGCAGACATGCCATGCAGGTTTCAGGAGATGCCCTGAGGCCGTTACCACTTTCCGGAAAGACAATTTCCAAATTACCGAAGCAGGCTGGATAATTCGGTTTCTCTTTTTTCATATTCCCCGTTCAATCGCTTTATATAGCCTTGATCGGCAAAACTGAAGTATCGATTATGCCCGATGATTACATGCTCATGAACCGTGATGCCCATCATCTGGCAGGCAAAAATGAGTTTTCGTGTGATGGCGATATCTTCCTCGGAAGGCTCGGGATCACCGGATGGGTGATTATGCGCAAAGATAAGCGCCGCAGCATGGTGGTCAAGTGCTGCCCGGACAACTTCTCTCGGGTATACGGAACTGGCGGTCAAGGTCCCTTGAAAAAGTGTTTCTGTGGCGAGGATTCTGTTTTTGGCATCCAGGTAAACAACCCTGAAGCATTCCCTGCTCTTATCTCTCATGCTGGCTGTGAGATACGCGGTTAACTCCTTTGAGTTGTTGATGGGATCTTTGCGGATAATTCTGGCATTTAAATAACGATCCGCTGCAGCTTTGATCAGCTTGATACCGAACAGGTTTTTCTCACCGATTCCTTTGATCTCACACAATTCCCGGGAAGATGCTTCGAAGACTCCCTGGAGTGTTTTAAATCGTTTCAGGGCTGATTTTGCCGCCTCCTTGCAATCTTTGCGGGGCATTCCAAGTGTTAAAAGCAGCTCGATCACTTCATAATCATGAAAGCCCGCCAGACCGGCATCCAGAAACTTTTCTCTCAGGCGTTGCCTGTGGCCGGCACCCTTATGTTCCTGTTTCCGATCCATTGGTTTAATTTTCATCCAGCTCGTGCTTGAGGTCCCGGGTCATGAGACGAAACAGCGCATCCTCCGGAGAGACATCATCATGCAGCACATGATAAATTTCATGAGAGATCGGCATTTCTACATCCAGGCTGCGGGAAAGGTTATAAACGGATTCAGATGTTTTGATCCCCTCTGCGACCATATTCATACCCGACAGGATATCGGCCAATTTTTCACCCTGGCCGATTCTCTTGCCAACCGTATGATTTCGGC
The DNA here is from genome assembly GCA_963848165.1 of uncultured delta proteobacterium. Classification (GTDB taxonomy): domain Bacteria; phylum Desulfobacterota; class Desulfobacteria; order Desulfobacterales; family B30-G6; genus B30-G6. Next base: position 56,150 of record CAWKCS010000001.1, on the reverse strand, counting down.
TCAGGTCACCCGTACAGGTTAGAATCAGATCACCGATACCGGCCAGACCGGTGAACGTCCTGGGATTGGCTCCCATTTTCAGACCCAGTCTCCTGATTTCAGTCTGACCTCTCGTAATCAGCGCCGCACGGGTATTCAAACCGAGACCCAGGCCATCGATGATACCGGCTGCTATTGCGATCACATTCTTTACCGACCCTCCCAGTTCCACGCCGATGGGATCATCGTTGGTGTATACCCGAAAAAACGGCGTTGCAAAAACATGTTGGATGGTTTCAGCTACCTTCAAATCACTCGAGGCCACCGTCACGACAGTCGGCATGGCCCTGGCTACCTCAAAAGCAAAACTCGGGCCCGACAGTACGGCAAAGTTTCCTTTGCGGATTTTCGGGAGCATGTCACGCAAAACCCTGGTCATGGTCAGATACGTCTTATTCTCTATACCCTTTGAAGCCGACACGATGATCGTATCGGCAGAGATGTGAGGATTCATTTTGGCGGCAACCTGCCGAACAAGATGGGACGGCACCACCGTTAGAACCATGTCTTTGTCCGTAACGACATGGGCAATATCATTCCACGGCGTCAGTTGACTGGACAGGGTGACCCCAGACAAAAATGTCCGGTTTTCCCTGTGTTGCAGAATTTCATCCCTGACAGATGATTCATATACCCACAGGTCAACGGCATATCCCTTTGCGGCGAGAAGATTCGCCAGGGCGGTTCCCCAACTGCCGGCGCCCACAACACCAATGTTATAATCTGTTATGTCTTCAAGCATCCTTAAAAGATCCAAAAACCATCACGAAAACACGAAACATCAAAAGCACGAAATTGTAAAATTCGCTTTAAGTGATTCTGAATTTTCATTTTGAGATTATTAGCGGCGCAGCCGCTATCTATAAATTCGCCCCAGGCGAATTTATTCTTTTTCGGCCAGACGTGCGGCACCGACCACACGCTCGCCTTCATCTATATCGATCAGTGTCACGCCCTGGGTATTGCGACTGATAACCGAAATGCCCCTGATGGGCATCCGGATAATCTTGCCTATATCGGTCATGAGCATCAGATCATCATCCTCTTCCACCAGTAGTATGGAGACAACTTTTCCGTTCCTTTTGCTGGTTTTGATGGTAATGACCCCCAGGCCACCCCGTTTTTGGATTGGGTACGCATCAATGGATGTTCGCTTCCCAAATCCATTCTGGGTTGCCGTAAACAGCGTCTGCCCATGCCCCATAACCTCCATACCAACGATAGTGTCTCCGGAAGACAGACGCATCCCGCGGACACCCTGGGCCACTCTGCCGGTGGGGCGGACATCGGATTCATGAAAACGGATCGATTTCCCTCCCACCGATCCCAAAAAGACATTCCGGGTGCCATCTGTTATCCGGGCGGAAATGAGTTCGTCACCCTCCACCAGACTCAGTGCAATAATACCGCCCACACGCGGTCGACTGTAAGCCATGAGATCCGTTTTTTTCACCAGCCCGTTCTTGGTCGCCATGATAATATAGGACCCCGGATCAAACGAAGGAACATCGAGAACCGTCGCCAACTCCTCACCACTCTCGAGGTTCAGAAGATTAACGATGGCCTTGCCCTTGCTCAAGCGCCCTGCCTGGGGTATCTCGTATACCTTGCGCCAGTAAACCCTGCCCTTGTTGGTAAAAAAGAGAAATGTGTGATGCGTCGAAGCGACAAAGAGACGTTCGACAAAATCTTCCTCCTTGGTCCCCATAGCGGTCTTTCCTTTTCCACCACGCCGCTGGCTTTGGTACAGCGTAATGGGGTTACGCTTAATATAGCCACTGTTGGAAATAGTAACCACCATGTCTTCTTCAACGATCATGTCCTCAATGGTCAATTCACGCGTTGCCTCTATGATCTCGGTTCGACGGGGATCCCCGTATTGATTCCTGACTTCGGCCAGCTCTCCTTTGATGATGCTCAAGACCAGTCTTTCACTCCCCAGGATTTCCTTGAAATAAGCGATATCCTTCAGCAGGGCGACATACTCATCATTGATCTTGTCTCTTTCGAGACCTGTCAATCTCTGGAGGCGCATATCCAGGATTGCCTGGGCCTGCAGCGGAGACAGATCAAATTCTTCCATCAGCCGGGTTTTTGCCTCCGGAGGTGTCTTGGAACTACGGATAAGCGCCACGATTCTATCCAGGTGATCCAACGCAATTTTCAACCCTTCCAGGATATGCGCCCTGGCTTCGGCTTTGTTCAGATCGTAGCGTGTCCGGCGGACGATCACCTCTTTACGGTGCAGAATAAAATGATCCAGGAGCGCTTTCAGGTTCAATACTTCAGGCTGCTTGTTAACAACAGCAAGGAAAATGATTCCGAATGTATTTTCGAGCTGGGTATGCTTATATAGCTTGTTGACGATGACCCCTGCCACCTGGTCTTTTTTCAAACCCAGGGCGATGCGCATACCGTCCCGGTCAGATTCATCTCTGATGAATTTGATGCCTTCCAGGTGCTTTGATTTCATCAACTCCGCCACTTTTTCTATTACACGGGCCTTGTTGACCTGGAAGGGAATTTCCGTGATGACAATCGTCTCTGTGCCTGTTCGCTTATCCTTTTCAATATTGGCCCGCGCCCTGACACGAATGATGCCCCGTCCAGTGTGATAGGCATCCGTGATACCCTTTGTGCCATGAATGATGCCCGCGGTGGGAAAATCAGGCCCCGGCATTTTTTTCATGAGCCCCTTGATGGAGATGCCGGGGTCATCGATGAGGGATGTAATGGCATCAATGAGTTCACACAGGTTGTGCGGTGGTATGTTGGTTGCCATGCCCACGGCTATGCCCGAGGATCCGTTTGCCAATAGCGTTGGAATAACGGTAGGCAGAACAGACGGCTCCGTCAATGATTCGTCGTAATTTGGAATCAGATCCACCGTGTCCTTTTCCAGGTCCATGAGCATCTGATGCGAAAGCTGCATCATTCGAACTTCTGTATACCGCATGGCTGCAGGCGGGTCTCCATCCACGGATCCAAAGTTGCCCTGCCCGTCCACCAGCGGGTAGCGCATGGAAAAATCCTGCGCCATCCGAACAATGGTATCGTAGACGGCGGTATCACCATGCGGGTGGTACTTACCGATAACGTCACCGACAATTCTGGCGGATTTTTTATAGGGCTTGTTCCAGTCGTTTTTCAGTTCCCGCATCGCATAAAGTGCCCGGCGGTGTACCGGCTTGAGGCCATCTCTGACATCGGGCAGCGCCCGGCCGATGATGACACTCATGGCATAGTCAAGATATGACTTTTTCATCTCTTTTTCGATGCTGATTTCGGGTGTGTATTCACTCGTTGTCATTTTTCACCTTATATTTCCGTTGGTTTTGATTCATGAGATCCCGATGCGGCTGTTTCTTTTATCGGCATCTCCAAAGGATTCACCATTGTCTGGTAATTGGAACGATAGATATCGGTCAGAGTCAAGAACGCGGTAATCACCAGGGGACCGTAAACAATGCCCAGAATGCCAAAAAGTTTCAATCCGCCGATGATGGCTAAAAACACCAGCAGTGTGTGCATTTTCACCCGTTGTCCCACAAGTTTGGGTTTGAAAAGGTATTCAACCCCCCCGGAAAGAACAACGTAAAAAACAATAAAAAAGATGCTCGCCGCGACCCGCCCTTTGAGAAACAGATAAATAGCGGCAGGTATAAAGACGATACCAATGCCGATAATCGGCAGAAATGCGAGCAGTCCCATGATGACACCCCACAGGAATGGTGAAGGCAATCCAAAAATGCTGAATACAACCCCCCCTGCCAGTCCCTGGATCAAACCACCGGCCCCATTCCCGATGAGAATGGCTCCGGCCATATCCTTGAATTTTTTTAAGAGAATCTGGTCCTGATTGTTGGGGAGTGGAGATAGATCAACAATAAACGAAACAAGTCGCCCGCCATCCACGAGCAGATAATAGATAACAAGCAGCATCAGGAAAAAATTAATGAAAAATGCCAGCATGTTGGATGCAATCGATCTTGCCTGGTTGTAAAGGAAGAACCCCACGAATTTCACGATCTCGGACATGTAGGTGTTGAGTTCCTCCACGGTAATCTGAAAATTAAAATTCGCCAGCACGTTGTTGGTAAACTCAAGGACTTTACTCCCTTCCATGAGCGCGCTGATCTGCGGGCTGATAATGGCATCCTTGGCCGCCAGATACAGATCGTAGGCCTCCTTGGACAGGATGCCTACAAAAAAAGCGATGGGGATAAAAAGGATGCAGAAAATAACACAACAGGTCAAAAAGGATGCAATGGCGGGCCGAACCATGCCACTGCGGATAATAAGACGATAGAGCGGGCTGAAAATCCCGGACACGACTGCCGCAATGATGATGATGGATAGAAACGGCCACAAAAGCCAGCCGAGCAGAAATATCGATATCAGAAAACACGCCAGAAAAAACAATAATATTGTATGGCTGGTGGTTTTTTCGGTCATACGACCCCCGGTGTATTACACGGTATTGTAAAGAGGATGGTCATTGAATAAAACAACCACGCAGGTCCTGTGTGGTCCACGTTGAAAGAGAATGTGTGATACCCAGAGTGAGCAATATCCATAGGTGATAGCGCTCACTATTGGGAAAAGTCGTTATGACTGGCGATATGGTGCGTAAATGGCAGGGGTTCTATCTGCTTACATAGCTACCAGCTGCAAAAACAAGCAACATTTCATATATAAATACAGGTATATAGTTCCCAAAAACAGCATATAAAATTCCGCCACCGACAATCGCCGGCACACCACAAAAAACCAGAATGCCCAATTTTCTGCTAACGTTCATACGGATCTCCCAACTACTGATAAGACCCGATTTTTCAACACAATTGAATATCGTTTTCTGTCATGTAACAATATTATTTTTTAGCAATAATTGTCCTTGAAGTAAAGAAAAAAATCAACGTTCAATGATCATGGCCATGCCCATTCCACCACCAATACACATGCTTATCAGACCGGTCTTGTAATTTTTCCGTTTCATTAAATTCATGCCACTGACCATTTGACGTGCACCGGTGCAGCCAATGGGATGACCGAGTGAAATACCGCTTCCCAATTCATTTGGACGACTGGTTTCAATACCCAGTTCACGCATACAACCGATGGCCTGAGCCGCAAAGGCCTCGTTCAATTCGATCATGTCGATATCATCCAGGCTCATTCCCGTCGACTTGAGCACTTTCCGCACGGCAGGCACCGGTCCCAGCCCCATATACGCAGGATCCACACCACCGGATGCAAATGCTTTGATCTTAACAATCGGATCGAGGCCCAGTTCCACAGCCTTTTCAGCACTCATGAGGAGTACGGCCGCCGCACCATCGTTGATACCCGAAGCATTTCCGGCCGTCACCGTGCCATCTTTTTTAAAGGCCGGTCGCAACCGGGCCATCTTTTCCATGTCTGTTTCCATGGGTCTTTCGTCCGTATCGAACAGGGTCTCTCCCTTACGCGACTTGATGGTGACCGGAACGATTTCTGCGGCAAAATCGCCGTCCGTGATTGCCTTCCGCGCGCGCTGGTGGCTCAGCACGGCAAGCTCATCCTGTTCTTCCCGGCTGATATGGTACAGTTCAGCAATATTTTCGGCGGTAAGACCCATGTGATAACCATAAAAAATTTCATAAAGACCGTCAAAGACCATCAGGTCGTAAATATCTCCCACACCGGTCAACTCCATCCGATGCCCCCATCTTGCTTTTGGCAGGGCCATGGGCACGGTACTCATACTCTCCTGCCCACCGGCAAGAACCACATCCGCCTGACTGGACATAATGGCCGCAGCACCGATGGCAATGGCTTTTAATCCGGACCCGCAGACCTTGTTGATGGTCAAGGCAGGCGTCTCCTTGGGGATACCAGCCCGGATCATGGCCTGGCGGGCCGGGTTCTGGCCCTGAGCGGCCTGGAGAACATTTCCCATGATGACCTCGTCGACGGTTACAGGAATGGCTGTATCATCCCACTCGCCATGTTGGGTTTCCAGTTCGATCCTGCCTCTGCCCTTCAACTTGTCCGGGGCAAAAGCCTCCATGGCTTCACTGGCTACCGGTCGGAGATGGGTCCGTCTGAAAACATCTTTCATGACAATAGACCCCAGTTCCACCACGGGAATTGTTTTCAAACCACTTCCAAAGGTTCCTATGGCAGTTCTCGCACCACCCACAATGACGACTTCTTTCATACTGTTTCTCCTTTATTCACATTGACATTCATAGTTAATTGCTGATATCTCAGTAACTTCCAATTTTATTTTCATAACGGCAACGTCACGCTTTATAAAATCGTTCACGATTTCGTAAAGCTATGGATAGGTATCATATCATCATCCAAAAGGTCAATAATTCACCGTGTGTCTTATCGTCTTTGCATACCGATCGCTCCCGGATTATCGACTCGTACTGGCTGCCAATCGTGACGAGTTTTATGACCGGCCCACCCGGCATGTTGCCTACTGGGACGATGCCCCGGAAATCCTTGCCGGACGTGATCTCAAGGCTGGCGGCACCTGGATGGGAATCACGAAAAAGGGACGTTTTGCTGCCATCACAAATTACAGGGATTCCGGCATGACGATAGAGAATGCACCTTCCCGGGGAGATCTGGTAAAGGACTTTTTGATCGGCAAATCAAGACCCCACGATTATCTGGAAAGCTTGCAGAACAAGGGTCAGGACTATAATGGCTTCAACCTCATCATCGGTGATGGTAACGAGCTCTTCTATTATTCCAACCGTGACGGAAACATCCACAACATCGAACCCGGTGTGCATGGTCTGAGCAACCATCTCCTGAACACGCCCTGGCCCAAGGTAGCCCAGGGCGCCTCCAGGCTGCATTCATTGCTCAGTCAAAAGGAAGGGTTTTCCCAAGAAGACATCTTCAAGATTCTGGGAGATCGATCAATTCCAGCGGATGAAGATCTCCCTGACACCGGGGTTGGCCTGGAATGGGAAAGAGTTTTATCACCCATGTTTATCACGAGTGATATCTACGGGACGCGCTGCTCTTCCATTCTTCTTTGGGCATATACAGGTGAGGTCACGTTCCTGGAACGGACATTTGACAGGAATGCCGGAGGTATTCCCAAAATGATGACACGGCGCCATGCATTTACTCTGCCTGCCTGACAACACCCCCGGCCAGCACAATAGGGGACGTCCTTGACTACTTTGACATATTGATCCGAAACGAACAGATATTGCTTAATTGATGTATCTGCAAACAGGCGAGGAGACATCAGTGACGCTGAGTAAGTCCACTTAGTCAAGGACGTCCCCTATTCTGGAGCCCTGCATTTTTCTGTGCCGCCATTGGTCAAGCCGTTTCCGGATGGTCTGTTCATAGCCCCGGTCTACAGGATGATAAAATTTCCGTCCCCGGATCTTTTCCGGCAGATATTCCTGAGAGTCGATGGCATCCTGATAGTTGTGGGCATACTGGTAATCCTTGCCGTAACCGATGGACTTCATCAGTTTTGTGGGGGCATTACGAAGGTGCAAGGGCGTTTGCAGAGAGCCGGTCTGTTTGATGGTCTCCTGGACCTTGTTATAGGCCGTGTAAATGGCATTGCTTTTTGGGGCCGTTGCCAGGTAAACAGCTACCTGGGCTAAAGCCAGGTCTCCTTCAGGGGATCCGAGAAAACGATAGGCCTCCATACCGTTCAAAGCCATGTTAAGGGCTTCGGGATCGGCATTCCCGATGTCTTCGACGGCAAAACGGACCATTCTGCGTGCCACATAAAGGGGATCTTCTCCGGAAGCCAGCATACGACCGAGCCAGTAAATGGCTGCATCGGGGTCGCTGCCACGCATGCTCTTGTGCAGGGCCGAGATAAGATTGTAATGGGATTCACCTGATTTGTCATAAACGAGTGCTTTTTCCTGAAGCGCTGTTTTAATCTCTGCCAATGTGATCTCTTTTTCTTCTGTATCGGCTCTTTTCAGACTGGTCACCAGTTCGAGATTGTTCAACGCCATCCGGGCGTCACCGTCAGATATTTGAACCAGGTATTGAATGGCTTCCTGATCTAAATGCCAGGAATCCTGGCCCAGACCCCGCTGTTCATCCTTGAGTGCGGATTCGATAATCAGGGCGATGTCCTCATCCGACAGGACCTTCATGGTGATAACGCGGCAGCGTGACAAGAGCGGCGAAATCACTTCAAAGGAGGGATTTTCAGTTGTTGCCCCAATCAATGTAATCAACCCATCTTCAACATGGTGCAGAAATGCATCCTGCTGGGCTTTGTTGAAGCGGTGAATTTCATCCACGAACAGAATGGTTTCCTGCCGGTACAAAGATCGCTGGTCCTTGGCGATCTTGATGACGGACCGGATTTCCTTGACACCAGACAGCACGGCTGAAAAATGGACAAAATGTGCTCGGGTCTCCTTGGCGATAATGCGGGCCAGCGTTGTCTTCCCGCATCCCGGAGGCCCCCAGAGTATCATAGAAAAGAGGTGGTCGGTTTCGATGGCGGTCTGGATCAGTTTCCCCTTACCCAGGAGATGTTTCTGGCCCTACAAAAGCCTCCAGGCTATCGGGTCGAACCCGTTCCGCAAGGGGTTGACTCTTGGCCCTGGATTGCTGTGCATTATATTCGAAAAGGTCCATCGATAAACCTTGTTAGCGTGTTCACTGGGTTTGTTGGTGTTTATTGCGTTCTGAGCTAGTACAGCAGTTAGCTGTCAACCCTGTATCCCGCTTCATGACCCTATGAACCTACAACTTATTGACCTAATTGACTTCATTTCTCCTTCGTCAACCGCCCGGTTCGCTGGCGAAAGATAAGACGTATGGGCGTCTGGTTGAGACCGGTTCCTAGACGGATCTGATTCAATAAATAGCGTTTGTAGGAAAAATGAACCGCCTGGGGATAATTGACAAAACAAACGAAGGTGGGCGGCTTGGTGGATATCTGGGTGACATAGTAAAATTTCAACCGCTTGCCCCTGAACAGGGACGGTTCGTTCTTCTGGGTGGCTTTTTCGACGATCCTGTTCAGCTGTCCCGTATTGATCCGGGTGTTGAACTGACTGTGTACCGTGTCAATCATGTCGAAAATTTTACGAATGCGGGTACCTGTGAGGGCGGATATAGTCAAAACCGGGGCAAAATTAAGAAATTTTGCCGCATCCTTTACCTGCTGCTGAAATTTTTTGGCTGTGTTGCTGTCCTTCTCCACCAGATCCCACTTGTTCAGCAAAAAAATACATCCGCAGCCCCTGTCATATGCATAACCGGCAATATTGATATCCTGTTCCGTGATACCGTCGGCTGCATCCAGAACCATTAACGCAACATCACATCTGTCAAGACTCCTCAAGGCCTTGATGACTGAAAATTTTTCCAGCTTTTGATGAACCTTACCCTTACGCCGGATACCGGCGGTATCGATGAAGCGATACAAGCGGCCATCCTTTCGACAATCCGAATCGACTGCGTCGCGGGTCGTGCCCGGTATGTCGCTCACCAGGTGCCGATCCTCTCCCAGAATAGCGTTGATCAGCGATGATTTTCCCACATTGGGTCGGCCGACAACAGCAATCTTCACCGAGTCCTCTTTCAGATCACCGGCGTTCAGGGTCAGAATCCGGGCCAGCCGCTCCACCAGGCTATCCAGAAAATCATGCATGCCGTATCCGTGTTCAGACGATACAGGATAGGGATTCTCTATCCCCAGGCTGTAAAAATCATAGATGCCTTTTTCCTGTTCAATCCCATCGATTTTATTGACTACCGCCATGACCGGTTTGGTGGCTGCACGCAGCATTTGAACAATATCCTGATCAAATGGCGAAATTCCTCCCTTGCCGTCCAGCATAAAAATGACAAGATCGGCATCTTCCATGGCCTGTTGGACCTGCAATCGGATCTGGGGGGCAAAATTGTCGGCCGCTTCTGTAAATCCACCGGTATCGATCAGTGTAAATTCAACGTCATTCCAGCATGCATCACCATAAATTCGATCTCTGGTAACACCCGGAACGTTCTCCACAAGGGCATCTCTCGACTTTGTAACGCGGTTAAAAAAAGTCGACTTTCCCACATTGGGTCGACCGATGATGGCAACAATAGGTTTCATAAGGGTTATCTCGTCCAACAAATGCCGAACATAGGTAAAAGATCTTGCCGGTTCAATGCAAAAATTGATAAAAGAAAGATTGAAGAACCTCGCAGCATGCGAAGCGCTGCCGAACGGCAGAACCTACGGGGAATGCGCTCGCTGTTTCGGTTCAAAGCGACAAGCAGTAAGCAGTTCAGCGGCTTATCGCTTACAGCTTATATGCTTATGACTATAATCACACGCTTCTGTGCTATATACATCATCGCCCATAATGATAAAAGGCAATTTTCACGTGACAGGCATCACATGTTTGGTTTATAGGATAAAATCGTATCGCAAGGTTTATAAAATATGACGGTTTCGGCTATCAACAATTGAAAGGAACACCATGTCCCTGACACTATTGGAAGGAAACGAGGCTGTTGCCTGGGGAGCATACCATGCAGGCTGTCGTTTTTTTGCAGGATACCCCATTACACCGGCCACGACGATTTTGAACACCATGTTGAATATCTTGCCTCCCAAAGGCGGCATCTGTATTCAGGGAGAAGACGAGATCGCTTCAATAGGATTCTGCCTGGGTGCCTCCATGGCCGGCATGAAGGTGATGACAGCCACATCAGGTCCCGGTATCAGCCTGTACAGCGAAAATATCTCCTTTGCCATCGGATCTGAAATTCCCATCGTTATCATCGATGTTCAGCGGCTTGGCCCCTCAACAGGATCGGCAACAAAAGGTGCCGACGGCGATATTCAATTTTTACGGTGGGGCAACAGCGGTGGAATGCCTGTCATTGTTCTGGCACCCACGGATGTGGCGGACTGCTATCTCCTGACAGTTCACGCTTTCAATCTGGCAGAAACATTCCGCTGCCCTGTATTCATTGCATCCAATAAGGAAATCGGTATGACCCGGGAGAGCCTCGACCTGAACGCAATGACTTTGCCGCCCATTATCCAACGGACCACCGCCCCTGACAATGCCTCATATCTCCCCTTTGCCGCTACCAGTACTTCCAGCGCCCCTGATTTTATGCCCATCGGTGGAGAAACCATTGCACGTCAGACGTCTTCCACACATGGCCCGGATGGTTATATTACCGTAGATCCGGAGGTCATCGCCAAAAACCAGGAGCGCCTCCGCAACAAACTGGAAGCCTCTCTGGACACTTTCACATTGTACGATGAACACATCGAACAGGGTGCCGAGGTCCTGGTAATCACCTATGGTATCAGTGCACGCTCGGTCATGGCCGCCGCAAAAAAACTCTCCGCCAGCGGAACACCGGTTTCCATACTGACCCTGAAAACCCTGTGGCCCATCCCCGAGGAGCTGATCAAGAAAAAGGCCTCGACATATAAACAGATTCTTGTCGTGGAAATGAACCTTGGTCAGTATATCCATGAAATAAGACGAATATTATCCGCTCATTCAGTCAGGTTTCTAGGCCGGATGGATGGCAATCTCATAACACCATCTCAAGTGGAGGAGTTCATCACACATGCATAGTTTTATCAATAGTTCCAGACCGCCGGCCTATTGCCCCGGCTGTTCTCACGAGGTCGTGACACGCGCCCTGGACAAGGCTTTTTTGCAGATGGGCATCCACGAAAACCAGGTCGTTATTGTCAGTGACATCGGTTGTTCAGGACTTTTCGACACTTTTTTCAATACCCATGCGTTTCACGGCCTTCATGGCCGGGCATTGACCTATGCCACGGGCATCAAACTGGCTCGGCCTGATCTTCATGTGGTGGTCACCATGGGGGACGGCGGTCTGGGTATCGGCGGTGCCCATCTGCTCAGCACCTGCCGACGCAACATCAACATCACCTTGTTGATCCTCAACAATTTCAATTATGGAATGACCGGAGGTCAGTTCTCGGCCACCACACCGCAGGACGCCCTTGTGGGATCCGGTTTTCTCAACCAGGTGGAGAAACCCATGGATGCCTGCCGGGTCATGCGCGCAGCCGGAGCGGGTTATGTTACCCGAATTTCTGCCTATCAGAGTGACCTTTCAGCAGAAATGGAACAGGCCATTCGATTCAATGGATTTTCTAGGCATGGACATCTGGGGTATCTGCCCGGGTCGTTACACACGCCAAAATAAAACCACCTTCAAGACCATCCAGACCTCCATCGACAACCTGCCCCCCTATCATGGGCCTGTCCCGGAAAACCTTCGGGAGGAGTACGGTGAGCATTACAGGCAAAAGGCTTCCTCGCAGAAACCATTGTCTTCACCCATGGGGGTGGTAAAGAAGTTTACTGCCCTCTTTAACGATCGGAAAGAGATTTTAATTCTGGGAAGTGCCGGACAGCGAATCGTTACCGCCGGTGAAATATTATGTTATGCCGGACTCACAGCCGGACTCCATGCAACCCAGAAAAATGATTATCCGATTACGGTCCTAAGGGGACATTCGGCCTGTGAGGTGATTTTATCTCCCGAAAAAATAGATTATGCAGGCATCACAGCACCAGATGTTATTCTGGCCCTGGGGCAGGAAGGCATCGACCGGAAAAAGGCGATATTCAGTACCTGCAGGGATGATACCTTTGTTTTGGTGGATTCAAAGACCAAGATTCCGGATTGCCGCGGCACCATACTATCCATTGACTTCAAGGAAAAAAAGATCAAACGCCAGGACATGGCTATGGTGGCATTGAGCCTCCTCGCACATCAAAAACGGTTGATCAGCCTGGACATGCTCGAGGCGGCGCTTCGCATCCGGTTCAAGGGAGCTACGTTGGAAGGGGTGTTGGAGCTCGTTAACCAATCCACAGTATTAGAAAATAATGGATAGATCAGGTCATTTGTTTCACGTCATTAAGGGTGGTTTTACGTTTTAGGTGTTAAGTTTTAAATAAACTCCGAGCAATACGCTGTGAGCAACAATAAATGACAGCCGCAGGCTTAATGACGCGCGTAGCGCTAATAACATCCGAAGGATAAATGACCCTCAGAAAGGAGGCAAAAAATGTTTTACGACAGTATGATGACCGAGGCAGAAAAAGCCATCCAGGCTGAAGTCAGGGCATTTGTACGCGATGACGTGTCTCCTGATTTGATCCGCGCCATGGATAAGGATGAGATCGAATACCCGCGTGAATACGTCGAAAAACTGGCTGCAAAAAATCTTCTCGGTCTGCGCTTCGATCCCAAATGGGGCGGACGCGGCCTGTCATGGACTGCAGAGGTCATTGCCGAAGAGGAAATCGGTGTCCTGGGAACTGCGTTGGGGTGCGCATTCGTGATGCCCTCCATCGTCGGTGAAGCGCTGCACGTATTTGGAACCGAGGACCAGAAAGAAAAGTTTCTCAAACCGATCCTACAGGGCAAACTCATCTGCGCCGAAGCACTGACAGAACCGAGAGGTGGTTCAGACTTTTTTGGTGCCACCACAACAGCAGCCCTCAAAGATGATCATTTCATCGTCAATGGCCAGAAACGTTTTGTGGTGGGTGCAACCGAAGCCGATGTTTTTCTGGTTTACTGCCGGACCAACTTTGACGAGAATGCCCACAAGTACGAACGGATCAGTGCCTTGCTGATCGAACGGGGTCCGGGGGTGGAAACCGAATACCAGTACGGTCTCATGGGTACCCGGGGCGGCGGCACCGGACGTCTCGTCTTCAGGAATGTCCGCGTACCTAAAGAGAATCTCATCAGCGACATGAACGCCGGTTCCCTGGTCTTTCACCAGATGATGATTCCAGAACGTCTGACCTCTGCTGCGGCAAGTCTGGGGGTCCGGGCAGGACTTGATCTTGCACTGCGTTACAGCGATAAGCGCTTTGCTTTTGGAAAAGCCATTCGCAAGTACCAGGGCGTCAATTTTATGGTGGCGGACGCTATTACACAGCTGGACGCCGCCCGGGCCATCGTTTATATGGCAGCCCGCGCCGTGGACACCGGGGCACCCAACGCGAGGAGGCTCGTCAGTGAAGCCAAGAAATTTGCCACCGACGCGGCCTGGGAAATTGCCAATAAGGCCATGCAGATCATGGGCGGTATCGGTTACACAGAGGTATATCCCATCGAAAAAATCGTGAGAGATATCCGTCTGACTCAGATATGGACCGGCACCAATGAAATAATGAACCTGCTGATCCAACATGAATACTACCGTGAAATCCTCGCATCACCTGCAGCGATGCGAAATGTCGAAATGGACGCCAGGGGAGCGGATGGCGACCCTGAAAAATGTTTCACGGACGAAGACATGTGGCGGGTGCATGGGGATTGAAGGGTTGAAGGGAGGATTCAAAGGGTTGGAGGGGGATACAAGGGTTGGCAGGGTAGCCGACAGCTATCAGCGATCAGCGGCATCCCCAGCTTCCAAGCCCCTGAGTATAATCTACACGTCAACAAGCATGATTCACTGGGTGAGAAGGAAAAAACAGCCATGTTTGAAAGCGTCATGGAACGGCGTATCATGTGGGGTGATCTCGATGCGCTCGGCATTGTATTCTACCCGCGCTACTATGAATGGTTCGATGGCTGTGCGCATCAATTCTTCGAAGTTATCGGCATCCCTCACGATCGTTTGTGGAAGGAGCATGGCATTGTTTTTGGCCTGGCGGAAACCCAGTGCCGGTACTTGCGTGCGGGGCGTTATCATCAGCGGCTCAAGATTCTCACACGACTCCAATATCTGAGCAAGAGAAGTCTGACACTTGAGCACCTCATCACACGTGCAGAAGATGATCTCGGCAGAATTCATGGTGTGTGGGCACCGAAAAACGGATATGTATGGATGCCAGAAATCCCATGGAACTGAAAGTGGCACCCATCCCCGAAATGGTTTATCAGACACTCGAACAAGCAGTAACTGATTTCAATACCTGACCCGAACATTTCATGATCCTTGACGAAGATCATAACAAATGTATCTTAATATTTTGGCACTGGTATCCAACGAACGCTCATCTTGCAAGGTTGAGCGGATGTCTGCACGTCATCTGCGAAGCACGTTCTAAACACATATTCAAAAAACAGTTTTTGCACTGTGCTTTTTACGAACGCTTATTTGCAAGCTCGAGCGGTTGTTTGACGTTATTTGCCGAAGCAGTTTCGGAACGTTATTCTGAAAAACAGTATAAAAAGGAGGATCTGAAAAACGTGGACCCTAAAGAAATCCGTCCCGATCTGGCCGAGGCCATCGCACGGCATGAAACCACACTGGATGAAGCGCGCCCCGAGGCCATGGAGCGGCGTCATAAAAATGGACAACGTACCATCCGCGAAAACATCGCCGACCTTCTAGACCCTGACAAATCCATTGAATACGGATCACTGACTCTGGCAGCACAACGCCGAAGGCAGTCCATAGACGCGTTAATTAAAAAATCACCGGCCGATGGGCTCGTTGCCAAAATAGGTTCTGTAAACGGCCATCTATTCGAGGCCGTCCAAAACCCGTTGTCTGGCACTGGGATACGACTACACCGTCCTGGCCGGTACCCAGGGTTGGTTCAACCATAAAAAAAAGGACCGCATGCTCGAACTAGCCTATAAGCAGAAGCTGCCCACAGTGCTTTTTGCCGAAGGGGGTGGCGGCCGGCCGGGAGATGTCGATCTGACCGATATTCTTGTGGCAGGCCTGGAATTCATGTCCTTCTCCCATTATGCCAGACTCAGCGGTCTTGTACCGACCATCGGAATCGTGAGCGGTTACTGCTTTGCCGGCAACGCAGCCCTGCTGGGTCAAAGTGACGTGATCATCGCCACCAAAAATTCCTACATAGGCATGGCCGGACCGGCAATGGTCGAGGGGGGCGGTCTGGGGGTATTCAAGCCCGAAGAAATCGGACCGATTTCCGACCAGTCACCCAATGGCGTAGTCGATATTGTCGTTGAGGACGATGTCGAAGCCGTGCAGAAAGCCAAACAGTACCTGGCATATTTCCAGGGGAATCTTTCGGACTGGGAGTGCCAGGACCAGCGTCTTTTACGGTCCTTGGTCCCGGAACAGCGTAGACGGGCCTATGACGTGCGCAAGATCATCCAAACCCTGGCCGATAAGGACTCTTTCCTGGAGATTCGGCGGGAATTCGGTGTCGGGGTCATTACGGCTCTGGTCAGGATCGAAGGCCACCCTTTCGGTCTGATGGCAAATAATGTCTTTCATCTTGGCGGGGCCATAGATACGGACGGTGCCGACAAGATTTCCCGCTTCATCCAGCTTTGTGACGCCTTCGACCTTCCCGTGATCGTCCTGATTGACACCCCCGGTTTTATGGTGGGACCTCAGGCGGAGAAAACGGCCCAGGTTCGCCATTTCTGCCGCATATTCACCAACGCCGTTAACGCGACTATCCCTATTTTCAGTGTCGTGTTACGTAAAGGCTACGGTCTTGGGGCCATGGCCATGGCCGGTGGCAGTTTTCATAATTCTAATTTCATCGTATCCTGGCCGACCGGCGAGTTCGGAGGCATGGGGCTTGAGGGTGCGGTGCGGCTTGGCTTCAAGAAGGAACTGGAAGCCATAGAAAACCCCACCCAACGTGAGGAAAAATTCGAGCAGCTGGTGGCCATGCATTACGAGCATGGAAAAGCCATCAACATGGCGACGGTCCTTGAAATCGACGATGTAATCGATCCCGCTGAAACACGGCACTGGCTTATGTGCGGCCTGCGTTCCCAACCGAAACCCGATAAGCACAAAGGGAAAAAACGACCCAATATCGACTGCTGGTAATGCCCGGTCAACAGATAGTCAACACCACCCCTAAAAAGGTGGCATGATAAATGGCACTCTGTGTTCTCTGCGGGCTCGAGCGTAAGCGGGCGAGAGGATTAAAATTCCTCACCTATCCGCAAGCAAAGCTTGGACCATCATCTTAGCTGAAGGTTTAAGCGGTTAATTAATCCGAATATTTTGATATCGCGATATAAATGAAAGACGTCCGCAGAGAGTGTTAGAGGATCTGGCTCAAAAATAGCTTGGTCCGTTCGTGCTGCGGGTTATCAAAGAATTCTCCGGGTGTATTGCCTTCCACAATTTTTCCATAATCCATAAAGAGCACCCGGTGAGCCACGCTTTTTGCAAACCCCATCTCGTGGGTCACCACGATCATGGTCATGCCTTCCTGGGCAAGATCGATCATGACATCCAAAACCTCTTTGATCATTTCAGGATCCAGGGCCGAGGTGGGCTCGTCGAAAAGCATCACCTTGGGTGCCATGCACAGACTCCGGGCAATGGCCACCCGCTGTTGCTGTCCACCGGAAAGCTGACCAGGAAATTTTTTAGCCTGTTCGGCAATTTGAACCTTTTCCAGATAATACATGGCGGTCTCTTCGGCCTCTTTCTTGGGAACCTTTCGCACCCACATGGGACCGAGGGTAAGATTTTCGACGATGTTCAGGTGGGGAAACAGGTTGAAGTGCTGGAACACCATACCGACTTCGGTGCGTACCTTTTCAATGTTTTTTAAATTATTGCTCAGCTCGATGCCATCCACGATAATCTGGCCACGCTGATGTTCTTCAAGGCGGTTGATGCAACGGATGAGGGTCGATTTTCCCGAACCCGAAGGTCCGCAAATGACGATCCGTTCCTTCTTCTGGACGGTCAAATTGATATCCTGCAGAACATGGAACTCGCCGAACCATTTGTGCAGCCCTATGATTTCGATAATGGCATCGCCGGTGGGCAGTGAATTTAAACTAGCATTGGTATCATTCATGGTTATCTCTTTTTTTCTTCAATATAAAATCGTTACTCAACACGGATAAACCGGAAAAGAAAAATATTTTTTATCACGAATATTACAATTAAGAGACTAAATCTGCGTGGTACAACAAGGCCGCACCAACCATGTGTTACAGCCCTGTATCCAGTTCCTTTTCCAGGCGCCGACTGTAGCTGGACATGAAGTAACAGCAACCAAAGTAAATCAGTGCCACAAAAATATAGAGCTCTGAAGAAAACGCCATCCAGGTGGGATCCGACAGCACCGACTGGGTGGTCTTGAGAAGATCGTACAGGGCGATAATGACGACCAGGGATGTATCCTTTAGCGCCGAAATGAGCTGGCTCACCGTAGGAGGAATCACTATTTTCAGGGCCTGGGGCAGGATCACCAGACGCATGGTCTGGTAATAGTTGAGTCCCAGAGAATCGGCTGCCTCGTACTGCCCCGTTGCCATGCCCTGAAGCCCACCGCGAACAACTTCCGCTACATAAGCGGCGGTAAACATAATAATGGCCACCTGGGCCCTCAGAATCACATTCACCGTAACGCCCTCAGGAAGGAACAATGGAAAAACAATAGACGACATGAACAACAGCGTAATCAGCGGTACGCCGCGGATCATTTCAATATAAAGGATACAAAGGGTCTTGATGGCCGGCATCTGGGATTGCCGTCCCAAAGCCAGAATAACCCCCAACGGGTATGCCGCAGCCAGGCCAAAAACCGACAACAGCAGTGTCAAGGGGAGCCCACCCCACTGGGTGCTTTCAACCGGAGCCAAACCCAGGATGCCCCCTTTCATGAGCAGCCCCATGATGAATAAACCGGCAATCCAGGCATATAACAACGATTTTTTCCAATGCCGCCTGTTCCGGCTGTAAAAAAGCAGGCCCACCAGAAGAATCATGGCCAGAAGGGGTCGCCACTGCATTTCGTAGGGGAAGAAACCAAAAAGGACAAAGCGGATATTGGCCGGAATCACCGACCAGCAGGCACCTTCCGCCCCTCGACACACTTCGCCGGTGGAAAACCAGTGGCTGTCGATGATCGCCCATCGAATAACGGGCGGAAGCACTTTCCCCAAGAAGTAAATAGACGCCAGAGTCAAAATTGAATTAAAGATGCTGTTGAATAGGTTGGCCCGTACCCATCCAATCACCCCCACGCTCGTCACCGGCGGTTTTACTTCATCTGTTGATTCTATGGTGGCGGCTTCATTCATGAGATGACTATCTTTTTATCCCCTTCAAAACGATTTTAGCTGTTTAGACTGTAGGCTGTCAGCTACCCTCCACCCCTCCAAACCTCCAACCCTATGGGGTTCATTGTGTTCGTTGTGTTTATTGTGTTGTCTATGGTTAACCGGTCTAACGTTGATGCTACGAGTTGATAGCTGGTCATACCCTTTCCCGTTTCATCAACCCAATGAACCCAAGAAACGCAACAAACCCAATAAACATATATCACCTCTCCACCAACGCCATCTTACTATTGTACCAGTTCATGAAAGCCGATGTGAGCAGACTCAAAGTCAGATACACGATCATCATCAACGCCACACCTTCGATGGCCTGACCGGTCTGGTTGATGGTTGTGCCGGCCACGGATACAAAGTCCGGATATCCAATAGCCACGGCCAGGGAGCTGTTTTTGGTCAGGTTCAGCATCTGGCTTGTCAACGGCGGGATGATGACCCGCAGGGCCTGGGGCAGGATCACCAGATTCAGGACAAAGGCCGGTTTGAGACCCAGAGACATGGCCGCCTCGCTCTGTCCCTTGCTCACCGATTGAATCCCGGCCCGCACCACTTCAGCCACATACGCCGCCGTGTAGAGAATCAGTCCCAGTAAAAGCGCAGTAAACTCAGGGCTGATATTCCTTCCCCCGACAAAGTTGAACCCTTTCAGTGCAGGAACATTCATGGCCGTGGGGGCGCCGCCCAGTGTCCATGTCAATAACGGAAATCCGATCAGAACAGTCAGCGCCACACGAAAAACAGGAAAGAGCTGACCTGTCCGCTCCTGTCTGTTCCTGGACCAGCGTCGTAAAAAATAGATACCGATACAGGCGACAACCAAGGCAAGAACCATGTATTTATGGACCGGGTGTGATTCCGGAACCCCGAAAACCAGCCCGCGGTTGCTCAAAAAAACACCCAGAACCGGATTCAGAGCCTGTTTCGGTGAGGGCAGGATATTGTAAAAAAATGCATACCAGAAAAAGAGCTGAAGCAGCACAGGAATATCCTGGAAAATTTCGATATATCCTCCGGCAAGTTTGGATACGAGCCAGTTGGAGGACAAACGTGCGACACCAATCAAGGTACCCAAAAGAATGGTGATGACAATTCCCACAAAGGATACGATCAGGGTGTTTAAAAAACCGACCACAAGGGCGCGGCCATAGGTATCGGCCGCGGAATAGGCAATAGGCGATTCCCCAATTTCAAAAGCCGCCTCTTTCTGTAGAAAACCGATACCGGTTGCAATGGACTGTTTTTCAAGATTGGTGAGGGTATTGGATATCAGGTAAAAGGCCAGCAGTCCCACCATCAGCAGCGTTCCGATCTGAAATACAATCGACCGCTTCTTGGGATCGTTGTAAAACGGGACCGCTTTGGACGCTGGGTTTCCTTGGGTGTTTTTTGGGTTTGTTTGCATATTGCCTGACGATAAAATCGTGTCACGATTTTATGAAACGCGATATTAATGCTATAGAAAGGATTCTACTGGCTTATGTCCTAACAACTACGTTATAAACTTCCCCTGCGAAAGCAGGGGAAGGATGGATAGGTCTATTCTATTTTACTTGAACGGTGGTGAATACATCAGGCCGCCATTGGTCCAAAGCGCATTCAAGCCACGCTCGATTCCCAGGGGTGTGTTGACACCCACGTTTCTCTCAAAGATTTCCCCGTAATTGCCAACCTGCTTGACGATATTGTAAGCAAACTTTTCATCCAGACCCAGGGCCTTGCCGTTACCCTCGGTAACCCCAAGAAACCGCATGATTTTCGGGTCGTTGCTCTTGAGCATCTTATCGACATTCTGGGAAGTAATGCCGAGTTCTTCGGCTTCGATCATGGCCAGGATACTGTAGTTGACAATATCTTTCCACTGATTGTCGCCATGGCGAACAGCCGGTGCCAAAGGTTCTTTTGAAATGATTGTCGGCAGAATCACATAATCCTTGGGATTCGGCGCTACGGCACGTGTACCGGCCAGCTGGGATGCATCCGATGTCAGAACGTCACACCTTCCGGCAAAAAAAGTTTTGGCCAGTTCAGCGGTATTTTCAATGACCACGGGGCTCATTTTCATCCCGTTGGCCCTGAAGTAATCGGCCACATTCAACTCGGTGGTGGTGCCTGGCAGCACGCATACGGTAGCGCCGTCAAGATCCAATCCACTCTTTGCGCCAAGCTTCTTGGGAATCAGAAATCCCTGTCCGTCATAGTAATTGACCTGACAGAAATCGAGTCCCAGGGCGGTATCACGGCCAAGTGTCTGGGTGCAGTTTCTGGTCAGCACATCGATCTCACCGGACTGAAGTGCCGTAAAACGCGTCTTGGCCGTTAATGGCGTGTATTTAACCTTGTCGGCATCACCAAAGACTGCCGCGGCAACAGCTCTGGCCGTATCCACATCGAGCCCTTTCCACACCCCTTTCTCATCGGCCTTGCCAAACCCAAAAAGATCACCATTGACACCCGCCTGAATGAAACCTTTGGCCCTGACATCCTGAAGTGTTCCAGCCATGGCAACACCGGTCATGGCAAAAATGGCTAACATAATGAGACAAATTTTTAGTCCTTTCATCCGATAGTCCTCCTTCTTCCAAAAAAGTTAGATTACACGAAAAAGCGATGACACCCGTACCTCATCAATGGTACCATCATCCTTGATCCCATGCGCTCCCGCAGCCTGAAAAATATTTTTTGGCCACGCAGCAATTGCAAGCGTCATTAAAAATAAGCGATAATCAATATTTACATAAAGGCGTTTGATATTGCAAGTAAAAACAATTATCATATGGGTTGGTAAAAGCATTGCCACATCCGTTGACGTCTTTTTCTTGACAACCTCGATGGTTCTTTTTAGTTTGTCGATATAGGTTAAGATTGAGATGAATTGAATGGGGGCTGTAGTCTTTCTAACCTAAATCATTAGAAAAACTTGCCAATGAGGAGATAATACACATGCAACAGCACAAATCAATTATAGGAATCCTGTTCATTATCACCATCATTATCGTCATGGTGGCTGCCTGTGCGAAACCGTATCACTTCTACGTCAAATACGATTTGACAGAATCTGCCATTCCTTTGAAAGGTCAGAAGGTTTTCCTGCAGGTCCTGGACGGACGGGACTCGGCGGATTTTCTCTCCCAAAATGCCAGAAATGAATTTGACAGGTGGGACGGCAGATTTGCCCTGTATCACACCCCTAAAAAACCAAAGGGTGATATCGAGACCTATCCACTTAGCGGTCTGATTGAAGCCGCCATGAAAATGCGCCTGGAAAGCATGGGAATCACGGTTGTGGCGGAAAGAATGGAAGACACACCCCTCTTCGAGATAATCCTGAACAAATTTTTCCTGGATTTAAATGACCGCACATGGTTATCGGATTTCAGCTACGAGGTCAAATTGACCCGGGATAGTCAGAAAACAGGCCGGGAGATCGTGTCCGGACAGGCGGAACGCACCAAGGTCATGGGACGGGGGGCCGGTGAAATCCTGGTGGGGGATATTTTCACAGAAAGCATCAACAAGCTCAATATCGAAAAACTGTTTAAAAATGCCGGTATAGAATAGTATCGGCAAGAAAGGAACTTTCCAATGAACAACAACGTCGTTATCACACTGGCCTGCGGAACCGACAACCCGAATCGCGCCACGCGGGCTATTTTTCTGGCTATGGTGGCCCATCAGGAAGGTAAACAGGTAACCTTGTTCCTCCTGGATGAAGCGGTCTATCTGGCACGCAAGGGCGTTGCAGATCACCTTCGTTCCGCCACCGGGGATGCTGCAGACGACCACCTGGCCTATCTGGAAGCCCATGAGGTGCCGATACTGGTGTGTACCCCCTGCGCAGCCACACGAAAAATACCTGAAGACGAGCTCCTGGAAAACGCGCGTCTGGCCGGTGCGGCAGAGTTGATCCGCCTGGCATGTGATGCAACGGTCATCAGCCTCTAGCCAGGTACAGGCTTTTCAGTTGGTGAGAGAAAGCAAGGGTGGAGAAGCAACACCATCCGGCTACGTTAAAACCAGTCAAACAGGCTCGTACCTGTTTGACTGGTTTTAACGTTTCCAGAAGGGCCCTGTATTACCGATTTCCTTCATCACCTGGATCATTTCCCGGGCATACCCATGCATGTGCGAGACATAATCCGGGTCCAGGCGACGTGAAAAATAGGGGCCTGAAAACAGTTTCACCATATCCGGAAGGGGTGTAATGCCTTCCTCGGTACCCTCCACAAAGCAGCTGCAATTGCGAATATGTTCTTCCGACCGGAAGAGGTTCATGGTACCTCAGGCGTAAGGGATATTTTCGAACCATTTCCAGAAAGGAACCGACACATAGGCCATATATGCATCGGCCTCTGCATTCAGCACTGTCCCGTCCTTCATCTCGACGCAAAGCGGTTCACCACAGTCCAGACAATAAAAATCCACCGTCACCTTTTTGCGGGGAAATAGCCAGCTGACCGCCAGCGCTTCAAACCCTCACTGTCCGAACCACAATTGCTCGCCATCGACGGAAATACGATACATGGTAGGCAGGTTGTTAAAAGGAGCAAACGATGCCACCAGGTCGGTGCCCGGATGAAGCCAGCCGGCAATACCGGAAGAAAACAGGGTATGCAGGGTTTGCCGTCCCTCTTCCATGGAAAGACCGAGTTCTTTTGCAAGCTCCACATAAAACGGTGCCTGTCCGGTTGCCACCATCTGTTTCATGATCAGGTGAAATGCGTTATTTAAAAGGTCTTTATCGCTCATTATTTCTGTCTCCTTTTCTTGATAATCGCCAACTTATATAGCGGGATTTCGCTTCGCTCAACAAGGCATCTAAAAAATTAATCACGAAAACACGAAACAGAAAAAGCACTAAAACTATTAGGTCCTTTTCGTGTTTTCGACCTTTCGTGTTTTCGTGATGAAAGATCTTTTCCTTTCTTGATGAATAAAGTTTGTATCGGATTTTAGCTATAAGCTATAAGCAGCTTATAGCTTATTGCTTATCTCTCAATTATAAATCAATTTCATAAACCTTCATTTTACTGAGCAGTGAAGGATGACTGATCTCCAGCAGCTTCGAAGCCCTGGTTCGATTCCCATGGGTCTCCTTCAGTGCACGCACAATCATCTTTTTTTCGAGAACCTTCCGTGCATACTTCAAAGAATAGATCCGGTCCATTTCTTCATCATAGGCCGGTTCGGGTCTGTCCGTCAGCGCCGGCGGTAAAAGCTCAGGTAAAATCTGATCCTCGTCTGAAAGAACCACGGCTCTCTCGATGATATTTTCCAGTTCCCTGATATTGCCGGGCCAATGGTAAGCGAGAAGATAGGCAATGGCGGCCGGGGAGACGGATCGGATGTTCTTTCCCAGACGTTTGTTGAATCGGCCGATAAAGTGATCCATGAGCAGCGGCAAATCCTCCATTCGATCTCTCAGCGGCGGAAGATGGATACGCAATACATTGAGCCTGTAAAATAAGTCCTCGCGAAAATGGCCCTTGGACACTTCCTCCTCCAGGTTTTTCTGGGTCGCTGCGATGATACGAACATCCACCCGGACAGATTTGGTGCTTCCAACAGGCCGGATTTCGCTCTCCTGCAGCACCCTGAGAAGCTTCACTTGGAGGAGCAGAGGCAGTTCCCCAATTTCATCCAGAAAAATCGTCCCCTTGTCCGCCTCCTGAAAAAGTCCTTTCTTGTCTCTGTCCGCACCGGTGAAGGCGCCCTTTTTGTATCCAAAAAACTCACTCTCCAGGAGATTCTCCGGGATACTGCCGCAATTCACGGAAACAAGGTTCTGCTCAGATCGGTTCCCGGCCAGGTGGATGCCCTTTGCAATGAGTTCCTTGCCGGTGCCGCTCTCTCCGAATATCAATACGGTGGTATTGTATTGTGCCACCTTTTCCACGAGTTTGAAAACTTCCTTCATGGTGCTGCTTTTGCCGATCATATTCCTGAAACGATAATTCTCCTCAATATGCGATATTCTCTCACGCAAAAGCCGATTTTCCCTTTTCAATCGCTCACGTTCTTCTGCTTTCTTCAACGTCATCTGGACTTCATCGGCCTTGAAAGGTTTGGATATGTAGTCGTAGGCCCCTTTCTTCATGGCGGCAATGGCGGTTTCAACACTGCCGTATGCAGACATCATGATGATTGTCGTTTCGTGCTCTCTTTTCCCGGCTTCCGACAGAAAGGTCATTCCGTCCATATTGGGCATCTTGATATCACAGAGAACGAAATCAAACTCGGTTTCATCCATCAACAACAGACCCTGCTGACCGTCGCCTGCTGTTTCGACCATATAACCAAAATTTTTCAACATGGCTGTAAGCATGTGCCGCATGTTTTCTTCATCATCGATGATTAGGAGACGTTTTTTATTCATTCTGCCGGTTATTTTCAGACATGAAGATTTCCTTATATTTTCAATACATCGTCATTGTAATTTGCGCTGCGCGCGTAATTAATTGTCATTTACTTCGTGTCATTTATTGTTGCCAACAGTTACGATGAATAACGCACGAAGTGCAAATGTCGCCCGAAGGGCTAATGACAGCCGAAGGCGTAATGACACACTTGATAGAAACACTGCCCGTAAGTTAAATGACAGATAAATAATCAATGAGTTATTCGGCCAATGGAAGCGTGATGGTCATCGTCGTTCCCTGTCCTTCGGTACTGTGCGCCTGTATGTTTCCCCCCATTGAATCGACGATCATGAAACAGACATAGAGTCCCAAACCTGTTCCTTTGCCAGGTGCTTTGGTTGTAAAAAAAGGATCAAAGATATTGTCCAGAACCTTTTGGGGTATCCCGGGACCGTTATCGATAAACCGGATATCGATGCTCTTAGCAGAATATTTCTCCCGAGCCAGAGCTGTTTCGTTGACTTCACTTATGATTTCGAGCTTACCTTGTTTTCCCTCATGGTCAACGGCAATGGCATCTGCCGCATTGATGGCGAGGTTTAGAAACACCTGTCGCAACTGATTAGGGTCTGCCAATACCTGATCAAATTCGGCTTCAAGAGAAAGGCTCAATTCAATATCCGACATCAACGGCTGCACATGCAAAACGTTTGCAATGTCATTGATAACTTCGTGAACACATACGACACTTGAATGCACAGCCGAGGGTCTCGATAGATCCAGCAACTGCCTGATCACGGTGTCCATCCGGTTGATCTCCTTCTCCGTTCTCAGAATGTAATCAAGTTTTTCCTGCGATTGAATATCGCCCTGCTTGAGCAGCTCCAGATATCCCATGATAATACCGATGGGATTGCCTATCTCATGAGCAATCCCTGAAGAAAGCCTGCCAACAGAGGCCAGTTTTTCAGCACGAATAATCTCTTCCTGGGCTTTGTTGAGTTCGGTATTGGTTTTTTCCAATCTGTGAACCGCATCCTGCAACTTTATCTTGTCTTCTGTGATCCGCCGGGTCATGCTGTTCAAGGATTTTGACAGAACCTGCAATTCATTGTCCTGTTTCCGGACAGGGAAAAAGGCCCCATCGGTTTCCTGATAATTCTCCGCTCTTTTGGCCAGTCTTTCAATGGGTTCCAGAAAAATCTTAAAGAGACGATGGAATCCAATGAATGTCAGAATAACAATATTAATAAAAAGATAGATGAATACATATTTCTGCGCATGGCGAAGATCCCGATACAATGTTTTCAGGTTTCTGACGAGGCTGATACCACCGACAACGTGTCCCCCCACCATCAGCGGTGTGGAAAAAACCATACTTTCCCTTTGCCACCAGTATACTCCCCACACAGACCCCGAATATTCCAGCCTGCGCTGACCTGACTCGATAGCCTTGTTTAGGTTCTTTTCCAGCGGGTTGTTCGGTCCGCAATTGTCACCGAACTGCAAAACCGTACGATCACCGATCGACTGTATGCGGGCACACGATATGCCGGTATCACTGAATACAGGCAAAATTCTGTTTTTGAATTCCGGGGAAAGCGGGAAGTTCGAAAGATCCTCTTTGAAAGCCAGGTGATTCTCCACCATGGTAACCAGCAATGTACATTTGTCTACTTCGGCCTGGATAGCATGCTGCTGAAATGTTCTCACCGCAACAAAATCGATGAGAATCATGCCGATAAACAATAAGATGGCTATGCTGATGATAACATTGCTTTTTAAAGCCCGAGCAAACATGATCTTCCCGTATGCCAGATAGAGAATCGTTTTTTGGGGAAATTATCACACCTGCAGATTTTATGCAATTTAGTCTTTTAGATGAAAGCCGTAAGCATTAAGCAATAAGCTATTAGCTGTGAGCTGTGAGCCGCTTATGGCTTACCGCTTACAGCTTATAGCTTATTGCTCAAAACTAAAAAAGCCCGACGTTTCCTAGGAAACGTCGGGCTTTTTAAAAGATTCTCGGCAGCGACCTACTCTCCCACACAGTCGCCCATGCAGTACCATCGGCGCAGAAGAGCTTAACTTCCGTGTTCGGGATGGGAACGGGTGTTTCCTCTTCGCTATCGCCACCGAAAAACCGTAATTTCGATCGCATTAAGATATGAGTACATAAAAACGTTCAGAATGAATATATTAAAGATATGACTAAGCCGCACGACTTATTAGTACCCGTAAGCTGAACATATTACTATGCTTGCACATCGGGCCTATCAACCTTGTAGTCTTCAAGGAGTCTTCAGTTCTACTGGTTTCCCAGTAAAAGGGATATCTAATCTCGAGGTTGGTTTCCCGCTTAGATGCTTTCAGCGGTTATCCTTTCCGAACTTAGCTACCCAGCGATGCCGCTGGCGCGACAACTGGAACACCATTGGTTCGTCCATTCCGGTCCTCTCGTACTAGGAACAGATCCTCTCAAATATCCTACGCCCACGAAAGATAGGGACCAAACTGTCTCACGACGTTTTAAACCCAGCTCACGTACCACTTTAATTGGCGAACAGCCAAACCCTTGGGACCTGCTTCAGCCCCAGGATGTGATGAGCCGACATCGAGGTGCCAAACCGCCCCGTCGATGTGAACTCTTGGGGGCGATAAGCCTGTTATCCCCGGCGTACCTTTTATCCGTTGAGCGACGGCCCTTCCATACGGGACCGCCGGATCACTAAGACCTACTTTCGTACCTGCTCGAGATGTCTCTCTCGCAGTCAAGCTCCCTTATGCCTTTACACTCCACGGCTGGTTTCCAATCAGCCTGAGGGAACCTTCGCGCGCCTCCGTTACTCTTTGGGAGGCGACCGCCCCAGTCAAACTACCCACCAGACACTGTCCTTCGCCCGGATAACGGGTCGAGGTTAGAACTCTAAAATAGCAAGGGTGGTATTTCAAGATTGGCTCCACCGAAACTAGCGCTCCGGCTTCAAAGCCTCCCACCTATCCTACACATACTATTCCAAAATTCAATGTCAAGCTGTAGTAAAGGTGCCGGGGTCTTTCCGTCTTTTCGCGGGTAGACGGCATCTTCACCGCCAATACAATTTCACTGAGTCCCTGGTTGAGACAGTGCGGAAGTCGTTACGCCATTCGTGCAGGTCGGAACTTACCCGACAAGGAATTTCGCTACCTTAGGACCGTTATAGTTACGGCCGCCGTTTACTGGGGCTTCGGTTCAAAGCTTTTCTGTCCGAAGACAGATAACAGATCCCCTTAACCTTCCAGCACCGGGCAGGCGTCAGACCCTATACATCGTCTTGCGACTTAGCAGAGTCCTATGTTTTTAGTAAACAGTCGCTACCGCCGTTTCTCTGCGACCCCCTTCAGCTTCTCAAGTAAATTGATTCACTTAACGAGGGTACACCTTCTCCCTAAGTTACGGTGTGATTTTGCCGAGTTCCTTAACCAGGGTTCTCTCAAGCGCCTTGGGATTCTCTCCCTACCTACCTGTGTCGGTTTGCGGTACGATCACCTGGTTATCTCGCTAGAGGCTTTTCTTGGCAGTATGGGATCAATCAGTTTATGAGACAAGTCTCTCCTCATCACCTCTCAGCTTTAGATAAAAGGGCGGATTTGCCTACCCTTTCAGCCTACTGGCTTGAACCATCTAATCCAACAGATGGATGACCTACCCTTCTGCGTCCCCCCATCACTCAAACGATAACCTGGTGGTACAGGAATATTAGCCTGTTTTCCATTACCTACGCCTTTCGGCCTCGGCTTAGGGATCGACTAACCCTGAGCAGATTAGCTTTACTCAGGAAACCTTAGGTTTTCGGCGAGCGGGTTTTTCACCCGCTTTATCGTTACTCATGTCAGCATGGTCTCTTCTGAACAGTCCAGCCGTTCTTTCGATCGACCTTCTATCCGTACAGAATGCTCCCCTACCGGACGCTACCGACGAATCGGAAGCGAACCCGCAGCTTCGGTAATGTGCTTGAGCCCCGTTACATCTTCGGCGCAGACTCACTCGACCAGTGAGCTGTTACGCTTTCTTTAAAGGATGGCTGCTTCTAAGCCAACCTCCTGGTTGTCTGTGCATTTCCACATCCTTTCCCACTTAGCACACATTTAGGGACCTTAGCTGGCGATCTGGGCTGTTTCCCTCTCGACCACGGAACTTAGCTCCCGTAGTCTGACTCCTGCAATAAAAGTTAGCGGTATTCGGAGTTTGGTTAGGTTTGGTAGTCTGGTAAGACCCCTAGCCCATCCAGTGCTCTACCCCCGCTACTTAATTTGCAAGGCTATACCTAAATATATTTCGGGGAGAACCAGCTATTTCCAAGTTTGTTTGGCCTTTCACCCCTATCCACAGCTCATCCGAGCATTTTTCAACATACAACGGTTCGGGCCTTCACGCCATTTTACTGGCGCTTCACCCTGGCCATGGATAGATCACTTGGTTTCGGGTCTACTCCACGCAACTCATTCGCCCTATTCAGACTCGCTTTCGCTACGGCTACACCTAACGGCTTAACCTAGCTACGTAAAGTAACTCGCTGACTCATTATGCAAAAGGCACGCGGTCAGGCTGAATAATGCCTCGGCATTAATCATAGCCCTCCCACTGCTTGTAAGCAAACGGTTTCAGGTACTATTTCACTCTCCTCACCGGAGTACTTTTCACCTTTCCCTCACGGTACTGGTTCACTATCGGTCGTCAAGTAGTATTTAGCCTTAGGAGATGGTCCTCCTGAATTCCCACAGGATTTCTCGTGTCCCGCGGTACTTGGGATCCTGATCAAGAAAGTCTGATTCATTTCATCTACGGGACTGTCACCCTCTATGGTGAGCCGTTCCAGACTCTTCGACTATAAATCAGATTTTTGACTTTCCGACAGATCCGAAACTCTGTCCGATCAAGCCCCACGACACCGGATATACAACGCTTTCGGGCTTTACATATATCTGGTTTGGGCTTTTTCCCGTTCGCTCGCCGCTACTTAGGAAATCACTTTTGTTTTCTCTTCCTGAGGTTACTAAGATGTGTCAGTTCACCTCGTTAGCCTCTGCAGCCTATGTATTCAGCTACAGATGTTTCGACATTACCCGAAACGGGTTTCCCCATTCAGAAATCTCCGGATCAAAGCTTGTTTAGCAGCTCCCCGAAGCTTATCGCAGCTTACCACGTCTTTCATCGCCTCTTGACGCCAAGGCATCCACCGTTTGCTCTTAATAGCTTAGCCACAACTTTAAATATTTCATGCTGAACGTCTTTATGTACTCATATCCTAATTGTCAAAGAACAATAAAATGAATAATCAGCTCTTATCGGCACCACAAAAACAGCATTAACCGATCGGACTTTGTTTAGACCATTGTCTTATGGTTATCTGCCGGTGATCCGTGGTGGAGGTGAACGGGCTCGAACCGATGGCCTCCTGCGTGCAAGGCAGGCGCTCTCCCAACTGAGCTACACCCCCAATAAGTTAGTCCGAATCTTGAAATTCGAAACTGCCTAAGCCCTTGCAGGCTTGCCGGCAACATTCGATTTTTCGACTCATGGTGGGCCTGGATGGAGTTGAACCATCGACCTCACGCTTATCAGGCGTGCGCTCTAACCGAACTGAGCTACAGGCCCTGAGGATTCTCTATTTTGTCCCCTTATTCAATATTTGATTGCAGGGCCAAAAAGCAAGACGAGCCTAGTATTCATTTTCAGAGAACATAACCTGATCTCTCAAAACTAAATAGTGACAAAGAGCTGGATAATATGAATCTTTCTAAAAGATTGGTCATCCTTAGAAAGGAGGTGATCCAGCCGCTGGTTCCCCAACGGCTACCTTGTTACGACTTCACCCTAATCATCGACCATACCTTAGGTGCCTACTTCCTTTACAGGTTAGTCCAGCAACTTCTGGTGCAGCCAACTCTCATGGTGTGACGGGCGGTGTGTACAAGGCCCGGGAACGTATTCACCGCGGCATGCTGATCCGCGATTACTAGCGATTCCAGCTTCATGAAGTCGAGTTGCAGACTTCAATCCGAACTATGGACTGTTTTTTGGGATTGGCTCACTCTCGCGAGGTCGCGACCCTTTGTGCAGCCCATTGTAGCACGTGTGTAGCCCTGGACATAAAGGCCATGAGGACTTGACGTCATCCCCACCTTCCTCCCCGTTGACCGGGGCAGTATCTTTAGAGTCCCCAACTGAATGATGGTAACTAAAGATAGGGGTTGCGCTCGTTGCGGGACTTAACCCAACATCTCACGACACGAGCTGACGACAGCCATGCAGCACCTGTCTCCGGGTTCCCCGAAGGGCACTTCAATCTTTCGAGAGAATTCCCGGGATGTCAAATCCAGGTAAGGTTCTTCGCGTTGCGTCGAATTAAACCACATGCTCCACCGCTTGTGCGGGCCCCCGTCAATTCCTTTGAGTTTTAACCTTGCGGTCGTACTCCCCAGGCGGAACACTTAATGCGTTAACTGCGGCACAGCAGGGGTCAATACCCGCTACACCTAGTGTTCAACGTTTACTGCGTGGACTACCAGGGTATCTAATCCTGTTTGCTACCCACGCCTTCGCGCCTCAGCGTCAGTATTGGTCCAGGAAGCCGCCTTCGCCACCGATGTTCCTCCTGATATCTACGAATTTCACCTCTACACCAGGAATTCCGCTTCCCTCTCCCATACTCAAGCCCAATAGTTTCAAATGCACTTCCGGGGTTAAGCCCCGGGATTTCACATCTGACTTAAAGGGCCGCCTACGCGCTCTTTACGCCCAATGATTCCGAATAACGCTTGCACCCCCCGTATTACCGCGGCTGCTGGCACGGAGTTAGCCGGTGCTTCCTTCAGTGGTACCGTCAGCTCCTGATGGTATTAACATCAGGCTTGTTCTTCCCACTTGACAGAGCTTTACGACCCGAAAGCCTTCATCACTCACGCGGCGTTGCTGCGTCAGGGTTTCCCCCATTGCGCAAAATTCCTCACTGCTGCCTCCCGTAGGAGTCTGGACCGTGTGTCAGTTCCAGTGTGGCTGATCATCCTCTCAGACCAGCTAACCATCGTAGCCTTGGTAGGCCGTTACCCTACCAACAAGCTAATGGTACGCGGGCTCATCTCCAATCAGTAGCTTATATATAGAGGCCACCTTTGATCTAAACTGCCGAAGCAAATTAGATGTTATCCGGTATTAGCATCACTTTCGCAATGTTATCCCCGAGTTAGAGGTAGATTACCCACGCGTTACTCACCCGTGCGCCACTTTACTATCTTCTGCAAGCAGAAGAGTTCTCGTACGACTTGCATGTGTTAAGCACGCCGCCAGCGTTCATTCTGAGCCAGGATCAAACTCTCCAATTAAATTGTGCAAGTTGCTTTTTACAGCAACGAATTAACAAAAGACCCAACTCTTTAATGTGTCACTATTTAGTTTTCAAAGATCAAGTTCGACCACCTCAGCGGTGGTCCTTTCAATGCGTTAAAGCCGTACTGTATAGTCTTAATTCTTCTTCCTTGTCAACACTTTTTTTACTTTTTTTTCGATCAATGTCGATGCCCGGTTTCCCGGTCAAGGAAGCAATAAATATAATGTTTTGTTGCTTTCTTGTCAAGGATTATTTTTAATATTTTAAAGAACTTTTAGGACCCGCCTCTGAACAGCTTTAAACAAAAAGAAATGCTTTCTACACGCCACCCTCACAGGTGTCAAGCACTATTTTGTGAAATCGTTTTTTACCCGATCGAAGCAGGATTTCATCCTGATTGAGATCCCCATCCGTAATCATTTGATCAAACGAGGTTACCCTGGAACCATTCACGTAGGCCCCTCCCTGTTCGATCAGACGTCTTGCGGCCCCCCCGGAGCTTGCCAGACCTGCGTGTTGAAACAACTTGAATGCCGGGAGTCCCTCTTTCAGGATCTGCAGTTCAATCGTTGAACTAGGAACCGATGACTCGCTCACCCCCCTGCCATCCCTGGGAATCTTACTCGAAGGTAAAATCTGTGAAGGCAACTGACGATTCCCGAACATGGTCAAAGATGCCTGAAAAGCCTTTTCGGCTTCAATGGCCCCGTGAACCAGAAGCGTCGTTTCATATGCCAGAATCGATTTCGCTACATTTAAATCCGCGTCTTTAAGCGTTTCAATCGCCCTGATTTCTTCCATGGGCAGAAACGTATACAGGGCCAGAAACCTAGCCACGTCCTTATCGTCAACATTGACCCAGTATTGATAATATTCATATGGGCTGGTTCTTTCAGCGTCAAGCCATACAGCACCCCCTGCTGTTTTACCCATTTTTTCTCCACTGCTCGTTGTAATCAAAGGAAAGGTAATTCCATAGCCGGCCCCCCGCTTGACCTTCCTGATGAGATCAATACCCGCTATGATATTTCCCCATTGATCGCTGCCGCCCATCTGGAGTTTACAATCATGTTTCGAAAACAGTTCCAGGAAGTCGTAAGCCTGTAACACCATATAATTGAATTCAATAAAACTGAGACCCTCTTCCGATTCAAGCCGCATCCGACAGCTCTCGGTCTTGATCATGCGGTTGACGCTGAAATGTCTTCCAATATCCCTCAAAAGGGGGATGTATTTCAAATGCACCAGCCAGTCTGCATTGTTCAGCATCATTGCCCTGCCATCGGTGAAATCGAGAAATCTTGACAACTGCTTTTTCAAAGCAGCCACGTTCTCCTCAACCTTTTCAAGTGTCAGGATTTTGCGCATTTCGGTCTTTCCGCTGGGATCCCCCACAAGCCCGGTACCACCCCCGACCAGAGCGATGGGTCTGTGCCCACACCGCTGCATGTGGGCGAGCGACATAATCGGCACCAGACTGCCGATGTGAAGACTCGATGCCGTGGGGTCAAACCCGATATAACCGGTTACCTGCTCGCTTTCGAAAAGCTCTCTGAGTTCTTCCTCATGTGTCTTTTGCTCAATAAATCCACGCTCTTCTAAAACGTCCAGTACGTTCATTCGATATCTCCTGTTTCATATAACTGTTAGATCCTAGGTGATTAAAACACGAAATTTTCAGATCTCTTTTAAGTGTTTTCGACCTCTCGTAGCTATCGAGATGAATAATATAGCTTCACTAAGCTGTTATCTATAAGCGATGAGCTCCTTACCACCTAACACCTTAAAACTAAAACCGCTCCTTATTTATTCGCATACTCTATGGCTCTCGTTTCCCGTATGACCATAACCTTTATCTGGCCCGGAAACGTCAATGACTCTTCAATTTTCTTGACAATATCCCTGCTCAGCAACGTCGTTTCCTCGTCCGATATTTTTTCACTTTCCACGATGACCCGCAACTCTCTTCCGGCCTGAATGGCATAGGTATTGGAAACCCCTTTGAATGAATTGGCGATACCTTCCAGATCCTCAAGTCGCTTGATGTAGTTCTCCAACAACTCCTTTCTCGCCCCGGGCCTGGCACCTGAAAGGCCATCAGCCGCCTGAACCAGCAAATCATATACCGTGATGGGTGGCACGTCTTCGTGGTGGGCTGCAATGGCATGAACGACCTTTGAAGATTCCCCATGTTTTTTTGCCAAATTCGAGCCAATCACGGCGTGCGGTCCCTCCACCTCATGGTCGATGGCCTTGCCGATATCATGCAACAGCCCCATCCGCCTGGCCAGTTTCACCTTGAGACCCAGTTCGGCTGCCATGATTCCGGCCAGAAACCCGACCTCAATCGAGTGCTGCAGTACATTCTGCGCATAACTCGACCGAAATTTGAGTTGACCGATGTATTGAATCAATTCGCTATGCATCCCATGAACACCCAGGTCAAAGGCAGCCTGTTCACCGGCCTCCTTAATGGCAACACTGACCTCTTTCTCAACCTTTTTGACGACATCTTCGATCCTGGCCGGGTGAATACGTCCATCTGCAATCAATTTCATGAGAGACAATCGCGCGACCTCCCGTCGCACCGGATTGAATCCGGACAGAATCACGGCCTCGGGGGTATCGTCTATGATCAGATCAATACCGGTTGCAGCTTCAAGAGCCCGGATGTTTCTTCCTTCACGACCAATGATGCGCCCCTTCATCTCATCGCTGGGCAGGTTGACAACCGACACTGTTCGCTCGGCGACATAATCACCGGCATAACGCTGGATAGCGGTTGCGATGATCTTTTTGGCCTTTTTATCAGCCTGCTCGTTGGTCTCGTTCTCGATTCTTTTAATGAGCTTGGCACCTTCATGCCGCGCCTCGTTTTCCATTGCCCGAATCAGCAGTTCTTTGGCCTGCTCTGCTGTCAGGCTCGATATTTTTTCAAGTTGCTGCTTCTGTTCTTCAATGAGTTCATGATACTTCTTTTCACGCTTTTCGAGCTCATCGCTTTTTTGTTGAGCGATCCTCTCTTTCTGGGAAATATCCTGTTCCCTCTTTTCAAACTGCTCGCTCTTTTTTTCAATGGTTTCCTCTTTGTGCAAAAGACGCTGCTCTCTCATTTTCAACTCAGAGCGGGTCTCCTTGGTTTCTGCGTCGAACTCACTTTTCATCTTGAAGAGCCGATCCTTGGCTTCCAATTGAGCCTCTTTCAAAAGGGTCGCAGATCGCCTCTTGGCATCCTTTATCAACAGAACGGCCTCTTCTTTTGCTGCCTGAATTCTGCGCGTAGCTATTTTTCCCTTGATCAAGAACGCAAGCGCAAACCCCACAATAAATCCGCATGCAACAAACAGTACAATGGTTGTATTCATTAGTTATCTCCAGGAAATATTTATCATAATAAATTCGTTTTGCGAATTTATGGAACGCGACGTTGTCGCTCCTATGGCGAAATTTTCACCCGCTGTTTTAATTTTACCGGATCTGCTCGATAGCTTCGTAGTGGGCAATATTTCTATTCCTACAGCAAACTGAAGTGTGTGGTGTGTTTAAATTGAAATTTTTTCAGGGAAGGTTGGTTGATGCAGGAAATCTCTATGAAACAAGGCATGAATATGGATCAAAAGAGATGTGAAATACAGGCGTATTGACGGTTCGTCCGGCAGACCGATACAAGGTGGTCCCCCACCTCGGTGTCGTGTTGGCAGGTCTTTGAACCTAGTGCTAAAAGTGGGCGCTCTGTTGTTTCTTTAGGCTTTTCTGCACTAGCAGAACGGCACACCAAAACAAGTTAAAGCTCCCTTTTAATAAGTGTTGGGTCAAAGAACGTCTTCCAATCACGAACACGGCAGGGGAAACACCCTGATTCTTAACCGATCGTGTCACTAACGCCATTTTCATCCGCGGCTGAAATACAGAAGCTATTCAAAATATTTTGAACTCAGCGAAGCCTGGAGAGGTATGTGACGATATATGATGTCTTTTCAAATCCAATCAATAAATGCTTGTTAACACCCTGTTAGGTTTGATTCGTAGTCAACTCATTTAGAAGGTTCGACGCCCGGTTGAAAACAGTTTCTAACAAATCCGTATGATGTTGTTTACATTGCATATATTCATTTGCAATGTTAAGGGCTGTCAGTATCAGGATGGCCTGTTTACTGATAGTTGATGATTTGTCAGACATCTGGCTCTCGACCTTTGCGACTTCCTGCACAAGAAAATCAGCTACTTCTTTGGCTTTTTCGACATCTTTCTCAGCTTTGAAGGTAAATGGGTGTCCGAAAAGTTCTATCGTTACAAGCTGGTCCAATGATATTGTGATTACCTTTCCTTGGTCATCCTTGCTTCAACTGCTATTTTTCAACTTCTGTGATTCCGTCCAACCTTTCCAATAGATTGTCAATCTTGGATCGAATCAAGGTCCTTATTTCACTGTCCTGGTTTTCCGCCGCTTCTTTCTCTCTAAGCTTTGTTTGCAGGTTTTCAACCGTTGCTGTGAGTTCCGAATTGGCCCTATCCAGTGAACTGCAGCGTGATATCAATGATTCTACCCGATTTTCTATCTCGTTAAATTGCTTTAAAATGGTATCATTATCCAATAGATCACCTCAAATATACTGAAAGTTATTATAAATTTGACCATTACGAAAGTCAAGTGTTTTAACGAGGGGCATATCCATCTTAATTTCCCATCTAAGCCCCGGACAATCGTGATTCCATAAGTGTTTGAACCGCCTTCAAGTCAGCAGGTGTGTTCACCCCTGATATTTCCTCAGGATTGGAGCCCACCAGCACCCCGATATGTTTGCCCATGGCATAACCGACCCCTATGATATCGGTCAAATACAATTCTCCCTGAGCATTATTCGGGGTAATTTTTTGCAACGACGCTGAAAGAAAGGCTTTTGTAACACAATATATGCCTGAATTTACTATTGATATATTTTTTTCATCCGCGGTGGCATCCGCCTCTTCCACTATTCGGGTCAACTCCCGGTCTGCATTTATCACGACCCTTCCATAACCGGTCGGATCCTCAAGCTTCACGGCCAGCAAAGACAAGTCCCTGTTTTCCTTGATATGATCATCCAACAAGGCCCGAATAGTCTCCGCTCTCAGCAAGGGAACATCGCCGCACAAAATAATGATATTCTCCATTGTTTCAGGAATTTCCGGCATGGCACACAATACTGCGTGACCGGTTCCCCGCTGTTCTTTCTGGAATGCAAAAGATACCGGGTTGACCTTCAGACATGCATCCTTGACGAGATCAGCCTGATGCCCTACCACGACAATGACGTTTTTACCTGCGATATGGCAGGCGGATACAAGCACGTGGGATATCATGGGCTTGCCCATAATTTTGTGTAGCACCTTTGCCATGTTCGATTTCATACGGGTACCCAGGCCGGCCGCCAAAATGATGATACTGACATTATCTATCCGCTTATCTGCCATCAGGTGTTGGTCTCCATATTGTGTTGTTATATTAGATGTTAAAAGCTATAAGTGTAAGCTCTATAGCTGTACAGCTCTTAATTTCAAGTTGTCGTGAACAGCATGGCTTATCAGCTTAATTGCGCTTTATGAGCCGCTATAAATAGTAAAAAAGGGCAAACCTGACTAGGTTCACCCTTTTCGAATTTACTATTGTATTGCTGATCTCAAGAATACGCCGGAAAGGCGTCGCTTGAGATTGCTAGAGGGATCCTAGCCAGCTTTATACGCTGTAAAGCTCTCTCCAAAGCTGCTTTTGCCCTGACAAAATCGATATCTTCTTTGGCTCTATCCTCAGCCATTCGTTTCTCGGCCCGCTGCAAGGCATCCTTGGCACGTACCAGATCGATATCTTTTCGCCGTTCGGCTGACTCGGCCAGAACGGTCACTTTGTCCGGAAGCGCCTCTGCAAATCCGCCACTGACAAAAACATACCGTTCTTTGCCGTTTGCGTCTGTATACCGGATGGTTCCGACCTTTAAGGTCGTCAAAAATGTTGTATGCCCTGCCAGAACACCGAATTCACCCAGTGTCCCCGGGGACACGACCATCTGGACATCCTCATCTACGACCGCTTTCTCAGGTGTAACCACTTCCAATTTAATATTGTCAGCCATGTTATATCCTCATCCCTAATCTGCTGCAGCCATTTCCTTGGCACGTTCTATAACCTCTTCTATACCGCCGGTCATGTAGAATGCCTGTTCCGGGATATCGTCATGTTTGCCCTCAACGATCTCCTTGAAGGCGCGAACCGTATCCTCAATTTTCACGTACTTGCCGGGCTTGCCTGTAAAAGCTTCGGCAACATGGAAGGGCTGGGAAAGGAATCGTTGAATCCTCCGGGCACGGGCGACGGTCATCTTGTCTTCATCCGACAATTCATCGATACCCAGAATAGCGATGATATCCTGGAGTTCCTTGTACTTCTGGAGAATCTGTTGAACCTGCCGCGCCACGGCATAATGCTCGTCGCCGATGTAGGCGGCATCCAGAATCCTGGAGGTTGAATCGAGCGGGTCAACAGCCGGATAGATGCCGAGTTCGACGATCTGTCTGGAAAGAACAACCGTACCGTCGAGATGCGCAAAGGTCGTTGCAGGCGCAGGGTCGGTCAAGTCATCTGCAGGAACGTAGACACACTGAACAGCTGTAATGGACCCCTTGTCGGTGGATGTAATACGCTCCTGGAGTTCACCAAGGTCAACAGCCAGTGTGGGCTGGTAACCAACAGCAGAAGGCATACGTCCCAGAAGAGCCGAAACCTCAGAACCCGCCTGGGTAAACCGGAAAATATTGTCGATAAAGATGAGAACATCCTGGCCTTCTTCATCCCTGAAATACTCGGCCGCCGTCAACGCAGACAGGGCCACGCGTGCACGCGCTCCGGGTGGTTCAGTCATCTGGCCATAAATAAGTGCTGCCTTGGGCAGAACCCCCGAATCTTTCATCTCGTGGTAAAGATCGTTGCCTTCTCGGGTTCTCTCCCCAACACCGGCAAAAACAGAGATACCACCGTGCTGCATGGCGATATTGTGAACCATTTCCATCATGATAACGGTTTTGCCCACGCCGGCGCCGCCAAACATGCCCATTTTACCCCCACGTGGAAATGGAACCAGGAGGTCGATAACCTTGACGCCCGTTTCAAGAACCCGAACCGTTGTATCCTGTTCTGTAAACTTGGGTGCCTCGCGATGGATAGGCAACATCTTTTCCTGACTAATCGGGCCCAGACCGTCAACCGGACGGCCTACGACATTCAGCACCCGGCCAAGACCTGCTTCGCCCACCGGCATCATGATCGGTTTGCCGGTGTCTTTTACCACCTGCCCGCGTGCCAGGCCGTCGGTAACGTCCATAGCAATCGTCCTGACAACATTGTCACCCAGATGCTGTGCAACCTCGATAACCAGGTTGTCCGGCTCGTCATTGATTGTAGGATTGGTAATCAGGAGCGCCGTATAAATCGTCGGCAGTTTTCCCTGATCGAATGCCACATCCACGACAGGCCCCATTACCTGTGTAATTTTACCTAAATTTTCTCCCATCGAAAGACCTCCAACTTTTTTTATCTGTTTTGGGCAGCCGATATTCGCCCGGCAAATACAGGACCCATATTATACGCCGCTATCCTTTCAGTGCTTCTGCTCCGCCGACGATGTCCATCAATTCAGCCGTGATGGCTGACTGACGGGCTTTGTTGTATGCCAATGTGAGATTGTCGATCATGTCGTTACATGCTTTGGTGGCATTGTCCATGGCCGTCCGTCTTGCAGCATGCTCACTGGTGGATGTTTCAAGCAATGCGCTGAACAACTGAACGAAAACATTTCTGGGAAGAAGTTCTCCCAACAACTCGTCTGCCGAAGGTTCACAAATATGTTCCGCGAGATAGGGGGCGTTTTCGTCAGTTTCAGTTGTTTGTGTTTCTATAGGCGGTATCGGAAGGAGTTGCCGGATAACCGGCACCTGCCTGCCCATGCTTATAAATTCAGCATAAACAACATACACTTCGTCATAGGTGCTATCCAAGTATCCGTCCACCAGCTTGCGCCCCTCGGTGGAGGCGACATTGAAACCGAATTTTGTACCGACAATGCCGAGATGTTCACTAACTCTGTCGAAACTATTTTTGCGACACCAGTCGCGACCTTTTTTCCCGAAATTGGTAAATGAAAATACCATGCCGGCACCCTGTTTGTCACGCATGAAGGATTCGGCCTTGGCGATCAGGTTGACATTGAACCCACCGCACAGCCCCCTGTCCGAAGTACACAAGACAATATGAATATGCTTGACTTCTTCACGCGGAATCAGCAGCGGGCTGGCTTCGTCGCCGGCCTTCTCGGCAAGACTCCCTAATACTTCGGAAAATTTCCCGGCATAAGGGCGGAAACGCTGCATGTTGTCCTGGGCCCCTCTCAAGCGAGAGGTGGCAACCATATTCATGGCCTTGGTGATCTGCTTTGTTTTTTTAACTGCGTTGATCTTTAATTCGACATCTTTTAAACTTGGCATTTAACTTGGCCCTTATCCTGTTTTAGCTCGTACCCGAACCTATGTTCCTGCCGGTTAGCCTAGGAAAATGAACCCCACAATAGCGATGATACATGCCCGTGGTCATCTTCTATGATTTGATCGTGTCTTTGAACTCCTCATTGTAGGCTTTCAGCGCTTCTGCCAGTTTTGCATCCAGCTCTTCCGTGATGGCCTGTTTATCGGCGATCTCGGTATAGATATCCGGGTGTCGCTCTTCGATGAACTGGTAAAGACCGGCTTCATATTTTTCCACCACATCCAGCGGGAATTCATCCAGATATCCTCTGGTCCCTGCATACAGAATAACCACCTGTTTTTCGAGGGATAGTGGTTGATATTGCGGCTGCTTCAGAATTTGTACCAGTCTTTCACCGCGGGTCAACTGGCGCTGGGTCGACTTGTCCAGATCACTGCCGAAGGCTGCAAAAGCTTCGAGTTCACGGAATTGAGCCATGTCGAGACGCAGTGTCCCTGCCACCTGCTTCATGGCTTTGACCTGTGCGGAACCACCCACACGGGAGACGGAAAGACCGACATTAATGGCGGGACGGATACCGGCGAAAAAGAGAGCCGGCTCAAGATATATCTGTCCGTCCGTGATGGAAATCACGTTGGTGGGGATGTAGGCCGACACGTCACCGGCCTGTGTCTCAATGATCGGCAGCGCCGTGAGAGATCCAGCCCCCAATTCATCATTCAGCTTGCAAGCCCTTTCCAATAGTCGGGAGTGGTTGTAGAAAATATCACCTGGGTAGGCTTCACGTCCCGGTGGCCGTCTGAGGAGCAGAGAAATCTGCCGGTAAGAAACCGCCTGTTTGGAAAGGTCATCATAAATAATCAATGCATGCTGCCCTTTGTCACGGAAATATTCTCCCATGGCACATCCGGCATACGGCGCCAGATACTGAAGGGTAGCAGGATCACTGGCGCAGGCGGACACGATGGTCGTATATTCCATGGCACCATGTTTTTCCAGAACCGCATGAACCTGAGCAACCGTCGATTTTTTCTGACCACAAGCCACGTAGATGCAATAAATGTCCGTGTCCTTCTGTGCAAGAACGGCATCTATGGCACAGGCTGTTTTACCGATCTGCCGGTCACCGATGATCAACTCACGCTGTCCTCTTCCCACCGGTGTCATAGCGTCAACCGCTTTCAAACCGGTATACATGGGTTCATGGACAGACTTTCTGGCAATAACACCCGGGGCAACCATCTCGACACGTCTGAACTCCTTCGCATCGATGGGGCCTTTGCCGTCTATGGGTTCACCAACACCCGACACCACACGCCCAAGGACAGCTTCACCTACCGGTACCTGGGCAATACGGCCGGTACGTTTGACCATGTCCCCTTCCTTGATATGGATGTCCTCGCCCATAATGGCAATACCCACATTGTCCTCTTCCAGGTTCAGTACCAACCCCAGAATTCCTCCTGGAAATTCAACGAGTTCCAGTGCCATAGCCTTTTCGAGTCCGTAAACCCTGGCAATACCGTCCCCAACGGACAGAACAACGCCGGTTTCACTCAACTCTACCTTCTTGTCGTAATCCGTGATCTGTTCCTTGATAATCTGACTTATTTCTTCAGCTCGTAGTTCCATTAGACACTTTCACCCCTTTTTAAAGATTCTCTCATGTTGAGTAATTGTGTTTTGATGCTTCCATCCAATACAAGATCCCCGATTCTTGTAACGATACCACCGATGAGACTGGAATCCTGCGCACACTCTAAAACAATATCTTTGCCTGTCTTTTTAGACAAGGATGAGCGAATTTTTTCGATGGTTTCGGATGAAAGCTCGGTTGCCGAAACCAGGCTAGCCCTTGCAACACCTTTTAACTCGTCAGCCATTTTCTGATAAAAATCGTTTATGTTGACGAGAAAACCCACACGACCTTTGTCAAACAGCAACAACAAAAAAGCATTCATCACCTTGGAAAAACTCAATTTTTCAAGAACCGCGTTCAGAACGTTCTTTCGGGCGATAGCATCATACAGAGGGTTGGTAATAGCCTGGCTGAGTTGGCTTTCCCGTTCTATCAGATCCGAAAAAGCTTTCAATTCTTCACGGTAGGTCTCAGTCTGTCCATCTTCCTTGCCTATCAGCAGCAATGCCTTGGCATACCGCCTTGCAATAGCCAGATTCTTCACTATGCCACCACCTTCTCTAAATAGTCGTCGACCAGTCTATCCTGATCTTCGGATGAAATTTTTGCTTTGATTATTTCCTCGGCCTTAACAAGAGCCACGTGAAGTATTTCTTCCTGCAACTGGTTTTTAGCCTGCTTGAATTCGTGTTCGATATGTCGTTTGGCCTGTTCTTCAAGTTTCACGGCTGTGCTTTCCGCCTCCTTGATGATTCTTATCTTGGCCTCCTCCCCCTGCTTGACATATTCCTCTACGAGCCTCTCGGCCTCCCCTTCCAACCGGGTAAGCTTCTGGTTGTATTCTGCAAGTTGAGCTTCAGCTTCCTTTTTTTTGGTTTCAAGCGTCTCCAGTTCATCTTTTATGCCCTTGATGCGGGCGTTTAAAGCCTGAGACACGGGTTTTTTCAAAACAAAAAAGAGCGCAATTGCAAGGACAGAGAAATTCATGACGCGAAAGGTATCTTCCTTGACCCAACCTTTTGAAGCTGCTTGGTCATTACCGCCTTCTGCAGAAGCAAAAACAGTGCCGGCATTGAAAACAAGCAGTACGGTAAGAATCAGCACGAAACGTGAAACGGTCATTACTTTATTCCGTCTCCGGTTAAAACCCGATTGTATCATTAAGCAGCCCTCCCGAGAATCTTTTCACTGATGCTACCGGCAAAATCTTCGACTTCTTTCATCAGCGTCTCCCTGGCGCCATCCGCTTCCTTGGCAATCTGTTCCCTTACCTTTGCCAGCTCGGCCTGGGCCTTTTCATTAATCTTGCCGATGAGTTCCTTTTCTTCATCCGAGGCTGCCTGCAGGAGCGCCTCTTTTTGCTTCAGCCCTCTGGCCCTGGCTTCCTTAATACCGGATGCGAACGCCTGATCCTGTGTTGCGGCCTTTGATTCGGCAGTTTCAATATCGGCTTCGAGACCGGAGAACTTTTCTTTTCTTTGAATGATAATGTTACGAATAGGTTTGTAGATGATGAGATTGAGAACCCATATCAGGAATAGAAA
The DNA here is from genome assembly GCA_963848165.1 of uncultured delta proteobacterium. Taxonomy (GTDB): domain Bacteria; phylum Desulfobacterota; class Desulfobacteria; order Desulfobacterales; family B30-G6; genus B30-G6. The sequence goes on along the minus strand of CAWKCS010000001.1, from coordinate 11,637 downwards.
ATTGATGATCTGGATGAATACCGAAACATCGGGGATAACGGTAATCCCTCCGCCGCCGCCTTCTTCACCACCCGATGAAGCAAAAACTGCGCCTGTTTGGATGGCCATGAGTCCCATTACAATTAATATCAAAATAGATAAAAATTGTTTTTTATGCGTCGCGTTTCGGAAGATACCCGATATTATCATAAAGAACCTCCGTTCATGGTCTTCGATCTATAAACTATAAACTATGCTTTTATGAAATTCACTATTGCCCCTCATTTCACTTCCGCGGTGCTATAACATCCAAAACATGGAAATGTCAAAGGTTTTTTGTTTTTTTTTGGTGCGGTATTGCGGAACCTGTCATCCAGCAGTATATTCTAATATTTCAAGTGGTTTTCTTGTTTTTCATGGTTCCGGTTTCCATGCTGCAGCTCCCATTGAATACCACACCGGGATCGATGCTGATGGTCGGCGCCTGCAGTTCACCCACAATGCGTGCGGGTGGGTATGCTTCAATCCGATCCTTGGCCTGAATCTTACCGTTGACGCTGCCTTTAATAATAACGGTTTCAACAGCAATTTCTGCTTCGACAGTTGCCTTGTCTCCAATGATAACCGTTCCACCATCACTGACAATTTTCCCTTTTACCTTTCCATCCAGACGGATGGTTCCCTTGAAGTTGATGCTGCCGTCGAAAACCGCATCATGGCCCAGGAACGTGGACACCGCATCTATTTTCTTTTCCTTTTTCATTCATCCTCCTCAACTCAGGTCAAAATGCAAAACACCATCTTATCGGACCGATAAACACATGTTATAGCGCGAAGCTCTAAGACACAAGCTACTTACAGCTTAAAGCTATAAAATTTTGAACGCCTATTATCTTGATTTGATCAATGCGACGAAGTCGCATATAAATAAAAAATTGCTCCGCAATTTTTTATTTTTCGAACTGAAATCGCCGCATGCTGATATTCAGGAGAATTCCTGCACAGATCATCATGGTTACGATGGATGAGCCGCCATAGCTGATAAACGGCAGCGTAACACCCACCACAGGCATCAGCCCCATCACCATCCCGATATTGATAAGGACCTGCCACATGATCAACGTGGTGATACCAACTGCCAGAATGGTTCCGAAATTATCACGGCAATTGGCGGCAATGTTCAGCCCCCACACGACGAGAAACAGGAACATCAACAGCAGAACCGATGCACCTATAAATCCCCACTCTTCAGCAAGTACGGAAAAGATGAAATCCGTGTGCTGTTCCGGCAAAAACGACAATGCGTTTTGGGGCCCTTGTAAAAACCCCCGGCCCGAAATATATCCGGATCCAATACCAATTTTCGACTGGATAATGTGATATCCTGCGCCTAACGGATCTCTGTCCGGGTTCAGGAATGTCAGGATTCTTTGTTTCTGGTATCCTTTCAAAAAATACCAGACCATGGGCCCCGAAAGGACGCCGAAAGACACGATATAAATCAGGGTTCGCCTTTCGATTTTGACAAACAGTGTCATGGTAGCAGCTATGAGAAGTATGACCATGGCCGTTCCCAGATCGGGTTGCTTCACGATCAGTATAAAAGGGATCGCTGTCAGGATTATTGGATTGATGAGTTCGCGGAACGAAAACCCTCTCTCGCTGGCATATTTGGAATAGTAGCGTGCCAGAACGATAATGACGGCAACCTTGGCTATTTCTGAGGGTTGAACCGATATCGGCCCCAGCAGAAGCCATCGTTGAGACCCACCGGTAACCTTGCCAAAGATCAAAACACCCACCAGGAGAAAAATGCATCCCCCGTAAATAATATCGGCCCATTTCTCCAGTGATTTATAGCTGAATAAAAAAAAGACGATCATCGCCACCAGGCCGGCACCATACCAGATGAGCTGTTTGGTAAAAAGAATTTTCTGGGCGATGTCAGCACCTGCCGTCACGGCGCTATAAAGAGCAACCAGCCCAATAGCACCCAGGACAATGATCAGCAGCATCAATCCCCAGTCAAAATACTGTACCAGACGTCTATCGAATCCCATAATTTTTCATATTCCTATACACATAATCCGTGCAAGTTGATTTAGTGAAGCGAATTTAGTCTTTTCCACTCCCGCTGTCTGTCCACAGCATTCTTTTCCCATCTCCCGCATGGGCGAGCAATTTCTGTTGCGCATCTTTTTCCAGGTAAGTTTTGATGAGTTCCTTGGCAATGGGTGCAGCTGCAGTTGAACCGTGTTCACCGTGCTCAACAATAACGGCAACGGCTATGCGAGGGGCATCAGACGGCGCATAGGCAACAAACCAGGCGTGGGGTAGATTCTGATCGAAAAGTCCATCTTTTTTCTCTGTCTCACCGATTTCGGGTTCCTTGGTGGTAACCAGTTGTGCGGTACCGGTTTTGCCGCTGATGGGATACTGATTCAATTTGATGCCACGTGCAGTTCCATTCTTGGTATTGACGACTTCCCAAAGACCTCTCTTGACGATATCCATGGTTTTCGGACTGATGCTCAGATTTCCCGTAACCATGGGTTCGATGTTTTTAACCTCAATACCGTCCGCCGTTTCCACACGCCTGACGACCTGGGGTTGATAGAGGGTTCCATTATTGGCGATTGCAGACGTCAAAACCAGCATTTGCAACGGTGTTGTCAGGTTGAATCCTTGACCGATGGAGACGTTCAGGGTCTCGCCCTTTTGCCAGGATTCTCCAATACGCTTTTTTTTCCATTCCGAGGTCGGAATCAGCCCCTTGCCCTCATTGTCCAGATTGATGCCGGTTCGTTCACCCAGCCCGCACTTTCCGGCGTAGGATGCCAGCCTGTCAACGCCGACTTCCTCGCCAACCTTATAAAAAAAGACATCGCAGGATTCCGCTATGGCCCGGACAACATTCACCTCTCCATGCCCGCCTTTTTTCCAGCAGCGAAAAACACGATCGCCCAGGGCATAATAACCGGGACAGAAATGGGTGGTTTCCAGGTCGATGACTCCCTCTTCCAGCCCGGCAATTGCGGTTACAATCTTATAGGTAGACGCCGGGGGATATTCCGCCTGGATGACCCGGTTTGTCATGGGATATTCGGGATTTGAGGTTAAGGCGTTCCATTCTTTACGGGTCATGCCGCTCACAAAGGCATTCTGATCAAAAGTGGGACTGCTGGCCATTACCAGGATGTAACCGGTCATGGGGTCCATGGCCACCACCGCTCCAACCTGGTCCTGTAACAACTCCTCCACTTTTTTCTGGAGTGCGTAATCCAGTGACAAGTACAAATTATGACCCGGTCTGGCACTGACGGTTCTCAACGCCTTGACCACCTGCCCCCTGACATCGACCTCCACCTGACGACCACCTCGGTTTCCCCGCAACAGGTCTTCATAGGTTTTTTCTGCCCCGAATCGTCCGATATAATCCCCCCCCTTGCAACCGGCAAAGGCCCCCCCTTGTAATTCCTTGGCATTAATCTCTCCCAGGTAGCCGATGAGATGGGCCGCATGCTGCCCATTGATATAATGACGAACCGGCCGGATATCCACAACCACGCCGGGCAGATCAAACTTGTGAACCTCGATGGATGCCATGGCATCCCGCCCGATATCCTGTTTCAACAATACGGGTTTATAGGATGACAGGCCATTGCACTCCCTGACTTTTTCCATCAGGTCCTCTTCCGGGATGTTTGTATAGCGCGCTAATTTCTTTAATGTCTGCTCAAGGGGTTTTGCATTTCTGGGAATAATACGCAGGTCAAAGGAAGGACGATTGTCCACCAGCAACTTACCTTCTGCATCAAAAATCAGCCCCCGTGGCGCAACGATGCTTTCCAGCCGGATGCTGTTGTTTTCCGAAAGTCTGAGGAACTCCTCACCTTTCATGATCTGAAGATAAAACAAGCGCATGAAGAGGATCGAAAACGCCACCACCACGCACAAAATGGCGCCCATGACCCGCCTGTTAAACCATTCGCTGGTTACCGTGTTCAGATATTGTTTCATCTATACTCCGGCTGGAACGTCTTTAACCACTTTTCCATGGCCAGATGCACACGACGGAAAAGAAGTATCAGAACCGGACCCGTAATAATGGACCATAGCAGTTGTGTCAGCACGTTCCGGTACAAAAAGACCGGGATCTTTGCTTCCGGCACGAAAAAGGTCATGGTGCCCACAAAAATGATGTTCTGAAAAAGTACGCTGCCGACCACCACCAGTGGCAATATCATATTGTTACCGACACGCATAAACCTGGTCATCCCTACAACACCTATGTAGAGCCAGAAATAACTGGTCAAATACAGGCCGAAAGGTCCGCCGGACAATGCATCCATGGCCAGACCGAAAAGAATGACAAAGGAAAAGCCTTCCCGAATTGTCCGGTAAAATCCCAGATAGACGACAAATAGCAGAAAAAGATCGTACATTCCGCCAAATATGGCAAAGTGCATCGACAGGGTTGTTTGAAAAACAACCACCAGAAGACAGACACCCGTGTACAGGAGATAGGTCATGGTTCAGAAAATCTCACAGGTTCCGGAGAATCGACAATTACCAGCACTTCCTCCAGTTTTTCAAAATCGATATAGGGTATAACGGACACTTCCTGAAAAATGCCTGAATTCGGTTTGATGACCTCATGGACATAACCGACCCGGAGCCCCTTGGGGAAGACACCATCCAGCCCGGAAGAAATAATGATGTCGCCTTCAACGATGTCGTGGCGGCGAAGCACATAGTCGAGACGAAGTTTTCCGGAAGATTCTCCTTTGACAATTCCCCTTGCCCGCGAGGATTGCGTCAACGCATCAACCGCACTGTTCTGGTCTGTTATCAATAAAACTTTTGCGTAACCGCTCGATGCATCGATTACCAGACCTGCAATACCGTCCGGGGTCACCACCGGCATGCCCCTCTGAACACCTTCATCCGTACCCTTGTTGATAACAACTGTTTTGAGCCATGGTGACGGGTCTTTCCCCACGACCGCCGCAGCCGCCACTTGCCTTTTCAGATCAGGTTTAAATTCGAGCAGACCCTGAAGCCTGGAATGGGACAGTTCAAGCTCTCTCAAACTGTTGTTTTTTTCGTTTGCAGCCTTCAGCGCCTTGACCAGTCTGTCATTCTGCTGGGAAACATCCACAAGATTGAAATAGCTTCGCCAGATGTTCTGGACAAAATGGATACTGCTGGATGCAAATTCCTGGAAAGGGGATATAAAAAAAAGGGCGACTTGACCGATACGCGTTGAAGGGGTTCTGTCCTGGCTGTTTACCGATAAAATAATGATATTGACTGCAATCAATATAATTGCGCCAACAATCATGATCATCTTTTTCGAGAACATGAAATTATGTGATAATTACCTGTTTTAATATTTCGAGATTGTCAAGCGCCATACCTGATCCCAGCGCTACCGTTGACAGCGGGTCTTCCGTAATTCTAATAGGAAGACCGCTTTCCTCTCTCAGCAATTTATCCAAATTCTTCAACAGGGCGCCACCGCCTGTCAGGACGATACCGCTGTCCACAATATCTGCCGCCAGTTCCGGCGGTGTTTGTTCCAGCGCAATTTTAACCGTCTCGACGATAGCATCTATCTGCTCCGAGATCGCCACACGAATCTCTTCAGAATCGATAGCCAGAATTTTGGGGATACCGGACACAAGATCCCTTCCCTTGACTTCGATGGTCGAAATATCATCAGGATCAGGGTAGGCATTGCCGATGGTTGTCTTGATGATTTCAGCCGTCCGTTCGCCGATAAGCAGGTTGTATTTCCGTTTGATATACTGAATAATGGCGGCATCCATCTTGTCCCCCGCCACCCTCAGGGAACGACTGTAAACAATGCCTGCCAAGGAAATCACGGCCACTTCGGTTGTCCCGCCGCCGATATCGACCACCATGTTACATGTCGGTTCCGAGATGGGAAGCCCCGCACCGATGGCAGCAGCCATGGGCTCTTCAATCAGAAAGACCTCTCGTGCACCTGCGGATTCGGCCGATTCTCTGACCGCCCGCTTTTCAACCTGCGTAATTCCGGAGGGGACCGCTATGATGATTCTAGGCCGAACAAATGTACGCCGGTTATGAACCTTGTGAATAAAATGGCGAAGCATCGCTTCTGTGATATCAAAATCCGCGATGACGCCATCCCGGAGGGGACGAATGGCAACGATATTGCCGGGGGTCCGGCCAACCATATTCTTGGCTTCCAGCCCCACCGCCAGAACGCGGTTTTTAGCACGCGCATCGGTTCGTATCGCCACAACCGACGGTTCACTCAGCACGATCCCTTTGCCCTTGACATAAACCAGTGTATTCGCCGTTCCAAGGTCTATGGCAAGATCACTTGAAAAAACACCCAGAAGTTTGTCGAAAAAGAAATTCATAACACCCCGATCCTATGGATTAAATCGTTTCACGATTTTATAAAACGCGACGATGTCGCTCATAAGGGCCAAAAGACTACCGATCTTGAGGTTGATGTATGCGCTTGTTTTCGCCTGAAAATTGAATCCTTAGCTTGAACAGTCCCGATACCACAATGGCAGTCGCTGTTTGTAACTGATGAGCGTTATCAAAGATCTTAAATTATTACAAGAATAAAATCGCTGTGCGATTTTATTTGACGCGGCTTTGCCGCTATAAATGGGTCATTAACTTCGTGTCATTTGTCCTATCGGACGTCATTTGCACTGCGTGCGTCATTTTTTCATGCCGATAGCCACGATGAATGACAATAAATTACGCGGAGCAAATGACACGCAAAGCGCTAATGACATCCGTAGGATTAATGTCGTCCGGAGGACAAATGACGCGCGAAGCGCAAATATCGCCCGCAGGGCAAATATCAGCGTAGCGTTTCCATCACAGCATCATGCAGAACCGGCCGGAAACCCCGGATTTTTTCATTGTCGCGACTCGGATGAACCCGGTTGGTCAAAAGGATGATGATAATTGAACGATCCATATCCATCCAGAAAGAAGTGCCTGTAAACCCTAGATGCCCCACGCTGTTTTGGGAGAAGCGACAACCGCTGGCCGACCCGTTTTCGGCCGGACGATCAAATCCCAGGGCTCGTTCGGTTCCTTTTCCATAATCCAGAAATTCTTTGAGAAGGTCCTGTTGAAAAACATGATGAGACGGATCTCCTGAATAAGTGCCAAGCATTTCCATGAGCAGGCAATGAACATCTGCAGCCGTACCGAATAACCCGGCATGACCGTCCACGCCACCGACAATATAAGCATTCTCATCATGGACCACACCCCGAATCCGTGTCTGACGCCAGGGGCATGTTTCGGTAGCGGCAAACCGATCTACCGGCGGCGGGCTCTCCGGGTCCACAAAAAACAGATCCTTCAGCTGCAGCGGAAGACAGATCTCCTTTTGCACCATGTCATCGAGACGACGGCCGCTGACGGTCTCGATGATCCCTCGCAAGAGCATAAAACCCAGGTCACTGTATACCACCTTTTTCCCGATGGGATATGCCAGGGGCTCGTCCAGAACCCTTGCCAGGATCAACGCTCTTCTCCTGGACGGGTCCTCTTCGAGTCAGTTCCTTGAAATAGGGACGGTAATCAGGCAGACCCGAATTGTGGTACAGCAGGTGTCTGACGGATATGTCTGCCTTGTCTGTCCCCCTACAGGATATCATGACGTCGCCCAGAGTGTGGTCCAGCGTCAGTTGACCACGTTCCATCAGCTTCATGACAGCCAGGGTCGTAGCAAGAGGTTTGGTGAGAGATGCCAGATCAAAAAGAGTCCGGGTCGATACCGGCGTGCCGGTGATCAGATCGGCTTGCCCGAATGCCTGGTGGAACAGGACATGGCCATCCTGCGAGACCAGCAGAACACCGCCGGGAAAGACGCCCTCCGATACGGCACTTTCCATTAAATTCTGCGCGTTATTCAAGGATGACATAAATTGAAGCCTATATTGCTTTCATAATTCAATCCGGATTGACAGGAAAAGAAAAGATATTTTATCACGAAAACACGAAAGTACGAAAATAGTCATGAAAAGAGTATAAAATATTTCGTGTTTTCCCTATTTCGTGTTTTCGTGATTTTTTAAATTACACCTAGTCAACACTGCTGCCTCCTGATACACCAAAGCGCCCTGATCCGTATCCAGGGTGGCTCTGATGCCCATGGGGATGGTCATATTGTCGTCACCGTGACCGATCTCAAACCCTCCCAGAATGGGAATATTCATATCCACGAATATGTTTTTCACGATGATGCAAATATCTTCATACCTGCCGCAATCCTGGAAACTGCCCAGAACAACACCCGAAATCCCTTGAAAACAGCCTGCCATTCGCATCTGAAACAGCATCCGATCGATCTTGTAAGGTGCCTCCCCAATATCTTCCATGACAAAGAGACAGCCCCTGTATGTCGGTGAATACGGGGTCCCCAATAAATGAGACAGGGTTGCCAGATTGCCTCCGGCCACGACACCGTTACCTTTGCCGGGGGTGATCACTTTGGTGTTTTGCGGCCGGATGTCAAGGGGCTTATCCGAGGTCACGGCACGATAAAAGGATGTTTTTGTCTGAGGGGTTGCCTTGCCGAGTGTGATGATATTCGGTCCATGAAATGCCACCAGACGGCTTTGGGTGCTGATGGATGAGATCAAGGCCGATATGTCGCTGAATCCGAGAAAAATCTTGGGATGATGCCCAAACAGATCAAAATCCAAAAGGTCGAGAATACGCATGGAGCCATAGCCGCCCCTGGCACAGATGATGCCTTTAACCTCCGGGGCCTTGAACAAGTCCTTGAGCACCGATGCCCGCATTGCATCCGAACCGGCCAGGTAGCTTTCGGGTTGTTGCAGGTTGTCCGGCACCAGCACCTCGAAACCCATGTCTTTGATGGCAGCGACCCCCCGTTCAAATTTTTCTATTTCAAAAGGACCGGCCGGTGCCGCTACTCCGATGATATCACCTGGAAACAGGCGGGCTGGTTTGATAATTTTTGGTTCCATATTGAAACCTATTAGCATGTTTTTGTTATAAGTTCAACTATTTACTTGTCACTATTCTTGTCTGAAGTTTTGCGTCGGGATTTCTTGACATGCTGGAAAAGCGGTGTTACGTTGTCGCCCACAGTCGGGGCGTAGCGCAGTCTGGTAGCGCACTTGAATGGGGTTCAAGGGGTCGGAGGTTCAAATCCTCTCGCCCCGACCAATTTGGCCAAAAAATACTAAATGAAAATAGCGAGTTAACCATCATGGTTGATTCGCTTTTTTCATTGATATTGGGGAAATTCCGTCAAAGGTAGCAATAAGGTAGCAAAATCGTGGATCATGCTTGGACCTGGGCATAACGTTCGGCAATCGGACAATCGATGACGGACATGAAGACTTGAACTATTTCAGAGAGTTGTTGGCGGTTGGGATTGTATGACTTAGTCTATGATACTAATATTACAGTATATATATGATCAAATCAACAGTCGGTTAGTGCTTTCAGAGGTATTGATTTCAATATGAAATGCGCACCGAGAATCAAAATATGCGTTGGGCAAGTTGAAGAAGCAAATCAATCTGCAGTTGATTGAAACTACATACCGAAGTCACAATTACTTCTTCTCTAGCAATTTGGAGATAGTACCCACTTTCATCATATTCGTTACTATTCCGTTTCTGTTTTCTGGTTGAACTCATCCTGAAACTTTTGGACTGTTTCCATAAGATCATCATATGCCGGAGGCTTTCCAAAAAACATCTCGTCTTTCATTGCCGAATAATCGGATTTCCAGATATTGATCTGCGCATCGGGTGGAACCAGCCTCAAGCGGCCCGGGCAAAATGTATCATAATCCACCCAGGAATAGCGGAAATAAACCTGACGATGGGCGGCAATACGGTCAAAAAGGTCGAGATCGGCAGCTGCTTTGTGACCAATGCCGGCCTTTATGAGGCAGTACAGATCATAATAATGTCTGGCCATACGCGCTTTTCGCTTTTTCTCCAACGGTCGAAATGTTTCCTCGTGCAGGAGCATGGCTTTTTCCCAGAACGTGCGTTCACGGGATACCGCTTTCACATAAAAGTGGGCCAGGGGAAACAGATCGGGAAATGCATCTTTGAGGTAGGGCTGAATATTGATTTTTTCGGTCGGCTCTGTATCGGAGCGTGCACCCATTTCAATCTTGACCACCTGTCTTAGGTAGGCAGTCTGATCAGCAAAGGCTGTTGGGTATGTAAAAAGAAGCGTCTGCCCATCTGGATCATCAGGATCCGGATCGATTTGCCATACCAAAGACGAGGGAATGTCCTGAACTATGGCTTCTTCTAACAGGGGCAGCAGCGTTTGGTTAACGCATTGTTGGCTAGCCGCTTTGAGGGCATCCAGCCGTTTGCGCGTCTGTTTTTTACTGGGGGCGCGATCAGGCGCCTCATCACCGCCAAAACCTAGCGAACCACGGTCGATGACGATATCAATATCCTCAGAGAAGCGTTCTATCAACGCCCATCCTTTCGAGAGAGATGTCCCGCCTTTGAAGGTTAATTGGGAACCCCACTCCGGAAGGTCAAACATTTTTTGCAGGGTCCAGCAGGCCCAGAAGTCCTTTTCAATAGTTGCAGGCGGCAGACCCAGTTTGTCCTGGGCTTGCTCGCAGACCACTTTTCTGCGGTCCTCAGTAAATAACAGGAATTCGTTCATATCAGTTTTTTTCCTTGTTATTGCCCAGCCGCCGCATTATGTCGGCGATCCAGGCAGGCGCATAGCGGACATCTTTCAGTAACTGTTTGCGGTCATCAGCATCCAGCCGGCGGTCAAGCCGGGCCATAACCTCGTCATCCACATGCCGTCGCCCCAGGTGCCTCAGGGCCTGAACAACCAAACCGCTGATCCTGCCCGCGGTTGCCATATTGCGTGGCGTTGTCTGTTTCAGCAGGATGTGTTTCTTGCCGATTTGCACGGTGCGTGAACGGCCATCTGTGAGATATACGATTTTCATGGGTACCTGACTGGAAAGCCCCAGAAGATTGGCGGCATAGGCGCCTGATGGTTGTAGACGGACCGCATCGCGCCCGGCCAAAGCCCTGGCCACATCATCCGGAGAGGGTGTCAGCATCCCCAGCAACGAATCTGTTCGCGGGTAATCATACAGTCCCCGGGCCAGTTGACGGATACGTCCTGACTGACGATGCCTTTTCAAAGCCGAAGCAATCGCATCACGGCTTCCCAGGTCGGAGAAGTAAGCCGGCGTAAACACCCACCCCCTTCCGTGACCATAAATACGACTTATTATTTTATTATCAATACTTTGCTTATGCTTACCCATGATATTTTTGACCCATATTTATATATGTTTTAGTGTCAAAAATATACATGTTTTTAAGCTATATGTCGAGTCTTTTAGTGCCTTGAACAATTCTGTGATAAATCTAATTGTCGTAACACCCTTTTTAGACCGTTGATCTCTTTTAAAAAGCCACAAAAAAGATGGCTTTATGGCTATTCCGAGGTAGCAACGGAGATAGCAAAACCAACCGCATGCATGCACACGCATAGTGTGCATGTTGTTTCAAATCAGTATGTTACGGATTCTCGGTGTGCAGTGGATATTAACCGAAAAGAGAGAAGCTAACGCAATGATTTCAATAAGTT